>CASFBF010000001.1 GCA_949292985.1 uncultured Bacillota bacterium
TTAATATTTTAATTTAATTTTTAAATATTTAATAATTTATTCATTTAATTATTTATTTTTTTATTGTTTAAATTTAAAATTTTTATTATTTTTTAGGGCTTGACACTTGCCAAATTTGAGAGTATAATTATTTACATAAAATAGATTTTAACTTATCCACAGGAGAAAAAAATTGGAAATTACAAGTTACGGAAAAGCAAAAAAAATGTTGGAACAAGATGGAGCGAATATCAGGTTTGTTGTTCCTAGTATTCTTGATGAAGATTTATGTGTTATAGCGGTGGCTCATTCTGATGAAGCATTGGCAAAAATACCTAGAAGTTTAAGAACCGATAAAGTTTGTTTAGTTGCTATGCAAAATGGTAATTATTTAGGTGATGTCCCTTTTCTTAATAGAACAGAAGAAATTTGCAGAGAAGGGGTAAAAAATCAAAAGAAAGCAAGTTTGGTTTGTGTGCCAGAAGAATTGGTTGACGCAGATATGTGCAAAGATGCTGTAAGAGCAAATGGTTATAATATTAAAGATGTTCCAGAAAAAATGGTTACAAAGGATTTGTGCAAACTGGCAGTTACAAAAAATCCTATGGCGCTTGAAAATGTTCCTGTCAAGTTTAGAACCGATGATGTTTGCGAAATTGCCGTGAACGGAAACAGAAATGCTGCTCAATTTGCTTCTGCAAAGTTTCAAGAACTTTCTAGGATTTCAAAAAAATCAAAAAGTGGCTTTCTGCGCTTTACAAAATAATTCTTTTATGCTATAATTAGCCATACATTATTTTAGAGGTGATGATTATGATGCTTTATCCGCCAATTGATAAATTAGTTGAAAAAACAGGCAATATTTATGTGCTTTGCAACTTAATTACTAAGCGTGCAAAGGAAATTGAAACTGTAAGGCGTGCAGAACTTGCAGGTTCTGACAAAAAAGCAATTAGCATTGCTTGTGAAGAAATTTATCAAGGTAAGGTTGTGCCAAGCGACTTTTAATTGAAAAATTTTAAAAATATGTTATAATTCTATTGCGTGAATGCAATAGAATTTTTTTAAGGAGTTTCATGTTCGCATCAGTTATTATTGATCAGGATATAAAAGCGCTGAATAAGGTTTTTGAGTATCTTGTTCCAGAAGGTGTTGATGTAAAAATTGGTGCAAGGGTTTGTGTTCCTTTTGGACAAAGAACCTTGCAAGGATTTGTTATTGACCTAAAAGAAAATTGCGATTATGACGCTGGAAAAATAAAAAAAATTTATGGAGTGATGGAAGATTTTGCTTTAATTAAACCAGAACTAATTAAATTGATGGGTTTTATGTGTGATGAATTTCATTTAAGACAAACATCAGTTTTAAGACTTCTTGTGCCCAGCGAAATTAGAGAAGGTAAAGTAAAAGAGTTGTTTGAAAAATATGCAGTGTTAGGTGACTTTGATTTAGAAAGTTTAAAACGGGCAAAAAAACAACAACAAATTATAGAAAAACTAAAAATAGAAAAACGATTATTATTGTCAGATTTAAAACAAGAGTTTGGTGATAGCGCCGTTAAAGCGCTTTTAGATAAAAACTTCATCACAATAGAAAAACAGAAAATAAACAGAACGCCTGTTTGGGTTGGTAGAGAAGATAAAACTGTAAAACTAAATCCACAACAATTAAATGCTCTGCAAACAATTCATGGCAACAAAACATTTTTACTTCATGGTGTTACTGGAAGTGGTAAAACAGAAGTTTATATGCATCTAATTTCCAAAGCACTTGAAGAAGGGAAAAGTGCAATTATGCTTGTTCCCGAAATTTCCTTGACACCACAGGTTGTTTCATTATTTAAAGCGAGATTTGGTGAGAAAATTGCGCTTTTACACAGTTCGCTTTCGGCGGGAGAAAGATTTGATGAATGGCGAAGGATTTTTAGTGGCGAAGCGCAGGTGGTTGTAGGGGCTAGGTCTGCTATTTTTGCGCCTTGTGAAAATGTTGGTATAATAATTGTAGATGAAGAACATGAGCAGTCATACATATCAGAAGCCAATCCAAGATATAACAGTCAAGTGGTTGCTGAGTTTAGAGCAAAATTTAACAGTTGCCCGCTTGTGCTTGGCAGTGCGACTCCAAGTATAGATGACTATCAGCGTGCCATGGACGGTGAAATTACTTTGGTTGAGATGCCTGTGCGTGCAAATGGCAAACCATTGCCAAGAATTCAGATTATTGATATGATGAATGAATTGCGTTCTGGCAATAGCGGTGTTTTTTCAAACCAATTATTATCTGATTTGGTTAAAGTGATAAACGATAAAAAGCAAGCCATGATTTTTATCAACCGCAGAGGCTTTTCTTCTTTTATGATGTGTAGAGAATGTGGCTATGTTGCAAAATGCAATGATTGTGATGTAAGTTTGGTGTACCATAGAGAAGACAACAGACTTAAATGCCATTATTGTGGGAAGCAATATAAAGTTTTAGATGTTTGCCCTAATTGTGGTTCTGATCGTATTAAACAAGGGGCGGTAGGCACCGAAAAAATTGTGAGCGAATTAAAAAGTATTTTTCCAGATGTTAAAATTTTACGGATGGATAATGATACAACCTCTAAGAAAAACGCTCATCAAAAATTATTAAGTGAATTTTCTTCAACCAAACCAGCAATTTTGGTTGGCACACAGATGATTGCAAAAGGTCACGATTTTGAAGATGTTACGCTGGTTGGAATTATAGACGCAGACCAAAGTTTGTATCGCGCCGATTATAGAAGCACTGAGCGATGCTTTCAGTTAATCACACAAGTCAGTGGCAGGGCGGGGCGTGGATTGAGTGAAGGCAAAGTTGATTTGCAAACATACTCGCCACGACATTATGTTTACAAGTTTGCAGCGAATTATGATTATAAATCTTTTTTCAAAAAAGAGTCAAATATTCGAAAAACTGCGGCGTTTCCGCCTTTTTCAAAGATTATTCGTATACTTTTTTGCCACAAAGATGAAAATGTGGTTAAAGATGAGTTAAAATCGTGTTATAATAAACTGTTGAAAGTGCGAGAGAAATACTTCGATGATATCATATATATGGACGCTATGAAATCGCCAATAAAGCGTATTAAAAATTTGTATAGGTATCAAGTTATTATCCGTATGAAATTAAAAAATAGCAAAATTATTGAAAATGAAATTTATGATTGCACCTGTGATGCTTTAAAATCGAGTGTGTTTTTTGAAGTTAATCCAGAGAATATGGCATAGGAGGACAAATGGCAAAGCGAAAAGTTTTAAAATTCCCAGATGAAAGATTAAGAAAAGTTTCCAAAAAGGTTACTGAGTTTGATGACGAACTTGGCGAACTTTTAGATGATATGCGTGAAACAATGTATTCAAATGACGGTATGGGTTTGGCGGCTCCACAGGTTGGGGTTCCAATAAGAGTAATTGTTATGGATGTAAGCGGAAATTTTTTTGAACTTATAAATCCAGAAATTATACATTCAGAAGGTGAACAAGTTGATGAAGAAGGTTGTTTAAGCGTTGGTAATTTTAATGACACGGTTAAAAGACCTTTGAAAGTTACGGTTCGTGCTCAGGATAGGTTGGGATACAAATACGAAATAACAGGCGAGAAGTATTTTGCAAGATGTGTTTGCCATGAAATTGACCATCTTGACGGAATATTGTTTATTGATAAAAGTAAAAACGGCAAAGAATATATCAAAAAGTTTGAGAAAAAATGAAAATTTTATTTTTAGGTTCACCAAATTTTGCAAAAGTTGTGCTGGAAGGCATTTTACAGGCAGGGCATGAAGTCGTGGCTGTCGTTTGTCAACCAGACCGCCCTGCAAGCCGTGGACAAAAATTGCAAATGCCAGAAGTTAAGCCTTTCGCTCTTGAAAAAGGAATTCCAGTTTTGCAATTTGAAAAAGTAAACGCAAACTTGGAAGAGATAAAAAAATTGAATTTTGATTTGTTTGTTACCGCTTCATTCGGTCAAATTCTTTCGCGTGAATTTTTATCTTTAAAAATGGGAGTAAATGTGCATCCATCTTTGTTGCCACAATTAAGGGGAGCAACTCCAATTCAAACTGCTTTGCTTCAAAATTTGAAAAGCACAGGAGTTTCAATTCAGCGCATGGTTTATGAAATGGACGCAGGTGATATAATTGAACAACAGCAAGTAGAAATTGATGATGAAGATGATTACACATCGTTAGAAAACAAACTATCCAAAGTTAGTGTTGTTTTGCTAAATAAAGCCCTTGAAAAAATTCAAAACAATACTGCTGTTTTCACTCCGCAAATTGGTCAGCCAACTTTTACCAAACTTATTACAAAGCAAGATGGAAAGTTGGATTTTAATCAAACCGCACTTGAAAATTTAGGCAAAGTTAGGGCGCTTGCTCATAACCCCGGTGCGTATTTTGAAATAAACGGTCAAAGGGTTAAAGTGCTTAAAGCAGTTGTCGTGGCAGATAATTTACTTTATCAGCCAAAAGAAATAATAAAAGACAAAAATAATTTTATTATAAAATGTAAAGATTCTGCTTTACAAATATTGTCATTGATAAGTCCGTCTGGCAAAGTAATGGACGGAAAGGCTTTTTTAAATGGTCTGCGTAATGTGGAAAAGGTGGACTAGCATGCTTTTAGATTTTTCGTTAAAAGAAATTCAACAGTTGGCACTCCAAAAAGGTTTTCCTTCATTTAGAGGAAAGCAGATTTTTGATGCAATTATGAACGGCAAAAACATCAATCAGTCAAATCTACCAAAAGATATAAAAGAGCAAATTCAAGAAGAGTATCCTAACTTTGAAATTGTAAAAAAACTTGTTTCCAAAGATGGCACAATAAAATATGCTTTGCGAATGAAAGATGGACAGGTGGTGGAAAGTGTGCTTATGAGCCATGATTATGGAAAAACGCTTTGTGTTTCTTCGCAGGTTGGATGCGCAATGGGTTGCAAGTTTTGCGCATCGTCTTTAAATGGACTTGTTAGAAACCTTACGGCAGGTGAAATATTGCAACAAGTGGTGATTGTAAATAAAGATTTGGGTGGCATGATTAAAAAACGAGCCATAACAAACATTGTTTTAATGGGTATGGGGGAGCCTCTTGACAATTATGAAAATGTCACCAAATTTTTAAAACTGGTGTGCGATGAAGATGGTTTTAATTTCAGCGAAAGAAATATAACACTTTCAACTTGTGGCATTGTGCCAAAAATTTATCAATTGGCTGACGATGGCTTTAGTGTTACTTTAACAATTTCGCTTCATGCCACATCAGATGATAAACGAAAACAAACCATGCCGATAGCAAACGCTTACAGCATAAAACAAATTATTGATGCATGCAAATATTACTTTAAAAAAACTGGCAGAAGAATAAGTTTTGAATATGCGTTGATTGCTGGGCAAAATGACAGTAATCAAGACGCAGAAAAATTGGCTGGTTTGGTTAAAGGGCTTAATTGCCACATAAATATCATTCCTTTAAATGATGTTAAAGAAAGAGGACTTAAAGGGACAGAGATAAGAAAGGCGTATGCGTTTGTTGAAAAACTTAACAGCCTTGGTGTTACGGCAACAAAGCGCCGTAGCATGGGCGAAGATATTGCAGGTGCTTGTGGGCAACTTAGGCAAAGTGTGATTAAGGAGGAGGCGTGAAAGGGCTTGTTACCAAAAAAATAGCAAACCATTTTGTGGTTGATGGGCAAAATTGTTTGGCAAGAGGCAATCTTAAAAATGATGGAATTTTTGTTGGAGATATGGTGGAGTATGACAAAAATCAATTCATCATTGAAAAAGTGTTTCCAAGAAAGAATTTATTGATAAGGCCACCACTTGCCAACATAGACAAAATGTTTATCGTTGTTGCACCTTTGCCAAAACCAGATTTTTTACTAATTGACAAATTGATAATATTTTGTCAAAAAAATAAAATTAAAGTTGTAATTTGTGTAAACAAATGCGATATTCTTAGTTTGGAATTAAAAAATTTAATTCAAAACACATATTCGAAGTTTGCAAAAGTGATTTTTGTAAGCGCACAAAATAATCAAATTGAACAGTTAAAGTCGGAGATTGATGGAATTTGTGCATTTGCAGGACAGAGCGCCGTTGGTAAAAGTTCGCTTTTAAACGCTTTGTTTGGTGAGCAAAAAGAACAAATAGGAACGCTTGCGAAAAAAACTGCACGAGGTAAACAAACAACAAGAATTGTAAGTTTATATAAATTCGGGAAAGGATTCATTGCCGATACAGCTGGATTTTCTAAACTTGATGAGGGGCTTTTGCAAATTGATGAAAGACATCTTGCAGATTACTATCCAGATTTTCAACCTTATTTAAAAAATTGTGAATATCTTTCTTGCACACATACAAATGAACAAAATTGTGGGATAAAAAAGCAAGTTGCAAAAAAACAGATATCAAGTTTAAGGTATGAAAATTATTTAAAAATTTATCAAGGCATAAAGGAGAAAAAACGATATGAAAAAAAAGGTTGATATTGCTGTTGCGACAGACCCAATTAAAAATCCATACGACATTATTGAATATGCCAAAGATTTGCAGGAGTTGGTTGAGTTTTTGCACTGCGACATTATGGATGGTAAGTTTGTAAACAAAAAAAGTTTAGATGCAGAGTTTATTAAACTTTTAAACTCTCAAACAGCATTGCCTTTAGATGTTCATATGATGGTAAGCGAACCAAAAACCAAGTTGATTGACGATTATATCGATGCTGGGGCAAACATAATAACTTTGCATTTCGAAGCATTTAAAGATAAAAAACAACTTTTGCAAGCCTTTTCTCATATCCGACAAAGAAAAGCACTTGCAGGATTATCATTTAAACCAAACACTTCATTAAAAGAGATTAGAAGTTATCTATTTTATGTTGATATTGTTCTTTTAATGGGGGTTGAGCCAGGGGCAAGCGGGCAAACGATGAAAGAGCAGACTTTTGAAAGATTAAAGAAAATCGCCAAGTTCCGTGAAGATAACAAACTCGCTTTCAAAATTGAAGTGGACGGAGGGGTGAATGATGAAAATGCACATCTTTTGTTTGAACTTGGTGCTGATATTTTAGTTAGTGGAAGTTATGTATTTAATAGTGCCGATAAAGATAAGGCAATAAAAAAATTGAGAAAATAAATGGCGCGCAAGGCGTTTGACAAACGCAATCAGCCCTCAAATGAGGGCTGAAAAAACCGACTAGAAGTCGGTTTTTTTTGCGCGCCAATGTTGAATTGGTTAATATATTAGTATTTGTTTATCTTTCTTTTTCTAGCCAACAAAAGCGAAATCAATATTGCAAGAGGGACGAGTGAAGCGAGTATAATTAAATCTGCCATGGCTGCGGTTTGTGTAAGTAATATTTGGCTGATTATAATAGACATTATTGTTCTACCTAAATATGTTCCTATATTTGTAATTGAAAGCAATGTTTGGCGTTTTGTTAACCCTTTGCTGTTCATTACGAAATCTTCTCGAACTATTTGGAATGGATCCTTGGTTAAATATAGTAGAGTTGTGGCAATACCTAATACCATTAAAGCGCTTAAGCCATTTAAGAAAAGTCCGCCAAGTCCCATCATAAGCAGGCCAGCCACTGAAAAAGCAGTTATTATATGTATGCTATTAAACTTTAACTTTGTGTAAATATATCCAAAACCCAATGTAGCGAAAGAACGGATAAGGTATGCAATTCCTGCTATTGTAGTAATAGTCGTTGCTGAAAAATCAAGTTGTTGGAAAACCATCTTATTTATATCCATTGGACAACAAACAAGGGCAAAGAAAATCATTGAAAAAAACAATAATAGCCATGTGGTTCTATATTTAAATAATTTTATGTATTCAAATTTTTCTAAAGCAACATTATGTTTAGGCAGATTGTTTTCACGCTTATATATTTCTTTTTCATTTTTTATAAAGAAAGACATAATAACTGATATAAAAAGAATAGAAGAAGCAAGGATGAAAGGAGAGTAAGCCCAAAATTCATATAAATAACCAGCAGCGAATGTTCCTACTGCTGTTAAAAATGAAAAACCAAATCTTGAAATTGAGTTGTATTTTGAAAAGTTTTCACTTAAACCATACATTTTTAAGTTGTCTTTTAAAATTTTTGGTTCAGCAAGATTTTTTATAGAAAGCCCAATGCCAGATAATATTTCAGCTACGAATATTGCCCAAGGCTCAAAAAATAAAAATATTGATGAAAGAAAAAGTAAAAATGTTCCTAGCCTAGAAGCATTGACTGTCCCCATGTTTCTTATAAGTCTTATACCTGGAATTTGTACAGTTATAAAACTTAAACAAAAAACCGTTGTTAAAAGTGAAATCATTGAAAATGACATACCTTTAACTTCGGCAAAATACAAACTATCGATTGCATAAACAAGAAGCCAATCGATTGTTATAGACTTATAAGCAAGAAAAAAATAAACCTTTCTTTTATTTTTCTTAACTAATTCTTCACCCACGCCTTTATTATAAGCAATAATAAGAATTATTCAAAACAAATTATGACAAAATTACTATTGTATAATCACATTTCCACATAAAACATCAAAATAGGAAAAAGTTTGGAGTGGTTGGCGAGAATTTTCAATTTTAACTGTGAAAACAGACGGATATACATCTTTAACTGTTGCACAAACAGTGTCAATTTTTTTTCTTCCTCTATTTATGCTCATTTCTACTTCTTGACCTTTCAAGGCTTGTATTTTTTCTTTTACAAGGGAAAGTTCACCATTTGCGATTTTAACCATTGCTTTCTCCTTTATATTATTGTTTGTTATCATTTTTGACATAAAAAAATTATTTAAACATTTTTGGCATACTTGCAAAATTCAGTTAATAGAATATAGCGTAATCAATTTTGTGGGAGGAGAAAATGTCTTTCGAAAATAACAATTTTAAGGTGGTTAAAAAAATTGCTTTGCCTAAAAGCGAATTTAGCGTAGCCTGCACAATTTCCGCAGACGGAGAAATAGCAAAAGTTTTTGCCGTATCACATGAAGCATATGTCGATAATCAAGAAATCACAAACGGAGTGGTATCTTTTAGTGGACATGTGGATGTTTGCATGATTTATCAATTAGAAACAGGCGAAATCGGCAGTGCATTTTCTTCATGCCCATTCTCTTCTAAATTTGAAGACGAGCAAATTCAGTCAGGCGAAAAGGCGATTATCAATTTGAATGTAATTGATCATTCAATAGATGTTATTTCAGGAAATGATGTAACTTTAAGCCTCGTAATTGAACAATCTGGTATTTTAGTTGAAAATATTGATATCAACTCTATCGCTTTTAATGATGAAGATGTTTGTGTTAAAGAGGACGAAGTAAGTATCGTTAAATTTGTTGGAAGTGGAAATGCTTCGGCAAGTGAAACAATGTCATATTCAACACGCGATAAGGTTAAAAAGGTTCTTGGTAGCGAATCGTGTGTAATTGTCAGGTCAACAGAAGCAGGCAGTAACTTTGTGTCAGTTGGCGGTGATGTGATTACAAAAGTGTTGTTTGTTGATGAAAACGATAAATTCAATAACATTCAAATCACCGACTCCTTTAAAGAGGAAATAGAAATTGAGGGAGTAACAAGAGATAGCGTAGTTGAGGCAGTAGCGACTGTTAACACTTCGGGTGTTAGAATTGATGTTGAAGAAGAAGCAAATGCAAGCAAGATTGTTGCGCAAGTTCCTTTTGATATTCTAGCGTTGGCTTTTGAAGAAACTTCGGTTAACATGATTAGCGACCTTTACAGCACAAAAAACGAAATGGAAGTTTCATCAGAAAGTTTTACAATGTCTAAAACTTATAACATGGAGTTTGTTGAAGGCAAAGTTGATGGTTCACTTACCATAGATGATTCTCAGCCAAGAGTGGATAAAATTTTATTCACCTTTGGAAGCTCTGCACAAGTTACAAATACTTCTGTGGATGATGGAGAAATCACTATTGAAGGACTTGCTAAAACCACAGTTGTTTATTTGAACGATGAACAAAATTCCTTTAATGCAGTTGAAATTGAAGTGCCGTTTGCTATATCTGATAAAACAAAGGCAAATGAAGATGCGGTAATTTTAACAAAAGCACTTTTAACCGATGTAGATGTTGTTGTGAAAAAGGGTAGAGAATTATTCTTTGATGGCAAAGTTAAAGCAATTATTACTATCAGTTGCGATGAAGTTTCGGCAGTTATTAACAACGCCAAAGAGGGAGAACCCCTTGCAGAAAGAGACTGCGCTATGCAACTTGTATTTGCTAAGCAAGGCGATAGTTTATGGGATATTGCCAAGATGAACAGGGTAAAGGAAAGCCTGATTGCCAGCCAAAATCCAAATGTAGTTTTCCCACTACAAGAAAATAAAGAGATTATAATATTTTATCAAAATGTATAATTTCATTTTTAAAGTTTAAAAATTTTTAAAAGTGTCAAAACTCCTTCCGTCATCGGAGGGAGTTTTTATGAAATGGATTGTTTGTGGCGTTTGTGGGGTGTTACTTTCTGTCTTGCTTATATGTGCACCATTTTTTGGAGGGGCGCAATATGAAACCGAATATTTGAGAATTCATATCAGAGCAAACTCCAACTCCGCAGAGGATCAAAGGGTTAAATATATGGTAAAAGATGCTGTCGTTGAAGCGTTAATACCAATTTTGGCGGAGGCTCAAACAAAACAACAGGCAGAAGAACTTGTTACAAAAAATTTTGCTTATATAGAAGCGGTGGCAGATAAGGTGTTGGAAAGTGAAGGATTCGATTATGCAAGTAGTGCAAGACTTGATAATGAAGAATTTCCAGCTCGCGCTTACGATGATATTACTTTGCCAGCGGGCAACTATGATGCTGTGATTATAGATTTGGGTACGGGTGCAGGCGATAATTGGTGGTGTTTGGTTTATCCTGCATTTTGTTTTACGAAAACCGAAAATTCGACAAATTATGTTTATATTTCGAAAATTTGGGAAATAATAAATAGCGTAAGACAATAACAAGGAGGATAAAAATTTGAAAAAAGTTATATTTTTTTCACTTGCGTTGATTTTTATTTTAGCGGCACCTTTGGGAGTTTGCTTGGCATTGAATGGAGTAAATGCGACAGAATATTCTCAGGCGCTCACTGTTACTGAAAATAAAGCGGTGCAACAAAAATTAAAAGAACTTGGCTATTATACTGGCAGTGTGGACGGAGTTTATGGTCAGGGAACAAGAAGTGCTGTCATTGCTTTCCAAAAAGCAAATGGATTAACGGCAGATGGTATAGTTGGAGCAAGCACCGCAAAAGCGCTTGGAATTACTTTAAACACTCAACAAGTTGCACAAAGTAGCAGTGATTTATATTTGCTTGCAAAAACCGTTTATGCAGAGGCAAGAGGTGAGCCTTATGAAGGACAAGTGGCAGTTGCAGCGGTGATTTTAAACAGAGTTGAAAGCCCTGATTTCCCAAATACTATTGCCGAAGTAATCTATCAGCCTTGGGCTTTTACAGCAGTTCATGATGGTCAGATCAACTTAGAGCCAAACGAAACTGCTTACAGCGCAGCAAGAGATGCGATGAACGGTTGGGACCCTACATATGGCTGTTTGTATTATTACAATGCTTCCACAGCAACAAGTAAATGGATATTTACAAGAACAACAGTTGTAACAATTGGCAAGCATGTGTTTGCAATATAGGAGGCAGAAATGAAAGAAAAAGATGTTTTAAATGTTGAAAATAAAAAAGAAAAGCGTTTTTCTAAGTCTGTTGTAGTAGGTTTGTCAATCGCTGTGGGGGTGCTAGGCCTTTCAACAATAGGCTTTGGTGTTGCCTATGGTTGCATGATGGCAACTTCGACTCAGTATGCAACTCAACTTGAAAATGTTTATCAAAAAAATTTATACGACCTTGTTGAAAGCGTGAACAACACCGAAACAAAATTAAGTAAAATTTTGGCTTCAAATTCTTCTACATATCAAAAAAAGTTGCTTTCTGAAATTGCGCAAAACAGTGAACTTGCTGAAAACTCAATTGCATCTTTGCCAATCTCACAAAATAGTTTGGCGGACAGTGTTAAGTTTATCAATCAAATGGGTGGATATACGCAGACATTAGCAGATCAAATTTCACAAGGGAAAAGTTTAAGTAAACAAAATTTAGAAACCTTATCTGAGTTACAACAAAGCGTGAACGATATGAAAGCGCAAATAAACAAATTTGTTAAAAAAGTTCAACAAAACTATTCAATTTTAGACCAAAGTTTTAAAATAGACGGTGATTTTAATAATTTCACAATCCAACTTTCTAAAATTAAAGGCGAGGGAGTTGATTATCCTGTTATGATTTACGACGGCCCATTCTCAGATTCAACATTGGATAAAACCGTTAAAGGTCTTAAAGGTGATACTTTAACTCAACAAGAATGTGCCAAGGAAGTTGAAAATTGTTTTAAAAATTGTGCTGAAATATCATATGCGGGCGAAATCAACAGCAGGTTTGAAACTTACACTTATCATGTAACAAACTCAGATAGCCAAGTTTTGTTTGTGCAAGTATCTAAAATTGGTGGTCATATAATAACGGTTAGTGGACAAGGAAGTGTTACAAGCGAGAAAAACATAACTGAAAACGACGCAAAAAACATCGCATTGGATTTTGCAAGACAAAATGGCGTAGAAAATCCAGAAATTGTATGGACTCAAACTGTAAACAATCACATTTACTTAAATATTGCACCAACCGAAAACGACATTGTGCTTTATCCTGATTTGGTTAAAGTAAAAGTTGATATGGCGAGCGGAACAGTGATTGGTTACGATGCAACAAACTATTTTATCAATCATATTCCTCGTGCGTTGCAAAAAACGGGTCATAGCGCCAGTGAATTTAGATCATTATTGCCAAAAGATGTTGCAGTAAAACATGAAAGACTTGTGCTCGCCCCATTAGATTACAATCGAGAAGTGATTTGTTTTGAATATGAATGCGAAAAAGGCGGTGCAACGTATTACTTCTATCTTAATGCTGAAAATGGCAAAGAAGAAAATGTTTTAAAAGTTATACATACTGATGATTCAAGTAAATTGATGTAAAATAATAAACAAAAGGCGTTAAAAATTATAATTTAACGTCTTTTTTTAAATAAGTCTTGTTTTTATGAATAATATTGGGTCTTGACTTTTTCACTGCCTGTGATATAATTATGTTAGTTCTAATTTTGGAGGAAAAATGAAAAGGCTACTGATGTATTTAGTTGTTGCTGTTGTGCTTATTTCAGTTGGATTTTCTGTTTATTATGTAGTTAGAGACGACGAAGAAATTTACAGTTTGGTTGACGATAACCAAATTTTTTACATAAATGAAGGCGAAACTTTAGATTTACCTATCGTTTGGGAAGATCCAGCATCAACTTCTGAATTTAAAGTTTTGTCAACGGGTTATGATGCATATGTAAATTTAGATTTAAAAAATTGGACTATAACGGGGATAAATGCAGGTATTATAGAACTTAAATTCGCTACAACAAATGATAAATTCGCAGGTCAAACTTTTACAGTAAACTGCTACGTTGGTAATGGTTCAACAAATTCTCCATATTATGTTCGAAACGAAGCAGACTTAAAAAATATTGGTAATGGCAATTGGAGCCTTTCAGCATGTTATGAACTTGTAAATGATATAACTTTAACAGAAGCCTTTACACCTATTGGCCTAAGCCAAAACAATGGTGTATGGTCTGTTAGTGAATTTAACGGCTCGTTTTCTGGTGGAAATTTAAGGCACAGCATTTCTAACGTTAGAATTGAAAATTTGGGATATCAAACTGTAGGATTTTTTGCTCAAATTGGTGAGTTTGGTAAAGTAGAAAATGTCGTGTTTGACAATGTTTATATTTCAGGTAATTATGTATATGCCGGTACTATTGCAGGTGCAAATTATGGGTTAATAGGCATGTGTGAAGTTAAAAATTCCACACTTCTTAACTATTATTCTAATGGTTTTACTGGTGGAATATGTGGGTTGAATGAAAGAAAATCTGGAAGCAATAATTTTGCACAAGTGAACATGTGCACATCTAATGTTGATATAACATCAAGATGGGTTGCAGGTGGTGCAGTCGGTTATAACTATGGCGGTGTTATTTTTAACTGCTTGATTACTACTGGTAATTTGGATATAAGGGTCGCTAACGAAGGAAAGGAAGATTATAACCCAAGCCAGTCCGATTATTCTTATTTTGGCGGCATTGCTGGTATATCGGTTTGTGGAGTAGATTACAGCGAAAATCAAACGATGTATTATGATAGTTATGTATCAAACAGTATTGCCTATATCAATTTTGTTGAAACAACAAATTCAGGAATTGGTGGTATTTTTGGTTCATATTACGGAATAAGTAAGGTGTATGAATCAGAGGGAAATTATAACATGCTGTTTTATATTGCTCCTTATAAATTAGACCCTTACTATTTATTTGACGATGATCAAATTCTTTCAGATAACAATGTTAGTTCGCGAAATTATGCTAAACAAATTTCTCAGGAACAAGCATTCCAGAAAACTACTTTTACGTCTATCACTGGTAACAACTGGGACTTCAATAATGTGTGGGAAATTGAAGATGGTATTGCTATAAGAATAGGCTATGAAAGAATTGATGGTAAAAATGCCCAATACCAAGCATTTGCCTCAAATGGTTCAACTTTTGAAATTTCAACAGATGCACAATTAGTAGTGGCGTCTGAACAAATGCGAGCAAATCCAAGTAAGAATATAATTTATAAAGTCACACAAAGCGTGGTTTATGATGGTAATAACGATAATTGGCAACCTATAGGAACAGTTGACAATCCTTTCCAAGGGCAGTTTGTTTTTGAAGATGATGCGACAATAACAATTAAGAATATTAAAATTAACAGTGAATATGCTGGAATTTTTGGTTATGTAAATGGTAATAATACTATAATTAGAAATTTTGTTGTTGAAAATGTTGAAGTTGAAGGTGTTGTCGCTGGGATTATTGCAGGATTTAACAAAGGTGCAACTATTGATAATTGCCAAATTTCAAATTTTGAGATATACACAAAAAAATATGCCGGTGGCATTGCTGGTTATAATAGTGGAACAGTTTCAAATTGTTTGCTTTCAGCCATTATTGATACAGACGAAAATGGCAACGCAATTTTAGATGATAATGGTGAATATACTTACACAACAAAAGGTGCTGGTGGATACATAACTTTACAGAATAACAGCGAATCAGTTTTATATTTGGGTGGCATTGTCGGCAAAAACACAGGTACAGTCACCAATGTTAGAGCAGATAAAATGGATATCCGTTTTGCAGAAGAAGATAGTTCAAAAACTGTTTATTTAGGCGGTGCAGTAGGTCAAAATCAAGATATAGTAAATCAAATAAATGTAAGACAATTTACTGCAAGTGTCCAAGATTTTGATGGAAAGGTATATGCAGGGGGCATAGTTGGACATCAGTCTGCCGGTAAAATTACTTCTTGTATTTTCCATGAAATAAATAATTTAATATTTGATGTAAATAATTCTAATGTAATAGCGGGTGGTATTGCTGGGTTTATTGAAACTGATTCTAAAATTCAATACAGTGTAGTTGGTTCAATGGCTATTTATGCATATTCTGTTGGCGGATTTGTAGGCGTGGCAAATGGTGATATTGAACAAAGTTATGTTGCAAACAGTGCAGGTTTGTATGGGAAATATGTTGGTGGATTTACTTGTTCTCTTTCTGGAACGATCAAAAACTGCATGACTGCGGCTGAAATGACGGGCAGTGAAATTGAAGCAGGTATGACAGTTTATTTAAGAAATAATTCATTGATTGATTATTGCTATATCAATCCTACATTTAAAATAAAGGTTAAAGATGACAGTTTATTGGGATCTTTGGTAAATCGCACTACTTATGCTGAAACCGCCTCACAGTTTAGGGCAAGACCAGATCAGTTTGGAAAAATTACAAACACGTTTATAGTTGGAACTTTTAATACTGTTGGCTTGCCTGGAACAACTATTTTTACAGACAACAAAATGACCATAAATGGTGTGGAAGCTATGGTTCAAACAAGTTTCGCTACATGGGCGTTAGATGTTAATGTGGCATCTCTTCAAGATGTTACTGGTGTAGCAACAGCATTGAGTAATTATGGTTTTAACGATGGAATTTGGAATTTTAGCAATAACGATGCTGGTGTGTATACCATTCCAATTAAAGCAGCAGAAGTAGCTATTTTATTTGAACAAACTCAAACTAATGCATAAAATAAAAAAACACATCAATTTTGATGTGTTTTTTTTCAAGTCTTATTATTTTATTCTTCTTTATTGGTTTCTTGTTCGTAAGCATCAAGAACAGCTTTTTTAAGTTCTTCTCTTGTTTCTGTGTTGATTGGGTGAACAATGTCTTTATATTCTCCGTCAGGAGTTTTTCTGCTTGGCATTGAAATAAACATTCCCTCTCTTCCATTTATCACTTTGATATCATGCACAACAAGGCAATCGTCAATAGTGATTGATGCAACTGCTTTTAATTTTGCATCTTCTTTGCTTACAAGTCTTACTCTTACATCTGTGATTTTCAAGTTCCCATACCTTCCTTTTAAGTCTCGCAAATTCTTGCTAACTTAATTTTATCAAAGTTTTTAAAAAAAACAAAATGTTTTTACTATGTAACAAAAAAAATATATCACTCATAAATAAAGGTGTGTTTTTCAAGTTTGGTGGTTCGCAAATTTACTATCAATCAAGGGGAGGGAAAAATAAACCTGTCAATATTTTTTTGCATGGCTGGGGACAAAGCGGAGAGTGTTTTAAACCAATTATCGCTAATTTAAAAGGATATCGAAACATAACCATAGATTTTCCGCCTTTTGGTAAAAGTGAAGAAGTTGAGGGGTTTACAATTTTTACTTATGTAGAGTTATTGATTGCTTTTTGTGAACAGCAAAAAATAACAAAATGTAATTTAATAGGTCATTCTTTTGGTGGAAGGGTGGCTATTTTAGTATCATCTCTTAGAAAAGATTTGGTTGATAAACTGGTTTTAATTGCCAGTGCTGGAATGAAACCTAAACGAAAATTAAGTTATTTTGCAAATGTTTTTTGTTATAAATGCTTAAAATTTTTGGGCTGTGCGACTAAAAATGCTGGCTCAAATGATTACAAACAATTAAGTCCCGCAATGCAGAAAACATTTGTCAATGTTGTAAACGTCCATTTGGAAGAATATTGCCCATACATAGAAGCCAAAACATTGATCATTTTTGGTGAAAATGATGATCAAACGCCTGTTTACATGGCGAAAAGATTAAATAAACTTATTAAAACATCGAAACTTTGCATTTTAAAACATGCAGGGCATTTTTGTTTTATTGAAAGACAAATAAAAGTGTGTCATTTATTGCAAAACTTTTTAAAGGAGGGTTTATGAACGCCTTTTTGTCAATTTTATTTGTAATATTTTTTTACATTATAACCTATCCAATGGCGAAAAACTTGCAATTATGTGGTTATGATATTAAATATTACTTTGTGCATATGTTCAAATTGCCATATGAATTTGGCGGGAAAACCAATTTAATCTGGACTAAAAGAATTGTAAGGTTGGCAATATTATATTTTTTAATCTTGCTGGCAATCACATTGCCATATTTCATTTTTGTTGAAAACTTTTGGTGGATATTTTTTGGCATTATAATTGAATTTTTTGCTGTTCCAGTTATATTTGTGCTGACGGCACTAATAATTCAACCCTTTGAAACTTTAATTAAAAAACTATACATAAAAAAAGCATGCAAAGTGCTAGATAACTTTAAAGGAATAAAAGTTGCTATTACAGGAAGTTTTGGCAAAACTTCAACAAAAAAATTTTTAACCACATTTTTAAAAGATAGATATAAAGTTTGTGCCACGCCTAAAAATTTTAACACGCCAATGGGATTGTGCCGAACTGTTTTGGAAAACTTGAAGCCCACTGACGAAATTTTAATTATAGAAATGGGGGCAAGACATGAAGGAGATATTGCCGAACTTATGAAAATGGCAAAACCGCACTTTGGAATTTTAACTGCGGTTGGAGAACAACATTTGCAAAGTTTTGGAAGCCTTGAAAAAATTAAAAAAACTAAGTTTGAATTGTGTGAGCATATGCCCAAATCTGGCAAAGTTGTGTTTGATGGCGCAAGCGACAATACAAAAGAACTTTTTGAAAAATTTAGAGGTGAAAAGTATTTAGTTGGAGTAAGTGGTGGCTGTTGTTATATAAAAGATGAAAAATTTTCTCGCAAAGGCAGTAGTTTTAAAATTGTTATTGACGGAGAGGAATTTAAAGCCAAAACAAAAATTTTGGGAAGCGAAATGCTTAATGATATAGCCGTTGCGGCTTATATGGCTTATTTGTTAGGTGTGGATAGTGAAGAAATTATTGAAAAGATTTCATCGCTTATTCCTGCACCGCACAGGCTTCAATTGATAGAAAATCCTTTTTGCACAATTATAGATGATTCCTACAATTCTAATTTGCTTGGAGCCCAGCAGGCTTGCGAATGTTTAAAATTGTTTAAAGGAAAGAAGATAGTCGTCAGCCCAGGGCTTGTGGAGCAAGGTGATAAACAATATGAACTTAACTATAAATTAGGTAAAAAAATTGCCTCTTGTTGTGATGAATTTTTGATTATGAATGAAACCAACAAAATTGCCCTTACAAAAGGTGCGATTGCAGGTGGAATGAAAAAACAAAATTTACATTACGCTTATTCACGAAAGGAGCAAGCAGAAGTGTTAAAAAAACTTCAAGAAAAATCAAGTGTTGTGTTGTTTGAAAATGATTTGCCGGACAATTTTAAATAAAGGGGGGGAGTATGGAACAAATTTTGGTGATATATGGTGGGAAAAGCGTAGAACATGACATTTCAATCATAACAGGATTGCAAGCAATGCGGGCAATCAAAAATGATTATCAAATTTTGCCGATATATGTCGATGACACTGGTGAATTTTGGACGGGTGATAATTTAGAAGATTTGAATATTTATTCAGATTTTCATGCGCTTGTTAAAAATAAAAAACAGGTTTGGTTTAATTTTGGTCAGGGAAGTATTATAATTAAAGGCGCATTCAAAAATAAAAAGATTGTTCCAACATGTGCACTTGTGTGCATGCATGGCACTAATGGCGAAGATGGGGCGATAAGCGCGATATTACATATGAGCGAAATTTGTTATACTTGCCCCGACATGGCGTCAAGTGCAATCTGCATGGATAAGGCAACCGCGAAAATAGTTTTAAAAGAACAAGATTTGCCTGTAACAGATTTTGTTTGCCAAAGTGATGTGGATTTAAAAGTTGTAACAAAAAAATTGACATATCCAATAATAGTTAAGCCTGCCAGGTGTGGAAGCAGTATAGGCATTCAAAAATGCGATAATCTTAATCAATTAAAATTTGCAGTTGAAGTTGCTAAAAATTATGATTCTAAGTTGATTTTTGAACATTTTATTGAAAAAAGGCGTGAATTTAATTGTGCATGCATCGCTTTTAATAACAACTTTACATTAAGTAAGGTTTGTGAAGTTAAAAGTAAAAGTTTTTATTCTTTTGATGAAAAATATCTTAAAGACAAACCGACCTCTACATTTAAAGTGGATAAAACCTTGGCAAGCACCATAAAAAGTTTAACAAAAAAAGCCGTAAAGGCTCTTGAATGTGAGGGGGTTGTTAGAGTAGATTTTCTTATGGACGAAAATGCCAAAATTTACATCAATGAGATAAATACTATACCAGGTTCGCTAGCGTTTTATTTATTTGGCAATATGAGAGAAATTTGCTGTGAACTTATTGAAGGGGCGAAACAAAGAAAAACTCAATCACTTATAACCAAGCATGAGTCGCAAGCGCTTAACATATTTGCAGAAGCGAATAT
Source organism: uncultured Bacillota bacterium (assembly GCA_949292985.1). Lineage (GTDB taxonomy): Bacteria > Bacillota > Clostridia > Christensenellales > UBA1242 > Caccovivens. The sequence continues at coordinate 19,924 of CASFBF010000001.1, forward strand.
GAATAATTATACAAAAAAGTGAATTATTATTTTGTCATAAATTCCCATAAAAGCGAGTTATCGGGAACTAGATTTTTTTCAAGTTTTGCGCATTTGTCTAATGCTGAAATTAAAAGGGCGCTTTGCTTAGTTGGGGGCGCTTCAAGAAGCATAGGTTTAAAATATGTGTTGTAAATCATAACTTCATATTTTATTGATGTGTTTAAAAAGTAATCGCTGTTTAGTTTAAAAGGCTTTATGTTTTGCTTTTCACCTTTTCTAACTGCTTGCCATGAAGCAAAACTTTGTTCGACTGTGTATGCACGCATTTGGCAATCTCTGAAACATCTTCTCATCATTCTTATTTCTTGTGCAGTGAGTATGCGTTTTCCAGAGAAATATAAGTCGTCATATGGGCAAAGGTATACTTTATAGCCGATGTCGTTATGCTCTGCGATTATAAGAGGGTTTAGGGCATGTATGCCTTCAACTATTAAAATATCATTTTTGCCAAGAACTTTATTTTCGCTTTCGGTTTTTCGTTCGCTAAGTTGCATATCAAATAGTGGGGACTGAGCAGAACCTTTAACAATAAGGTCATCAATCACTGTGTCAATTAGGGGAATATCAAGAGCAAAAACCGATTCATAATCTACTTGGCCGTTGCTTAAAATTACACGCCTGTCATGTGGCAACAAAAAATCATCAAGAGAAAGGGTTTGACTTTTTATTCCTTTTTCGGATAATTTTTGAGCAATAAGTTTTGCCGAGGTGGTTTTACCCGCAGATGATGGACCAGCAAGAAACAAAATTCTTTTTTTGGTTGAAAGCATATCGTTAATAAGTTCTTCAACTTGATTATAATAAAAACTTTCGCACTCATTTATAAGTTCAAGTGCTTTGCCATCATCAATCATTTTGTTTAACTGTTCCACATCTACTTTTTGGTGTAAAAGTGAACTGTTTAAAATTACATAGTCTTTGCGTTTCATTTCGATTATTATAGCATATTCAATTAACTAAAAAAAATTATTTTGTCAAAAAAACGATAATTTTATCTTCTTGCACTTTTTTTTAAGTCAGAGAATTAGTATATATAAAAAGGAGAATTTTTGTGAAACTTAAAGATATTATTCATTTTTCCAATTTAGATGAATTGCCAGCAATGATTTTAGATGAAGATGTGAAAAACATAGCCATAGATTTAAACAAACTTGAAAAGGGCGATGTGTTTTTACTTTTAAAAGATGATGAATCTGCTCAATTCAAAATGCAAGAAGCGTTGAAAAAAGGTGCCAAGTTTGTGTTAGCGGCCAACGATTATGGGTTTAAAAATTGCTACGCTATTAGAAACCCAAGGCGTGCTTTTGCCATTATGGAAAAACGCCTTCACGACTGCGCATGTGATCAAATGAAAATAATTGGTGTAACTGGAACAAATGGTAAAACTACAACCACAAATTTAATTTATGATATTTTGCGTGGTGCAAATAAGAAAGTTGGGCTTATTGGGACTTTGGGCGCAAAAGTTGATGAAGAGTTTGTTGATACTGGTTTTACTACTCCGGACCCAGACATTTTGCACGAAATTTTTCAGAAAATGAAAAATCAAGGTGTGGAATATGTGGTTATGGAAGTTTCGGCGCATGCACTCGCATTAGAAAAAATGGAAGGCATTAAATTTGATGTTGCCGTTCTTACTAATATTTCACAAGACCACTTAGATTTTTTTGGGACTATGGAAAACTATGAAAAAGCAAAGTTCAAACTTTTTACACTTTCTAGGTCCAGATTTGGTGTGGTGTGTTCTGACGGCGTCAACATGTCTAAATTTATGAAAGTTTGTCAAATTCCAGTTTCTTCTTATGGCATAAACACCCCAAGCGATGTGTTTGCCATTGATATCAAACAAAGTTTGGAGGGAAGCGAATTTATTTGTAATTGCAATGATGAGGTTATGATTGTGAAAACTCCTTTTGCGGGAGAATTTAATGTTCAAAACACTTTGGCAGCAATAAGTGCATGCTCGGCTTTGGGAATTGAAAAAGAGGTTATTTTAAGAGAATTAAAATACGCCCCACCTGTTGAAGGCAGATTTAATGTGATAAGTCAAGAGGGAAAACGAGTTGTAATTGATTTTGCTCACACTCCTGATGGGCTAGAAAAAATCATAAAAAATGTTCGTGCGCTGACAACAGGAAAAGTTATTACAGTGTTTGGTTGTGGAGGAAACAGAGATAAAACCAAGCGTCCGATTATGGGAAAAATTGCAACTTCGCTTAGCGATAATGTTATTTTTACAAGCGATAATCCACGATTTGAAGAACCAATAGACATTATAAGTGATATAGAAAAGGGTGCGTGTGGCAATAACTATACAATAGAGTCAGACAGACCAAAAGCAATCGTTATGGCTTTAAACCAAGCAAAATCAAATGATACAGTTATCATAGCAGGTAAGGGCGCAGAAAAATATCAAGACATTAAAGGCGAAAAACACCCATATGATGATTACAGCCAAGTTTATGATTATTTTAGAAGTCATTTGAAAGTGTTGGAGGGGAAAAAGACAAGTGAATTTAAGCGTTAAGATTATTTTAATCACTTGTGTAGCAGTGGTTGTTGGGCTTATTCTTGCAGTTCCCATAATTAAACTTTGCAAGAAATTAAAAGCCGAACAAACCATTCTGCATTATGTGGAAAAGCATTCTTCTAAGGCTGGAACGCCAACAATGGGCGGATTGATTTTTATTTTAGCCAGCATTATTGCCTGTGCGTTCTTTTTATGGAGCAACAGTTTTTACGCTTGGCTTGCAATTTTAGTAATGGTTGCATTTGGGTTGTTGGGGTTTTTGGACGATTTTATTAAAATTCATTTTCATCAAAACGAAGGTTTGAAACCATATCAAAAAATAATTGGACAAACTGCAATTGCACTTATCATTGCCTTTTTAATTTATTATAAAGTTGGGACAAGCCTTGATTTTTTTGGGCTTAGTATAGATATTGGGTGGGGAATAATTCCATTCGCTGTTATTGTATTTTTGGCAGTGGTTAATTCTGTTAACCTTACAGACGGGTTAGATGGACTGGCTGGTGGTGTTAGTTTGGTTTACCTGCTGTTTTTCGGCACGATTGTGGCGTTGATGGGAAACGCAGAAATGGGTATGCTTGCGCTTTCGGCGTTCGCAGTATGTGGAGGGCTGATTGCATTTTTATCGGTTAACACTTTCCCAGCCAAAATATTTATGGGCGATACAGGCTCATTGGCTCTGGGCGGGTTCATAGCCTGCCTTGCTCTGTTTTCGGGCAAGGCACTTCTTATTCCTATAATGGGGATTATGTTTGTTTTGTCTGCGCTTAGCGACATTATTCAGGTGGCTTATTATAAAAAAACCAAAAAACGGGTGTTTTTAATGGCTCCGCTTCATCATCATTTTGAAAAAAAGGGGGTGCATGAAAATCGCATTGTCACAATATATATAATTGTGACAAGCCTTCTTAGCGCGGTTTGTCTGTGTTTAGAAATCGCATTGTAGAGGGGGAAGATGAACAAAAAACTTAAAGGTAAAAAGGTTTTGGTATATGGCCTCGGTGGCAGTGGTCAAGCCGCATGCAAACTTCTGCACACATTTGGTGCTTGCGTGAGTGTGTATGACGAGGATAAAAAATTCCGAAATCTTTTTTGTTATGTTGATGAGCCATTGTTTCACAAGTATGATTTGGTTGTGGTTAGCCCTGGTGTTAAAGTGCTTGGCAACTCGTTAATCTCTGGGCTTAGAGCAAAGAAAACAAATATTCTAAGTGAAATAGACCTTGGCAGTATTTTTAGTTTGGGAAAATTGATTGCTGTAACAGGCACAAATGGCAAAACCACAACTTGCTCACTTTTGGGTAAAATTTTTGATGAGGCCGGCAAAAAGAATTTTGTATGTGGCAATATTGGGTTGCCAATAAGTTCTATTGCCCTAAAAACAGATAAAAAAAGTTTTGTTATTTGCGAAACTTCAAATTTTCAACTTGAATTATCAAGATTGTTCGCTCCCAGCATTGCTTGTGTTCTAAACATCGAGCCCGACCACTTAGATAGGCACGAAACTTTTGATGAATACAAGCGAGTTAAGTCTAAAATCTTTCAAAATTTTTCCGCTTTAAAACATGCAGTTATAAATTTGGATGATGAGGAAGCCAGAGAAATTGCCCCTCAAAAAAAGTGTGCGTATTACAGTTTTAATCCGCTTAAAAAGGGGGTTTGTGTAAGAAACGGTTGCATTTATAGTGGCAAAGCACGAATTATAAGTTTAGACGAAATTCCGCTTATAGGATTAAAAAACATATCCAATGTTATGGCTGCAATCAGCGTGGCATTGTTATGCAAAATTAAAATAAAACACATTAGAAATGCTATTATGTCTTTTTCACCGCCAGCGCATAGATTGGAGTTCGTAGATGAAATAAACGGTGTCACATTTATAGATGATTCAAAATCTACAAACATTGCTTGTGTAAAAATGGCAATTGAAAGTTTAAATTCAAAAAATTTGATTTTGATGCTGGGTGGGCAAAATAAAGGCTTGGATTTTAGCGAATTGTTTTCACTTTCTCCAAACTTAAAAAAGGTTATATGCTTTGGTGAGGCGGGTGAAGAAATTGACACAGTAGCCAAAAAATATGGCTACGATAGTCAAAGTTTTGGCACTTTAAAAGAAGCCACATATTTTGCAAAGTCAACTGCGAAAAGTGGAGACACTGTGCTTTTAAGCCCAGGTTGCACAAGTTTTGATGAGTTTTCTTCATATGCAGTTCGTGGACAAATTTTTTCGGAGTTGGTGAGAAGTGAGGACCAAAACTAATTATATTTTAATAGCTTGCATAGTTTTAGGTTTAACTGCTTTTGGCGCAGTTATGGTTTATTCCGCAAGTTCTTATTCTGCCGCTTATCACTTTAACAACGAGTATTTCTTTTTGTATAAGCAAATTTTTGGAATTGTGATAGGTGCTGTTCTAATGATTTTGCTTTCCTTTTACGACTATCACAAACTTAAAAAATATAAGTGGCTTTTTGTGATTATAACTGTTATTTTACTTGTTTTGGTTTTTATACCTGGAATAGGGACAGAAAGTTATGGGGCAAAAAGGTGGCTTTCAATTTTTGGATTTTCCATTCAACCTTCCGAAGTTGCTAAATTCGCTTTGGTTATTTTTTGTGCAGCATATTTAAGTGAAAATCATGAAAAAATAAAATCTTTTAAAACGCTTTTGCCGGTTTTGGGTGTGGCGGGGGTGTTCTGCCTGCTTGTTATCTTAGAGCCTTCCATGTCGGTTACTATGTGCCTTGCTTTTATCACACTTTTTATGTTGATTGCGGGTGGGATAAGTAAGAAACATACCATAATGTTTTCCATTCCTGCGGCTGCTGCGGTTCCAGTTTTAATAGCGCTTGAACCTTACAGGCTTAAAAGATTGTTTGCTTTCATAAATCCTTGGGCATCACCACAAGGTGAGGGATTTCAACTTATTCAATCGCTCTATTCACTCGGCTCAGGCGGTTGGTTTGGGGTTGGACTTTTTAATTCAAGGCAAAAATATCTTTTTCTTCCATTTGCTGAAAGCGACTTTATTTTTGCAGTTATGGGTGAAGAGTTGGGACTTATTGGCTGTTTAATTTTCATGTTTGTTATGGCGGGTTTGGTATTTTTGCTAATTAAAATTGCACTTAATGCCTCAGACCGTTTTGGAGCATTATTGGCCAGTGGTATTGGGTTTATAATTGCCATTCAAACTATTTTGAATATTGCAGTAGTAACGGGTTCGATCCCGCCAACGGGACTTCCTCTTCCATTTATTTCAAGTGGCGGAACATCTGTTATGATGTTTATGGCGGGGATTGGAATCTGTTTAAATGTACTAAGGCAAAGTAAGGTTAAGGACAAAATATCTTTTAATGTGGCGAACTAAATAATTAAAAAAAATTATGAAAAATCATAAAGCGAAGTTTGCAAATTTTAATGTTTGACTTTAAGATTAACATATGATATACTGTCTTACAGGAGAAAGTGATGAAAGAATTTGAAATAATTAAAAAAGCCATAAAAAATGCAGGAAAAAAAATTTTTTTAAAAGGAAGTAAAGAAATAAATTTAAAAGGTGAATACGATTATTTTACAAACACTGATTTGAATTGTGAAAAATACTTGATTTCAAAGATAAAGAAATATTTCCCCGAAGATGAAATTTTGAGTGAAGAAACTTGTAATACAACAAAGTTACAAAACAGAGTTTGGATTATAGATCCAATAGATGGAACTCACAATTATGCAAATGGATTAAAAGAATGTGGGATACAAATCGCTTTTTTTGATAAAAATGAAGTGAAGTTTTCTGTGATTTATTTGCCTTATTATAATGAATTATATTCTTGTGTTAAAGGCGATGGAGTTCGTTTAAATGGGCGTGAAATTAAAATAATGAGAGATATACCGCTTGGCAGATCTTTAATTGAGATGTGTACATTAACACACGAAGAAAAAGTTAAGAAAATTTCACTTAACTGTTTAAACGAAATACATAAAAAGATATTGGAAGTGCGCATTGTAGGCTGTGGTTGTTGTGAATTTATAAATATGATAAACAAGAATTTTGGTGCCTATGTTTTAATAAGGCAAGAAATTTGTAAATGGGATTTGTTGCCAGGGCTTTTTATGTGCCAAGAAAGCAATTTAAGTACATCCAATAAGATTTACAAAGGTTTTGAATATTGCATTGTCGCAAATAATAAAACAATTTTAAATTATATTGAAAGAAAGGTAAGGAAATGTATTTTAGAAGTGAATTAGTTAAAAATATGAAATTTGTGTAATCGCAAAAACAAGAGCATTTATAGTTGTTGTCAAAATTTGAAGCATGGTGTTAAAAAAGGCTATCGTTCATATTGTTATTCATGTTTTAAAAATTTAATTATTTTAAATAAAATTTTTGTTTAGTAGTTGATTTTTTTAAAAATTGGTTTATAATAAAAGAGTAATATTAAATTGGGGAGGTGGGTAATGCAAATTATTCCTGAACAAGCAAAAATGATAGAAAATTTAAAAGAAAATGGGATTGATGCGGAGTATCAAAATATCAAGTCCCTTCAACATTATTTAATTAACTTTGGAGGTAAGTACATAAAAATAATGACAAGTTATGGTCCTACTTTGTGTGTTGCTTCATTAGTTAATGAAAAAAACAATGAACGATTAGTGGTCGCTTGTGGAAAAATGAAAGTTGGCAACAACTTAAAAGATGTTGAAGACTTTAATAAAATGGAGGACAAGTTAGTTATCATAGGCGACAAAGGCACAAATGTAGGCATAAATTTAGAAGAAAAAAGGATAATAAAAAGAATTCATAGTGCGTATTTGGATATAAAAGAAAATAATTTGCTGATTGCGTTAACACAAAATGAAATGTTACCTGTGTACAATGACCGAACAGATTATGTAGTTTGTGATTTAGATTCAAAAGAAGTTTTGGTTTTCCAGGATTCCGATAACAAATATAGAACAAAAGCGAATAAGAAATTGGAAGACATTACTCGCGTTGACATAGAAAACTTTATTAAAGCGGAAAACAAACGCATAAATGAAATGGTAATGTCATAAATCGAACTTAAATTATTATTTGAAATACTAAAAAACCAGTTGAAATAATTAAACAACTGGTTTTTTTATTCTTAGCAACAAATTATTATATGAATACTGTTTGTAAAAAAGTTAAACCGTGTAAATTAAGTAAAGGGAACTTGTTAAAGTTCTCTTTCTTCTTTTCCATAAATATAGTCAGAAATGTCAGAACAATAATCTAATAGAAAGTTTGATTGCTTTGATAACGTATCATCTGGCAACTCTTCAAATATTTCATATTTAGGTTTGTTTAATTCTTTTAAATAAGTGTTTTTAGCATCTAATACTCTGGCGGTTGCCATGTAAAAGTCATCTTTATCATTGAAGTGTTGATTTATAAACTTTTCCTGACAATCATCAAGGGTTTTGCCTTGTTTTTCCAAATCTCGACTTTCTAAAAAGTTGATAGTTGCAAACGCACCACCAGGCAATATTGATGCAACCGTTCCAGCAACTACACCTGCAACTGCAACATCTGTTAATGCTAAAGCAGTGCCAATTACCGTTGATGCTACTGCCGCACTTGCAAGAAAAACTAAACCTCTCACTTTTTTAGTTTTTGAAAAATCATGAATGGTTCTTCTAACTTGAAAAAGAGTAGCCTGTTTAAGAATTTCATCTTTTTGTTCTTGTGGTATTTCTATGTCTAAACTGTTTGACAACGAAAGCATGGCAAGATTAGATGCGGTTTCTTTTGTTGCCTTGTTAAAGTCACTCGTTAACAGATTTTTTAATTTTAATATAGGATTTTTTATTTTTCTCATGCTAAAAATTATAGCATTTTTTGCGCTGTTTGTCAATATACAATATGAACACAGGTGCGCATGTGAGCATACAATAAAATGTGGCTAAAACAAATTCAAAAGAGGAACTTTATGAGTAAACTTTTAATCCATGGTGGGAACAAACTTTTTGGTGAAATTTCAATTACCGCCGCTAAAAATTCTTATCTTCCAATTCTTGCTGCATGTGTGCTTTGCGAAGAACAAATTGTTTTACATAACTATCCAAATTACACAGACACACAAAGCATGTGTAAAATTTTATCGTCATTGGGGGCCAACATTGAAAATCATGATGGGAATTTGATTATAGACCCATCGTCCCTTTTTTCATGGGGTATAGAAAGTGAACTTGCATGTCAAGTGCGTTCTTCCATTTTTATGCTTGGTGCACTACTAGGAAGATTTAAAAAGGCAAGAGTGGCTTATCCCGGCGGTTGTGAAATTGGGGCAAGGCCAATAGACATTCACCTTTCGGGCTTTAAAAAACTTGGAGTTAAAGTTGAAGAAAAACATGGCTATATTTATTGTAATGCTGATAAAATGCATTCAGGCACAATTTTACTGGAATTTCCAAGCGTAGGCGCAACCGAAAGTCTCATGATGGCAAGCGTGCTTTTAGACGGGGAAACCCGTATTCTTAACGCAGCAAAAGAACCGGAAATTGTGGATTTGCAGAATTTTTTAGTCAAAATGGGTGCAAAAGTTAGGGGCGCTGGTAGTGGCGAAATTGTAATTGATGGTGTTAAAAAATTGCATGGTTGCGAATTTACTCCTATAAACGATAGAATAATTGCAGGGACATATATGATTGCAACCGCAATGTGTGGGGGAGATGTTTTGTTAAAGGGAATAAATCCTGAACATTTGCGGGCGCTTATTGATAAATTAGACAAAACTGCTTGCGTTGTTGAGGCGAAAAATGATAAAATCAGAGTGACAAGTGATGGAAAGCCTGTTGCTATTGGAAAGGTTGAGACATCGGTCTATCCAGGTTTGCCCACCGATTTGCAGGCACAAATTCTTGCACTTTCTTGTATAAGTGACGGAAGCAGTATGATAATTGAAAATGTTTTTGAATCAAGATTTAAACATGTTCCCGAACTTATCAAAATGGGCGCAGATGTGCATGTTAAAGATAGGGTGGCGTTTGTGCGAGGAGTTCCGCATTTATATGGTGCATCGGTTTGTGGCATGGAACTTAGGGGCACGGCTTCGCTTATTCTTGCAGGGTTGGTGGCGGAAGGTTATACAACTGTTTCTAACATCAGGCATGTTGACAGGGGATACAAAAACATTGAAAAAGAATTGGCATCACTTGGGGCAGATATAGAAAGGGTTGAGGATTGAAAAAAAGTTGGATTATTGCACTAAGCGTTGTTGGAGTTGTTATCGTAACGATAATAATTTTGTGTTTTACGCTTTTTACTGTGCAAAATGTTAATGTTCAATTTTGGACAAGCACCCAACATGAATATGAAGATGAAAAAATAATTTCCGCATCTAACATTCAAATGGGTAAAAATATTTTCTTTTTGGACAAGCAAAATTTTGCGGATAACATAGAGCGTGAATATCCGTATTTGCAAGTTATAAACATTGAAATCTCATTTCCTTCGTCATTTACCATACATGTTAGAGAACGTCAAAGTTTTTATGCGGTTAAAAATGATGAAGGGTATTTGATTTTAGATGATTATTTAAAAGTGTTGGAACAAAGCCAAGAGTTGTCTATACCAGCAATATTTGTGGAAAGCAAAATTGAAACCTTAGATGGTAGTGAAAAATATATTACAGATGCGCAAGGCAATGCCGGTGATTTTTTGCAGATTGACCTTTTAAAAGAGTTTTATGACGCTTTGCTTGTAAACGGCCTGACAAGGTCCGATTGTTTAGCGATGATAAAACAAATCACTTTTTTTGAAAGTGAAAATGAAGTTTTTGGAAATACAGAACTGGGATTAAAACTAACCTTATATTCTGGCAGAGAAGTTTATTTGCATAATGCCAATGTTATTTTGGAATATAAATTGGCAAAGTTTTTTGCGGTTGAAAAAGCGCTTCCGTCTCTTGCTCCTGACCTTAGCGACGAAGTTATAAACCAAAGCGAAATACACATAAACAATTTTATTGGAAGTGATTATCCAGAAGAAGATTGCTATTTCTATTTAGTATATGAAGGTGAAAGAGTGACATTATGAATACATATTCACAAAAATTTATAAATATAAAAAATTCTCTTGACAAAATGCGCTAAAAATATTAGAATGGGAGGGTAAGGATTAAAAATGTTTAAAAAAGAAGTTGTTTGTTTAGAAATTGGTTCGTCAAAACTTAGGGTTATCGTTGCAAGCGAGGGTGTAAACAACACCCTTAAAATTAAAGAACTTGCTTCAAGAGATTATGACGGATATTTTCAGGGTGAGTTCGTTGACGAAAAGCATTTGGCGCCAAATCTTTTTGAACTTTTTAACAGCATTGATTTTAAAAGCAAAAAATACTATAAAAAACTTTACATATCACTTCCATCTGAAATGTGTAAGGTTGTGAATTCGGTTGCTTCAATTGATATAGACGGTTTGGGCAAAGCAACCAAAAATGATTTAGATAATTTAAGTTTTCAAGCCATTGAAAAAGCGGGAGTTGATGATTATGAAGTTGTCAGCATTTCACCTATTAGTTATTCTATTGATGACAGTCAAGTGGAAAATCCACTGGGTAAAAAGGGCAGATTGCTTTCTGGGGAATTTTCTATAATTTTATGTGAAAAAACTTTAATAGAAAAACTAAACAACATTTTTTCTGATCTTGGATTTATCAATGTTGAATATATAAGTGAAGTTTTGTGTGGCGCGTTGTTTATAGTTCCTGAGGAAGAAAGGAAAGAAGGCGCAATTTTGATTGATATTGGGCATCTTACAACAAGCGTAACATATGCAAAAAATGATGGAATAAACAGTTTAACATCTTTCTCGATAGGCGGAGGGCATATCACCAACGATTTAAGCGAAGCGTTTGACCTTGTTTATGATGATGCAGAAAGATTAAAACGAATGGTTGTTATTTCAGTGGAAGCAGACGCACTTGATTATTATGACTTGCCGTCTGTTGAAGGAAGAATTCAACGCATTCCACAGGCAGACGCAAATGCTGTGGTTTCTTACAGGTTGGAAGCAATCGCATCTGCAATCAATCAGTGTTTGATAATGCAGGGAATAAATCTTTCAAGTTATGTTCCAATTTATTTGATTGGCGGGGGAGCAAGCAAAATTAAAGGCGGAAAAGATTTCCTATCAAAATGTCTTGGAAGGAACATAACTTTGGGCAGAGCACCTTTGCCAGGAAAGGACAAGCCAGAAGAAGCAATTATTTATGCAATTGCCGATTATGTGCTTAAAAATTGCGAATAAACATACATTTTGCTTGCAAAATTATATGTTTTCGATTATAATTACAATAGTTTAAGGAGATTTTTTATGGAAAACAATACTTCATTTGGCAACAACACTTCATTTGCTAAAATTAAGGTAGTCGGCGTTGGCGGGGGCGGAAACAACGCTGTAAATAGAATGATTGAGGCTGGCGTAGATTCTGCTGAGTTTGTTGCAGTTAACACTGACAAACAGGCTTTGGTGGTTAGTAAGGCACCAGTAAGACTTCAAATTGGTGAAAGATTAACTGGTGGTCTTGGCGCTGGTGGTATACCTGAAATTGGTCAAAAATCTGCTGAGGAATCAAAGGCGTCTATTACAGAAATGCTTGAAGGTTCTCATCTTGTTTTCATCACCGCAGGTATGGGTGGCGGAACAGGAACAGGTGCTGCACCTGTTGTTGCTCAAATTGCAAAAGAGATGGGCATTCTGACAATTGCCGTAGTTACAAAACCTTTCGCTTTTGAAAGCAGAATTAGGGCAGAGAACGCAGAAAAAGGTATCAACGAATTAAAGAAATATGTTGACACAATGGTTATCATTCCAAATGAAAGATTGTTCCAAATCGTTCCAAAGAAAACACCTATTTTAGAGGCGTTTAGATACGCAGACGATGTTCTTCGTCAAGGTATTCAAGGCATTTCAGATTTAATTGTTAAACCTGGTCTTATCAACCTTGATTTTGCCGATGTTAAAACCATTATGCAAAATAAAGGACTTGCACATATGGGCATTGGTCATGGTAAGGGTGAAAATAAAGCGCTTGACGCTGTTAAACAAGCAGTTGCCAGCCCACTTATTGAAACAACAATTGAAGGCGCAAAAGGCTTACTGTTGAATGTTAAAGGTGGAATGGATCTTACTCAGGAAGATGTAAGCGAAGTTGCAACTCTTGTTCAAGAAGTTATCGACCCAAGTTGCCAAGTTATTTTTGGAAATAGCATTGACCCTGATATGCACGATGAACTTGAAGTAACAATCATTGCAACAGGCTTCCCAACAACTGAGGAAAAAGCAAAAACAACAGAAGCAGAAGAGGCAAGGGACTTTAATCCAGATTTTGCTGAAAAAGAAGGATTGAAAGGATTGGCAGGTTTGAAAAATCAGCCAAGAGAAGAAGTTAGGCCAGAAGTTTCAATCAAGAGAGATGAAAATGCAGGCTCATCAAGGGTTGAAGTTGACACTTCTATTCCTGCTTGGCTTAGACAACTTAGAAGCAAGAAAAAATAACTGAAAAATTGATGCTACTTTAAAGTAGCATTTTTTTTGCTAAAAAAAGCATATAAACCTTTTTATTTCGCTAAAATTTTATTCTCGAATTAAAAAATTTTGAGGTTAAAATTAGTCAAAAGGGGAAAGTATGCAGATTGTAATTGAATATGTGCTGATTGAAAACTTAATTATAAATTATTTTATTCTGTCTTGTTGCGGGGCGCTTTTTAAGGTTAAACCAAAATTTTGGTTTCTAAGTGCTTTTCTTGGCGCAGTTATAGCGCTATTTTTGCCTATTTTCAACTTTCCAGTAACAGTTAAAATTATTGTAATGTTGTTGGTTGCAATAATAATGGTTTGCATCAGTTTCCCTATTAAAAGTTTTAAAGATTTTGCTTTCTACGGGTTCGGTTTAATTTTCTTGACTTTTGTATTTGGTGGGGCGTGCTACATGATTACAATGTGGTTTGGCTCGCTCAGCACTTTGGTAATTTGTCTTGTTTGTTTGACTACTTTTATTGCTGTAAAAATGTTTTTAAGGCGCCTTTCAAAAAAGCGCGCGTTAGCCTCTTTCACTTGTTCGGTGCAAATTGCTTGCAAGGATAAGGTGATTGAAGAAATGGGTTATATCGACAGCGCAAATGTTTTATATGATCCTATTACATCTTCACCCATAGTGTTGATTTCGAAGCAGGTTTTTGAAAAAATTGCAGGTGAAGACTATTTGTTTTATTTACTGAAAAAAGAAAAAATTAAGCGTTTACCATATGGGCATTTTGTTAATGTTGGCTGTGCAATGGGTGATGGAAAAATGTTGGTGTTTATGGCTGATAAACTTACAATCACCGAAAAAGGCAGAGCAAGGGAGATTGAACATCCACTTTTGGGGTTGAGTTTGGCTGATTTTTCTAAATCGCTGAATGCTGGGGTGCTTATTCATAGTGAACTTGCTTAAAAGGAGAGGCATGAAAAAAGTTTTATTTTATATTAAACAGTTTTTATGGAAACTGTTTTCAAAGCATGATTTACTTAATGCAGAAGGCGTTGTTTGTTACATTTGTGGCAATGAGGCTTTGCCTCTTCCGCTTGACCCAGAAGAAGAGCGAATGTTGGTTGAACAAGCCGAAAATGGAAGTGATTTTGCCAGAGAAAAACTTGTTGAGCATAATTTAAGGCTTGTTGTTTACATTGCCAAAAAGTTTGAAAACACGGGGATTGATTTTGAGGATCTTATTTCTATTGGCTCGGTGGGTTTGATTAAAGCGGTTAAAACATTTAGAGGAGATAAAAACATAAAACTTGCAACATATGCATCTCGTTGCATTGAAAATGAACTTTTGATGCAACTTAGAAAACTTTCTAAACTTAAAGGAGAGGTTTCCCTAGATAAACCTCTTTGTGATGATGGCGAAGGCAATGAACTTGTTCTTGCAGACATTATGGCAACAGAAAGCGAAGAGGTTAGCGCAGGGTTAGACCATTCCGCAGAAAAAGATGCGATTTGGCAAATTTTAAATCGATTAGAGCGCCGTGAGCAAGAAATTATGATTTTGCGTTTTGGGCTTGAAGGCAAGGACGAACTAACACAAAAAGAAGTGGCTGATAAACTTGGAATTAGTCAAAGTTATATTTCAAGAATAGAAAAAAAGATTTTGGTGAAAATGAAAAAAGAACTTTCCAAGATTTTATAATGAAAAATTACTCAAATTGTAGGAAATTTCTACGAGTTTTGTCAAATATTGCGCTTTGTGCATAATTGCGCCTCCAATAGGGGAAAGTATTATCCTATGGAGGCTTTTTATGTCTAATAAAGTTATCATAGCGGGTGTAAACACCTCTCAACTGCCTAAACTTTCAAATGACGATATCATGGCACTTATGAAAAAAGTTAAGCAGGGTGATGATTTTGCCAGAGATGCTTTTGTTGTGGCAAATTTAAGGCTTGTGCTCAGCGTTGTTCAACGATTTGGTGGAAGAAGTGATAAAGCAGACGACATGTTTCAAGTTGGTTGTGTTGGCTTAATGAAAGCAATTGATAATTTTGATGAAAGCCTTAATGTTAGATTTTCAACCTATGCTGTACCAATGATAATTGGTGAGATTAGAAGATTTTTAAGAGATAATAATTCAGTGCGTGTTTCTCGCTCGCTTAGGGATATCGCATATAAGTCGTTGCAAGCAAAAGAGCAACTTTCAAAAAATTCTGTAAACGAGCCCACAGTGGAAGATATTGCAAAATATTTGAATGTTCCTGCAAAAACCATAAATTTTGCTTTGGACGCAATAAGTGAAACCGTTTCGCTTTCCGAACCTATCTACAACGACGGAAGCGACACCATTGAATTAAAAGACCAAATTTCAGACCTTAAAGATAGTGAAGATAGTTTATATGAAAAGATAGCAATAAAAGAAGCGATAAAAAAACTTTCGCCAAGGGAAAGGGAGATATTGCTGTTAAGATATTATGTTGGAAAAACGCAAATGGAAGTAAGCCAAGAGGTTGGCATTAGCCAAGCCCAAGTTTCTCGTCTTGAAAAGAATGCTTTAAAAGAAATTAAAAATAAAATTTCAGAATAAAAATTTGACGAATTTTGTCATGACAAGGCTTTTACAATCATATATGTAAAGCGTGGAAAGTTCATTTTTAGAATTAAGGTGTAAAGAAGTTGTTAATGTTGTAGACGGTCGTAGATTGGGGCACATTATTGATGTGGTTTTCAATCTGTCTACCGCTTGTGTAACGGGGGTTGTAGTTCCAGGCGAAAAAAGTTTTTGGAATGTTTTCAAAAGTGGCGCAGAATTTTTTATTCCTTTTAATCAAATTGTAAAAATAGGGGAAGACACCATTCTTGTTCAAATTTACGGTGGCCAGCCAAACCAAAACCCATATATTTTAAGTGATAAAAAATAATAAAAAAACAGCACAAAAATCTGTGCTGTTTTTTAATTTATAAATTTTGTTAGCATTCTAATTCTCTAAACATATTTTTACTTCTTTTGAATTATAAACTTATTGTCATTTTATAAACATACTAGTAATCACTATATTTATTTTAAAATCAAATTATCCTCTTGTTATTTCAAAATACTTTTTCATGGGGAACCACCTCATAACACTTATTATAACATTTAAAATATTTAACCAACACCCATTGTTCTTCTTCTCTTATATTATAATACTCGATTTTGTGTTAAAATTCCTTTATTTTTACAATTCTTCTAAAAGTTTTTTGAAACTGTCGATGTCTTTAAATTGGCGATAAACCGATGCAAAACGCACGTATGCAACTTCGTCAAGTTTTTTAAGTGCTTCCATAACCATTTGACCAATGGTGGAGGATGGCACTTCTTGTGAGAAGTTGTTTTGCAAGGTTTTTTCAATGTCAAGCGCAACTTCTTCAATTTGGCTTATGCTTACTGGACGTTTTTCACATGCCTTTATCATTCCATTTTTTATTTTGTTTATATCAAATGCCTGTCTGCTTCCATCAGTTTTGATAACCAAGATAGGTGTCATTTCCACTGTTTCGTATGTAGTAAAACGCTTTCCACAGCCAAGGCACTCTCTTCTGCGTCTGATTGCGTTTGCCTCGTCGGTGCTTCTAGAATCTAAAACTTTGCTTTCTTCACAACCACAATATATGCACTTCATGATTTACTCCTTGAACTTATTTTAGCATATAAGTTTTTAAAAAGCAAATGTTTATGGCAAAAAATTGTTTTAAAGCGCCTGTCAAAACAATACATTATTTTATGCTTAATTTATGTGATGCAAAAAAGAATAAAACTTATGTGATTGTGGATTATCAAAACCTTTCCACAAAAATTTTGCGACGACTTTGTGATTTGGGACTTACCAGGGGACAAACTGTGGTTGTGGCAAGTCGTTCGCTTCTTAAAAAAGCCTTGCTTGTGGAAGTTAGGGGCTATCTTCTTTCGCTTAAAGCCGACATTGCCAAGGGGGTGTGCATAAAATGAATAAAACAAAAAAAGTGTTGCAATGCCCAACCGAACATATAACAGAAGTGTTGCTTGTAGGAAATCCCAACACTGGTAAAACAACGCTTTTTAACAAACTTACTTCATCAAATGAGCATGTTGGCAACTGGCATGGTGTAACCGTTGACAAAAAGGCAAAAGTGTTTGATTGTTTGGGTCAAAAAAGATTGCTTGTGGATTTACCCGGCATTTATTCTCTTTCAGCGCTGAGTTTTGAAGAACAAGTTGCAATTGATTATATTAGGTCGCACCCTAAAACAAAAATCATCAATATTTGCGATTTGAATAACATTCAACGCAATCTGGCGCTAACTTTGGGGCTTTTAGAGTTTGGTGCAGATGTTGTTTTGGCGGTGAACTGTATGGATAAACGCCCGCTTAATAGGCTGGATTATAATGCGTTAGAAAAAGAATTAGGTGTGCCTGTTGTTGAGATAAATGCAGACAAGGGGTGGGGATTTGATAAATTAAAGCAAGCAGTTTTAAATCCTTTTTCCTTGCCACCATCACCAAAATATTTAAAAAAATTAAATTTGAACAATGTTAAAATCAACTTTTCAAAAAAAATAGACGACTTTACTGCCATAAAAATTATGGAAGGTGATGAGCCGATTTTAAAAGAACTTGGCATTAAAGAAAACAAGTTTTTGGATATTCAAAAAATTGCAGAGGCTAGATTTGAATATATTTCTTCATTACAAAAGCGGTTTTTTGTTTGCAGTGGGAAAGTATACGGCAAAAGCATAATTGATAAAGTTGTTTTGAATAGATTTTTAGCATTCCCGATATTTTTGCTGGTTTTGGCTGTTATTTTTTATCTAACTTTTTTCTCTATTGGCGCATGGCTTTCTGACGGACTTAACAAACTTTTAGACATCAGTGTGGGAACTTGGACAAGACAACTTTGCCTTGCATGGTTTGGTGAAAGTTCGTGGCTCACGCACTTGTTTTGTGATGCTTTAATTGGCGGAGTTGGAACTGTGCTTTCATTTCTGCCACAAGTAGGGCTGTTATTCTTGTTCCTATCAATATTAGAAGACAGTGGCTATCTTTCACGAGTTGCCTTTGCTAGTGAAGATATATTTGGAAAAATTGGGCTTTCAGGAAAAAGCGTTTACACTTTGCTAATGGGGTTTGGTTGCTCTACCACCGCAGTGCTTACAGCAAGAAATATGGAAGATAAAAATTCGAAAATTAAAACCGCACTGCTTACACCTTATATGAGTTGCTCGGCAAAATTTCCTATCTATGTTGTAATTGGCGCAGCGTTTTTTGGCGCTAGCAATGTGTTTGTAATTATGGGACTATACCTTTTAGGGCTGGTGGTTTCAATTATTTTAAGTTTGATTTTTGAAAAAACAGTGCTTAAAAGCAAAGCGCAATCTTTTATTTTAGAGTTTCCGCCTTACAGATTTGGTGGGGCTAAAAGAATTTTTAAAGTGCTTTGGGAAAACATTAAACAATTTTTAATTCGTGTTGGCTCGCTTTTGATTTCCATGAATGTTATTGTGTGGTTGCTTGCAAACTTTTCTTTTGATTTTTCCTTTGTGTCTGAATCGGGCAAAATGAGCATGCTTGAAGGTTTTGGCAAAGTTCTCGCACCTATTTTTGTTCCGCTTGGATTTGGCAGTTGGGGAGTTGCCTCCGCCTTGGTTGCAGGTATTGTTGCAAAAGAGGTGATAATTTCTTCAATCGCTATGTTCAACGGCGTTGCAAATGAATCGCAAATTGGCCAAACTTTGCATGACAGTAGCAGTATGGTTTATTTTGCTTCTCCCGCTTCTGTTATGTCGTTTTTAGTTTTTTCGTTATTGTATTTGCCGTGCATTTCAACAATGGTGGTGCTTTCAAAAGAAATAGGCAAAAAATGGACCTTTATAGGCATAATTATTCAATTTGCTGTGGGATATTTAACAGCACTGTTCACTTTTAACCTTTTCAGAGCAATTGAAGCGTTTGGCGTTTGGCCTGTGCTGGGAGTTGTTGTTGCCTTTGTGGTTATTATTCTAAGCATTTTTAAGA
Source organism: uncultured Bacillota bacterium (assembly GCA_949292985.1). Taxonomy (GTDB): domain Bacteria; phylum Bacillota; class Clostridia; order Christensenellales; family UBA1242; genus Caccovivens. The sequence continues at coordinate 39,013 of CASFBF010000001.1, forward strand.
TTGTAGGGCACATTAAAAAGCCAAGGTCTTGCAAAGGTTGCAAAGGTTGCAACTAATATTTTGACGAAAAAATATTGCTTTTACTTGTAAAACAACGGTTAAATATGATAACATATAACTATGGCAAAACCTATTGTTGCAGTTGTTGGCAGACCTAATGTTGGCAAAAGCACTTTTTTTAACAAAATATGCGGTGAAAGAATCAGCATTGTAGATGATGCCCCTGGTGTAACCAGAGACAGAATTTATGCTGACGCTGAATGGGCAGGCAGAAGTTTTACCATGATTGATACTGGTGGGTTAGACCCAAAAAGTGAAGATGTTTTTCAAAAAGAAATCGCTTTGCAAGCAGATGTTGCAATTGAAATGGCAGATGTTATTGTTATGCTGGTTGATGGTAAAAGTGGGATAAAACTTGCCGATGAAATGCTTGCAAAAAAATTAAGAAAAATTTCAACGCCAGTTGTTTTAGTTGTAAATAAACTTGACAGGTTTGATGTTTCTGACACTTTTGAATTTTATGCTTTGGGGCTGGGACAACCTTTTCCTTTGTCGTGTGAACAAGCGAAAGGAATTGGTGATGTGCTTGATGAAATTATCTCACATTTTCCGCCCAAAAGCGAAAGTGAAGATGAAGACGGCATTTTAAAAATAGCCATTGTTGGCAGACCAAATGTTGGTAAAAGTAGCATTATAAACAGATTGCTGGGTGAAAAAAGAGTTGTTGTGAGTGATGTTGAAGGAACCACTCGTGATAGTGTTATGGTCCCTTTTAAATATAACAAGCAAAAATATTATTTAGTTGACACAGCAGGGCTTAGGCGTGCCAGAGGTGTGGAAAAAGAATCGGTGGAAGGATATTCAGTTCTTCGAACAATGCGTGCGATTGAAAAAGCAGATGTTGTTGTCATGGTTGTGGAGGCTGGCACTAAACTTACCGAGCAAGATGTTCGCATAGCGGGGTATGTGCATGAAGAGGGCAAGCCAAGCATTATTGCTATTAACAAAATTGACACATTTGAAGGGGATAGACAAGAAATTATTAAAATGCTGGATAGAGATTTGGCGTTTATGGATTACTACATTCCTGTTTTCGTCTCCGCTTTAAAGGGAACAAAAATGGGCGATTTAATGCCAAATGTGTTGTTGGCTTATGAAAATGGTTCAAAAAGAATTAAAACTGGCGTTTTAAACGAAATGCTTTCTGATGCGTTATTAAACTTTGAACCGCCTTCAAAAGATGGAAGAAAAGCCAAAATTAAATACATCACTCAGGCTTCAACACTTCCTCCAACATTCGTGTTGTTTACAAACGATGCCAAACTTATAAATTTTTCATACTTACGATATTTAGAAAATCGTTTCAGAGAAAAGGTTGATTTTTCAGGAACTCCAATTAAGTTTGTGGTTAAATCCAAGGAGGAAGAATGATTTACTATTGGTTTATTTTAGTAGTGGTGCTTTGCTATTTTATTGGTAACATAAATTTTGCAAGAGTTATTGCAAGGGTTTTTAAGCATGAAGATATAACCACAAAAGGCAGTGGAAATCCCGGCACAATGAATGTGTTAAGAGTATATGGCATAGGCTATGCAGTTTTAACTTTAATTTTAGAGTGCATTAAAGCAGGTGTGCCTGCAATAGTTTGCGGTTATATTTTTGCTGGCGAAGGTATGTTTGAACTTGCATTTTTCACCGCAGGTATTTCAGTAGTGCTGGGGCACAACTTCCCTGTTATTTACAAGTTTAAAGGGGGGAAGGGAATTGCTTGCACTGCGGGTATGTTCTTTTTTAGTCCGCTTTGGTGGGTTGGACTTATAATGTTTGTTGTTTGTTGCATCTTTTTGTATTTTGTTGATTATGCGTTTCTGGCTTCTCTAATATTTGTTTCGGCTTTATCGATTTCTTGGATAATTTATTTAGGCTTGCTTCAACCATATCTTTGGTGGGTTTGCATAATCTTGATTGCTTTCAACTGGGTGCTAGATATAGCAATGCACCATGCAAACATAACAAGGTTTGTAAAAGGCACAGAAAACCCTACAAATTTCAGGCAAAAAGTCAACAAGTTGTTTGGCAAGAAAGAAAAAATTGAACAAATTGAAGAAAAACCTGAAAAAGAAATCATCATAGAAGATGACGAAGAAAATAACAACAATTCAAATCAACAAAACTAGCGCAAATGTTTGCGCTTTTTTATTATAAAAATATCGAATATTTTGTTATAAATAACCTCTTTAAAGCATATTTTAGAATATCTTTGGAGGTCAAAATGGAAAAATATGAAATCTATGACGACATTAAAACCCGCACTAATGGCGAGATTTATGTCGGCGTTGTTGGCCCAGTTAGAGTTGGAAAATCAACTTTTATCACCGAATTTATGAAAAAACTTGTGCTTCCAAATATAACGGGCAAATACCCAAAAGAACGGGCAATTGATGAACTTCCACAATCAGCAGATGGTAAAACCATCATGACCACTCAGCCAAAATTTGTTCCAAACGAGGCTGTTAAAATTTGCGTGAATGACAAAGTGGACATGAAGGTTAGGCTTATTGATTGTGTGGGATATTTAGTGTCGGGGGCAATGGGACACATTGAAAATAATGCTCCTAGAAAGGTTAAAACTCCTTGGTCAGATGAAGAAATGCCTTTTGAAGAAGCAGCCGAACTTGGCACAAAAAAAGTCATGAGAGAACATTCCACTGTTGGTGTGGTTGTAACAACTGACGGTTCGGTTACAGACATTCCAAGAGCCAACTATGTTGAAGCAGAAGAAAGAGTTGTGCAAGAAATGAAAGAAAGCAATAAACCTTTCGTAATTGCATTAAACTGCAATTCGCCTGCTTCAAACGAAGCAAAAAAACTTGCTTCATCTTTGGAAGAAAAATATGAAGTGCCAGTTATTGCATTAAATGCACAGGAACTTAAAGAAAGTGATATTGATAAAGTTTTTGAAAAACTTTTATATGAATTCCCAGTAACATCTATCAAACTTAAAATGCCTAAATGGTTGCAAGCGCTTTCTTTTGATGACGAAATCATTCAAGAAATTGCAAGTGAAGTTCAATCTTTTGCAGAGGGAATGAGCAAACTTAGCGATGTTGACAAGTCTAAACTTGTTTTCACAGAAAGCGAAGCCTTTGACCCTATCACATTCTCAAATATTGAAATGGGTGATGGGACTGTAAAATTCAGTGTTATTCCAAAAGAGGGGTTGTTCTATAAAGTTCTTTCAAAAGAATGTGGTTATCAAATTAACGACGATTTTGAACTTATCGGTTATATCAAAGAACTTGCCGTTGCTAAACTTGAATATGATAAATTGAAAACAGCACTTGAACAAGTTAAAGAAACAGGTTATGGCATTGTTGCACCAAGACAAGATGAATTTGAACTTGAAGAGCCAGAAGTTATCAGACAAGGTTCTAAGTTTGGCGTTAAAATTAAAGCAAGCGCACCAAGTTTGCATATACTCAGGGTAGATGTAAACACCGAAGTAACGCCACTTGTTGGAACAGAAGAACAAAGCAGAGAAGTTGTAAGCGATCTTTTAAGTCAAATTCAAGAATGCCCAGAATCAATATGGGAAACAAATTTGCTTGGCAAAAGTTTGTCTTCGCTTATTGGCGACAATATCAATTCAAAAATTATTATGATGCCAGTTGATGCTCAAAGAAAAATGCGCAAGACTCTTGGCAGAATAATAAATGAGGGCAGAGGAGGAATTATCTGCATATTGTTATAACAAAAAACCGAACTTAATGTTCGGTTTTTTCATCTACTTAACAATTTATTTAGTTCGTAATGTGATGAATCTAAATCATAAAACTTTTGTTTAAATTGTGGGTTGTTATCCATTTCTTCTTGTGAAGCAACAAGTTTTGCTTTTATGTGTAGTGCCAAATGCTTTTGAGAAGCGCTAAGCAATGATGCTCGGCAATATACATCTTCTTCTTGTTTCACCCAGTTTAATTTTTTAGCCATACTTTCTGACACCGAAACTTTAACTGCACTTTCATGATAAATTCTTCCATAATTTACAAGCATTGTGCTTATGCTATGCCCAGATGGCAGGGATATTGGCATTAAGTTTGCTTTTACTTTTCCAGTTATAAGGCAAATGTCGCTAAATTCTGGCAAAAATTTATTTAGGTAAAGTTTTTGGTAAACAACATAACTTGAATATTTATCACCATTTAATCTCTGTGTTTTGTAAGAGCCATAAACTATTACATTGTCGCCTATTTTAGTTTCATTCATTATTTCGTCTTTATGTGTTTCGCTGACTATGACTGGAATTAAATTAGGCGAGCGTTTGCTTCCAGAAACATTTACAAAAAACAAATAATAGTTTGTGTTATGTACAACCGAAGTGTAATATACGGTTGGATAGTCAACCAATGTGCCAGTTATTCTAACTCTGTTTGTTGGTTTATCAAATGCGAAGTTATCCATATTTTTCCCTTTAATTTAGTTTTGTAGCAGTTTGATTTTATAACAATTTGGAATGTTAGTCAATACTGTTTTTAACATTTTATGAAATGCTTGCATATAAAATTGGCATGAAAAAAGAAGAAGAAAAACAATTTAAAATCATTTGCATCAAAGCGCCTAAATGGATGCGGCCTTTTTTAAAGCCTTTTGTTAAAAAAGGCGAAAAATAGGCGAGCGCTTACATGTGCCTGCTTTGCAGGCAACATGTTGCACCTGCGCTTTTGTGCGCAGGTGCTTGTCCCGTCTGGGACGGGACAAGCGCTCGCCGTTGTTATATCTCTTTGGCAAAAGGCGTATAATTACATATAAACAAAAAAACCTCCATAATGGAGGTGGATTGTTTAAACTTTATTATTTTGATTTTCTAGCGGTTTTAATGCATTTTGTGCAAGCCTTAACTTTTGTAGGTTTTCCATTAACATCAATGGTTGTTTCTTGCAAGTTAAGTTCAAACGTTCTGTTAGTTTTATTTTCAGCGTGGCTAACTTTTTTACCTGTCATTTTTCCACGACCACAGATTTCACAAACTCTTGACATATTTTCACCTCCTATTAGGACTTTTTCAGCATGGCAAGTATAACATAAAACAAAACTAAAATCAACAAAAATAACAAAATTTTTAACAAACATTTTAAAAGGATATTAAATTACTTGAAAATTTTTTTTGTTTATTGTAAGATAGTATAGACTGAATTTAAGGAGTTGTAGTTTGACAGTTGATACAAACAATTATTATGGCAACATTTCTATAAGCGACGACGCAATTAGAGTGGTCGCTGGTTTTGCTGTGCTTGATTGTTATGGTGTTGTCGACCTTGTGTCAAAAACCTTTAAAGACAGCGCAAAAGAATTATTTAATAAAGAATCCTATTCAAGGGGAGTAAAAGTTCGCCATATAGATAACCGAATATTTTTGGATGTGTACTGTATTATGAAATACGGTGTGTCTATCAGCGCAGTTTCTGAGTCTCTAAAAAAATCGGTTAAGTACAGCGTGGAAAATTTTACGGGAATGATTGTCGACTCGGTTAATGTCCATGTTGTAGGCGTTAGAGTTTAGGAGATATAATGATAAAGTCAATCAACGGCGCAACCTTCCGCAAGATGATTGTGGCAGGGGCAAGCCTTTTGGAACAGAATAAAAAGTATGTAGATTCGCTCAATGTGTTTCCAGTGCCAGATGGAGACACAGGAACGAATATGTTTTTAACAATGAAATCTGCCGTTACAGAAGTTGGAAAATGTATAAGTGCAAATATAGATGAACTTAGTGCTGCTTTTGCAAAGGGCGCTTTGAAAGGTGCGAGAGGAAATAGTGGAGTTATTACTTCACAGATTTTTAAAGGCTTTTGTAATGTTACTGCAAAATATAGTGAAATCACAACAAAAACTTTTGCAAAGGCAATGGAAGAAGGCGCCAATGTTGCATATAAAGCAGTTACAAAGCCAAAGGAAGGCACAATTTTAACTGTTATTCGTGTTATGGCTGAAAATGCAGTAAGTTTGGCTAAGCGTATAGACAACTTTGAAACTTTCCTTAAAAAAGTGTTGGAAACAGGTGAAGAGATTTTAAAGCAAACCCCAGAAATGCTTCCAGTTCTTAAAAAAGCGGGCGTTGTTGACGCAGGTGGAAGGGGAATTATTATTATTTTCACAGGTTTTTATAAACTTCTCATGGGTGAAGAAAACCTTGAAATCATTTTTGACGATGAAAAACAGGCTCAAACTGTTGATGATGTTATTGCAGACATCAACAATTTGGAAGAAATAGAGTTTGGGTACTGCACTGAATTCATGATTACGCATATGCACAAGAAAACCACAGAGGCAGATATTGACAAACTGCGTGAAAAGTTAATGGATTTTGGTGATAGTGTTATTTGTATTGGTGACTTATCGCTTGTCAAGGTGCATGTGCATTCAAACGAGCCGAATAAGGCACTAGGCTATGCTCTTGAATTGGGTGAGATTATCAATGTTAAAATTGATAATATGCGCGAGCAAAATCGTGAACTTAAAAAGAAAGCCAGCGCAGTTGAAGAAACTAAAAATCTTGGTATTGTTGCTGTTGCTCCGGGGGACGGAATTGCTGCAATATTTAAAGATTTAAGTGTTGACGAAATTATCACTGGTGGACAAACCATGAATCCTAGCGCCGCAGATATTGCTGCTGCTGCTGATAAGGTTCCTGCAAGAACAGTGTTTGTTTTCCCAAACAACAAAAATATTGTGCTTGCTGCTGAACAGGCTAATGAACTTACAAACAAAAACCTTGTTGTTATTTCAACCAGAAGTATTCCAGAGGGAATTTCTGCAACAATTGCATTTAACCCTGATGGAAGTGTTGAAGAAAACATAGAGGCTATGAATGACGCAATAAAAAATGTTAAGTCAGGCTCTGTAACTTATGCTGTTCGTGACACGCATGTGGACGGATTTGATCTTACGACTGGCGAAATTATTGGCCTTGATGATAAGGCAATTTTGGCAAAAGGCAAACTTGTTTCTCAAACTACAGAAGAATTGATTGATAGAATGATGGATGATAATATTATGACTATCACACTTTTCTATGGAGAAGATATCAAAGAGGAAGATGCGTCTGCATTACAAGAAAAATTAGCAGAAAAGTATCCTGAATGCGAAGTTACAGTTGCAGATGGCGGACAACCTGTTTACTACTATTTAATAAGTTTAGAATAATAAAAGCGCTTGAACGGCGCTTTTTTGTTTGGATAAAACACTTTTTATGATAAAATATCACTATGAGATTGGATGTTTTTTTAGTAGAAAATTTAGGTGTCGCTTCAAGGGCTAAGGCTCAGGATTTAATCAAAAATGGCAAAGTGCAAGTTGATGGAAAAATTATTTTAAAGCCTTCGTTTGAAGTAAACCAAAATGATGTGGAAATTGCGCAAAATGATGAGTTTGTTTCGCGTGGGGCATACAAATTGCTTGGGGCGAAGCATTGTTTTGGTGTGAATTTTGACCGAAAAACAGTGCTTGATATTGGTGCTTCTACCGGTGGGTTTACGCAAGTTTGTTTAAATTTTGGTGCGAAAAAAGTATATGCGCTTGATGTGGGGCATGGGCAACTTGACAAAACTTTAAAAAGTTGTGATAAAGTTGTAAATTTGGAAGGGGTTGATTTCAGACAGGCAAAAAAGTTAGATGATGTAAATTTGATTGTAAGTGACATTTCGTTTATTTCTCTTTCTCATATTCTTCCTATTTTAAGCCGAGATTATCCTTCAACCGAAATGGTTTTATTGTTTAAACCGCAATTTGAATGTGGAGAAAAATTAGCAAAAAAATTCCGCGGGGTTATTTTAGATAAAAAAACTCATGTAAAACTTTTGCTTCAATTTATTCAAAGTATAAAAAATTGCAACCTTCGTATAAGCGATTTAACATTTTCACCAGTTTGTGGAAGGAGCGGAAATATTGAATATCTTGTTCATATAAATGGTGAAAAAGACAATATTGTTGATGTTAATTTGATTGTAGGACACGCTTTTGAAAAATTAAAAGTGTCAAAAAATAAAAATAAATAATATAAAATTTGCATGAACAAAAAATGGCTTGACAAGCAAGCGCTTTTAAGTAATGCAAATTTTTTTAAGGGTTATGCTCCTAAAATTTGTGCTGTGGTTAAAGCCGAAGCATATGGGCATGGCATGGAAGAAGTTGCAAAAATATTGCAAGACGAAGTAGAGTATTTTGGAGTTGCGAATATTTCAGAAGCAGAAAAACTGAAAAAAATACTTCCAAACGCCAACATAATCATTTTAGGAAAGTGCGAAAACTTTAAATTTTTGCACGAGTTTTATCTTACTGCTATGACGGTTGCAGATATTAAAAAAGCGATTAAATTAAATTTGACCAACAGGTGTTTTATTAAATTATGTACTGGAATGAACAGATTTGGAATTGACTGTAAAAATGAAAATTTATTAAAAAAAGTTAAAAATTTAATAAAAAATCATGATTTTGCGGGTTTTTCTGTTCATTTTTCAAGTATTTCTTCAAAAAAAATAACAAAAATTGAATATCAAAGATTTTTAAAAGCCAGAGCATTTTTACAAAAACCGTATCCGATTTGTTTTGGTGGGAGTGGCGCAAAGGATTTGCCGTGTGATATTTTGCGAACGGGAATAGGTCTTTACGGTTATGGTTGTGAGGGGTTGCAAAAAGTTATGAGCCTTGAAGGTAGAGTTTTGCAACTTAGAAGTTTGGAAAAAGGTGAAAAGGCTGGTTATGATGGCACATTTAAAGCAAAAAAAAGAACTACGCTTGCTGTGGTAAGTGTTGGATATGCCGATGGATTTGATAGACAAAACTTTAAAAAAATAAATGTTTGGATTGATAACAAACCATTTAAAGTGGTTGGAAATTTGTGCATGGACGCTTGCTTTGTTGATGTTACGGGATCGCTTGTAAATGTGGGAGACAAGGTTTGTTTGATGAATGACGCAAACCAACTGGCAAAAGCATTTAACAAATGCACATATGAGGTGCTTACATCATTTAATAATTTTAGGGGAGATGTGCACATAAAATGATAACAGAATTTTTGCACCTCGCATATTATAAAGTGTATAGACAAAACAGGAGGTAGGAAAATGTCTTTTTACATCAACAATACAAATCCTAGCAGACCGGGCCCTATTGTAGGTAATCCGCTTAACGGGATTTGTGAAAAAATCTTGATTGAGACAACGAAAGTTTTTGATGCTTGTGTTTCACAAAGCACTGAAACGGGAATTGTTCTGCCTGTAACCGATTTGACACCTGCCAGCCCTGCAACGCCTCTTACATTTGTTTCGGCAGTTAATGCACCAAACGAACCAGTTGTTATTTCTGACCTTGTTGTTGACAGATTGGAAAGTTGCCCTAACTACGCAAATGTAAGCGCAACAGTTACAATACCAGTTGTTGTAACTTATCGTGATAACAATGGCGTGCTGGGAAGTGGTAGATCAACCATTACAGTTAGCAAAAACGTTGTTCTCTTTGTTCCTCAGCCTTCTGTCACTCCTGTCAATATTTCTGCAAGCGCTGTATTTTCTAGTGAGATTGGTTCTTATACTGCCGAAAACACATTTACAGTTACTGGTTGTTTGCAGATTATAATCAGAGTGACGGCAGTTGTGGATGTTCTTGTGCCATCATATGGCTATCCAGTAATCCCGCCATGCCATTCTGCTCCGGCTGCAAGTTCGTGCCCTGGATTATTTGAAATGCCACTTTATCCAACGGCATCAGGACCTGTTGTTCCACCAAGAGTTTAAGGCGGTAACTTTAACAACTCGGGTAAATCCTGAGTTGTTTTTTATTGCTTTGCTAGACAAATAATATTTTTTTTGATATACTCTTTTAGAAAATATTAAAAGCGAGATTATTATGATATTAGATACTGAAAAAACCAAATTAAAAGAACTTAGCGAAAATTTTAACTTCTTAAAGGAGTGTCTTTGACGTTGCAAAATTAAAAGGTGAAGTGGAGCAATTAAAACAGCAACAACTTGAACCTGATTTTTATTTGGATAGACATAATGCCAGTGAGGTTGGCAAAAAACTTAGAAACAAAGAAAATTTAATCAGCCAAATTGAAAATCTTGAAAAGCAAGAGGCTGATTTGCAAACACTTATTGACCTTTGTGAGAGCGAGGACGATAACGAATTGTATGGTGAACTTACTCACTCGCTTTCAGATTTTGAAAAGAAATGTGAAAACCTTAAAATTGTTACTTTGCTTTCGGGCAAGTATGATAGTTGCAACGCCATAATGAACATTCATGCTGGCGCTGGTGGAACAGAGGCTCAGGATTGGGCAGATATGCTGTTTCGTATGTACAGCATGTATGCAGAACAGCAAGGTTTTAAACTAACTGTTTTAGATGTGCTTGATGGTGAAGAAGCGGGTATTAAAAACATAAACTTTTTGATTTCTGGCGAAAATGCATATGGTTATTTAAAGGCAGAAAAAGGTATTCATAGGTTGGTTAGAATCTCGCCATTTGACGCAAATTCTCGCAGGCACACAAGTTTTGCAAGTGTGGAAGTTATGCCTGAAATTGAAGAAGACGATGAAATAAAAATTAAACCAGAAGACCTTAAAATTGACACTTTTCGTTCAAGCGGAGCGGGTGGGCAACATATTAACAAAACCGAATCAGCAATCAGAATAACACATATTCCAACAGGCATTGTTGTGGCATGCCAAACGCAACGCTCTCAAATTCAAAATCGTGAAGTAGCAATGAAAATGTTGATGTCAAAACTGGCTGAAATGAAAGAGCGAGAAGAAATGGAGCATATGGCACAAATAAAAGGCGAAATTAAAAAAATTGAATGGGGAAGCCAAATAAGAAGTTATGTATTCTGCCCATATACTTTGGTGAAAGACCATAGAACAGGCTTTGAAACCAGCGATATTCAATCTGTTATGAATGGTGATATTCAAGAATTTATTAACGCCTATTTGCAAAAGATATAAGAGGATAATATGAAAAAATACATGCTCAATGAATTTAATGAATTAAAAAACAAACAAGATTTGACTATTCTTGCCATTGAAAGTTCTTGCGATGAAACCGCTGTAAGTGTTGTGAGAAATGGCAGGGAGGTTTTATCAAATGTAGTTGCTTCGCAAATTGAAATTCATAGGCGTTTTGGCGGGGTTGTTCCAGAAATTGCTTCTAGAAATCACCTTATGGCTATTTCCAATCTGTATGAGCAGGCTTTAAAATCGGCTGGAATTAAGGCGCAAGATTTAGATGCCATCGCAGTTACTTATGGTGCTGGGCTTGTTGGGGCTTTGCTTGTGGGGGTTAATTTTGCAAAAGGGCTTAGTTATGCGCTTAAAAAACCTTTGATTGCAATCAATCATGTGCATGGACATATTGCTTCCAACTACATTTCACACCCAGATTTAAAACCACCTTTTTTGTGTTTAATGGTAAGTGGTGGGCATACAGCATTATTGAAAATTTCTGATTACAACAAATTTAAACTTATCGGCACTACTGTTGATGATGCCGTTGGCGAGGCTTTTGACAAAGTTGCAAGAGTGCTTGGGCTTCCTTATCCGGGAGGACCAGAAATCGATAAACTTGCCAAAGAGGGAAAAAATAATATTAAATTTACAGTTTCAAATTCGTTGCATGCAACACTTAACTTTTCTTTCAGTGGAATAAAAACCTCTGTTATCAACTATGTTCACAAGTTTGAACAGAAAAAAGAAGATTATAATATGGCCGATGTGGCAAGAAGTTTTGAAGAGGCTGTTACCGATGAACTTGTGGACAAGGCAATCAGGGCAATGCGTCTTACAGGCATGAAAAAAGTTGTTATTGCGGGGGGAGTGGGAGCAAACTCTATGCTTAAAGCCAAGATGACAAAACAGTGCAAAGAAAAGGGCTTTGAAGCGTATTTCCCAGTTTTAAAATATTGCACTGATAATGCTGCAATGATTGGCTCAGCGGCTTACTATTATATTAAAAGTGGAATTGGTCTTGCGTCGCTTGATTTAACAGCAAAGCCAAGTATAGATTTGTAGGTGAATTATGGAACTTTTATCACCAGCAGGTAATTATGAAAAATTTTTAACTGCTCTGCAATTCGGGGCAGATGCTGTTTATTTGGCTGGGCAAGCGTTTGGGCTTAGGGCGTTTGCTGGCAATTTTTCCATGCAGGAAATTTTTGAGGCTTGCAAAGAGGCACACTCAAAAGGCAAAAAAGTTTATGTTACTGTCAACATAGTGGCAAAAGATGAAGATTTTAACGGTTTGAAAGAATATCTTTCAGATTTGCAGAACGCAGGCGTTGATGCTGTGATTGTTTCTGATGTGGGAATTATAAACTTTATAAGAAAAAATTTCCCAGCATTAGATGTGCATGTAAGCACACAAGCAAATGTTACAAACATTCAATCGGCAGAATTTTTTGCTGAAATGGGCGTAAAAAGAATTGTGCTTGCAAGAGAACTTAATATAAATCAAATCTCTGCCATTGCCAAAGCGCTCAAAGGTAGGGTTGAAGTTGAATGTTTTGTCCATGGCGCAATGTGTATTTCGTATTCAGGCAGATGTTTGCTTTCCAATTATTTGGCGGGCAGGGATGCAAACCATGGCGAATGTGTTCAGGCATGCAGGTGGAAATATTTTATCCGTGAGCAGTCGAGAGAAGACGAGTTGGAAGTGGAAGAAGACGAGCGTGGCACATATTTCTTAAACTCTAAGGACCTTTGCATGATTAGGCATTTAAAAGAACTTCAAGATGCGGGTGTTGCATCACTTAAAATTGAAGGAAGAATGAAGTCGAGTTATTATGTTGCCTGCGTTACTAATGCTTATCGAAAAGCAATAGACATGTTGCCAGTTCAGGTAGGGGAAGCGTTTGTGAAAGAACTTGAAAAAACATCTCATCGTCGTTTTACAACAGGCTTTTATTTTGGTGAGCAGGATAAAGAATTCAGGGAAAGTTCAACGCCTGTTCAAACGCATGAGTTTGTTGGCGTGGTTAAATCTTGCGAAAATGGAATTGCAACCATAGAGCAACGCAACTTTTTGCAAGAAGGCGACGAAGTGGAAATTTTGAGCCCAGATGAAACCGTTTTCAACAAAACTTTCAGCATTTTAGATATGAAAAATATGGATGGCGAAAGCATTCAAAAAGCAAATGTTGCACGCATGCTTTTCACTTGCAATTGTCCGCTTCAACTAAATCAGGGAGATATTTTAAGAAGAAAACTGTAAATTAAAAAATGTTAAAATTTGTTAAAAAAATTTACAAAAATATGTCATTTTTGGTTGACATATTTTTTTATTCTGCATATAATAGTGCTAGCACTTAAAAGTCGAGAGTGCCAACTTTAAGGAGTTTAAATGCAACTTTCAGATAGAAAAAAGCAGATTTTGCAGTTCGCCATTGAAGATTATATTGCCTCTTGCTGTCCAATAACAAGCGCAGGGCTTAAAAATCTTGCAAGCCTTGATTGTTCAACTGCCACTCTTAGAAGTGAACTTAACGCTTTGGAAGCAATGGGGTATTTAAGACAACTTCACACTTCTGGCGGGCGTGTGCCAACAGCACAAGGTTACCGCTTTTATGTTGAAGGTATGCTTTCAAATTTTAAGGCCACGAACAGCGAACTTGAAAAAATTAGAAGATTGATTGAGCAAAAAACTTCATCACTTTCAGACCTTATTTCTTCTATTGCAAAAGTGATTGGTGAAGCCACTAACTATCCAACAGTTGTTATGGCAAGCGGTGTTGAAAATTTGGTGTTGCAAGATTTTCAAATAATTCCGCTTTTAAGTCAAGAAGTGCTGGTGCTTATTGGAACAAATGCGGGTTATATAAATGAAAGATTAAATATAAATGCAACACAGCGAGAATGCGATGATGCTGGCAGATATTTTAAAAAGCACTTTGTGGGCAAAACAATTAAGCAAATGACCAAAGAATTTGAAGAAGGCGGGCTGACAGAAGAAATAAGCCAATTTCAAAATATTGTTGATTGCTTAGTTAGTGGGTTAAAAAGATTTAATAATCGCAAACTATTAGATGTTCAAAAAAGCGGAGCGGTTAAACTTTTGGAAAGTGGCGAAATTGAAAAAGCAAAACATATTTTTTCGGTTTTGGATGACGAAGATGAACTTATTGAAGTTTTAGAAACTCAGCCAACTGATGAACAAATTATAGTAACAGTTGCTGAAACTGATGACGAACTTTCGGTGGTAAAATTGCCGATTAAGATGGGCTCGGTTGAACTTTCAGTGGGGGTGCTTGGACCTCAGCGCATGGATTATGGCTCTGTGAGCGCAGCACTTAAACTGCTTGCCGATGAACTTGAAAATATTAAAGGAGGAAATAAGCCTTGAAAGAAAAAAAACATATGGAACATGAAAAAGAATGTCATTGCAACGAACCTTGTGAATGTGAAAAAGAATGCAGTTGCGGTGAAGAAAATAAATGCAATGAAAATTGCAATTGTGGTGAAGATAAAGCAAATGAATACTTAGAAATGGCTAAAAGATTGCAAGCCGAATTTGAAAATTATCGCAAAAGAACCTTTTTTGAATTTAAAAAGGCAAAAGAAGATGGCGAAATAAATGTTATTGAAGTTTTCTTGCCTTGTTTGGATACTTTTAAGGTTGCAAAAAAATCTATAACAGATTCAAAAGTTTTGGAAGGGGTTGAAATGATTGAAAACAACATTTTACAAGCCCTTGAAAAAATCGGTGTGCAGAAAATTGAAAGTATCGGGCAAAAATACGATCCAAATTTGCATAATGTGATTGCAATCGCAAATGTGCAAGATAAAGAAAATGATATCATCTTGGAAGAATACCAAGCAGGATATAAATACAACGATAGAATAATCAGATATTCAAAAGTCATTGTCAATAAAAAGGAGGATTAAAATTATGGGAAAAATTATTGGAATTGACCTTGGAACAACAAACTCGTGTGTGGCAGTTATGGAAGGTGGAAAACCAACCGTTATTGCTAATGCAGAAGGCGACAGAACAACACCTTCTGTTGTGGCTGTTACAAAAGAAGGAGAAAGACTTGTTGGTAAAGTTGCTAAACGCCAAGCAGTTGTTAACAGCGACAACACAATTATGTCTATTAAAAGAGAAATGGGCACAAATTACAAAGCAAAACTTGGGGGTAAGGAATATTCTCCACAAGAAATTTCTGCAATGATACTTTCTAAACTTAAAGCCGATGCAGAAAGTTATATTGGTTCGCCAGTTACCCAAGCAGTTATCACTGTGCCAGCATATTTTAACGACTCTCAGCGTCAGGCAACCAAAGATGCAGGCAAAATTGCAGGATTGGAAGTTTTGAGAATAATCAACGAACCAACTGCTGCTGCGCTTGCTTATGGACTTGATAAAGGTGAAAACAACAACCAAAAAATTCTTGTTTACGACCTTGGTGGAGGAACTTTCGATGTGTCTATATTGGAAATAGGTGATGGTGTGTTTGAAGTTCTTTCAACAAACGGAAATACTAGATTAGGCGGTGATGATTTTGATAACAGAATTATCGACCTTTTAGTTGAAGAATTCAAAAAGGAAAACGGAACAGACCTTTCAAAAGATAAACTTGCTATGCAAAGATTGAAGGAAGCAGCAGAAAAAGCAAAAATAGACCTTTCTGCAACTCCAAAAACAACAATTTCACTTCCATTTATCTCAGCCGATGCAAACGGCCCAAAACATATGGAATATGAACTTACTCGGGCAAAATTTGACGCTTTGACAGAAGACCTTGTAAAAGAAACCATTGAATGTAGTAAGCGTGCTTTAAGCGATGCTAAACTTTCAACTTCTGAAATCAACAAAGTTATTTTGGTTGGTGGCTCAACAAGAATTCCTGCTGTTTTTGAAGCAGTTAAATCATTCACGGGCAAAGAACCTTACAAAGGCATAAACCCTGATGAATGTGTTGCAATTGGTGCGGCTATTCAAGCGGGTGTGCTTGGCGGAGAAGTAAAAGATGTTCTTTTGCTTGATGTAACTCCACTTTCACTTGGAATTGAAACTTTGGGCGGGGTGTTTACAAAACTTATTGAAAGAAACACTACAATTCCTACAAGAAAATCTCAAATTTTCTCAACCGCTGCCGACAATCAACCTGGTGTAGATATTCATGTTTTGCAGGGTGAAAGAGAATTTGCTGCTCAAAATAAAACACTTGGCAGATTCCAACTTACTGATATTCCACCAGCACCAAGAGGGGTTCCACAAATTGAAGTAACATTCGATATTGATGCAAACGGCATTGTAAAAGTTTCTGCAAAAGATTTAGGAACAAACAAAGAACAAAATATTACAATCACTGCTTCATCAAACCTTAAAGAAGAAGATATTCAAAAAGCAATAAAAGAGGCAGAGGCTCATGCTGAGGAAGATAAGAAGAGAAAAGAACTTGTTGAAGCAAAAAATAACCTTGACAACTTGATTTATGGTCTTGAAAAAATGATTAAAGAAAATGGAGATAAACTTGCCGAGGAAGACAAGAAAAAACTTCAAGATGCTATTGAAGAGGCTAAAAAACAACAAACAAGTGAAGACCTTGATGCTATCAAAAAAGCAATTGAAGACCTTACAAACACTTCAAACGGCGTTGTAAGCAAAATGTATCAAAATGCAAGTGCCAATGCCGGTGCAGGTGCAAATGGCTCCGCCAACAACGGCGAAGGCCCAGACCCAGAAGTCGTAGTAGACGATGACAATAAATAATAAAAAGTAGAGTATTATGGCAAATAAAGATTATTATAAAATTTTAGGTGTTGAAAAAGGGGCGAGTGCGGACGAAATTAAGTCCGCATATCGTCGCTTGGCTAAAAAATATCACCCAGATATAAACAAAACCCCAGAGGCTGCTGAAAAATTTAAGGATATCAACGAAGCATATGAGGTTCTTGGCGATGATAAAAAACGCGCCAACTACGATCAATTTGGTTCGGCCGATGGCCCACAGTTTGGTGGCGGTGGTGCAGGCGGTTTTGGTGATTTCTTCGGCGGTGGTGGCGGAGGATTTTCTGATATTTTCTCCGACATATTTTCTGCATTTGGCGGGGCTGGTGCAAAACAAAGGGTTATGGAAAAAGGTGATGATATTTTCATGAATATGACCATATCCTTTGAAGAAGCGGCTTTTGGCGTGGAAAAAAATGTAGTTTTCTCTAAAATTGAAAAATGTTCTTATTGTGATGGCACGGGTGCAAAGGACGGCAAGGAATATTCGGTTTGTCCAGATTGCCACGGCAGTGGAAGAGTTAGATTTCAGCAGAACACAATGTTTGGAACAACAATAAGAGAAGCAGGTTGCACAAGATGTAACGCTACCGGAAAAATAATTAAAGAAAAATGCACCGAATGTGGCGGGAAAGGATACAAAAAAATTAACAAAACACTTAAAGTTAAAGTTCCAGCAGGAATTGACGACGGTCAAACAATAAGGTTGCGTGGCGAAGGAAACGCACCTGTAAGAGAAGGAATAAACGGAGATTTAAATATAAGAATTTCAGTTACTCCTCATAAAATTTTAACAAGAAAGGGCAACGACATTTATCTTGACCTTTACATTCCATTTACTCAGGCATTGCTTGGAACAAAAGTTGAAATTCCAACACTTAAAGGACCTTATACTTTAACGATTCCAGAACTTACAGCCAGTGGAACTGTTATGCGATTAAAAAATAAGGGCGTGAAAATATTAAATAGAGAATCTTATGGTGATATGCTTGTGTCGATTAAAGCCGAGCCTCCAAAGACACTTGATAAATCTACAAAAAAATTGCTTGAAGAATTGAATGCAAAGATTGACCCAAAATCTTATTCAAAATATCAAAACTTTCTTTCAAAAAGGTGAAATGTGTTGCCATTTCACTTTTTTTATTGTAAACTAATCCCATGAAAAGATTTATTGGCACAATCCAAAATGATGAGGCGATTATTGAAGGCGAAGAGTTAAATCATCTTCGCAATGTTTTGCGTCTAAAAGTTGGAGACGAGGCGGTTGTTGTTAATGGAGATGGGAAAGACTACATTTGCCAAATTACTAAAATTGATAAAAATATTGCAAAATTAAGCGTAAAAAATAAAAAAAATAATAAAAATAATGCAAAAAATAATATTTCGTTATTTATTTCCGCTATAAAAAGGGAAAAGTTAGAAGTGGTTGTGCAAAAAGCAGTAGAACTTGGTGTTAAAAATTTATATATTTTTGAAAGCCAATTTTCTACCATGAAATTAAACGGTGAAAAATTGATTCGCTATCAAAAAATAATTGAAAGCGCAACAAAACAATGTGAGCGTGCCGACTTTATGAAAATTGAATTACAAAATTTTTCTCAAATGCTTGAAAAATTTGCTGAGCATAAAATCAAATTATTTGCTAATGAAAGAGAAGGCGAGGCGTTTGATTTTTCAAGTTTAAAAGGTGAAAAAGATATTGCTGTTTTGATTGGTTGTGAAGGTGGTTTTTCACAACAAGAAAAAGCGGAAATTCTTAAAACTAAACCCGAAAATATTTCACTAGGTGAAAGAATTTTAAGGGCAGAAACAGCGGCAATTTTGCTTATAGGAATTGCCAGTTTGTTTTCGGGCAACTAAGGAGGGCGAAATGAAAGTTTGTGTTTTAACCTTAGGTTGCAAAGTTAACAAATATGAAAGCGACAGCCTTTTGAACATCTTTAAACAAAAAGGATATGAAATAACAGACAGTCTTGAAAAGGCTGATGTTTATATTGTTAACACCTGCGCTGTTACCGGCGAGGCAGAAAAGAAATCTAGGCAGATGTTGGCAAAATGTAAAAAATTAAATCCTGATGCAAAAATTTATGTTTGCGGTTGCGCTTCTCAACATAACCCAAATCAGTTTTTGGGCAAAGCGACACTTATTAAAGGTGTGGCAGGGAAAAATAAAATTGCTGATTTTGGCGAGGGCGTTTTGATAGATGAAGTGCCAAAGAGTTATGAAAAAGAAGAATTTTCGCTTCAACCTAGGACAAGGGCTTACATAAAAATTCAAGACGGATGTGACAATTTTTGTTCTTACTGTATTATTCCATATTTAAGGGGAAGAAGCAGGTCAAGAGATTTAAATTCAATAATTGAAGAAGTGCAAGCACTTGACAGCAGTATAAAAGAAATTGTGCTTACAGGCATTAACTTATCTGACTTCAAAATTGAAGGAAAACTTGGATTGCTTACACTTTTACAAAAACTTGATAAATATAACTTGCGAATGCGTCTTTCTTCTATGGAAGAAGTTATTGCAGACGAAGAATTTATTAAAGGGTTAAGAGGGTTTAAAAACTTTTGCCCACATTTTCACTTGTCTTTACAAAGCGGAAGTGACAGCGTTCTTAAAAGAATGAACAGGCGCTATACCACTGAGCAATTTAAAACAACTTGCACTCTTATAAGAAAATATTTTCCAACTGCTTCCATTACAACAGATGTTATCGTTGGATTTCCCGGAGAAAGTGATCAGGAATTTAACGAAACCAAACGATTTATTGCGGACATTGCGTTTTCAGGGTTGCACATATTCCCATATTCGCATAGAGAGGGCACAGTTGCTTCAAGGCAAAAGGATTTGAATTTTTTAGTTAAAAAAGCCCGTGCAGAAGAACTTGCCATATTAGACGAGAAATTGCGAAAAGAGTTTATAGAAAAAAATAAATCGGGCAAAGTTTTGATTGAAGAAGTTGTTGGCGGGAAAAGTTATGGCTTCACGCAAAATTATATTAAATGCGAGATAGACGCAGTGCTTAATGTGGGGGATATTGTTGAAGTGGAAATAGTTGGGCAAAAAAATAAAAATGCATTGGCAAAATTGGTATAAATGCTTGACAAACAATCATTAAATAAATATAATGAAAAGGCAATATTGAAATTAGAAGGTGGTGAAAAAGGTTGACAACGGTTAAAGTTGGCGAAAACGAAAACTTGGAAAGCGCTTTGAAACGCTTTAAGAGAAAATGCCAAAAAGACGGCATTATTGGTGACATTAGAAAAAAAGAAGCCTACTATAAGCCAAGCGTTGCAAAAAAACGCAAGAGAGAGGCTGCAAGAAAACGCGCTAGAAAAAGAGGCTAAGAAAAATTTATTTTAAAATTAAAAGCATGGCTAAACGCCATGTTTTTTTGTTTTTATTTTGTTTCTTTATTTGTCAAAATTTTTCGAAATAATTCGACAATTTGTTCTTAACTATTGCTTTGAAATAAATTTCATTTGCTTTAAAATAATTTTGTTTCCAGATTGGAAGTTAAAAGGAGAAATTATGAATCAAGAACTTAAAAGGCTTGCACAAAATGCACGCAACAGACTTATGAGCAAAGGAGAAAAAAGCGCTAATGGCGTTAAAAAGATGAATGCTCCGCTTAGTCCTAATGTTAAGTTTAAAATTATATCTACTTCCGAATCTGATGAAATTTTTAAAAACAGAGCAAAAGAGGTTTTGGAAAAAGATGTTTTAAATCCAATCAGTGAACTTATGGATTTAAGTTATTATAAAACTTTAGACGAAAGTAAAAAGCAAAAATATCTGCTTGATGTTATAGAAAAATTTAATAGATACAAAAAGGAATTTGAAAGAAGAGAGCAAAAATTAGTTTACTAATTTTTTTACATTTGCTAAAATTATCTTATGAATAATTTTGACATCAATTTACTTAATGATGAACAGCGCCTTCCTCTTCTTCAAACTGAGGGGGCTGTTTTAGTAACCGCCGGCGCAGGCAGTGGTAAAACAAGGCTTCTTACTCACAGAATTGCATACTTACTCTCATTGGGGGTTAGCCCTTATAATATTTTGGCAATTACTTTTACAAATAAAGCAACGCGTGAGATGGCGGAAAGAGTGCAAAATATGTGTGATGAAGGAGAGCGAATTTGGATTTCAACCTTCCACTCTATGTGCGCCAAAATTTTGAGACAAGACATTGAAAGACTGGGCTATTCTCGTTCTTTTACCATTTATGATGAAGACGACAGCGAAAAAGTTGTTAAAGACATTTTAAATGAATTCAGCCTGGCTGATGATAAGTGGAAAAAGAATGTGCTTTTTCATATCTCGAATTGGAAAAACACTGTTATGAGTTTGGAAGATTATGAATATGCATGCAAAGATGTTACTGACATTAAAAAAATTGTTAAAGTTATGGCAGAATACGAAAAAAGATTGAAAAAAAACAATGCCTTAGACTTTGATGATTTGCTTATTAAAACTTATAAGTTGTTTTTAAAATGTGATGATATTAAAGATAAATATTCAAACCGTTTTAAATATATTTTGGTTGATGAATTTCAAGACACAAATGTGGTTCAATATGAACTTTTAAAACAACTTGCATCTGTTCATGGAAATATTTTTGTTGTGGGTGATGAAGACCAATGCATCTATTCTTGGCGGGGAGCAAATTTTAAAAATATTTTTAATTTTAGAAAAGATTTTCCAGATGTAAAAGTTTATAAACTTGAAAGGAACTATCGCTCAACCTCAAAGATATTGGATAGAGCCAACAAACTTATTGCACATAACAATTCTCGTTTGGAGAAAAAACTTTGGACGCAAAGAGAGGGCGGTGATGAGCCCGTAATTTATAATGCAATTGACGAGCGTGATGAAGCGCTGTTTGTTGCAAACACTATTGAAAGGTTGATAAGGCGGGGGGATAAACCTTCGGATTTTGCTGTTTTAATGAGATTGAATGCTCTTTCTCGAAATTTGGAAGAGGCGCTTTTGTCGTATAATATTCCGCACAAAATTTATGGTGGTTTTAAGTTTTATGAGCGTGCTGAAATTAAAAATGTGGTTGCATATTTAAGAATTTTTGTTAACCCTGATGATGATGTTGCGTTTTTAAAAATTGTTAATTTCCCTCGTAGGGGGATTGGGGATAGCGCTGTGGCCAAATTGAAAGAGTTGGCGGGAGAACAAAGCATTTTAAAGTCGATTTTGGAAGGGAAACTTGAAAATGAACCAGCGCTAGAAAAGAAACTTGCTTCCTTTTTAGAAATTTATGTAGGTTTAAAAAATTTGAAGTTGGACCTTGCTGATTTTGTTAGCGAAGTAATAACTAAATTTGGGCTTAGAGATGTTTACGATAGAAAAAGTGAGGAAGGATTTGACAAACTTATGAACATCTCTTCATTCGAAGCGGGTGTTAGGGAATATGCAAGGCTTAATCCTGAGGCGCAACTTGGCGACTTTTTAGAGAGCATAACTCTTTCCACCGATGCAGATGAGATTGGAGAAGGTGGCAGTGTTACTATTGCCACAGTGCATGCAGTGAAAGGGCTGGAATTTAAAAATGTTTTCATAATTGGGCTGGAAGAGGGGCTTTTCCCAATCAGCAGAGCCAACAGCGCAGATGATATTGAAGAAGAGCGTCGGCTTATGTATGTTGCGGTTACAAGAGCGGAAGAAAAAGTGATTATTACTCATTGTTCGAAACGATTCTTGTATGGCAAAACAAACTATCAAATTCCAAGCAGATTTTGTAAAGAACTTGGGTTTTATCAGTTTAAGCCTAAGGCTGTTGAAGAGCGCAGTGTGTTTGGCGAAGGAAAAAGTTTTTCACAGTCAATACCATTTTTTGATAAGTCTTCAATTTTAAACCGATTTGAAGAAGAGAAAGATAAAATTGATACTTCCAAATATAAATGCGGGCAAAAAGTTGTTCACCCTAAATTTGGCAAAGGTAAAATAGTTGAAATTTCTGATGACGGATTGGTGGGTGATATCAATTTTGAAGGAGTGGGCATAAAAAGTTTGATGCTTGAAATTGCACCACTTACAATAGAGGAGGAAGAGTGATGGATAAAATTGAAGAAATGAAAAAATTGATTGCTCAAATCAATAAACATAATCACAATTATTATGATTTAGATGCTCCGACTATCTCTGACGCTGAATACGATAAACTATATTATCGGCTTATTGATTTGGAAAAGGAAACGGGGAAAGTTCTTCCCAACTCGCCTTCTTTAAGGGTTGGAGGAAATATTTTAGAAGGATTTAAAAAGCGTGAGCACCCTAAAAAACTTTATTCACTTAATAAAGTGAGAGATGAAAAAGATTTGTTTGCATGGGTAAAAGATATGAAAGATGTTCACCCCGCAATGACTTTTTCGGTGGAATATAAATTTGACGGACTGCATCTTGTTATTGAATATGACAACGGAGAGTTTGTAAGTGCAACAACAAGGGGAAACGGATATGTAGGTGAAGATGTTAGCGCACAAGTAAAAACTATTCGTTCTGTTCCTCTTCAAATTCTTTTTAAAGGGCATTTGTTTGTTGAAGGCGAGGGTATGATGACCAATCATGCTTTGAAAATATACAATCGAAATGCGGAAGAGAAACTTAAAAATGCAAGAAATGCCGCTGCTGGCGCTATTAGAAATTTAGACCCAAAAGAAACTGCCAAGAGAAATCTTGATTTCTTTTGTTATGCAGTTTTGCAGGCAGAGGGGAAAAAGTTTGACACACAACAATCGCTTCATAACTTTTTGTTTGACAATGGTTTTTTAACAGGTGATTATTTTAAAGTTGTATCAACCGCCGAAGATGTTATGAAAGAAATAAATGCGATTGATAAGCGTAAAGCGGGTTTGGATATTTTGATTGACGGGGTTGTTGTCAGCATAAATGAAATTGCATATCGTGACGAGATTGGCTGGACCACCAAATTTCCAAAGTGGGCAATGGCTTATAAGTTTGAAGCAGAGGAAATTTCAACGGTTTTAGAAAATGTTGTGTGGCAGGTGGGTAGAACTGGCAAGGTAACACCTATTGCAATTTTACAACCAGTTGAACTTGCTGGCGCAACTGTACAAAAAGCCACTCTTAACAACTTTGATGATATTGTAAGGAAACAAGTTTCGATTGGAAGCAGGGTGTTTGTTCGAAGAAGCAATGAAGTTATACCAGAAGTTTTAGGGCTGGCTGAAAAAGCAGAAGACGCAAAAGAAATTGAAGAAATTTCAATTTGCCCTTGCTGTGGCCATAAACTTGTAAAAAAAGGGCCGTTACTTTACTGCACAAATCATGATGGTTGTTTCGATCAAATTGAAGGCAGAATCACACATTTTGCAAGCCGTGACGCTTTTAATATTGAGGGGCTTAGCGAGAAAACTGTTAGCACACTTATAACCGAACTTGGAGTTAAAAATCCTTCCGATTTATATAAACTTAGCAAAGAAGATTTTTTAACTTTGGAAAATTTTAAAGACAAAAAATCTGATAATTTAAAAAAATCCATTGAAAAAAGCAAAAAAATTGAACTTTTTAGGTTTATTTTTGCGCTTGGAATAGGTGAAGTGGGTATTAAAACCGCTCGGGATATTGCAAACCATTTTTCAAGTCTGCAAGCAATTAAAAATGCAAAACTTAGAGAAATTGAAAATATAAGCGATATTGGTCCTGTGATTGCTAAAAATGTTTTCGACTATTTTAAAGATGATGAAAACTTGAAAGAGATTCAAAATTTGCTTGATGTGGGCGTTGAAATTCAAAATCCTAAACAACGAGATTTTTCTTCGCCTATTGCAGGGAAAAAGTTTGTGCTTACAGGAACATTGCCAACGCTTTCAAGAGGACAAGCGACTGAAATTATTTTGGAAAATGGTGGCGAAGTTGCGGGGTCAGTTTCCAAAAATACTGATTATGTTCTTTTAGGAGAAAGCCCTGGTTCAAAATATACCAAGGCACTACAACTTAACATTAAAATTATTTCGGAGCAAGATTTGTTTGAAATGGTAAAAAAAGACTGATTGATTTCAGTCTTTATTTTGTTAATTCTTCACAGTGGCTTGTTTTTTCACTTATTAATGGTTTTGCTTTTTTAAGTAATTCTTCATAAGCAGTATCTAAAAATGTGCCAAGAACTCTGCCCTCTAAATCTTCGGGTATTTCACAACTCGCAATAGGGGCATAGTATTTATTTTGCCTAAGTTTGCGCGCAGCAAGTGTTGAATACAAAATTGGATACTGTTTCCTTCCAACATTGAGTTTAACAAAATCATTATCTCTAAAAGGAATGTCGCATTTTAAAAAGCCAATGCTGACTTCTCTATTTTTATAGTCTTCAAAAAAAATTACTGTATTTGTTTTCATGTGTGCCTCCAAAAAAATGCCTCTACATTCATTATATTTTAAAATCAAAATTTGTCAATAATAAATTTGCTAAGTTCGTTAAATCCAGCATGAAAATTAAGCAAATATTTTTTCTAAAAATTGCCATAATTCCTTGACAAATTCTTACTAAATTGATATATTTATTTAGTCTTGTTGTCGGGGACTGTCTTTTTTAAGGCATAAACAAACGACAGGTGAAGGCAAACAAGCCTTTCACCGATTTGGCGAAATAGCTTCGCCAAAGTCACAAAGTTGTTGTGATTGTGTTGTTCGTGTTTAAACAAAAAGCAAATTAAGGCGTTTGCCTAGACAAATCTAAATAAGGAGGAAAGAAATGCCTACGATTAACCAACTTGTTAACAAGGGAAGAAAAACTTTTGAAAAAAAATCAAAAGCGCCACTTCTTAACGAGTGTCCACAAAAAAGAGGAGTTTGCCTTTCTGTAAGAACTGCTACTCCTAAAAAACCTAACTCTGCTCTTCGTAAAATTGCAAGAGTTAAGTTCTCAAATGGACAAGAAGGAACATGCTATATTCCTGGAATTGGTCACAACCTTCAAGAACACAGTGTTGTTCTTGTTAGGGGCGGAAGAGTTAAAGACCTTCCTGGTGTGAGATATCACATCATCAGGGGAACTCTTGATGCTGCCGGCGTTGCTAAGAGAAGTCAATCTCGTTCTAAATACGGCGCTAAAAAACCAAAAAGCAAATAAAACTTTATAAAAAATGTAATAGGAGGAAATAAAAATGGCAAGAAGAAATAGTGCCGTTAAAAAACCTGTCCTTCCTGATCCAATTTATAAAAGCAAAACCGTTACAAAACTTATCAACCAAGTTATGTATGATGGTAAAAAAGGTCTTGCTCAGAGAATTGTTTATGGTGCATTCGACATCATTAAGGAAAAGATGGGATTAGAGCCACTTGATGTGTTTAATCAGGCTCTTGAAAATGTTAAACCTATGCTTGAAACAAAATCAAGAAGAGTAGGTGGAGCAAACTACCAAGTTCCTATGGAAATTAGACCAGAAAGACGCCAAACTTTGGCAATCAGATGGATTGTTACTTTCGCAAGAAAAAGAACTGGCGAAAGAAATATGGATGCTAAACTTGCAGGCGAACTTATGGATGCTTACAATGGAACAGGTGCTTCAATCAAGAGAAGAGATGAACTTCACAGAATGGCTGAGGCAAATAAGGCTTTTGCACATTACCGTTGGTAAAATTTAGGTTGCAAGCAGTTTAATTTGAATTAAATTTAAACATATTTATATAGGAGAAAATAAAATATGCCTACAACAGATTTAAAATTAACAAGAAACGTTGGAATTATGGCACACATCGATGCTGGTAAAACAACCACCACCGAAAGAATTTTATACTACACAGGCAAAAGTCATAAAATTGGTGAAGTGCATGATGGTCAGGCTACCATGGACTGGATGGCTCAGGAGCAAGAAAGAGGAATCACAATTACTTCCGCTTGCACAACTTGTAACTGGAAAGGCCACAAAATCAACATCATCGACACTCCGGGACACGTTGACTTTACTGTTGAAGTAGAAAGATCATTAAAAGTTCTTGATGGTTCAGTGCTTGTTTTGAGTGCGCGTGATAAAGTTCAGCCTCAAACTGAAACAGTTTGGCGTCAAGCAACAAAATACAAAGTTCCAATCATTGTTTATGTAAACAAAATGGATAGAGATGCAGCAGACTTTATGGGTTGCGTTGAATCTATTCAAAAAAGATTAAAAACAAATCCACTTCCAATTCAACTTAATATTGGTGAAGCGGATACATTCACTGGTATTATCGACCTTTTAACCATGAAAGCAGAAATCTATAAAGATGACATGGGAAAAGAAATTGAGATTGCAGATATTCCTGCTGAATACAAAGAAAAAGCACAAAAACTTCATGATGAAATGATTGAAAAAATTGTTGAAACTGATGATGCGCTTTTGGAAAGATATTTTGAAGGTGAAGAAATCAGCATAGACGAACTTAAAAAAGCAATCAGAAAAGGAACAATCGAAAGAAAATTCACACCTATTCTTTGCGGTTCTTCTTATAAAAATAAAGGTGTTCAAATGCTTCTTGATGCTATGGTTGAATATCTTCCTTCACCAGTTGATATTCCACCTATAAAAGGCATAAATCCAGACACTGGTTTGGAAGAAACAAGAGAAGCAAGTGAAACTGCGCCTTTTGCAGGCCTTGCATTCAAAATCATGACTGACCCATTCGTTGGCGGACTTACATTCTTCAGAGTATACAGTGGTCTTTTAAAAGCAGGCTCATATGTTTACAACTCTATCACTGGTAAAACAGAAAGAGTTGGAAGACTTATAAGAATGCACGCTAACAACCGTCAGGAAATTACAGAGGTTGGGGCAGGTGATATAGCCGCTATCGTAGGGCTTAAAGATACAATCACAGGACACACACTTTGTGATGAAAAACACCCAATCCAACTTGAAAGCATGGATTTCCCAGAGCCAGTTATTCAACTTGCTATCGAACCAAAAACAAAAGATATGCAAGAAAAAATGGCGCTTGCTCTTGCAAAACTTATGCGTGAAGACCCAACATTTAGGGTTAGCACAAACCAAGAAACAGGGCAAACACTTATCGCAGGAATGGGTGAATTGCACCTTGATATTATCGTAGATAGACTTTTGAGAGAATTTAAAGTTGAAGCAAACATTGGTAACCCACAAGTTTCTTATAGAGAAACTATTAGAAAACCAGTTAAAGCAGAAGGTAAATTCATTCGTCAGAGCGGTGGTAAAGGTCAATACGGACACTGTATCATTGAAATGGAACCTCTTGAAAGAGGCGCTGGATATGAGTTTGTTGATAAAACCGTTGGTGGTTCTATTCCAAAAGAATATATTCAACCTATCAATAACGGTATAAACGAAGCAAGAATGAACGGTGTTATTGCTGGTTACGAAACAGTAGATTTCAGAGTAACTGTTGTTGACGGTTCTTTCCACGAAGTCGACTCATCAGAAATGGCGTTCAAAATTGCTGGTTCAATGGCTTTCCAAGATGGTGCTAAAAAAGCAGACCCAGTTTTGCTTGAACCTATCATGAAAGTTTCAGTTGAAGTTCCAGACGAATATCTTGGTACAGTTATGGGAAATCTTACATCTCGTCGTGGAATGCTTACAGGAACAGAATCTAACCTTGGAATTCAAATTGTAAGCGCAGAAGTACCTCTTGCAGAGATGTTTGGATATGCAACCGACCTTCGTTCTCAAACTCAGGGAAGAGGAAATTATGTTATGGAGCCTCTTAAATATCAAGAAGTTCCTAAATCAATCGCTGATAAAGTGGTTGGCGAAAGAGCAAAAAGAAATTAAAAAATTTTGTTAAATCGTTTTGAAAAAAAATTTATATATGCTACAATAGCAAAGTAAAACAAAAAAGGAGAATTTTTAAAAATGGCTAAGGAAACTTTTAACAGAAATAAACCTCATGTTAATATTGGTACTATTGGTCACGTAGACCATGGTAAAACAACCCTTACTGCAGCAATTACTATGTATTGCGCTGCTAAAGGACACGCTCAGGCTATGAAATACGATGAAATCGATAAAGCGCCTGAAGAGAAAGCTCGTGGAATTACAATTAACACCGCTCACGTAGAGTATGAAACTGACAAACGTCACTATGCTCACGTAGACTGCCCAGGACACGCAGACTATGTTAAAAACATGATTACTGGTGCTGCTCAAATGGACGGTGCTATACTTGTTGTTGCTTCAACAGATGGCCCTATGCCTCAAACAAGAGAGCATATCCTTCTTGCTAGACAAGTTGGTGTTCCATATATCGTAGTTTTCATGAACAAAACAGATCAAGTTGACGACCCTGAACTTCTTGAACTTGTTGAAATGGAAATTAGAGATCTTCTTACCGAATATGGTTTCCCAGGGGATAAAACTCCTATCATTAAAGGCTCTGCTCTTAAAGCACTTGAAGCCGCTCAGGCAAACAACGTTGATAGCCCAGCATGTGCTTGCATTCAAGAACTTCTTGATGCAGTTGATGCTTATATCCCTGAACCACAAAGAGATACAGATAAACCTTTCCTTATGCCTGTTGAAGATGTTTTCACAATCACAGGAAGAGGAACAGTTGCAACAGGTAGAGTAGAACGTGGTGTTGTTAAAATGAACGACACTGTTGAAATCGTTGGTATGGGTGCTAAGAAACAAACAGTTATCACAGGCGTTGAAATGTTCAGAAAACTTCTTGACGAAGCAAGAGCAGGTGATAATGTTGGTCTTCTTCTTAGAGGAATTCAAAGAAGTGAAATTGAAAGAGGTCAAGTTCTTTGCAAACCTGGTTCAATTCATCCTCATACAAAATTTACAGCACAAGTTTACGTTTTGAAGAAAGAAGAAGGTGGGCGTCATACTCCATTCTTCAATGGATATAGACCACAATTCTATTTCAGAACAACAGATGTTACTGGAACTATTGAACTTGAAAAGGGTGTTGAAATGGTTATGCCTGGTGACCACGTTAACATGACAATTACTCTTATTACACCTATCGCTATTGAAGAAGGACTTCGTTTCGCTATTCGTGAAGGTGGAAGAACAGTTGGTTCTGGTGTTGTTTCTAAAATTGTTGAGTAATTTTAGTTTAAATTAAAAAAAACGGTTGTGTGTAACCGTTTTTTTTATTTTTGTATTGTAAAATTTTGATTTACATGTTATACTAAAAAAGCGAGGTGAAAAATGGTAGGACTAAAAGAAAAAATTTCCAAAAATTATGGACCAGGTCAGTTTTATGGTAAACACAATTTGCCAAAAATAATCGGTAGAGATTTAACATTAGACCCTGGCGATAAAAAAAGAATAGTAGAAACAGGGTTATTGTTTGAAAATGAAAAGGTTGAAAATATATTTATTCCAGAAGGGTTTGATTATATTCAAGATGTTGCATTCGCAAAATCATCAGTAAAAAAAATAGAAATAGACAGCGGATTGCTGGGAATTGATGCAATGGCATGTGCTGACTGTGTTGAGTTAGAAGAAGTTGTTTTGCCAAACACTTTAAAATATATTGGTAGAGAAGCATTTCAAGAATGTTACTCTCTTGAAGACATAATTTTGCCACCTAGTGTAGAAGCGGTCGGCGTTGATCTTTTTAAAAAATGTGCAAATTTAAGAAGAATTTGTTGTGGCGAAAAACTTGTTGAACGCATAAGTGAATGGAAAAGAAATGCTATTGGCCTAACTAAAGTTTACATTATAGATGATAATTTTGATGTAGTGGGAAGTTATCAAGTAGGTGCTTACAGTGAAAAATATCCATTCAACGATAAACAATTTACTAAACTTGAAAAATCTTTGGATAAAAAATTGGCTTATATGCGTAAAAAGTTTGGTGTTACTGTTCAAAAAACTGCAAGCCAAGAACGGACTTTGTAAAAACTTAGGGTTATTCCTAAGTTTTTTTCTACAATAATTGCGAAAAAAATTAAATCTATACTTTGAAAAAATGTTTTTGTGTGTTAAAATAAATTTGGAGGAGCAGTTCGCCATGGGTTTTTTTGGTAATATTGCGAGGGCGCTGGGTTTTGAGACCGAGGAAGAACAGGTTAAATCAAAAAGGATAAAAAAATCCGAGCCAAAAGCAACTTTTAATTTGAAAAAAGATAAAATCGAGCGTCCTGATAAAATTGACGGCATTAAAGTTATTTATGTTGAAAAAATTGAAGATGCAAAAAAAGCACTTCAAATATTCAAAAACGATGAGCCAGTGCTTGTTAATGTTGAATATTCAGACGATAAAAGTCGTGCATTAGGATTTATTGAAGGCGCTATTGAAATGAGTAATGGTTCCATGTCGGTTATAGAAGAAAATCGTTTGTTGATTTTACTTCCAGAAGGAGTGGAAATTGAGTAAACATTACAAGTTTTTGCTTTGTATAACTTTGCCTTTATTTGTAGTTTTATTGCTTGCGGACTTATTAAGCAAGCATTTTGTGGATAGTGCGCTTTCATTAGGAGAAAAAGCTGAATTTTTGTCAGGATTTATTGATATTGTAACAGTGCATAATGAAGGGGCTGCATGGGGAATTTTTTCAGGTTCGCAAACATTTTTAATTATTTTAACTTTCGTGTTTATCATTGCGTTTATTTGGCTTATGATTGCCGAAAAAAGCAAAAACCCTCTTTTCCATGTTACGCTTGGTTTCATTTTTGCGGGTAGTATTGGGAATTTGGTTGATAGGCTTGCTTTTGGTTATGTTAGAGATTTTTTACATTTTCAATTTTGGAATTCCTTTCCAGTGTTTAATATTGCCGACATTTGCTTGACAGTCGGCGTTGTTTTGTTGGTTATTTATTTCATTATCATGCTAGTGAAAAATAAAAAAAGTAAAAAGGATAATTTTGAAGAAAATAATTGAAGTTGATAAACAATATGAAGGCGAAAGGCTGGACAAATTTTTAAGTAGTATGTTCAGTGATTTTTCTCGTTCTCATTTGCAAAGTTTAATTGAAAAAGGTGAGATTCTTTGTAATGGTAAAATAGTTAAAACAGGGTTAAAACTTAAAGAAAATGATAAAATTCAAATTGATATCCAGCCTGCTGTACCATTGGAAGTCAAAGCCGAGGAAATTGATTTTGATATCATTTTTGAAGATGATGATTTAATAGTTATAAATAAACCGCAAGGGCTTGTTGTTCATCCCTGTGAAACGAAAAAAGAGGGAACACTTGTTAATGGTTTGCTTGCAAGGATTCATAATTTAAGTGGCATAAATGGAGTCCTACGACCCGGAATTGTACATAGACTTGATAAAGATACCGCAGGTTTGATGCTGGTTGCAAAAAATGATTTTGCTCATAACAAACTTGCAGAAATGATTAAAAATAAACAAGTTAAAAGAAAATACCTGGCACTTTTAAGTGGCGTGGTTTGGGATAATAGTGGGAAAATTCAAACTTTTCTGGCTAGAGATAAAAAAGATCGAAAAAAATACACTGTTGCAAACGAGGGGAAAGAGGCTATCAGTTTGTTCAAGGTGAAACAGAGATATCAAAATGCAACACTTGTTGAGTTTACCTTAATTACAGGCAGAACTCATCAAATAAGGGTTCATAGCGCGTATATTGGGCATCCAGTTGTAGGTGATAGCGTTTATGGACAAAAAGATAAAAATCTTAAAGGGCAGTTATTGTTTTCTTATTCAATAGAATTTTTACATCCAAGAACTGGGCAGATTATTAAATTTGAGTTGCCTTTGCCAGATTATTTTCAAAATTATATCAACAAACTTAAAAAATATCATTAAAAAACGCCATTCGGCGTTTTTTAATATTGAAATTCTGATATTCGTATATTGCGCTTCGTCCTTTCTGCTTCCATATAATTTGAAAACATATCCCTTACTTTATATGGTTGCGAAATATGTCTTAATTTAAACGCAGGTTGTCTTTCATCGTTTGAATATAAAATTACTGTTCCAGTACCAAATATTTTATCAAACAACGATTGATGTAATGATACGTCTTGAATACGATATATATTTACTTCTTCCACAACAGTGTATAATAAACCAATGTCGGAAAAAACTTTGAACCATTTATCACCATTTTTTATTAGCGAATATCGTGTGAATGACCAAGGTAATCCACAATATCTTTTTCTATCTTTCCAAATAAGTTCTGCATCAAGACCATACTTTCTTTTTACTTTTTTGTTTTTGTCCATAGCACACCTCTACATAACTATTTTAACTTAAAAAACAAAAAAAGTAAAGAAAAAAGCCTAAATTTTCTTAATTTAGGCTTTTTTCTTATTTTAGCATTTGTTCATACAGTTTGAACCACCGCAGCAACCACAAAGTAAGAGAATCAATAATAATGTGCAGATATCAATTCCACAACCGTTATTGCCACAGCCACAGCATTGCAAAAGCATGAGAAGGATTAAAATTGAGCAGCAGTCGCATCCGCAACCATTTCCGCCGCCGAAGCCTCCAAAAAAGTTCATATGTACCTCCTAATTGTTTATCCTTTTGTGTGAGTGTGCTTACACATTAACATACTATTAAAATTTGCAAAATTTTGTTACAATATATTGAATTTTTTATTTTTATTATTACATAGATTTATTGCTTATGCGCAAAATATTTTAATTAAATAAGTCCAAAATTGATTGACATTAAATTATATTTATATTAAAATAAACTGTTACGAAATCATCTTTACTGAGGGGTTATTATGATAAAGAATAAAATTATTAAAAAGAACAATCTATATAAAGGAGTTACTCTTGCTTTCGCAGGCATTTTGGCAACATCATTTTTCCCAGTAAATATCATTCAGTCTAATGCCGATTGTTTGTTGGGCGGTGTTGGCAGTGAGGCAATAATTTTAAATAATGCACAGTCAGTTGCAAATAAGGGGTCTACATATCAAATTAGAGCCGCTTATTTTGGTTCTGATTCACAAATTCCTGTCGGGTTGGACAATTATGGCGCAGAATATCTTGTTTCATATGATGGTGCCAACACCATAGATGCGATCACATCTAATGTTACCGTTACTTATAAATCCTCAGGGCAGGAAGTTGAAATTGCAAAAGCGCAAGACAGCACTATTATAAGTGCGCTTTCAATTGATTCAGCAAGCGCAGTTTACGGAACAGTTGAACTTAAAAATGCAGGAGAATATGTTGTAACATATGAGTTTGATGTTACAGTTAATGGCGAAGTTAAATCATTTGCATCGGAGTACATTGTTTATAGTGAAATTACTACTGCTTATTTCGAGTTTAATGATAACGACGAAAAAATTGTTCCAAATGTTTATGATGTAACATTACAAGGTGATACTTTAAAAAATATTGAACTTCCTCTTCCAACTTTGTTCGATAGAAATGAAGAAGAGGTAAGTGGAGTTTCTTATGTGCTTAACACAGATTCTGTGCCAAGCGAGGGTGAGTTTGTTAAAATTTCTGTTTCAGGTGGTGAAAAAGCAGTTGTTGTTGAGCAGAATGAAACAGGTTACTATATAGATTCAAAATACTTTAACCCTAATGACGAAAACTTCTTTGCTGGTTATGGTAACTATACAATCAGTTATGATTATTATTTAGCAGGTCAGTTTATTACTTCAATAAAGAAATCTTTCACTGTTTCTCAAAATTATTATAAAAATTATGAACTTGCTTTAACTCAAAATTCTTCGCTTTCTTCCGCTGTTACTGGCGTAGGGGTAACTTTGCCTACTATTTCTGGACAAACTGGTGAAGATTCTACACCTGCAAAGGAGAGTGTTGGTATAAGTTATACTATTGAAGCATATAGAAGAGACAGCAATAATTCTTATTCAGAAACAAAAGCAGGAAGTATTGTAGACGGAGTGTTTACTCCTTGGGCTAACGGTTCATATAGAATTGTTTATACCGCCAAAGATTTCTATGGAAATACAAAAACATTGGAATTCAGAATTGACGGAGTTACTGATAGTAAAGCACCAACAGTTTATATGTATGATGCTTCTCAAAAATTATCAGAAGATGAAGATGGAAACAAAATTTATCCTGACGCATCTACCGCTCTTAAATCTAAAACTTCTGTTGGCAATGTGATTATTTATGCTATAAGTGCACTAGATAATGTTTCGTCTTTGGACAATATTTCGCTTACCAGAGTAATTAAAAATTCTTCAAGAGAAATAACAATTGATAACCAACATAATGATAAGAATTTAATTTTTGACTATAATTGGTCAACATTCCTATCAAACAATAATTACATAAGAGAAAAACTTGAAGACTTAGATATTGATACATCTTCTCAACAAGAAGTTGAAACTTGGTTAAAAAATAACAATTTCTTAATAGTTTCAAATAAAGTAGAAGATAAGGATAAAGAAGGTTACGCATATTTAGATATTACTGTAAGCGGAACAAACATTTTACCTGGTTCTTCATCTGGGACTTCTTACACAGTACTTTATTATGCAAAAGATGAAGCAGAAAACGAAAGCACTGAATTGTCATATTCTATTTCAATAGTTAGCGGTACAGGGCTTGAAGATGATGTTCCACCTGAAATCACTTTTGTAACTAACCTTAAAAATTCATATAGAGCAAATTCTATTATTTCGTTTGAAGCACCAACTGCTACTGATGATAACGATACAAGAATGGACGTTGTTACAGAATATTTCTATACTGGCGCAAATGATACCGTTTATGATTCGATCATTCTTGATGATGAAAATTACAAAATCGATCTTTCAGAAATCAATAACGCAATTTATTCAGAAGATGTACCTACAATGGTAACAATTAAAGTTTCAGCAAAAGATGATTATGGCAATGTTGGTACTTGGACAAAAGAAATTGCAATAGCCGATGTTCAAGATACAAAAGCACCAAAAATTATTTTAGAAAAATATAACACTCAAAATGATCAACCAATTCAGCAAAATTCCGAAATTATTCTTCCTACAATTGTGTTAAGCGATGATAATGTTAAATATATCAACTCTGAAGTATTTGTAAACAGAGTGGAATACGTTGAAAATAGTGAGGGGGTTAAAACAAAAGTTGAAACACCTATCACAGTTGTTGGGAAAACAGAAGTTAAAGACGTTCTTTCTCAAAGATATACTTTGGAAGCAGGCAAAGTAATTGCCTCATATGCTGGTGTTTATCAAGTTAAGGTTGTTATTACTGATGCTGGCAACAATCAAATAACCACTTTCTATAACTTTGAAGTTATTGGTTCCGGGGTTATTGAGGATCCTGTTATTACTGGCCTTCCAGCAGTTATCGGTGATGAAGGTAAAGCCGAAGTTGGAACGGCGATTGATTTAGGAACACCTTCTGTTGCTTACAAACTTTCAGGTGATCAGTATGATATATTTGGTGTAAGCAATGATGATTCTAATTCTGCTTTCGATTATAATATAAAAGTAATCGGTGACGCTCCTTCTTCTTACAAATTTAATGAAAACGAAGAAAACACTTTTACCGCTTATGAGCCTGGAATATATAGATTGCAATATACTGTTAACGTAAGTGTATTTGATACATCATTATTTGAAAAAAATACAACCAATACGGCAGTTATCGAGAAAAGTACTGATAACAAGGTTACAGCATTTTCAGATGGAAATTTTGTGATGGTTTCAAGCACAACTAAAACTGTTAAGTATGCAATTAAAACTGACTCTCAATATTTGATTTATGACCTTAGTGAAAAAATAACAGGCTTTGAAGAAGGCCTTGGCCAGTATATTGAATCAAATGGAGTTAAATATTATCTTTCAACTGCTAACGGACTTGGATTTATTGCTAGAAACGGCGCAGAGTTGAAGTTTACCTTAACTTCCGAAGAGTCAAACAATTTAACTATTGGAGATGCGCCAGCGGATACTCTTGCTTCATCTTCAACACTTAATCTTGATGCTTACAGAGCATATTCTCTTACAAGCAATATATATACCTTGACTGTTTCTGACACTACCGCTCCTGTTATCTTAACAGAATATAATTATCCAAAATCTGTTACAAAAGGCACAACAATTTCTATTGAACAAGTAGAAGCAACAGATGCATCAATTAAAGGCATCAATCGTGAAAGTAGTTATGCGATAATTCAATACAAAGGTGGAGAAACTTCTTTCTCAACACAGTATTATTTGAACAGATGGACACAGGCTGATGGTTACAATCCAGAAACAGGCAATATTGAATACACACTTTCAAGAGATGGTAACTACACAATAACTTATTATGTTTACGATTACTATAACAATGTAAATTCACAGAAATCTTACTCAATCGCCGTAGGTGAT
Source organism: uncultured Bacillota bacterium (assembly GCA_949292985.1). Classification (GTDB taxonomy): domain Bacteria; phylum Bacillota; class Clostridia; order Christensenellales; family UBA1242; genus Caccovivens. The sequence continues at coordinate 76,027 of CASFBF010000001.1, forward strand.
ACAGAATCTCCTGTTGTTGAAGTTGCTGATGATTTTGTTCAAGATAAATACGAACTTGGTGCAACATTAACTTTGGATATCAGTAAAATTACTATTTCCGATAATAAAACAGAAGATGCATTGCTTTGGGATACATTAGAGATTAAGGTTACAAATACCACTAGTGGTAGTGAACCTCTTGAAAATTTGGGTAATGCTTCAGAAAACAGATTTAGTTATAAACTTGACACAGCAGGCACGTATAAAATTGAAATATCTATTACCGATCAAGCAGGTTGGACAACTACAAAAACTATTGAATTTGAAGTTTCAACCGAAGCAGAGGGCGGTGTTGATGTTTATGAAATTGTTGGCATAATCTTAATTGTTGTTGCTGTTTTAGTTCTTGCTGGCGTAATTGCTTACTTTGTAATTAACAAAGTTAAAAAGAATAAAAAATCAAAAGGCAAAAACAACAAAAAAGACAAAAACGACAAAATCGTTAAATAACAAAAAAAGCACTTAAACTAAGTGCTTTTTTTACTTGACAAATGCATATGTTTTTTGCTATACTTGCAAAGTATCCGCATAGAAGTGGCATTTAAGTGGCTTTGCCCGCCATGATAGCGAGTTTGGTTAGAGGAGGTAAAATTATGTTCGCAGTTGTTGCTACTGGTGGAAAACAATACAATGTTCAAGTTGGCGACATTATTAAAGTTGAAAAACTTGTTGCTAATATTGGCGATAAAGTTAAACTTGATGTATTGATGATTTCCGATGAAAACGGCTCAAAAGTTGGCGATAAGTTGAAAAACGCTGTTTGCGAAGCAGAGGTTGTAAGCCACGGCAAAGCAGATAAAATTATCGTTTTCAAATATAAAGCAAAGAAAAATGAGCGTAAAAAACAGGGACACAGACAACCATATACTGAAATCAAGATTTTGTCTGTGAAAGGTTAAGATGACAAAAATAAAATTCACTCGCAAAAATGGAAAATTCACGGCGTTTAAGTTGTCAGGACACACTGGAAAAGCCGAAGCTGGAAAAGATGTGTTGTGTAGTGCAATTTCCACTGCATCTCAAATGGCGGTGCTCGCCATAACAGAAGTTGCAGACATCAAAGCAGATGTGCAAATTAGAGATGGTTTTTTAAGTTTGATGCTTGAAAAGCCAAGTCAGGAGACTGATTTGATTATTACATCATTGTACAAAACGCTGGAAAATATTTGCGAGAATGAAAAAAAATATGTAAAGTTGGAGGTTGAAGATGTTTAAAATTAATATTCAACTTTTTGCTCACCACAAAGGTGGTGGAAGTACCAAAAACGGAAGAGACTCTGCCGGCAAACGCCTTGGTGTTAAAGCAAGTGATGGACAAAGAGTTCTTGCTGGTTCAATCATTGTTCGCCAAAGAGGCACTGAAATATACCCAGGTGTTAATGTAGGGATAGGCAAAGATTATACTTTGTTTGCACTTAAAGACGGTGCTGTTAAATTTGGTTCTTCAAAGGGCAAAAAGATAGTTTCAATATTAGAAAATATTTAATTTATTTCCCTGCTTTTTAGCGGGGATTTTTTAAGATTATGGAATACAAACTTTTTAAAAACAAAATTGAAATTTATTCAAAGGAAGATTTTAATCCACAACATATTCTTGAATGTGGACAAATTTTTTGCTACGAAAAAACAGAAAAGGGTTATCAAGTTTTTTCTAAGGATAAACAGGCGACAATCGTTGAAACACAAGAAGGTTATGAAATTTTATGTGATGACGAAAAATATTTTGAAATTTTTTTTGATTTGCAAACAGACTATTCAAAAATAAAACAGGAACTTCTTAAATTTGATATATTAAAAAATCCTATTGAGTTTGGCAGTGGAATTAGAATTTTGAAAAATGATATTTTCGAAATAATAGTTTCATTTATAATTTCCGCAAACAACAATATAAAAAGAATTCAAAAGATAATAAATTCGTTAAAAGAAAAATGCAATCAAGGCAGGGCGTTTCCTTCGCTTAGTCAACTTTTAAAATTTACAGTTGATGATTTTTATAAAATTGGTCTTGGATATAGGGCACCTCAACTTTATAAATGTTTAAGGCAACTAGACGAAAATGAAATTTTAGCATGGCAACAAATTCCAACAGAACAGTTGCGCAGAAAACTGATTTCGCTTAGTGGTGTAGGTCCAAAAGTGGCAGATTGTATTTTACTTTTCGGGTTCGGAAGGAAAGATGTTTTTCCTGTTGATACATGGATAAATAAAATGTATAATATGTATTATTCGCCTTTAAATAAAAGGGAAATAATTAGAAATAATTTAATAAATATTTTTGGAAATTTATCTGGATATGCTCAACAATATTTATTTTATTATCAACGCTCATCAAAATAGGTGAGCGTTTTTTGTAGAAAAAGGGTATTTACAAACAATTCCCCATGTGGTATAATTAAGCCAAGGAGGAAGAAATGGAATTCGTAGAATTCTTTACACAAATGCACTGGTCTGTTATTGTGCTTTTGGTTGCAACAGTTATTTTGTTTATTATTGAAGCGGTTGTTCCTGGCTTTGGAATATGGGGAATATCAGGTTCAATAGCAGGTGTCGCAGCAATTATTTGTGAAGCAGTTTTTACAAAATCAGTTTTTGACGTTTTCTTTATGATTTTTTTTGTTTTGGTTCTTTTTACTATCTTATTCGTTATCTTTTCTCATTCGTTTAGCAAAGGTTTAATGCGAAAAACTCCATTAGTAGAGGAAAAAAGTGCTTTACCTGAAAATTACGGAATGAATCCAGATTTAAAGGAACTTATTGGAAAAGAAGGCGAAATTGTTTCAATTTGCAAACCTGTTGGAAAGGCAAAAATAAATGATAAAATTTATACAGTTTGTTCAATTAAAGACACAATATATGAAGGTGAAAAAATTATCGTTGTTGGTATTGAAAACAATACTTTAAGGGTTGAATTCAAAGGAGGAGAAAATGAATAGCAGTATGATTTTGGCAATAGAAGGTTGGGCAATTGCACTTATTATTTTAAGTTGTTTGCTTGCAGTTGGTTTGGTTGTTCTTTTCGTTCTTGTGCCATTAAAACAATGGTTTGTAGCATTGGTTTCAGGCTCACATATTTCCATGGCAAGACTTGTAGGTATGAAACTTAGAAAAACAAATTATAAATTGATTGTTAATGCTTACATTATGGCTAGAAAAGGTGGTATAAACCTAACTGCAGGGGACCTTGAAACTCACTATATGGCTGGTGGTAATGTAGAAAATATTGTTAAAGCACTTATCGCAGCAAACAGTGCGGGGATTGAACTTAGCATTGATTTGGCTAAGGCTATTGACCTTGCAGGTAGTGATGTGGTTGAAGCAGTTGAAACTTGCGTTACCCCAAAAATTATTGAAGTCAACAATATCGCTGCTGTAGCACAAGATGGTATTGAAGTTATTGTAAATGTTAAAGTAACAGTTAAAACAGATATTGATGAACTCGTTGGTGGCGCAAGAGAAGATACGGTTATCGCCAGAGTAGGTAAAGGGATTGTAAGTTGTATTGGTGCTGCCGAAACATATACTCAACTTCTTGAAAATCCATCAGACATTGCAGATGCAATTTTGGGCAAAGGTTTAGACGATGGAACTGCATACGATATTGTTTCAGTCGATGTTTCAGACATTGATATTGGAAGAAACCTTGGCGCTAAACTGGAAACAGAAGAGGCTGAAAAAGAGAAAAAACTTGCTGAGGCTCAGGCTGAAAGATTAAGATCTATGGCTGTTGCAGAAGAACAAAAAATGAAGGCTAAAACCCAAGAAATGAAAGCCGCCGTAGTTGCTGCTGAGGCAGAAATTCCTAAGGCTATTGCAAGTGCTATAAGAGAGGGAAAATTTGGCGTTTTAGATTACTACAAACTTAAAAATTTGCAGGCTGATACCGCTATGCGTGCTTCAATAGCAGGAACAGAACAAGATAGCGGAGACGGGGAGGCTTAATTATGTTGTGGCTTTGGGTGTCATTGATATTTTTAGGTGCCGCTCTTGTATGTGTGCTTTTGTTTATCTATGAAAAGCGTAAACAAATATTTAGAAAAAAAACAAAAGAAGAAAAGCAGGCAAAAAAACAAGCCAAATTAAACAAAAAAACAAAAATTATTGCTCCTGCTGTTCCAGCAGAAAAAAAACCAAGCGATGAAATAAATTTAAGCGAAAATTTGGTGGAAGTTATACCAGAAGACAAAATTTTACAGGAAGAATATTCCCCATCATCTGAATTTATTGAAGAAGAAATTTTCCCAACAAAAATCAATAACAGACCTTCATTTAAAAGAGATATGTCTGCATATGATAGATTTAGAAAGAATTATGATTACAATGATAGCGGGAAACAGAGCGTAAAAGAGCAAATAAAAAATTTATCTCCTGAAATGAAAGTGCTTCTTTTTACGGGAGCGTTAGACAGAAAAGACGAAGACGAATTCTAAATAATTTTAAACACGCATACTTTAATTTATAAAGGGAAAAATGCGTGTTTAATTTTTTTGATGAGATAAAAAATTCTTTAAAAAATCAAAAACTGACCGAACGATACAACATAATCAATATGTCGGGCAGAATTTTATATATTGAAGGACATCTGGGAATTTGCAGACTTTCAAAGGAGCAAATTACTTTTAAAGTTAAAGGCGGGATTATAACGGTTCAGGGCAGTGATTTACTTTTATTTGAACTTACAGATAAAACAATAAAAATCACTGGCGAAATTAAAACAGTTGAGGCCATGTGATGAAACTGAAAAACTATCATTATTTTGAAATTAAGGGACTGAACCAAGAGCGTCTTTTTAATAAACTAAGCCAAAATTTTCAAATTTTTGAAATAAATAGAATTCAAAAAAATCGAAGTACATTTAAAGTTAAATATTTTGACGGTGCAAAAGTTAAAAAAATACTGCTAGCCGATGGCTACGAAATTTTAACCCATAAAAAAGCAGGTTTTTTTAATCATGTTGCAATATTTGCCACAAGTTATGGGTTAATCGCTGGGTTAGGAATAAGTGTTTTGTTGTATGCCATTCAGTCCCCTTATATTCAAAAAATTGAAGTTTGGGGGGTGGATAATTCAGCAGAGATTGCTGAATATGTGGAAAAAAATCTTCCAAGCAAAAATAAAAACAAAATTGATGTTTCAACTGTTGAACATATGATAAACAATAATTTTGAAAACATCAGTTTTGTCAGTGGCGCTGTTGTAGGCCAAAGCCTTGTAATAAATGTTAAAAATGAAATTATTCCACCGGAAATGGAAAGTGAATTTGAACCTATTGTTGCACAATATGACGGTGTTGTTACTGATATTACTTTAATACAGGGCACTTTAAAGGTTCAGGTGGGAGACATAATTCAAAAAGGACAGATTCTGGTTGAGGGTTATGTTATTAACTCAGAAGGCGAAAAGTTTAACATTCAGCCAAAAGCCACAATTTATATGGATATTTGGGTGGAAGGTGAAGCCACTCATTTCGATGAACAAATTATAACCTACCGCACAGGTAATAAAGTTGAACATGTTTCTGTCACGCTTTTTGGTCAAGAATTTTATACAAATGGAGTTGAGTGTAAATATGACCAATACGAAAGCGAGCAGACCGAACAAAATCTCTCTCAAAACAATTTATTGCCATTTAAAATTATTAAAACAACATATTACGAACTTGCGTCGGAAACAATAATATCTTCGTTTGAAGAAAAGAAAGATGAAGTAATCAAACAAGCCAGAGAAAACTGCTTGCAAAAATTACAAGGATATGAGATAATAAAAAATGAAAATTATACAATAATACAAGCGTCAGGTTGCACAACTGTTAAGTATGTTATTACGGCAAATTTGCTTGTATGTGAAGGAGAAAATGAAAATTTATACGAACAAACCTAAACTGTTAAACCAAAAGGTTTTTGATGAGGCACTTAAACTTACAGACAATGAAGTTGAAGGTGTTACGGTTGGGATTACCTTTGTTTCAAAGGCAAAAATTAAAAAATTGAATTTGACAAGACGCGGTATAAATAAAGTTACCGATGTTCTTTCTTTTCCTATGTTTGAAACTAAGAAAAAGGGAACTCTTAAAAATTTTATAAATGAAGCAGACCCACTTACAAAAGAACTTGAAATAGGGGATATAGTAATTTGTTTGCCAGTAGCAAAAAAACAGGCAAAACAGTATAAACATTCCTTAAATAGAGAAATTAACTTTTTGGCATTGCATGGTTTTTTGCATTTATTGGGCTACGACCACTTAAATGCTCGTCAAGAAAAAGAGATGTATTCATTGGCTGAAAAAGTATTAACAAGCCTTTCTATTACAAGAGGTGAACATGTATAAATTTGGATATGTCGCTATTTTGGGTAAGCCAAACGCAGGGAAAAGCACTTTAATTAACAGATTGGTTGGCATGAGACTCGCAATTATTTCGGATAAGCCACAAACAACTCGTGACAATATTTTGGCAATTGTTAATGGCAAAAATTATCAACTTGTGCTGATTGACACCCCTGGAATACATAAAGCAACTTCTCATCTTGATAAATTCATGATGAAAAATGTGCGCACAGCCAAAGCAGGCGCAGATGTTGTGGTGTATTTGCTGGATAGTTCTCTTCAACCTGATCCGCAAGAATTAGAGCATATCGCTAAAATGAAAAAAGATGGGCTTAATGTGATTGTGGCAGGCTCAAAAAGCGATAAGAAAAAATTTGAATTTGACTGTGATTTATATTTTTCAGCAGTTACAGGAGAAAATGTTTCAAATTTGATTGATAAAATACTTGAATTTCTTCCATCTTCAAAAAAGAAAAACTTTTTATATGGGCAAGATGAAGTAACTGATAAACCTGTAAAGTTTATTGTGGGGGAGTATGTGCGTGAAGGGGTGTTGAGGATACTTAAAAAAGAAGTGCCTCACGGCGTTGCAGTTGTTACAACCGCTTTTGAAGAAAAGGCAAACATAGTTAATATAGAAACAGAAATTGTTTGTGAAAAACAATCTCATAAAGGAATTATTATTGGCAAAGGTGGGGAAACCTTAAAAAAGATAGGAATGTATGCAAGAGAACAATGCGAAGAACTTTTAGGCAAAAAAGTGATGTTGAAAATTTTTGTTAAAGTTGAAGAAGGCTGGAAAGATAAACCTAACAAACTTACCGATTTGGGTTATAACTAGGCGAGCAAGGCGCGTGCGAAGCACGCATGCCCCGTTAGGGGCAGAAAATTTTTGCGAGATAGCGCAAAAATTTGCCTTGCTCGCATTTTTTTTTGTGACAATTCACCGATTTTTGAAATATAGTGTAACAAGACTACTACGCGAAAGAGGAAACAATGAGTGACATTGCCAAAGTAATTTTAGGGATAAGTTTCATTTTTATTATGACATCGTTAGGTGCTCTAACGGCGTTTTTATTTAAAGATAAAGTTAGCATTAAGTTTAATAAATTGATTGTTGGCTTTTCATCAGGAATAATGATTGCTGCTTCAATTTGGTCGCTACTTTTACCTGCAATTGATGGGGCAGAACATTATGGCAATCTTAAATTTTTGCCAGCAGTGTTAGGTTTTTTTGTTGGTGGGCTATTCTTGGCTTTGATAGATTTTTGTTGTAAAAAGTTAAACCATGGTGGAATGAAAAAATCAAATAAATTATTTTTAGCAATGACTTTACACAACATTCCAGAGGGGCTTGCGGTTGGTGTTGCATTTGGCAGTGCTTGGGCGTCGGGTGATGCATCAGCAATGGCGTTGGCATTAAGTTTGGCAATAGGAATGGGAATACAAAATTTTCCTGAAGGTATGGCAATTGCTTTGCCTATGAAGCAGGCAACGGGCAGTAAATTTAAAGGTTGTTTAATGGGCATTCTTAGTGGAATTGTAGAGCCAATAGGCGCAATAGTTGGATTTTTCTTGGCATCGAGTATAACTGTTATCATGCCTTGGGCGCTTTCGTTTGCAGCGGGAGCAATGATATATGTTGTTGTAAGTGAATTGTTTCCTGAAAGCCAGGTGGGAGAAGGGGCAAGTTTGGGGACATGGGGAACGATGCTTGGATTTATGTTAATGATGGCGTTAGATGTGGGGCTTGGATAAAAAAAACGCCTAATAAGGCGTTATCTAGAAAGAAATCTTATAAATAAATTCAAATTGCGTTTTTGTTGCTGAGCATTTGACATTTCACCATGGCCACTGGCAACTGTGTCAAAAGCAATTTTATTTTGAATGTAACTTAAACTTTCCAGCATTTCTTGTTTGCTTCCGCCGTAAAGGTCGGTTCTGCCAATGCCCTGTTTAAACAGCACATCACCAGCAAAGAAAGTTCCATCGATTAAATAACACATAGAACACTTAGAATGCCCAGGTAGTAAAGTCGCTGAAATTTCAAACTCGCCCAACGAAAAATCTTGTTTATCTTCCAAAAATACAAAATTTGAAAAATCATTTATTTTAAAACTCTCTCCATAATTTTTGGCTGGATCTGAAAGATTTTCTACAATTTTTTTTGAAGCGTAAATTTTACAATTAAAATGCTTTGAAATTTCAAGTGCGTTAAAAGCATGGTCATAATGTCCGTGCGTTAAAAGCAAGCCTTTAATTACATGACCATCAACTTTTTTTTCTATTTCGTTTAAATCTGCTCCCGCATCGACAATCAGGCATTCGTCTGATTTTTTTACAACATATGTGTTGCTTTCAAGCAAGTTTGAGATAATTTGTTCTATTTGCATGTTTTAATTATACTCTCTTATATTTTTAAACACAAATGCTTGACAATAAAAAATAAAAATGGTAGAATTTTTTTACCTTTGTAGGGGTGTAGTTTAGTGGTAAAACAGTGGTCTCCAAAACCATTGTCGAGGGTTCAATTCCTTCCACCCCTGCCAATTAGAAAAAACACAATATATGGAGCATATATAAATTGAAAACCACTATATCTTGTATATAAAAAAATTTAGGAACAATTTAGGAACAGAAAATAAAAAACGACCTTAAAACTAGGTCGATTTTTTTAATCTTGATTGTAATTTATTTATTAAATCTTCTTCTTCATTAGGCATAAGGTGCGCGTAAGTATTTAAAGTTTGCTCTATACTGCTGTGACCTAGTCTTTTGGCGACTGCAACAATTGACGCACCTTGACTTATCAATAGGCTTGCATGGCTATGTCTTAAATCATGAACCCTAATTATTTTTACATTAGCTTCTTTGGCAGCGTTAGTAAGATATCTGCAGATGCTGGTTTCTGGCAATGGTGCAGTTCCTCCAAATACGAATTGTCCTAATGTATTGTTTTGTTTTTGAACTTCATGTAGTTTTTGAATCATATTAGATAGATTGTCGCTTATTTTAATTTTTCGCACAGAACTTGCGTTTTTAGGGGTGGTAACCATCCATGAAGCGCCAGTCACCTTTTTTGATATAGATTTGTTTATATTTAGTGTCTTATTTTTTAAATCCCAATCACTCCAATATGTCGCTAGCATTTCGCCTTTTCTTGCGCCAGTTAAATAAAGGGCGGTGTAGAAAACCTGATATTCAAAATCATGAACATTTTTTATTACACTATCAAATTCTTCTGGCGTCCAGATAAGCATTTCATGCGTTGGCTCCAGATTTCTAAAGCCATCGACTTTACGTAATTGATTTGGAATATCATAATATTTTTCTGCATAACGCAACAATCCAGATAAACATGTTCTTAAATGACATTTGTAATTATAGCTATAATTTGTTAAAGAGTTCTGCCAATCCAAAATTTGTTTTGGAGTTATTTTTGCAACGTCGCTTTTTCCAAAATAATCAAGTAACTTTTTGGATTTAGAAACGAAATCATAATGTGTGCTTGGTTTTGTCCGTGTTTTTAAATAAGTTTCGTATTCGTTGTATAATTCTTTAAAAGTTAAGTTCTTTTTTATTTTTTTATTTGTCGAAGGATTGTTAATATTAAATTCAAACACGGCATTTTGTGCTTCTTTTTTTGTTTGAAATCCAGATAATCTTTTTTGTATTTCAATTCCGTTTGCATTCACAAATCTAAAACGCGCCGACCAGCTTATATTAAAAGAATTGCCACCGCAATGTTTGCAGTGACCTGCTTCGTCTAGACTTACATTCTTTTTACAGTTTTTGCAGTAATAAACTTTTTCAAAGCTTGCCATTAGTGCACGCTCCTTCGCACTTCTTTTACAATGCCCAAAATAGTGATAGGCAGTTCTATAACTTCTTTATTCGTGAAAAATAGTGGTTCATAATCTGGGTTAAGCGGCATCAGGGTGATGCCGTTTTCTTTTTTTAATACTTTTTTGAAAGTGCATTCAGTGTGGTTAATCGAAACTGCGCAATAGTCGCCGTTCTCACAATCATCTTGTTGTTTAAGAATTAAAATGTCACCATCTTCAAACTTTGGCATCATAGATTGTCCTCGAACTTTTAAACAAAAATAGGTGTTATCGCCTTTAAGCCAGTCAGCGGGAATTTCCTCTTCGTCTTCGATAAAAGAGTCATCCACCATCTCAATAGGGATGCCTGCGGGTATTTCGCCGAATACAGGAATTTTGACAACAGTTCTGTTAAGCTGCATTCCGCGGATGTTTCTATCGCTTCTGCCAGTTAGATAGTCTATTGAAACATCAAAAAAAGAAGCAATGGATTTAAGTGTTTCTAAATCTGGTTCACTGCCGCCAGTTTCATACATTGTGATTGTAGATCTAGCCAAACCTAACTTTTCGGCTAGCTTTTCTTGCGTTATTTTTCTGCTTTTTCTAAGTTCTCTTAATCTTAACATGTTAACTCCTGTAATTATTATGTCAAATATATTGACATTTTTCAAGATTTTTTAAAAAAAATATGTCAAATTACTTGACAATATCGATTTTATATATTACAATATGTCAAGAAACTTGACAAAAGGAGGTAAAAATGAATTTAAAACAATTGCGTATGTCAAAAAAGTTGACGCAAAAACAACTTGCAGAAAGGCTTGGTGTTAAAAGAACAACTATATGCATGTGGGAAACAGGGAATTCGTCGCCCAGCCTAGAAATTTTAAAAAAAATTGCGCAAGTCTTAAACTGCTCAATTGATGAACTTGTAAAGGAGGAACCGTGACGAAAGAAGTTTATTCAGTTAAAGATGTGCAAGAGTTGCTCGGTGGGGTTTCTTACAACTTTGCTTGTCGAAAAATTCGTGAAA
>CASFBF010000002.1 GCA_949292985.1 uncultured Bacillota bacterium
ATTTAATATTTTTTTAATTTTTTATTATTTTTTATTTAATTTCCTTAATATTTTTAAAAATTAACATTTATTATTTGATTTATAGTACTCAATCATATTGTTAAAAATTATTATATGTTGTTCTTCGTCACTAATTATTTTTTCGAATAAAGTTTTCAAACTTTCATTTTCAACTTGTGTGATTGCCAGTTTATAATCAGCAATTGCATTTTTTTCTCCGACAATATTTTGTTGCAAAAGCAGTGGAAGAGTTGATGTTTGATTTACGGCACGAGCGCTCCAATATGCTCCGTTAACCGACATGTCTGCTCTGCCACCAAAAGCGACGATGGCATTTGAAAGTTGATCAAGGTGTTCCATTTCCACAATCGCAATTTTATCAATTTCGCTGGCAAAATCTGGACACTTTGGGTTAAGAAGCCAATCTTGATATAAATATGTTGATAATGCTGTTAGTTCACTGTGAAGAGAGTATGCCAATCTTTTCAAAACCTGAACTGTTCTGACAGAAGGAACAACATCTGTAAGTTCAGGAAATTGCAAGTTAGACGACGACGGTATCGAAGAATAATCGCTTGGATTTGTTATGTCCGTTTGTGAAGGTGGAGTAAGAGTGCTATCATTTTCTGGCTGAATAGAATTGTTGTTTTCATTGTTAAATAATCTTATCATTTTATACCTCCCTAATCCTGCATTCATTATAAAGTTTTGTAATTGTTCTTTCTTGTGATGATAGAGTTGCGTTTAGAATAAATAGTTGTCTATCGATTGAAGACACATTAACCAAACCCATTAAAACAACAGTTTTGTCTGTTATATCCGCTATAAAATCAGCCACAATTTTCAACGATGTACAGTAGTTTTCTGAAAGATCTAACCTTCTGCCCACAAGCGGTGGAAGTGCATTGCCTGAAAGAGTTCGGTAAATATTCCCCATTGTCGCTCTCAAAATTAGCGTTTGATTTTCAAGGTTTTGAAAGGTTTGTATGTCTGCTTCTTCAAAATTTTGCAAATCCCGATAAGCGTTCACCAAGGCGTCCAGGTCATTGTAAATATTTCTACTTAACCCAACCGCCTGGTTTGCTGGTGGCGGAGGTGGTGGCGTGGGCCTAGGAGGTGGAGGAGGCGTAGGCCTAATCGGTGGCCTTTGAGGGGCGCTTGGAGTTGGTGAGTTGGGAGCATTTTGAGGTGGTGGCGAAAATGCAGGTTGTTCTTGTGCAAGTTTGGGTGAAAAAAGTTTACCAAACAAATTAAAGCGTTTTTGTTGGCTAGAAGACGGTGAGTTTTCTTGCAAGGTCAAAGCCGATTTTTTATCACAAATTATGTATTGTTCACTTAGTGGGTCAAAAACAACTCCAAGACTATTTGAGAGTTTGTCTTCATTCATATAAAAATCTCCTTTTATCAAGACTTTTATATGAAACGCACATAAAATACGTTACTTTTTAAGGTTATACAAATAAAAAAACGCCTTCGGCGCTTATTTTTGGTAGCGGTAACTGGGTTCGAACCAGTGACCTTGCGGGTATGAACCGCACGCTCTAGCCAACTGAGCTATACCGCCATAGGTAGGTTGCGTAACAATTATATATTTTTTTCGGGCAATTTGTCAATAGATTTTAAACAATTTACTTGGAATAGCGCACACTTTTTTGATATAATAAACTGTAAGTTTTAAGATAAGGGGGCAAAAATGATTATAGACGAAATTAAAAAAGCAAATGTACAGGCAATAAAAGATAAAGATACAACCGCTAGGGCGCTTTATAGTGTAATTTTAAATAAAATTAAACTTGAAGAAATCAATAAAAGACAAGCCGGTGCAGAGTTAACAGATGGCGATGTTGCTGCAATTTTGCAAAAAGCAAGCAAAGAACTTTGCGAAGAGCGAGATAATTATGTCAAGGCGTCTAACAGCGAAATGGCTGAAAACATTTCAAAGCAAATTGCTTTGGTTGAAAAATATATGCCAAAAATGCTGAGTGATGACGAAATAAAAAATATAATTTCCACTCTTGAAGATAAAAGTGTGCCTTTTGTTATGAAATATTTTAAACAAAACTATCAAGGTACTTGCGATATGAAAAAAGTCAACGAAATTTTGAAAGGAATGTAATGAAAATTTTTGCTATTAGCGACCTTCATCTTTCAGTAAACAATCCAAAACCGATGGATATATTTGGAGAAAGGTGGGAAGGTTATGTTGAAAAAATATTTGATGACTGGAAGCAAAAAGTAACAGGCGAAGATTTAGTGTTGCTTGCAGGTGACTTTTCGTGGGCTATGAAATTTGCAGAAGCAATGCCTGATTTTGACCTGCTTAAAGAATTGCCTGGCAAAAAGGTTATTATAAGGGGCAATCACGATTATTGGTGGCCGTCAATTTCGGTTTTACGACAGGCTTTGCCAGAAAATATATTCGCTTTGCAAAATGATGCAATCAAGTTTGGCGAGTATATAATTTGCGGAACTCGAGGGTGGGCTGTTCCTGAACAGGGGCAACAACAATCGGCAGAAGATGAAAAAATATTTAAGCGTGAAGTTATCAGGCTTGAACTTACTTTGCAGTCTGCACAAAAATTACAAAATAACGGTGAAAAAATTGTTTGTATGATGCATTATCCACCTTGTAATTTTAAAAGAGAAAAAAGTGAGTTTATTCAGTTGATTGAAAAATATGGCGTAAGCGCAGTTGTTTTCGGGCATTTGCATGGTTACAAAAAAATTCAAACCAAATTTACACTTGGGCAGATTGATTATTATTTAACATCATGTGATATGGTTGAAAACAAACTTGTTTGCATTGATGTTTAACTTTACAACGCACGGAAATAATTGACAGAAGAGTGCTTTTAGTGTAAAATTAAACTTAATTTGGAGAGACTATGAAAAAATGGCTTAAAAGTTCGTTATGCGTAGCGGGTTTTGCAGGGTGCATGGCTTTGTGCATGGCTGGTTGCGCTGTTCAAACAAACATTAAAAACAACAGCAGTGATATTATTTATAACGGAAGTGTTGTGTCAGTTGTGGGTGACGACATTATTTTTTCGAACGCTTATATTTCAAGCGATATTTCTACAATTGACGATTACAACTCTTATGCGAACACGTCCTATTTGGCAACTGTTAATTCTTCAAGCATTTCTGGGGATATGTTCAATTCACCTGATGTAACTAAATTAAAAGGCGAAGTTACAGGTTTTTCAAACATGTATAGTTTTGTTTATGGCGACAGTATTTATTATGCTTCGCCTAATAAGCACAAAACAAGTTCAAACCAATATGTTTTTACTTATGTTTCATTCTTTAAATGTGCGTTTGATGGTTCGGGCGAAAAAGAACTTTTAACAACAAATTCTTATGACAGTTCAAAAGCCCAAATCAGAGCGCTTAAATATGACGATAACGCTTATCTGGTTGTTTATGATGGCACCGAACTTAACATGATTAACCTTGCTGATGAAAGCGTTACTAAAATTTCTGACAGCGCAACCAGCGTGGCACTTCCAAGAGAAGGTGAAGAATGGAATGGTGTGATTTATTATTCTGAGGATAAAGAAAACGCTTATGGTCAGTCAGGAAATGCAGCGTTTAAATATTCATTGACAGACAAAGAGAATGTGTCGCTCAGCGTTCCACTTAACTACTCTGTAAGTTTTACAGGCAGATGCAGTGATGAAATATTTTATACTTTAACTTACGCTCCAACTTCTATCAGCACTACAAGACTTGCTACAACAGAGCAATTAGAAAGCTTAACTTTGAATACCGCTGGAAAAACATTTTATAGTTCAGCAATTTCAGATGTAAGGGTGGCAGGCGGTGAAAATATGCAACAAGGACATATATTCACTTCATCGTTATCAGGCAACAGCCAAATAATGTTTATGCCTTCATCAAGCACAAGCCCAACTGTTTTGCTTTCAAATTCTGATTATACAAGTTTATTGCTTGTTTATGGAGATTACGTTTATTATTCAAATAGTTCTGGAATAAATTATAAAACCATATCAACAGGCGATGTAGTAAATGTCGTTTCAGATATGACCGTAGAAACAAGCAGAATAGGTTACGATTTTTATGAATCAGGCAATTTAAAAACAATTTATTTCTATGCTCAGCGTGAATATGTAGAGGATGATGACACAGCAGAAGAAGACCGTGATACAGGATATTACCTCTATGCAAAGAATGCTGACGGAACAGGTGAGGTATCGCTGGTTGCCCAAACTGATAACACGATTGCAAATCAGCCAAATGTTGCACTTATAGTTTCACTGTCAGTTGTTGGCGGACTTCTTGTAATTGGCGGAATTATTGGAACAATCATTATTGTTAAGAAAAGAAGAGGCTATTGATTTTAGCGACATTTGTCAAAATTAAAGGAAAATTGATACATGCGCAAGTTTAGACTTTTTTAGACAAAACTCGGGTTTTATTACCCGAGTTTTTATTTTATTTTGTCGGCTTAGTGTGATAAGTTAGGAATGTTTCACGGAATTCGTTGAAAAATAGGTTATTTCCAAGTAATTAAAAAGGAGGAACAAAAAATGGAGAAAACCACACCTAGCAAGGGAAAATTGCGCGTATACATTGCAGATAAAGCGGACGAAAATCCGATAGTGACATATCTTAGAGAAAGCGATAAATTTTCGCTTGTAGGCATCAGTCCTAATGGAGAGGACGTTTTGAATGATTTGCCATTACTTAAACCCGACTTTTTAATTATGGAAGTTTTGCTAAGCGGGATTGACGGATTTGAAGTGCTTGAAAAGTTAAAAGCGAAAATGGGCGAAGAAATGCCTAAGGTTATTTTTGTCACCAACCTTTCTCACAGCGGTTTTGTAACAAAAGCCATGAACGAAGGGGCAAGTTATTTTATGGTTAAACCTGTTAAACCAGAGGTATTAGAGGAAAGAATGTTTGATTTATTACAAGAAGAAAAAACAAATAGCGGAGCGCTTAAATTTAATAAACAATTAGATGAAAAAATTTCAAATATTTTTATTTCCATTGGCATTCCCGCACATATAAAAGGGTATCAATTTTTGCGTGAGGCAGTTAAACTTGCAGTTGAAAAACCTGAAATAATTGGCTCAATTACAAAACAATTATATCCAACTATTGCAGAGCGTTTTGAAACTAGTTCAAGCAAGGTTGAAAGGGGAATGCGCCATGCTATTGAAGTGGCTTGGAATAGGGGTAAAATAGAAAATATAAATTCGCTTTTTGGCTTAAAAATTTATAACAGTAATGAAAAACCAACAAACGGAGAATTGATCGCTTTGATTGCAGATAAAATGATTATGGAAGGTTAATTTGTTTGACTTTGGTTAAAAATGTTTCTATAATAAAAGCATGGAATTGAATTTAACAAATAAAGAAAAGAAAAGATTGTGGATTAGCAGAATCGCCGGAATAATAGTTTGCGGATTATTGATTGCGTTTTTGTTGCTGTATTATTTTGGCAATATCGATATAAATATGTTTTTAATCGCTATGCTTGGGTTAAGCGCAGTAATATTCTTCATTGCCGCAACATTTTTGGCAATTAAATCTACACGATTTTGGATGTATTTTAGTTTCTTTATGGCGATATTGTTTGTTCTTGCATTTTTAGTTGTGCTTATATTGTTTTGCACAAATGGAACATTTCAAATGTAAAAAAGGCTCTCAACGAGAGCCTTTTATTTATAACCTTCAATTCTTTCAATCAAACCATATGTTCGGGCTTCGGTTTGAACTAATTTTACTGTTGCACCTTCGGCTACATTTCCAGACAATTCAAGGGTGTAAGTAGAAGCAAAAGTTAGGTTTGACATAGAACTATTTAAATTTAATGTTGAGATTACTAAACCTTGGTTTGAATAAGTCGAAATATACGGTATTCTACAATCTCCTTCCCAAAGTTCTTCGGTTTTTACATATCTAACCGTCCAGAAAGGCACGCGGAAATACAATTTTATGTATTTATATTGTTTGAAATTATGATTTATTCCAAACCCAGCATAGAAACCGTTTGTTAAACCTCGATTTATACTTTCATCTGTGCTTTCTCTATCATAAACCAAAGTCATTACTGTTGCCGAAGAGTTGTCTTCAAGTGTTTTAACTCTGTCGGTTAGGGCGATTAATGAAGATTGCAACGATGTAATAATTTCATTTATATCTTCGATATCAAGCGTATTTGTGGCTTGTTGCAAATCAATTCTATGTAAATCAGTTTCAACTTCTGAAAGTGAGCCAGAGAAATCTGTTGATTGTGTTTCTAACGAACCTACTCTTGTAGTAAGCGAAGATATGTTTGATGTGTTTGATTCAACTTGCTGAACAATTTCATTATCAGTGCCAGGTGATAAAGATGAAATTTGTTCTTTGATGTCAGGCAAATCTTCTTTTGCAAGTTTCCACACTTCTTTTTGAAGAGTGTCGGTAATAACTTTTAAGTCTTCAAATTCATTCATAAAAAAACTCCTTTTTAGAAGGAGTTTATCAGCCTACGAATTCTTTTTCAATTTTTTGTGCCGTTTTTTATTTGAAATTCCAAGCAATATTATGATTATGGTTACTAACGCTACTATTGCTGTTATCGACACAATCAAAGCAGCGTTCACACCATCAGGGTGTATGTAAGAAGTATCAACTCGCCCAATTATTACATTTCCATTATGTATGAATTTCACTGCAAGGTAATCTGAATTTTTATCGTAACCCTCGTACAATAGCACCCTTTCACCTTTGGAAATCTCGCAAATTGGTTCATCGCTTGTCAGTGACAGCACCTGTGTATCTTCTAAAATTGAGGCGTTATAGGAAAGAATAACCTCTTGGTCCTGTGTTTTTTCTCCAACAAGGTCAGCAGGAACATAACCTACCATAGATGTTTCCTGCACAGTTACATAATAAAAGCCGTTAAAATTTTGCTCATCAAGCAATGTAAGTGCTTCGCCATATTCTAAACTTTCTAAAACCTCGCTTGAATACGATGCTTCTGAATATAGGTTTATTTGGTCAGCCAAAACAAAAACATCTTCACCTGTGGTTAGTGAAAGGGGCGACAGCATTAAAGATAAAACAAGCATTAAAGATTTCATAGTTTAATTATGAAAAAATCTTAATAATTTGTCAAGTTAGTTAGTGTGCCATCAAAAAAATCCTAATTTTGACAAAAAGGTGCTATTTTTTTACCAGTAAAAATAAAATGTTTTGAAGAGGTTAAAATGTTTTTTGTTGTTAGAAAAAGGCTCCTGTGTTTGATACTATGCGCTATTTTTATTTTGGTGGCACTTAGTGTTTACTTTGGCTTAACAAAACAAACATATCAGCCCAATCTTTCTCCAACAGTTGTAATTGATGCTGGGCATGGGGGAACTGACGGCGGAGCGGTGGGCAGAAAAACAGGTATAACCGAAAGCGAAATTAACTTACAATATGCAAATTCTCTTAAAGAAGTTTTGCAAAATCTTGGTGTTAATGTTGTTATGACGAGAACTGATATGAACGGACTTTATTCTCCACTTGCTTCAAATAAAAAGAAATCTGACATGGAAAAACGCAAACAAATAATTGAAGAAAGTGGAGCAGATTTGGTGATAAGTGTTCATATGAATGCGTTTCCGCTTTCTTCATCAAGAGGGGCGCAAGTTTTTTATGGCTTAGATAATGAGAGAGGGCAAGTGCTTGGAGATTGTGTGCAAGAGCAACTTAGAACGGTTTCTGATTATGCTAAATCTAAATCTAAAAAGGGTGATTTTTATATTTTAAATTGCACAACTCTGCCAGGGGTGCTTGTTGAATTTGGTTTTCTTTCTAACGCAGAAGAAGAAAGCCTTCTAGTTAAAGAAGATTACAGAATACAAATGTGCGAAGCAGTTGCCAGGGGTGTTTTAAATTTTTATGAAATGTGATTGACTAAAATTTTGGCTTTTGTTAAAATTTTACAAAGGAGAAATTTATGCTTATCTTAATTTCTGGGCCGTCAGGAGTGGGTAAGAGTTCGGTTATTTCAGAACTTATCAAACGAAATAAAAACTTGCGTTTAATGAAAACTTATACAACACGCAAGCAAAGAGCACAAATAGACGGGGCATATTATCATGTTTCTAAGAAAAAATTTGATGAGATGATTAAAAACAACAAGTTGTTTGAATATGAAAATGTGCATGCAGATATTTTTTACGGCACACCTTTCTCGTCGTTAGACAAAGTTATTGAAGGAAAATATGATTATATAAAAGATATAGATGTGCATGGTGTTGAAAAATTGCAAAACTATCTTCGTGGGAAGTGCAAGGTTGTAAGTGTGTTTTTGGATAGCCCAGACCAGCACTTGCGCAACAGACTTATTAAGCGAGGGGAAAGTGCGGATATGATTGAAAAAAGGCTGTCTCGCGTGCAAATGGAAAGGCAACATCAACATTTATTTGACCTAGTTTTACAATGTGATGATATCGCTGAAACAGCAACCAATATTGAAAGGTTTATTGAAAGTTTGAATTCATAGACAAAAAGCACACAAAAATGACAAAAAGCCTGCAAATGATATTTGGGCAACATATAAAATGAAAGATATAATTTTCCAAAGGAGTTAAAATGAAGTTCTTTGGAAAATTTTATTATGTCTTTCTAGCGGTGGTATTTTTGGCGTTGTTTTTTA
Organism: uncultured Bacillota bacterium; assembly: GCA_949292985.1. GTDB lineage: Bacteria > Bacillota > Clostridia > Christensenellales > UBA1242 > Caccovivens. Next base: position 8,657 of record CASFBF010000002.1, read on the forward strand.
TTTTGGAAAATGCAAGTATAAATCAAATCATATTTCCTTTTTCCTTTGCCATGTTGTTTGCGCTTGTTTGGGCAAACCAAAAAATTTGGCTGGTTGCACCAGCATATTTAATCGCAGCCATAATTGTTGATTATTCCTTAGCAGGAATTGTAAGCGCAATCGTTTGTGTAACCATGATTGTTGTGCCTTTTGCTTTGCATACAATTTTTAAAAAGAATATTCAAATTTGGGAACTTGCAATTTATGCATTGTTTAGTCAGGCGGGCTACATAGGTTTTGCAGCAGCCAGCGGAACAAACTCGGTGATTTTTGCTGTTGTAAGTGCAGTGGTTGGTGTTGTGTTTATGCTGGGGTTTGTTAAACTTTTTGAAGCGTTATTTATGAGAGGTTTTGCTTACAGGCTTTCTGCTATTGAGTATGTGGCTGGCGGAATAATTTTGATAGGGCTTTCTTCTGGACTAGTAAACCTAGACTTGTATGGATTTTCATTTTTAAAATTGTTTGTAAGTTTTGTTCTTCTTGCGATAATATATTGTTCAAAAAATTATTACTCGGTGTTTATTGCGTCTATTTTAGGTTTAGGAACATTATTGCAAGCCAACAATCCAGTGTTTTTTGCGCCGTTTGTGATTTGGGCGCTAGCAATTTCGCCATTTAAAACATATCGTAAATATTTCACCGCTCTGGCAATTATCTTGGCAGAACTTGTAATTGGATTTTATTTTAATCTTTATTATTCTTTTGATTGGCTTGGTATTTTGCCTGTGGCAATTAGTGCAGTTGTTTTTGCAGTTATCCCAGACAAAGTATATTCAATGGTGAAATCTATTTTTGACCTTAGAGGAGACAGGGCGGCAATTAAAAATGTTGTTAATCAAAACAGGGAGTTGCTACACAGAAGACTGCTTTCTCTTTCAGATGTGTTTGGTGAAATGGACAGAGTTTTCAGGGGGCTTGTTAAACGAAATCTTTCAGAAGATGAGGTTAAGAAACTTTTAAGAGATGAAATTATTGCTAGAAATTGTGAGTCATGCCCTGACAGGGTTCGTTGCCATAGAACAAGGCAACAAGACATCATTCGAGTGTTTGATGAACTTACCGCTATTGCATTTGAAAAAGGGAAAGTTACACTGCTTGATATACCATCTTATCTCTCCGCTAATTGTGGCCGTGTAAACGGAATAATTTCTTCGGCAGCAACTTTGGCAAGGCAATATAAATCATATAGTGGAATGCTTTCCAATATTGATACTTCTAAACTTTTAATCGCCGACCAACTAAAAGGTATTTCAAGCGTAATGAAAAACCTATCGCAAGAAGTTGACCACGAAATTGCGTTTGATGGGAAAAGAGAAGATAAAATTATTGAAGAACTTTTATTCAACGATATTGTTTGCACAGACGCCATTGTTTACGAACGAGATGCGCACACATTTGAAATAAATTTAATTGTCAGAAATTTAGATGCTGACAAAATAAAAATACCGTCAATAGTTGGTAAAATTTGCAAATGCAACATGGCGGTGGTTGATAAATATGCCGCAACAAGACCAGGCTATACTGCACTTTCACTTAAAACGGCGCCAAAACTTGATTGTGTTTTTGCGCTTGCAAGCACTCCAAAATCTGGTAGCGAAGCAAGTGGCGACAGTCATTCAATCATGAGACTTGATGGCGATAGGTTTATGTTTGCAATATGCGATGGAATGGGCAGTGGGGACGAGGCAGAGCAAACAAGCCAAACCGCCATTAGTTTGATTGAAAATTTTTATAAAGCGGGATTTGACAGCGAGTTGGTTCTTTCTTCGGTTAACAAACTTTTATCTCTTCAAAAGGAAGATAAATTTTCGGCGCTTGATGTTTGTGTTTTAGATTTAAAAAGTGGGCTTGGAGATTTTATAAAGATGGGTGCGCCGTGTGGTTTCGTTGTAAGTGAAGAAGGTTGCACACTTGTTGAAAGCGGAGCGTTGCCACTTGGAATTGTTGACAAGTTTAATCCAATAACAAAAAAATTGGTTGTGAGTGATGGCGAAATTGTGGTTATGTTTTCTGATGGAATTTCTGACGCCTTTGCTTCTGACAAAAGCATACAAGATTTCATCAAAACAATTTACTCACCAAACCCTCAAATAATTGCCGATAAATTATTGGAGCAAGCCCTAGCCAACAGCGACGGCAGAGCAATGGATGACATGACGGTGCTTGCTATAAAAATATTTAATAATCAATAATTAAAAATAAAATAATGAAAAATATTGATTTTGGTGCATTTTTTGTGTATAATTAGTTCTCACGAGGTTAATTATGCAAAATGCGAAAAATTTTATCATTGAAAATTCATTGATCAAACCAGGAGAAAGAATTGGCGTTGGGGTTAGCGGTGGAAGCGATTCTATGGCGCTTGTTCATTTCTTACATTCAATTAGTGAAGAACTTGACATTGAAGTTATTGCTATACACATTGACCATGGCATTAGGGAAGAGTCTCGCGACGAGGCAAACTTTGTAATCGAAAAATGCAGGGAGATGGGCATCAGAGCATATAAATTTAGAATAGACTCTCCAAAAATTGCCAAAGAAAAAAACATCAGTTTGGAAACCGCCGCACGAGAAGGAAGATATGGTGTTTTTAAATCATTATTTAAAAAAGATGTTGTTGATAAAATTGCACTTGCACATCATCTCTCAGACCAAGCAGAAACAATCTTAATGCACATTTTCCGTGGCTCTGGTATTTCAGGTGCAAGGGGAATGGAGGCTATCAGAGAGGGAAGATTTATTAGGCCATTACTTACAACATCTAAGGAAGAAATTTTAGACTATATAAACTTAAACAATCTTGACTATGTTGAAGATAGTTCAAATGCTGATAATACCTACACAAGAAATTATCTTAGAAATGTTTTGTTCCCACAAATAACATCAAAATGGCCGGGTGCTATAAACGCTATCGTTAATTTTGGCAAGGCGGTAAAAGAAGATGACGATTACATCAACTCGCAAATTTTTGACGATGCAATCATCTATGAAGAAAAAGAAGCCAAAATTCCACTTTCGTATTTTATTTATCCTGCCCCAATCATTTCAAGAATTATAATTAAAACACTTAAAAACATAGGTGTTGAAAAAGATTTTGAAAAGAAACATATTGACATGATTAAAGAACTTGCTGAGGCTCATGAGAATGGAAAACGCGCTTCATTGCCGTTTGATGTTGTAGCGATTAAGGACTATGACTACCTTACTCTTGCAAATCGCAAAAAAGTTATTCCACAATTTAAGTGCGAGTTAAGGTGTGGCGAGTTTGACCTTCCTGATGGGCGCAAACTTGTTGTTAGGCGTGTTAAGGAAATGGAAAGCAAAGACGGCGTTGTATATTTTGACTATAGAAAAGTTCCAAAAACTGCTATGTGGAGATTTAGACAAGAGGGAGATGTTTTCACCAAGTTTGGCGGAGGCACAAAAAAATTAAAGTCATTTTTGATTGATAAAAAAATTCCACAACGCAAAAGAGATATTTTGCCTGTGCTTGCCGATGAAAACGAAATCTTTGTAATTGCTGGCGTGGAAATTTCTGATAAAGTTAAGGTTGAAAATGTTCCAACCGCATATTCAGTTGAAATCAAAGAATAAACTTTTTAAAAATTGGCAAACATACTTGCATGAGAGAAAATGCATGGTCTGCTTGCTCGCAGCAACAAATTAAAAAAATAGGCTTGTTTTCGGAGGAATACAAGTCTTTTTTATCGCAATGCAAAACCGAACGCGAGTGTATTAAATATTTTTCGGCTTTGCTTGAAGAAAACGGTTTTATTAGTTTAAACAAACTATTACAAAATAAAACCCCACTTAAAGCAGGTGATAAGGTTTACACCATAAACATGAACAAGGCGCTTGTTGCTTTTGTTGTTGGCAAAGAAGATTTGCAAAAAGGCCTTAACATTCTTTGTGCGCATATAGATAGCCCTAGGCTTGATTTAAAAAGTAATCCATTGTATGAAGAGGACGGTTTTTGCATGTTTGACACTCACTATTACGGTGGAATAAAACATTATCACTGGGTTGCTCTTCCGCTTGCACTGCATGGGCTTATTTGTAAAGAAGACGGAACAAAAATCGATATTTGCCTTGGAGAAAAAGATAGTGACCCTGTTTTTGGTGTTACCGACCTTTTGCCACATTTGACTGAAAAAGAAAAAGGGTTTGACAAACTTCTTTCTAAGCAAGAGGAAATTGCTGGCGAAGTTTTAAACCTTATAATTGGTAGTAAATTAAAAGAGGGCTCAGCCAAGTCCAAAATTTTGGATATTTTAAAAGATAAGGGAATTGATGAAAAAGATTTTTATTCTTCCGAAATAGAGGTTGTTCCAGCAGGTAAAGCACGAGATTTCGGTTTAGATGAAAGCATGATTATTGGTTATGGACACGACGATAGAAGTTGCGCCTATTGTTGCGTTAAGGCGTTGATTGACGCAAAAAATATTCAAAGAACATCTGCTGTGATTTTAGTTGATAAAGAAGAAACAGGCTCGCCAGGAGCGACAGGAATGAAAAGCAGGTTTTTTGAAAATATGGTTGCTGAAATTATGAATTTAATGGGCGAGTATAAAGAACTGCACTTCAAGCGAGTTCTCAACAAAAGTCAGGTTATTTCATGCGATGTAACAGCGGGCTTTGACCCTAACTGGACAGAACCATACAACAAAAATACCGAAGCGTTTTTAAACGGCGGGGTTGCATTTTCCAAATACACTGGTTCTGGCGGGAAAAGTGATGCCAATGATGCAAATCCTGAGTTTATTGCAAGACTTAGAAAAATTTTAGATGAAAATAAAATAGTTTACCAATTCACCGAAATGGGTAAGGTCGACAAGGGAGGCGGAGGAACAATATCCAGCATACTTGCAGAATATGGCATGGAAGTTATTGATGCAGGTGTGCCGGTTCTTTCTATGCATGCACCTTGGGAAGTTGTTTCAAAATTAGATTTATTTGAAAATTACAGGTTTTACAAGGCATTCGTTGAGACAAATAAATTTTAAGTTTCAAAGTAATAAAAAAACAGGACAATGGATTGTAAGCTTTGAAACTAGCAAAATAATCAACACTTTAACTACAAAAGTTAATGTGTTTTTTATTCCCTCTTGACTATAAAATAAAACGAATATTTCTGCCGTTGTCATAGGTTGTTATTATAATTTTAATTTGTAAATTTTTAGACATTTACTTTAACCTGGACAAAAAAGAATATTCGTTTAAACTGGAAAAGAGAAATAAAAAACGAAGAGTTGTGTGCGTTTGCTTTTGCCAGCACCAACTCTTCGTTTTAACCGAAGCTATTTTTACGTGCTTGTCTTTCAGTGGAGCAAAGCGACACCGACTTGTATCAAGACAAGCACACGTCTAACTGCCAAAATTTAATCATAATTGGTTCAATCTTTTAAGTTTTGCTAAGGCATTGTATTTTTTGCGAAAATAAAGTGTGGACACCTATTTTTTAAGCAATTTTTTTATAGACATAATTCAAAATTATTTTCCTATGAATTTACATACATAGATATAAGAATATGACTCATCTATAAGAATATTGTTTGGATATGCGTATATATATGAATTCATCTCAATAGCACGTTTAGAATAGTTATATTTGTTCAAGAGTTTCTTATTATATAATCCTTTCATCTCATGTTTCAATGTGTGTTCATTTGAAATAATCATATTGCAAAGTGACTGGCCAAGCAAATCTATAACTTCAAAACCATGTTCGGCAAGCAATTTTGAAATCTGGTTTTTACTGAATACATGCTTATGATACGGATATACAATGTTTCCAAACTCATCAAGTTGCTCATATTTTTCGTTCGGCACAGAAAGAAGAAGGTATCCATTCTTTTTAAGGTTTTTTTGAATAGATTTCATAAAATTTTCTGTGTTTTCGATATGTTCAATGGTTTCAAAAGACACAATTAAATCTACCTTTTCACTTTTTAAAACACCAAAATTAAAATCGTGTTTAAGAAACTTTGCATTTTTAATTTTTCTTCTACGAGCAAGTTTTAAATATTCCTCATTTTTGTCAACGCCAACAACATTGTTACAAACTTTTGAAAGCACTTCCGTTCCATATCCGGTTGCAGACGAAATATCCAAAACAGACTTTATATTATTTTTGAGGACAAAATCTTTTGAAAAAATATATCTTCCGCAATGTTCCAATTTCATAAAATAGCCATATTTTTTCCCATCAAAAGGATCGCAATATTCAACCTCTTCCATACTCTCCATCTCCTTCGATATAATTATATCACATAAGGAAAAATTTGAGCAAAAGATTAAAAAATTTCCAACAAAAAAACTAGCAAAAATTTAACATATTGCTATTTTTTTTGCTAGTTTCAAAGCTTACAATCCATCCTGTTTTTTTGTTTTAAATATTAAAATCAGTTTTTTGTAAACTCTTTACCATTTATAAGATAGTCTATTGAAACATTAAAAAACTTGCTCATCGCATTTAGCGTGGCAAAACTCGGTTCACGCTTAGCGTTTTCGTAATATGACAATGCTTCTCTCGATATGTTTAACTTTCGAGCGACATACTGTTGATTATATCCTTTTTGTTTTCGAATTTCTTTTAATCCTGTCATAACTTGTCGAATTTTGCCTTTTACTTGACTTAATGTTATCATTTTGATACTGTAATATTTGTAACAAGGTGTTGCCCTAATGCTTTATGGGAGTTGTGTTTATGGAAGAAATTGAGTTTGCATTAAAAGATTTTGATAAAAAACGAAAAGGTTATCTTATGCTTAAAGATGCCATTATTTTGGTCGCTTTAAAGCATGACAAGATTTCGTTACATAAAGAAGTATTTCCAAAAATTGCAAAAAAATACGACAAAACTCCGCAAAGCGTGGAAAGAGATATAAGATATCTTTTAAAAAAAGGGAAATGTTCTTTATCAAGTAAAAAGTTTATTTTAGATGTTGTAAATAAAAGCAAATAACTTTACATCATTTTAAAAATGTGATAACATATAATTAACTAATGAAAGGAGTATAACTATGGAATGGTGGATTATTTTAATCATAGTTTTAGGTAGTTTATTATTGCTCGGCATAATTTTTGCGGTTTGGTGGATCAGCACATATAACAAACTTGTTAGAATGGAAAATGATGTTGATGAAGGTTATTCAACTATGGATGTTTACATGAAGAAAAGATATGACCTTATTCCAAACCTTGTTGAAACTGTTAAAGGTTATGCAAAGCATGAAAAAAGCGCACTGGAAGATGTTATGAAAGCAAGATATTCATGCATGACTGCCAATGACCCTGCTGAAAAAGCAAAAAATGAAAATTGGTTGGCCGGCACATTAAAATCGCTTTTTGCAGTTGCTGAAAATTATCCTGAACTCAAAGCAAATCAAAATTACATGGAAATGATGAATTCTCTTCAAAACATTGAAACCGAAATCGCTAATTCAAGAAAATACTATAATGGTGCGGTTAAAGCATACAATAATAAAAGGGAGACATTCCCATCTAATATAGTTGCAAAACATTATAAATTTGAAGAAAAAGTGCTGTTTGCTATTGAAGATTTATCTCAGCGTAATGCACCAAAAGTGGAGTTTTAATGAATAAAATTTCAAACGGTATAGGGGTTAGCATTTTTTTGCTGACCTTTTTCTTTATAAACTTTGGAGATTTTCCGTTCGCATCGCTTTTAGGCGCGAGTTCTTTTTTAGCGTTTCATATAATTTTTATGGTTATTTTATCAGCAATGCTTATAGGGGTTATTGTTTTTGCGATTTGCAACCGAAGAAAAAGAATTGTTGAAGTGGTTGAATTTTCGGCGCCAAAAGGAGTTACTCCCGCAGATGCAGGATATTTGGTAGACTGTGTTTTGGATGACAAAGATGTCAGTGCATTACTGGTTTATTGGGCTGGGAAAAAATATTTGCAAATAGATGAAAAGGGTGACGAGTTTGTAATCTTAAAAAAGTTAAAAGATGCAGACGATGATATGAAGCCTTATGAAAAACAATTGTTTAACACAATATTTGCCAATCAAACCGAAGTTGATGTTAAAGAATTGCCAAATAAAATAAGACCAATCGCTGTTAATATTTCAAGTCAAATTAAAACAGAGAATGAAAAAAAGTATTTCAGAACAGGCGTAAAAACAGCGTCATCTGCATTTTCGTTGGGTAGTTCAATTTTGCTTGCATTTCTTACATTTTTCTTTGGTATGGGTGGATGGTTTTCAATTTTTTGCGGTGTGGTTCTTTTTGCTATAAGCACAATCTTTTCAAATCTTGCAACTAAGTTATATGTTGAAAATAAGTTTAAAAGGTTGGTGCTGTATATAGGAGCGATAATAATATTTTTAATTTTTTCTGCAATAAACATATTTCTAAGTTTTACTAGTTTATTTGCCTTGACGCTTGTTTGTTATGCAACTTTTGTGTGTTTGGTTACATTCATTGTTTCACCACTTGTAGAATATAGAAACAAAGAGGGAAGAAAAGTTTTAGGCAGTTTATTAGGATTAAAAAAATATATCGAGATTGTAGAAAAAGATAAAATGGAAAAACTCGTAAAAGAAAATCCTGAGTTTTACTATACAGTTTTGCCTTACGCGTATGTGTTAAATGTAAGCGATAAATGGATTGAGCAGTTTAACTTTATAAAACAAATAAATCAAAAAGACAAAAAAGACATGAGTGTTGCTTTGGGAATTTTGGCTGTTGGAATGGTTCTTGGCCAAACCACAGAAATTTTAGGCGGACTTATGAGTCATCCGCGAATAAACAGTGTGAAGAATAACATAAAACAAAAATAAATTTGTAAAAAACACTTGATTATTTTTAAATTTTAAGATAAAATAATCAAGCGTGGAGGATTGGCTGAGCGGTTTAAAGCGGCGGTCTTGAAAACCGTTGACGTTAACAGCGTCCGCAGGTTCGAATCCTGTGTCCTCCGCCAAAGTAGAGACGGCATAACTTACGCTGTCTTTTTTTATTAAATATTACATTTGAAACTTTAAAAATTTATTTTGTAACAAAGTGTTTTTGCTTGATAAAAAAATTAACTTTTGTTAAGATAATATGTATATGATTGAGTTTTTTCTTGCTTCGCACATTTTATTAAAATGGAGAGAATATGAAAAAACAGTTTGCAAACAACTTACATAGCAAAACTTTTAGCAACAAGTTTGTTTTATTCAGCGTGGCTGTGATAGTTTTTATTGTGTCCATTATTGCATGTGTAACAGTTGTTGGCAACACATCATCAAATCAAAACTCAACGACTATAACAACCGAAGCCGAAGAAGCAACAGGCCCAACCAATACAGCCGGATGGTGGATTGATGAAGGAAGATACAGCATTGAATGGTTCACAAACGCCCAGTCGGTTGTGATTGACGGCGTAACTTACAAGGCGGGGACTAAACAAAATCCATACATTATTGCAACGGCGCAGGATCTTGCTGGGCTTTCTTGGCTGGTTTACACATGCGGGCAATCAGGCAACCCGCTTGTTTCGGGAACAGATTATTCAAGCGCTTACACCTTTCGAGGCAAATACTTTAAACAAACTGCAAACATAGACCTTTCAGAATACTATTGGCAACCTATTGGAACTTACTATAATCGTTCTGGAAGCACTTCTCAACATTACTTTTCTGGCAGTTATGACGGAGGAAGAAATGCTGTTTCTGGCATTTTCACTCCATCGGGTTCAACAAACGCATATTCTCATCAAGGGTTGTTTGGATATATTTGTGCGAATGGTTCTTCTTATCCAATGACTATTGAAAACATTGGAATAACAAATTCAAACATACAAGGAGATTTTCAGGTTGGCGGAGTTGTGGGTGAGGCTTCTGCATCTTCTGGCACAATTACTATAACCAACTGCTATAACACTGGATCAGTTACAGGATCAAGTTATGTTGGCGGAGTTGTGGGTTATGCTGTTGCTTCTGGTACACTTACAATAACCAACTGCTATAACACTGGTTCGGTTTCAGGCGGTGGTGATAATGTTGGCGGAGTTGTGGGTTATGCTTATGTATCATCTTCTTCTAGCGCAATTTATATTTCCAAATGTGCAAATCTTGGTGATATTACTTTAACCGGATCTTCTTCGTATGTTGGTGGCATTATAGGTTATGTTCGGGTGTCAAGCGCATCAGGAATTTTGCAAGTTGCAAATTGCTATTCAGAAGGCACAATTTTTGTGCAAGGTGCAAGCGCAACCGTTGGCGGGTTTGTTGGCGGGGCATATGCAAATTATTCCAGATATTCGAAGGTATATTTTGAGTTTTGTGCGGTTGACATGAATGTTTCAACTTCTGGAGGTGGTTCAATATCAAGCCAAGGTGCATTTTATGGTGGGATAAATGTGGTAACAGCAAAAAACAGTTATTCCATATTAAATGGTGCGAAATCGTTGACGTCAACAGTTAATGAAATGGACAATAATTTTGCTTACATACTAAATTTTAAAGATGGCAAACCACTTCCTCTGGGGCTGTATGCTATTTCACAGTTTGGCACGGAAACAAACATAGTTGAAAGAATAAATGCGTTATAACTATAAAATTTTATAAGTATATCTTTTTATATTTTAAATTTAAGTTGTATAATTTTGATTGATAGGAGGGAGAGATGAAACTGACAAAAGAAGAAAAAGAAATTTTGAATGGCTCGCAGGGCGAAACAAAAGCCAAAATCATGCGAACACTTGTGGAGTTTGGCGATTTGTTTGGCGCTGAAAAATTTGTGCCTGTTTCAACCAGTGGACATTTGGTTACTTCTTTTGGGATTGGTCTTTTAAAGCCGGTTTACAGAATTATGGATGAAATTATTGACGCTGGATTAAAAACCCCATATCCTTTTACTGTGGATCCACGACCTATTGATTACAAAAATGTTAAGTGTGGTTTACTTAATAAATTGGTGTTTAGCAAAATTATGTATTCTCAGCAAAAACACTATGAAGATCAACTTTCAAAAATTGGGCTAAAAAATAAAAATAGTTTTACTTGCACTTGCTATCTTGACGAAGTCGGCAACACGCCAAAATATGGTGATGTTCTTTCTTGGGCAGAAAGCAGTGCGGTTGTATATGCAAATTCTGTGTTAGGGGCAAGATGTAATAGAAACAGCGGTATGCTGGATATTTTTGGGGCAATTTTGGGAAAAGTTCCAAAATTTGGTTTACTTACAGACGAAGGAAGAAAAGCCGATTGGGTTATAGAAATAAAAACCAAAAAATTGCCAGAAGCGCAGGTGCTTGGTAGTGCAATAGGAATGAAGGTGATGGAACAAGTGCCTTATATTATTGGGCTCGACAAATTTTTAGGCACAGAACTTACTGATAATGTTATTTCTTACTTAAAAGATTTTGGAGCGGCAACAGCATCAAATGGTGCGGTTGGACTGTATCACATTGAAAATCTCACACCAGAAGCAAAAAAATTGAAACAAAAACTTTTGAAAGACAAAGTAAAAAAATATGTTATTGATGATAAAGAATTGGAGAGAGTTTATAAAAGTTATCCTATCATGTGGAAAAATCCGCAAGCAAAACCAACTTTGTGCTTTATTGGTTGCCCGCATTTAACATACATGCAGTTGGTTGATTGGACTAAAAAAATTGAGCAAGGATTGCAACTTGCGAAAAGAAAAAAGGTTTGCCTGCGAACAATTATGACAGCAGCGCCAGATGTAGTTCAAAAATTTAAGCAGACCCAAGAATACAAACAACTTATAGGCATGGGTGTTAAACTTTCTTCAATTTGTCCGCTTATGTATACAAACAATCCAATTGCTGGGGGTAAACCAATAATCACAAACAGCAACAAACTTAGAACTTATTCTAAATCAAGATATTATTTGGATGAAGATATTTTAAAAATTATTTGTGGGGTGAAATAACATGGCAAAAAAGATTTTTAAAGGCAGGGTAATCTGCCCAGGTGAATATCAAGGCGAGGTGGTTGTTTCTAGACAAGGCCTTAACACATTGGCAACATTTCAAAAGTCTGCTTTGAAAAACGCTAAAAAAGTTATAGGCTCCGACCAAAACAATCCAGATGTTTATGGTAAAAATTTAACAGGCGTTACCCTAATTCTTCCGCAAACCATAGGGTCAACAACTGGTGGTTTGGTTATACAAACAATTTGTCAAATGGGAATCAATCCTTCGGCGCTTTTGTTTAGCGAAGAAATTGATTCGTTGGCCGCAAGCGGTGTTATTTTGGCGAAAAACTGGGAAAATTCAAAAATTATTGCAATAGATAAACTTGGAAAAAACATTTTGAAAGACATTAAAACAGGTGATAAAATATCAATTTCGCAAGATGGTGTGGTTACGGTTTTGGATTAAAAAAACGCTCAAATTTTTGAGCGTTTTTTAGAATTTTAATTTCGTAGATTTTCCTATTTATTTTTAAATATTACGATTTAAACAATTTAAATTACTTGAAAAGTAACAAAAATTTTAGTATACTAAAACATATGTATGCGGTTATGGCGGAATGGCAGACGCGCTAGGTTCAGGTCCTAGTGGGGGCAACTCCATGGAGGTTCAAGTCCTCTTAACCGCACCAAAAATATTTTATTATTTTTTGATATTTGTTTTGTATTTATGAAGTGAATACACACTTCTTCTTTTTTTATCATAAAATGCCATTGGAGCAGACTTGCTCCATGCGAGGGAAATATGTTTAATTTATTTAATAACAGATGTTGTTGTTCGAACAATTGCAATAGACCAATTTTCCCAAAACCACCAACAGGGCCGACTGGTCCGACTGGTGCTACTGGTCCAACAGGACCTACAGGTCCTACAGGCCCAACAGGGCCGACAGGACCAACTGGACCAACTGGACCAACTGGTGCTACAACCACAACAGTTAGCGTAATTGCTACAAATACTTTACCAGCAGGAAGCGACGCTTCCGTTATTCAAAGTGGGGTTGGCTCAACCGCTGAGTTATCGTTTTTTATTCCTGAAGGAGCGACTGGCCCAACAGGCGCAACCGGGGCAACTGGTCCAACCGGTCCAACTGGGGCAACCGGTCCAACCGGGGAAACCGGTCCAACCGGGGCAACGGGGGCTACTGGTGCAACTGGTCCTACGGGAGCAACAGGCCCAACTGGACCAACTGGCGCCCAAGGAGTTCAAGGATTAACAGGTGATACTGGAGTAACCGGTCCAACAGGGCCAACCGGTCCAACTGGGGCAACAGGCTCAACAGGTCCAACCGGACCAACCGGTCCAACTGGTCCAACTGGTGAAGCAGCAACTATAACTATTGGAACTACTTCGGCACTGCCTGCAGATGATGACCCTACTGTAACAAATAGTGGGACCACTACTGCAGCAGTTCTAGACTTTGGCATTCCTGCTGGTGCAACCGGAGCAACCGGAGCAACAGGTCCTACCGGTCCAACTGGTCCAACAGGCGAAACCGGGCCTACCGGTCCAACAGGTCCAACCGGGGCACAAGGCATACAGGGACTTACCGGCGATACTGGGGCTACTGGCGCTACCGGAGCAACAGGAGTAGGGTTAGCTGCTTATGGTGGATTATATAATAATGCTGAACAAACACCAAGTTTATCAGGAGCAAGTAATTATACCCAAATTGAACTTAACACTGAAATGCCTCTTTTAAACACTACCACATCATCTAATGCTATTACTGTTGAACAGGCAGGTGATTATGAAATTAACTATCATGTTCAAATCAATTCAACACAAGAGTTGACCTTCAATGTCGCTGCAAGAAAAAATTCAACAAATATAGATTCTTCTGTTGTTGAAAAAACTGCATTAGAAACAGCAACAGGCGGAACGTTTGTGGCGGATACTATGGCATCAATTATTACAACGTTAGACGCAAACGATGTTATAGATTTGGCATTAGCAGCAACAAGCGAACCATCAGGTGCAACAGTAACTATTTTGGGAGATGGTGATGCAATTTTAACAGTTAAGAAATTAACTGAAACAACTGTTTAAGAACAACAAACAAAAAAAAGCGAGAAAATCTCGCTTTTTTTGGTTAATTTTATTTATTTTAATCAAAAATTTTAAAATTGCAGATTTTTCCAATTATTTTTTTTGCTTTGAAATATTTTCAAAAAAGTTTATAATCATATTGGAGATTTTATGAAACAAATAATAATCGATTGTGATATCGGAGTAGATGATGCTAGTGCGGTTATAATGTTATTAAAGAATGACCGTAAGGTTTGCATTCAGCTTTTAAGTACTGTAGCGGGTAATGTTAAAATAGAAAATGTTTTAAATAATAGTTTTTTTGTTGCAAACACATTTTCAACATATCCAATAAAAATAGCCAAGGGCGCTGAAAAGCCTTTAAAAACACCTAGAATTTTTGATGCTAGCAATGTGCATGGAGAAAATGGGCTTGGTGGTTTAAAATTAGAAAAACAATTTTACGATAATTATTTAAAAAATAGTGCTGATGAGGAAATTTTTAATATATTAAATAAAAGCAAGAAAAAAATAACAATTTTAGCAGTAGGTCCGCTTACAAATATAGCGCTTTTATTAACAAAACATCCAGAAATAGCAAAAAAAATTAAGAGATTGATAATCATGGGTGGAAGCATTTCGGGAATAGGCAACATAACTCCATATGCTGAATATAATTTTGCTTGGGATACTGATGCGGTTGAAGTTGTGTTAAAAAGTGATTTAAAAATTTATTTGAGTCCTATCGAAAACGCTAACAATATGCCAGTTGATGATAACGATGTTAATTTTAACCTGACAGACAAAAAACATAGTTTGATTCTGCAACAAATATTTTTAAAATTAAAAGATGCTAATTTGCCTTTCGGGTTTGCTCTGCACGATAGTTGTGTGTCGGCTTATTTATTAAAGCCTAGATTATTTAAAACTTTAAAATGTGATATCAAAATTACAAACGATAAAAAAGATAAAACTTGTGGGCAATGTTTTTGCGTCATAAATAAATTTGGGAAAAATTATGTTTTTATCCCAAAAAATTATGAAAAAGTAAAAAATTTTATTTTAAAAACAACTTTTGGAGGATAAATTATGAAAAAAATAGGAGTTTTTGGAAGCATAAGTACAGATTTCGTTGCAACAACAGATGTGTTGCCACAAGAGGGTGAAACTGTTATTGGTCAATCTTTTTCTACTCAATTTGGTGGCAAAGGCGCAAATAAGGCCGTGGCGTTGTCAAGGTTGGGGAAACAAGTGGTTATGTTTGGCGCAGTTGGAGACGATGAATTTTCAAAACGTGCGTTAAATAATTTAAAAAATGAAAAAATAGATATAAAAAATGTCAAAAAATTGCATGGAAAAATTGGTGGCATAGCAAATATTTTGTCTTCTAGAAAAACCAATATGATTGTTGTTACGCCAGGTGCAAATTCCTGCGTTGATGAAGAATATGTAAAAAGTATGGAAAATGAGATAAAAAAATGTGATTGCGTTGTTGCAGAATTGGAAATACCACAGGAAGCGGTTTTAGTTTTGAGTGAAATTTGTAAAAAGCATAAAATTATGTTTGTATTAAATCCATCGCCTATTATGAAATTTGACAAGCATCTATTATCAAACGCCGATTTGATTGTGGTAAACGAAACAGAGATAAAACGACTTCCAAATTTTAAAAGCCAAAAACAAATAATGGCCGATTTTAACGGGAAACTTGTTTTAACAACAGGGAAAAGAGGAGCGACGATTTTTGAAAATGGAGAGTTAATCAAATTGCCAGCAATTGATATGCCAGTTGCAGATACAACAGGTGCAGGCGATGCCTTTTTAGGTGGCTTAATTGATGCTGTCATTGAAGGAGCAAGCCTTAAAAATGCAGTTGAGTTTGCAAACATATGCGCAGGATTGAAAGTTTCTAAACTTGGAGCGCAGACAGGTTTACCAACGTTAAAAGAAATAAAAAACTTTTTAAAAAAATAATTATAAAAAAAATCGCTAAAATTGCGATTTTTTTATGTAAAAATTATCAAAAAATATAAAATTTTAAAAAATTATTAACTTTTAAAATTGTGTTTTAGTATCTGTTTTTTCGTATTTTTTCGAATATTTTATAAATGTGAAAAAATATATAAAAAAGGCGCGAAATATTTGGTTAAAAAATCGTGTTTGTGCTATACTCTTAATTGTAAAGATATCATTTTTTGCTTGTTTTCAATCACATGGAAAGGAGTTGTCTATGACAAAGTCAAAAAAGTTATTAAACATGTTTTTAGCAGTTGCAATTGCATTGCTGACATTTGGTATGGCGCTGGCATTTATTTTGCCTTCGTTAAATCAAAACAAATCAAGTGGCACTTTACAAACCGTTGAGGCTACAAGTGCTGACGATGTGCTTTCTTCACTGCCAATAAACTATTACGAAAGCCAACCTTTTTATGAAATTTCAACCGCCGAGCAATTGGCGGCTTTGTCATTTAAAATTTCAGTTGAAAACAATACCACATGGGCAAGCAGAAATTTTGAACTAGCAAATGATATAAATCTTCAAACAAACAGCGTTATTTGGACGCCTATTGGAACATCAACAAACCCGTTTAAGGGCAAGTTTAACGGTAATGGTTATACTATTTCTGGTTTGGTTGCAGGCTTTGATGGTTCAATCGATGAAAATCTCGGTCTTTTTGGTAAAGTGTCTGGTGAGTCTGCAAGTAACCCTGCAATGATCTATGACATAGTGTTAGACGACTTCGCTTTTGCTGATTATGTTCAAAATCCTGAAACATCAGGAAGACTTATAGGTTACATAGAAAATGCTGTACTTTTAGATGTTTACGATTTGAGTTATGTATTGTCCGGGTCGTTTGATGTTAATCGTCCGTTAAAAACCATTGGGACGGTTGGTGATAATGTTAAAATTTACATAGGCGATTCTTTCATTTGGAACAAATCAAGCACAAACACTGAATATATCCCTGGTGTCAATTATGACCCAATGCAAGGGGGGACTGTTTCCAAAGTTCAGTTTGATTGGGCTGCTGGCGGACAACCGAGTTTTGTGGGGTATTCTTTGTTGGTGAGAGGAGCTACTTCTGCAACAGTTTATGAAAAGGGTGATTCCGCTAAAACATCTATTACTCCATTTAGAATTGCTGTCAATAATGATGGCTCAGCCTTAACTGTATATTCAAAAAATTACTATAAAGAACTGCCTCAGGAAAACGAAATCAATGCTGTCAATGGGCAACCAATTATAGAACCAGTCGAGGGAATGAAACTTAATGGTTGGAAATTAGCGGACAATGATGATTTTTATACTAATATATCTGGTATTCCTTCATCCAAAATGTTAAATTCTTATCTTTATTTGGAAGCCAATTTGAAATCATTAACTTATACGTTAAACATTGTACAAGAAATTTCAACAGGAGCTATTGTTCAAATTGGAACAGTTTCAGTTCCAGCAAACAAAGAATGGTCCAAAGTAATTTCTGAAATCGAAGCAAAGAAAAGCGGATATTTCTTGACAGATTTATATCAAGATACAACACATTATTACACAAATTCAATTAGTTATGACGACAGTTGGAATGTGATTGATAATAAAGCCTATCCAAGCGGAAGCAGAGTTAATAATTGGAGTGATGCTAGTAGAACACTTTATTCAGAATGGATTGGTAAAGTTTCAAACGCAACAATTAAATTTACAAACGCTAACGATTCTGGGGCAAAACTTGACTCCATGACAAATCTTAGTATTGTTTATACAGATGGCGAACCAGTTAATTCACCAGACTTAGCATTACAAAGAAGCAATGATGTGTTGGGTGAATATACTTTTAAGGCCATTGCTGACCAAAACTTAACTTTTGCTTTTACTTTGCCTGCAGGTTATGTGGCTAAAACCCCAACAAACAACCAAGGTGGCGCTGTTCTCTCGGGAGGAACTGATGGCGTGTATTCGGTTGCAATAAACGGATTGTTAACAAGCGGTGGCGTAGTTACTATTCCTATTGAGAGAGAGCAAATTTCGTTAAATATTTCTGCACCTAATTTTACGATTTCTATTTCAGGGCAATCAAGTTTCACAACATTATCAAGCAATGTTATTAAAACAAGGGTTGGTGAATCTTTTAATATTGTAGCAACTCCAGCGAGTGGCTATGAATATGCTTCTCACAATGTTACAACAGGTTTTACAACAATAAGCACTCCAACAGTTGCGTCTAACGATGTGGCAACATTCCCAGTAACAGTCAACACATTTGAAGATTCGCAAGTTTTAACAATTTCTGCAAAAGCCAAAGCGTTTACAATCATTCTTGATTATGACGCAACCGCATATGCAACAGGTGTTCAATTGCCAGAAGTTATAATTTCTGACGGAATCCACACGGTTTCAACATCTAGCGATGCGCAATGGGATAACTTTACTCCTTCCGGAGTTGTAACAATTACTTCAACAGGTAATGCTTATTTTAATGCAGGCGTTGTTACACTAGAAACAACTTCTGCCGGATCTATTTCTGGATCAAATGGAAATTATCAAATAATTCCACCTTCTGGGGAGTCTTTAATACCGGGAGGAAGTGTATTTAAAATTAAAGTGAGTTTTTCCGCAAAACAATATTCTGCTACATATGATGGAAAGTTTGCAACAGTTAATGGCTCTGGGACGGGCTCTACTGCTTCGAATTTCACTTCTATTAAAGATATAAATGGTAGTGGAATTACAAATTCTAATCAGGTTATTCAAATTACCGCAGACACAGCATATGTTTTTGGTGATAAAATTACTCTTTCTTATAACATAGTCTCTGATTACTACGAGTTTATTGGTTGGTATTACAGCAATGGTAACTATATTTCAAATCAAAACAATGCACAAGTTACTGCTGGAACAAATAATATGACTATTTATGCCGTAGTAAAAGGTAAAACGGCTACATTTAATGTTGCAACAGGTTCATTGATTAAAAATTATGACGGAACTACATCTTCTTATGATAAAGGCGTTGCGCTGAGCACACCTAATGTAAATTCTGTTTCCTTTACATATGGAACTCCTTCTTCAGGAGCAGTTTCTTTCACACTTACAAAAGGTTATAATGGCGGAGAATATATTCTTTACAATGCAAGTTCTTCGGGCAATCCTTTTGAGCAATATGAATCTGGAACAGCCTTTCTTGTAACAACATTAGGAAACAGTATAAGTGGTTATAATTCACTTAAATTTGCACAAAACCAAAATGCTGAAAGCGTTTTCTTTGATCATGCTGGTTGGACATTGTATCCAATTGTAATGCAACGCACCATTTCTGTTCAAGCCGCAGCAGGAGATGGATCTGTTGTGTCAGGTTCTGAAAGTGCCACATCTGTTAGACTTTACTATTATGGTGGCGATGGTTTTGATATTTCATATGCAATAAACGCGTTTAAGAAAACTGGATATACTGCATCTGGATGGAGTTTTGTGCTAGGCGGACAAACACATAATGTAACAGATTCTAATATTTTATCGCAGGGCAAATACTTGATTGATTTTGCTAGTTTCAATGGGATTGATACTTATTTATCTTCCAGTGGCACAATAACGGTTAATAGAACATATAGTGCAAACACTTACAAACTTTACTTTAACCAAAATTCCGGCGAAGTGCTTAATACAACCGAGTTGAAGCATGATTCAACTGGATATTATAAAGAAGTTGTTTACGATCAACAAATAGGAAAACTTCCATCAATAACAAAACAAGGTTATGTATTTGCAGGTTGGGGAGTTAACGCTACAGATTTATATCAAACAGATGGGAATAAAACCGTAAATGCTTCTTGGACAAATCAATCCTATGTTGTTCAGATTAACTTTAATGGTGGTAAAGTTTCTGGACAAAATACCATGAACGTCAATGTAACTTACGATGGTTCAATAGGAACTTTCAATGAATACACTGCAAATGGATTGGCTTCATTGGCTTCACTAGTACAGAGAGATGGATTCGTGTTTGATGCTTGGCATTATATGGTGCCGACTACAACAGGTGATGGAACTACATATCAATATGTAAAAGAAGTTTCTGATACCGATATTTTAAATTCCTCAACATTCGCATATGCTAATTTTGATAACACAACTGATCCTGTGGTTTACATTTATGCAGGATGGCAATTTGATGAAAGTGATTATTCAGCAAGCGTTTCTGTAAACAATAAAACATATGATAACAACTTTGTTACGTTTAATGTTTCAGTGAGCGCAAATGGAACAAGTTATCCTTTGTCATCATCTCAAACCAATTTGCCTACAAATGCAGGCGTTAAAATTTCAAGTTTCAACTGGGAATTTAACGGTTCACCTTTCACAGGAACAGCATATTCGTACGGTCCACAAATAAAAAACGTTTCTGAAAGCGGAAATTATGAGGTGACATTTGTTCTTTCAGATAGTTCTTCAATAAATGTGGTAGGCATTGCTCCACAATCTATTTCAATTAAAGCAAGTTGTGATGTTGAAATTAAACAGAAAAATTTAGCAAGTTCTATTAGAATGGATATAAGTGAAGATGATGATGTGTTTTCTTATATCAAAAATCTTGTTGAAAAAACAAAGCCATATTTGGAACTTTTTGATGGTGGAGATGGATATTTACAGGCAGTTTTAAATGCCACTACTTCTGCAGAAATTGCTACATGGTTGAGCGATACGGGTTCAGAGAATGCTCTTGTTTATGTGTTGTCAAAACCGATAGTAACGCTTTTAGCAATGAACAATAATTTTAAAGCCGATTTAATATATATGTTTGAAAACAGCGAATTTGGTCTTTATGATGAAACTTTAAATCTTTTAAAATCAATAATAAACGAAGTTACGCCTGAATTCGTTGAAAATAATTATAAAACGATAACTGCTTTTGATAATTGGTTCAATAATGTACAAGAAGATGCCTATGATGCATTATTTACTTATCTTGGAGCATTCTTTTCTAAAACTGTAAAATTCTACGATGGCACGTATACTTTATATCCTTGGCAGAATTTTAAAATTATAAATGAACCAGAGGTTATATTAGGTAGCACTGCTTATTATGTTGATATTGTACATGACGAAGGGGGAATTGCTTTTAATGCAAATCCAGGGGTTCGTGGTTTCGCAGTTGAAATTATTGCTGCTGATTCAGCAAACCCAGTTGACATGAACAATTTTGAAAATGTTGTTTTATATGATGGGAAATATTATGTGGTAAATTATCCATATGATATAAATATAGACGTTACTAACTCTAATAGATTAGACTATTCAGCTCCTTTTATAATAACCGCACCTACTGCTTTATATATGACAGAAACGAATGCTGTTGAGAAAGGCAGTGCTTATGAATTTGAATTAACTGCAGAATATACTCACACAAATGAACTTACAAAAATTGTTGCCAATGTTTCAACCACATCAGGTGATGCAGGTGTATATTCTTTCATAAATGGCAACCTTGTTATCAATTCTTTCCGTGCATATGTAGATGACGAGAATTATTTTACTGTTGAAAATCAAGATGGTGCGTTTGTTGTTACAGGTGCTCCAAGTGGAATGGAAACAACAGACTTAAATCTTAATAATTTGCTACTATATGTCGCAGGAAACTTTGAAATCGTTTCTCCTAATACAACAAACACTATTGATTTCGATTCTGTTGTTATTTCTGCGAAAGACAGCCATGATGGCATAACTGTTCAAAATATTACCGAGGGAAATGAATATAATCTTTCAATTTCTTCAGTTAGAGTCGAAATTGGGGGAAGTGCTGAAGATATTTCCGTAACTTTGGATAAAGAAATTTACTATTCTAATGATGGAACATTTGTTTTCCAGATTATCGGCAATGGTACTAGAACTCCTGTTGTTTATGCTTCTTCGTATGTTACCAATATAACTGTTTCAGTATCAAATTTAAACCCACAGGCAAATAGACATTTGTTGTCAGTTGTTGAGTGGCAAGAGGGTGAGTCTTATTATTCAGATTTATTAAAAGGCGCATCTACCTTTGCATCTAATCTTTCTAAACCAATGGAGATAGGGTTAGATGGAGTTGGGGAAAGCCTATCAATTGTGGCAGTTTATTCAGATGCGACATATGTGACATTATCTTCTGTAACAGACAAAGGTTCAAATGCTAATTTCATAAACGGAAACGCATATGTAAATTTTGACGATCAAGAATATACAGTGCCTAACACTGCGAATAACGCTTATGTGTTGACCGAATGGACGTCCGTTCAGGGTGCAACAGTTGATGAAAGTGGCGTTGTTACATTTAACGCAACACCAAATACTTCACTTGTGGCTCATTATAAGTTGGCTGAGCCTGTTGGCAGTGTGAAAGATGCGGAACCTGATGCAAGCGAAAACGATACTGCTGTCAATACTTTAATTTCAAACATAACAATCACTAATACTGATCCTGCAATAAATTATACTTATAAATGGTTTAGATTGGTTGATGGGGAATATCAACAAGTTTCTTCTTTGGTATCATCAACGGCGGGTAATGGTGAATATGCAGTTGAGGTAACAGCTAATCAAACAGGTTATAATTCAGCAACATCACAAAAACTTAAATTTAATATAACTTTTAATAAGGTTGATTTAACAATTACAAATAATTCTACAGAGACATTAACCTATAATAATCAAAACTTTGCAACATCATATCAAATAAACTATAAGATTGGAGAGCAATCATATAGTATGACCGTTAGCGAAGCTTTAAACAACAACGCTGTGGCTGATGGGGATAAACTGATTATTACATCACTGCAAAAAGATGGTTCAAATGTAACTTCTATAAAAGATGTGGGAGAGTATACATTATCATTCAGTTTATTCGATTACTCAGGTAATGACTATAATCCTCAAAAAATTTATAACCTTGTTGGCACAGCTACCATAACAATCACAGTAGAGCAGAAAGAAGTTATTCTTTCAAAATCAGATGCTTCATTTTCTAAGAAATATGGTGAAAGAGATCCTCTTCTTCAAAAATCAGTAAACGGTGTAAATGGCGAAACTTTTGTTGTTACATATAAAAGAGAGACAGGCGAAGCAGTTGGCGACTATGCAATAACAGAGCCAACATCTCAAAACGCTAATTATAAAGTTGTTCTTCCAAGTAATGACGACTGGTTTACTATCACTCCAAGAGAAGGGTTGGTTTTAAGTGCAGATATAAGTGGTAATGTAACACACGTTTATAATAATGCAGGTTCAACAGGAATCACTGCAACTTATAATTCTGCGTCAAATTCCTTTACCTTAGAAGTGCAAGGTACAGGTGAATGGATTGGAAACTTAACGCTTAATAATTTTAAAGAAACATCTTCCGATGGGTTATCTAGAACGGTTAATGCTTTTGAAGATATGCTTGATGGCTTTACATTTACCGTAAATGGAACAAAAAATGTAGGCAACTATACAATTTCTGTTGTTGGTACATCTACTTATTCAGGCGCATCGTTCTCTATAAATAATGCATCTTCAAAAGTTGTTTCTATTACAAAGTTAGATGTTCAGTTATCCGCTGAAAATTCCGCAATTTCTAAAGTTTATGGGGAAGACGATAATTTAACTAAACTAATTACAGTTGAATCCACTGGTGAATCATTTAATGTAACATTTACAAGAAAAGAGGGCGAAGATGTTGGCCCTTACAAATATTTGACCGCTTCCTTTGATAATGGCAACTATAACCCAGTTTTACCAGAAGACGCAAATTGGTTTACTATTCTTGCTATTGAAGATTTAATTATTCAAACTGAAATAACCGAAGTTTATTCTCGAATATATGATGCGACAGCTCCTGATGCAAATGTAGCAATCTCTTATGTTGGTGGGCAATGGAGATTAACAGTTTCTAGCGGTGCAACAACTTGGAAAGTTTTTGTCCTTAGCAATTTCAAGGAAATAAGTGAGGAAAAATCAATAAATAGAGTTATTACACCTAATGAAACAACTTTGGCAGGTATGACTTTCTCTATACAAAATCCTCAAAAACATGTCGGAAATTATTCAATATCTGCTTTAAAAACAGGAGAAAATGTAAATTATCAAGGCCTCACTCTTGTTGGTGGAGAAAATGTTATTCAAATTACGCAAGCGACAATCACAATTAAACAGTCTGATATTCAACAGTCAAGTAAAGTATATGGAAGCAAAGATCCAGAGATGCTTTGGGCCGTTGATGGCGCCGGAAGTGAAAAAGTTAATGTTCAGTTCGTTAGGGATACAGGTGAAGATGTTGGTACTTATAAAATCAATAGTGCAAAAATTAAAGATGATACACTTAAAAACAATTATATAGTATCTCTTCCTAACAACATCGTGTTTACTATTGAACCATATTCTAATCTTCAAATTTCAGCAACAGCGACTGATCCTAATGTAACATTTATCTATAATGGTCAAGTTCCTACAATATCATTGCAATATGTTGATGTTAATTCTTATAAACTTCTATTAACATGCGGTGATCAAAATGATGAAATTATTCTTAATAATTTTGTTGAAAAGTTTGAAGCTGATAAATCAATTAACGGCAATGTTAGTGAGAAAACATTGCAGGGTATAACTTTCTATATTGAAAACGTTGCAAAAGATAAAGGCGTTTATGAGATTAAGGCGAGCGGTTCAAACTTAAATTATCCTGGTGGATTTAAGTTTGCAAACAGTACTTATATCACAGTAAGAATTCAACCTGCAGAAATACAAATAAACAGCGCAGATTATGAACAACCAATGTTTGTTAAAGATTATGGATCAGCAGATCCACTTTTAAGAAAACAGTTTGATGGTGTAAATGGTGAAAAAGTTTATATAAGATTTACTAGGGAAGGCGAAGGAACACTTGAAGGTGAAAGAGTAGGGCCATACGATTTGTTGACACCTGTGTCGGAAGATGCAAATTATACTGCTGTTATATCACCTGAAACAAATAATAATTTGTTTGAAATTAAAGCCTTGTCAGGTTTGGTTTTAAGAGGTGAAATTGTTGGTGAAACAATCAGTCAAATCTATAACGGAAAATCTTTACAAGAGGCTGTTGATGTTACATGGAACGATGCTGATAAGAATTTTACTTTGACTGTAAAATATCAAGATGGTTCTGTATTTGGTACATTTGTTTTAGATAATTTTGATGCAATCGACACAGAACAGGGAGATTCATCACAAGAAGTAACTGATATTACTGCAAATATGCTTGATGGCCTTACATTTAAAGTTGATGGCTATGCAAAAGATGCAAAAACATATTCAATAATTGTAAGTGGACAAACAAACACTTATTCAAGTTTTATATTTGCTAATAGCAGTGCTTTAATAAAAATCGAGCCAAAAAATATCGAATTAAATATCTCTAACTCTTCATTTGAAAAAACCTATGGTAAACTTGATCGCACAACATTTGAAAATGGGCTTGTAAAAACTATTGATGGCGTTGCTGACGAGACATTTGATGTTGTTTATACAAGAGAACCTGGTGAAAATGTTGGAAAGTACGCAATTCTTAGCGCACAATCTCAAGACGATAATTATACAGTAACTTTGTCAGGTGGCTTGGTTGATGGTGATAGAGATTGGTTTACAATTACTGCAATAAAGGATTTAACTTTAACAGCAACTGTTACAGGTGGGGCTATTACTCACGAGTTTGTAAACGAAGCGCCAAGTGCAAGTTTGCAATATATTGGCGGAACGTGGACAATAATTATTTCAAGTGAATCTGGTGAATGGGGAAGATTAACTTTAATCGACTTTAAAGAATCAAGCATTGATCAATTTGATTTTGTAAATGAAAATGGTTTTGTGGTTGATTCATCAACATTAAGTCAACTTAAAATAGATGTTTTAGATTCTAGTGTAAATGTTGAAGATTATGACTTAACCATCACTACTCAAATAAATAATGTAAATTATCCAAATGGTTTTGCATTTACAGTAGGGCATACTGATGCCATTTCGATTACAAAAGCAACTTATAATGTAACAGAATCTAGTGCAGATTTTACAACTCAGTATGGAAGCGAAGAAAGTAAAACTACTGTATTTACTAGAACAGTTACCGGCATAAACGATTATCAGTTTGAAATTAAGTTTACTAGAACTTATGGAACAGATGTTGATGTCTATGAAATTACTGATGCTGTAACCACTGATGCCAACTATCAAGTTGCACCTGTTTCCACACCTAATGAGTGGTATAGCGTTACAGCCGTTAGCGGGCTAACATTCAGTGCAACAGCATCTGTTCATAATGTGGAACTTACATATAATAATTCTATCCCAACAATCAGTACAAAATTTGTTGACCTTGGAGAAGATAGTTATTGGCAAATTGTAATAAGTAATGGTGTTCAATCTCAAACAATAGATTTAAATGACTTTATAGAAAATTTTGAAAATCCTGTATCAATCACTGATGTTGAAACCCTTAGAGCAATTTTTGATGATGTAACTTTCTCATTACAAGATATTAAAAAAGATGTAGGTGTTTATAGTGTAGTTGCTGACTGCAAAGACGCTAATTATCCGGGCGGATTTGTATTTGGAACGGTTTCGCTGACTGTAAAGCCTGCTCCTCTTACTATTGAAAGCAAAAAGCCATTGCTTAACAAGGTTTATGGCAGTGTGGATCCAGACACGTATTCATATACTTTTGAAAGTGAGTTCGGTGAAAGTGTTGAAGTTACTTTCGATAGGGAAGATGGTGAGTCAGTTGGGACTTATGATTTAATAGATCCACAGTCGCAAGATGACAACTATGAAGCAGTTATCAATCCTGTTTCAGGTAACGACTTGTTTGAAATCACGGCTCAGGCAGGCTTGACTTTGTCAGTTGCAATTAACGGAGATCAAATAGTTAGAGACTATGATGGTGAAAAAGACATCTCAGTGGTTGCCGAATTTGACACAGAAAGTAATTCATGGATATTGAAAGTAATGCTTGCTGGACAAGATGAGCCTCTTGGAGTTTATACTTTAAGCGAGTTCAACGAAGTTAACGGAGATATAAAAACACCAGTTCGAAATGTTGACGCTTCTACATTGAATGGTTTCACATTTAAATTTGATAGAAGCGTTAAAGATGTTGGAACTTATACAATTGTAATGGATTCAAATTCTAATCCTAACTATCCGGGCGGAATTGTATTCTCAAACAGTGCTGATGTTTTGCAAATTTCGGCAAAAGAACTTTCTGTTTCAGATATAACCAAAGAATTTGACCAAAAAGCAGCGTTCAATACTTCAAATTCTGACTATACAAATACTGCAACGATTACAGGACTTGTTGGAGATGAAACAGTAGTATTGACAGGACAGTTCACAAGCATAGGCGTTGGAAGCGACATCACCATCAACAACCTTGAAATTAGTGGTGAGTATGCTTCAAATTATCGTTTAGAAAAGACATCATCAACTGGTAATATTATTAAAAATACAACTGACGTAATAATAATCAATCTTGATGACACTGAATATACTTATGGAGAAATAAACAACACGCTTAGTGCGTTTGCTCCTACCGCTAAATTGAATGATAACTCAGTTGCAAGTTATGCGAATATAACACCTAATATTGCTACTGCTTCATATTCACTTGGCGGATTCTTAAAACAAGGAACTTATTCTGTTGAATTTATTGTAACATCTGATTATTATACAGTTGAAAATTACACTGTTGAAATAACCGTTTCTACACTTGATATAACCGTAAGTGTAGACGGCGAAATTACAAAAGTTTACGACAGAAACACTAATGTTGTTCAATCTCTTTTACTACAAACCGTGCTTTCAGGAGACGAAGTAACGGTTTCAGGAACATATGATAATGAACAACCTGGTGAAGATAAAGTAGTAACATTTGCTCTTGCTGGTGCGGACGCAGATAACTATAATTTAACAAACCGATCTTCAACTGGAACTATTGAAAGAGCAGTTATAAAAATTACTGCTGAGTTAGATACAGAAACAGATGGCTTTGTAGATGGTACTAGTGCAACAGGAACAACTTCATTTGAAATAAGTTATCCTCTTGTTGGAAGCGGTGAGGAGACACTCGCAATTTTAACTGCTCCAAACAAAACAGGATACAACTTTATGGGTTGGACATATGGTGAAGATAGAACCGCACTTACCGCAGAAAATATTGATACAGCATTGGACGATGCGTTAGATAGTAAAGCGCTTACTATTTATGCAGATTGGGATATTCAAACATTTACTGTTACAATTAACATAAATAAAGAGCAGGGTTCATACACCATTTCACCTGAAAAGGTAGGAGAGGGCGATGTTTATACCTATAATTATTGGGATACGATTACTATAACAGGAGTACCTAATACAGGCTACATTGCAAGAAGTGCTCAAACGATTACAAACATTTCAAGTAATCAAGAAGTGAATGTTGAGTTCACACCAGCAACAATTACATTTACGGTTTCAGTGGATAGAAATTCACTCTATCCAACGGGGTCAGCAGTGGTAGAGTTCCCTTCACAAGATTGGGTGGCACAAGGCTCTGCGGCTGCAGCCAGAAGCATTTTGTTTAACGCTCTTGATGGCGTTCTTGCAAAAGATTTCTTGCCACAAATAAATGTTTATGGTTATACTCTTGCAAGTTGGAATAGCGCTGACACCGTGATAAATGTTGAAGATGAAACAACTTTGCTTGACATTATCCTTATGTTAAACAACTCGTTTAATGAAAATATTTCACTTGACTTTAATGCTAACTTCACCGCAAATGAGCATAACTTACTCTTTAATACTGATGGCGGGACACCTCAACCGGAAAACATGAGTGTAACATACGGTCAGGTCGTTGGAGTTCTCCCAACCGTTACAAAAACAGGTTATGGATTTATTGCATGGGTTGACGATGAAGGGCAGATATATACTCAAGATACAATCTTCGCAGTTGATGGTGATGTGAATTTGACTGCAACATGGGGAGTTGGAATCTATGATTTCACTGTAAATGTAGGACATGCGAAAGTGGAAATTAGAGATACTGACAACTCTGTGATGACAGCAGACGGCAATGTTTATAGATTAAGTTATACACAAACTTATACTATAACAGTTACGCCTGATGCAGGTTATGAAATTTCAGGTGCTTGGACAGAATCTGAGCCTGATACATTTGATCTTGAGTATACAACAGAGTACACAAAAGCAACCCTTAAAAATCTTAGTGGTGCAGGATCAATTACCGTTCCTACACAAGCAAGTGATAACATAATTACAATAAACATTGATAAAGCCGATGTTGATGTAACTGTTGATGGCGAACCAGTAGAGGGAAATGTAGAAAACGGAATGTTTACATTTACAGCAAAAACCGATACGGTTGTTGAAATCACTGTTTCTCCTAATGCTGGTTATACTGTTGATTTTGATGAAATTTCGGAAGGCACGGGAACTATTTTAGAAACATCTGAAAATGTTTATTCGCTTTCAGGATTTACATCTGACGTAACTATCGACTTTATTGCCACAGCAAACACATATAATGCTACATTTACTTACGAAGGTGGTGCTTCTGGTGTAAGCATCATAAGCGGGGGTTCTGTTGTTGCAGGAAACAATATCCAAGTTTCAACAGGAATAGATCTAGTTATCGCTCCAAACTTTGAATATGGTTATGAGTTTGCAAGTGTATCAGCAAACGGCGCAACTTACAATGTTGATAATGAAACAGGGTACATTACATTCAGTGAATTTACTCAATCATTTACTGTTACTATAACTGGTAAAGCAAAGTCATTCGGGCTTAGCGCAACAGTGTTTGTGCTTGATAGTGACAAAAATGTTCAAGATCCTACGGGCTTTAATGCAACTGTTTCTGAAACAGGATTGTTTGGCAGTGAAGTCACATTTACTGCATCAAAACCACAAGAAGCAACAGGATATAGATTTATTGGTTGGTTTGAAGGAATTTTGCAGGCAGAAGACGGAGTTCTTAATTACAATCTTGATTCTGTTGTAAGCACAGATGAATCTTATGTTTGGACAATTTCAGGCGACCGTGACTTAACCGCAGTATATGAATACGGTGTATTCACTATCAGGGCATATGTAGAAGGAAAAGGGCAGATTGTTTACCAAAATGATATCGTTGCAGACAGTGAAGACGGTTCGTATTTTAGCCAACAATTTAACTATTCACAAACACTTGTTCTTACTGCTCAACCAGCTTCGGGATATGAATTCTTGGCTTGGATGAATGGGGAAGAACAATACAGCACAAGTAAAGAGTTGGAGATAACAGTTCAAAACGATCTTTCTTTGACAGCAACATTTGTTCCAGGAGATTTAACATTTACATTAGAGCCAGGCGTTTTAATCAATGGTGTTCTTAATACTGGAACAAATATAACAGGTTTAAATTATGGCAGTGTTGTGTGGGGATCTTACGATGAAGAAAATGGCTTTGTTGAAGATGAAAATGGTACAAGCACAACTGTTGCATCTAAAACCAACGAGTCAGTTTATGTAAAGGTAACTGTAAACCAAGGTTATGAATTTGACAATATTTATCCAACCATAACTAGTAAACAAGCTGAGATAAATCTTGTTGTAAAAGATGAAACTCAACCAAATCAATTAGTTTATATTTATGAGTTAACTGGTATGTCTTCGGAATATAGTGGTCAATACAACTTTGTTGCTACATTTGTGGCCAAGGCTACCAAATTTAATATCATCTTCCAAGAAGCAACCGCTGATGGAGGATTTAGGCAGGTTGACGCTGGACAAATTTATGTTGAAAGCGCCGCTGGAATAAATGTTTCAGGAAATTATTCATCTAGCATTGGTGTTAACGCTGTTACGGGAACTACTTTCAATGTTGTTGCTAATATTAAAATAGGCATGAGTTTTGTAGATTCAGATTATGTAAACTCAACAGCAGGAACAATTTCAGCAATAAATATAAAACCAGTCGACGATATTGCAACAGGGTTTACTTCTACATTAACATTTACTGTTTCAGATTTTGTTGGTGATGAAGCAACAATAATTATTAAAGTTGAGTCAGCCTCATATACAATTCAATTTATTGATATTGTTAATGAAAGCGAAAATATTTTAGGCACATTAACAGATATTAAAATTGGTGATACCTTAACCATTCCAGAAGGAATGTCTTTGCCAACAAAAGAGGGCTATTCATTCTTGGGCTTCTTTGCTTCTGATTCGGCCGTGGGTGATGGTAACAATTATTTAAATAGTGATGGCGTTGGCGTTGTTTGGAGTGAAAATGGATATAAGTGGAATACCAAAGGGTACGAAAAACTTTCAAACTTTACTCCTAGCCAAGATGGTGCTGGTGGAACATTCAAGTTGTATGCAGTTTATGTTCTTAATAGAACATCAATAAACATATCAGCCGTTCCTAGTGCAATTCAAAATATTCCTCCAACAGTGGGGGCAAGAGTGGTAATCACTAATCTTAGCGATGCTAACTCTTACATGATTGATTCAGAACCATTCTTCGTTCAAGTTTTATACGGAGCAAAAATCAATATTACAGCGCCTTATTATGAAAATTATGAGTTTGCTTATTGGTATATTGAACGTATCGATGAACAAGGACAACAAACAACTGAAATTGTTAAAGATGTAACGATAGAAGGATTATCTCATTATGCATATCCACAGATGCAATTAGTTGCAAATTATAATGCAAAAGTTTCTGTAAGTGGTAACAAGGGGGGAACCGTTTATTATACTTACCAAGTTGAAGGTGATGATGGAATCACCGAAGTGCGTGTGGAAAATGAAGCATTTGTTCCAACAGACAGTTCAATTACTCTTCATGCTGAAGCAGAAAATGGATTTAATTTCCTAGGTTGGTTTGTAAATGATGAATTTTTAAGTTCTGAATTTGTTATACAAATCGATACGCCAGTTTTGGCAAATAATTACGTTGCAAAATTTGAAGGGAAAGCCGTAACTATTCATATTGGTGAATATGATAAAACACATGGTAATATCTATTCAATAATGTCCAACGGCTCTGCTATTGATTATTCGTCAGGTTATTTCCAAGCCAAAGTTGGGGATGAGATTTCGCTGTATGTTAAAATCGATGATTACTTTGAGGTTGTTTGGACAGGTGGAGAGGTTGAAAATAGAGGCACACGAGTTTATGTTTATGTTGTAGATTACGATGACTTTACAGACTCTGAAATGACTTTAACTCCGTTATTCACTCAAATTAAAGCGACGGTTAATATAATAATAACATTGAAAGAAATTGCTTTAGGCGAGAGCCAAAATTTAAGTGAAATTCAGTTGGCAGGCAAAGTAAGTTATATCAATCAAGAAGGAACAAAAACCGAGGTTAACGGTGATGCACAATTTGAAGCACTTATAGGCAATGCAGTGCAAATTGAAATAAGTGCATTGACAAACTATAAGTTAAGCAGTGTTACATTTAACAATAGAGATGTTACAAGTGATATAGTATCAAACATCTTGATTGAAACGCTTTATCCAAACTTGTTAAATAACACCAATTTCACAATAAAAATCACATTTGAAAGAGATTTGTGGATTGATTCAATAACCGATGAATACAACTTGACAGGTGAAGGAAGCAGTAACAATCCTTATATAATTTCAACAGTTGAAGATCTTGCTTTTGTTGCTCGAATGGTTAATGAAAGAGAGAATACTTCTTTTGCAAATGCTCATTATAAACTCGGTGCAAATCTAGATCTTAGTGGCAAATATTGGTCTCCAATAGGAACCGAGTCGAATAAATTTAACGGAACTTTTGATTATGATATCTATGGCATTTCTGGTGTTTCAGTTGTGTTTGGATATTCAGGTGAGTTAAATAGAGATGGAGTTTTCGGATATTTGGGTGATAAAGCCAATATTACGGAAGCAAGCAACGACTTAATGATTGCATTGATAATTGTTGGCATTGTTATCTTCTTAATACTTCTTGCATTGTTGATATTCTTGTTAGTAAGAAGAAACCGCAAGAAGAAATTGGAGGAACTTGCAAATGGATAATAAAAAACAAGGCTTTAATAGGCCTTGTTTTTTTATAAAGATGGGAATTCCAATAACGCTTTTGATGTTGTTTCTCCATCTGAAAATTCATAACAATAAATATCGTTTTCCTTCTCTTGTCTTGGGTCGTAAATATGTAAGCCGTTGAATTCAGGTGGCAACTTTTCCATTTCTACACCAAATTTTGGTTTTACTCTGAGAACCTTTTTGCCGTTTTGAGATGCTCTTTCATAAATCTCATAACCTTCTTCGTCAACACCAGCGAAAGTATATGTTGAAAGATCTGGGATAGACTTAAACTGTTTACCATTTGGGCGTTCATAAAAAATTGTTTCTTTCATTTCTTCCTCCTAAAATATAACCTATTTTATCAACAAATTTCGACAAAGTCAATACTAAATATCAAATAAAAAAATATTTATTTTTTTGAAAAAAAGCGTTGACAAATATAAATTATATATGCTAAAATAAGCATGCTTGCCTATTGGGGCGGGCGTAGAACAATAGCAATTAAATAGGAAAGAATTAAATTAACCAAAGTCAATTTAAGTCAAAAAGTTATTGAGCAAATAGGATTTAAAGTGCGAAGTGTAACGCACGGCTAACAAATAAAGTAAACCTAGTAAGGTTTAAATTTAAACGTTAGAGTTTGATCCTGGCTCAGGACGAACGCTGGCGGCGTGCTTAAAACATGCAAGTCGAACGGACTTGTTGTTGGCACAAAGCAATTTCAGCGTCAAGAAAATGCGAAGCATTTTCTTCAGGCTAATCTAAGTGATTAAAAGAAATTGTTTTGTGCTGACAGCAAGTTAGTGGCGGACGGGTGAGTAACACGTGAGCAATCTGCCTACTACTGGGGGACAACAGTTGGAAACGACTGCTAATACCGCATGAGACCACAGGAAGGCATCTTCTAGGGGTAAAAGGAGTTAAATCTGGTAGTAGAGGGGC
>CASFBF010000003.1 GCA_949292985.1 uncultured Bacillota bacterium
TGTCGGCTCGTCACATCCTGGGGCGGTAGTACGTCCCAAGGGTTCGGCTGTTCGCCGATTAAAGTGGCACGCGAGCTGGGTTCAGAACGTCGTGAGACAGTTCGGTCCCTATCTATCGTGGGCGTAGGATATTTGAGAGGAGCTGTCCCTAGTACGAGAGGACCGGGATGGACATACCAATGGTGCACCTGTTGTCACGCCAGTGGCATAGCAGGGTAGCGATGTATGGAAGGGATAAATGCTGAAAGCATCTAAGCGTGAAGCCCACCTCAAGATGAGATATCCCATAACACAAGTTAGTAAGACCCGTTGTAGACTACAACGTTGATAGGTCGGAGGTGTAAGCACAGTAATGTGTTCAGCTGACCGATACTAATAGGTCGAGGGCTTGATCACGGATTTAGCATAAGTTCTGTTATGTAGTTGTCAGAGTTCTATCCAAGACTCTGTTAGAGTGATAATTTCAGGTAAAACCTGTGATTATACCATATCTGGTGGCGATAGAGAGAAGGATCCACCTGTTCTCATTCCGAACACAGAAGTTAAGCTTCTCATCGTCGAAAATACTTGGCTGGTAACGGTCCGGGAAGATAGAACACTGCCAGATAACAACATCAAAGCAACCTTGAAAAGGTTGCTTTTTTGATTTTAATTTAGCAGTGTTCTCTCTTCCCGGAAGGGAAGATATCACCAAGGCAAAGAAGAGTGTGTGGTGATGCGGGCGAGCCCTAATGAACACTGCCAGATAACAAAAAAACGCACCCGCAAGGGTGTGTTTTTATATTTATAAGTTATAATTCTTCAATCATTAATCTTCTGTTAACCCTAACAAATAATCAGCCGTTACATTAAAATATACAGCAATTTTTTTAATATTAGTTAAGGTCGGTTCTCCTTTATCGTTCTCCCAAAAGCTGATTTGGCTTTTTGACACCCCTAAACTTTCCGCGAGTTTTACTTGCGAAACTTCTTTTTCTTCTCGTAACATTTTTAAGATTTTACCGAAAGAATATGAGTGCATCTACTTATTTCTCCAAAACTAATCAATCAATCCAGCCAAATAATCTAGTTCCACTTTAAAGTATTTTGCGATTGCAATTAAGTTACTTAAAACTGGTTCACATAAATTGTTTTCCCAAGTGCTTATCGTTGATTTGCTGACATTTAAAATTTTCGCTAACTCTGGTTGAGTTAGTTTATGTTCAAATCTTAAAGCCCGTAGTATATCGCCGAATGACTTACTCATGTAATGATTATTCCATTTTTTCGAGAAAATTACTTGACTTCTCGATATTTCGAGATTAAAATATAAATATGCAACAATATAATGAATATAAAATTGTATTTTTAGGGTCTATCCAGCCTTTTTACGATAGCGATAAGGAAAGAGTTTATAGAGATTTGAATTATTTAAAGCGTAAAATGTTAGAAAATGGGTTCGATACCTTTATATACGAACAGGAATTAGATGAGCCTGCTAAAATTGATATTTGTAAGTTATTTAACGCGGAATTTAAAAAAGGCGATATCTGGACACCTATTTTTTATTTAATAGGCGACTTAGATTTGGTTGACGAACATAAAAATGAAGTAGCGCTATTCTATGTTGTATAAGTTTAGATGCATAATTTCCTCTAAAAATTTAAAAAAGGTATTGAAATTATTTTCATTTCGTGGTATACTAAGGCATAAGAAAATGATTTTAAACAATCAATCATCAGTTTAGGAGGGAC
Organism: uncultured Bacillota bacterium; assembly: GCA_949292985.1. Classification (GTDB taxonomy): domain Bacteria; phylum Bacillota; class Clostridia; order Christensenellales; family UBA1242; genus Caccovivens. The sequence goes on from CASFBF010000003.1 coordinate 1,734, forward strand.
ATATGTCTAATAGACTTACTAAAATTTTAACATATTGCAGTTTGGTTTTGGTTATTTTGGCTGTTGTTATAACAACCGCTATTTGTTTAACTACCGCTCTTTCTTATAAAGTTAAAGTAGATGTTGTTATACAAAATGTTGCCACAGTGTCACCAGATGCAAATGTAACTGTTAACATAAATGGAAAAGAAGTTTCTACTCAATATGAAAACACCACTATAACTGTGGACGTACAAAAAGATAGAGAAGCAACACTTACTTTTAGTTTAAAAGACTATGAATATGTTGGTTTGTATAATGGTACAAAAGATACCTATCAAGGAACTGAAAGTATTTTAGCGGAACCAGAAGAATTTGTTTATAAATTCTCTATTTCGCAAGACACAAATTACACACTTGTTGTTGATGCCGCAAAATTTTATCAAGTAAATGTTGCTTATATTGCTGATAAACCTGTGGCAGAGGTTGAAGGAGGGGCAATCAGTGTTGTTGCTTCAGGCGAAAGTGTTTATGCTGACAAAGAGACAACTAATTCATATTGGGCAAAAGAAGGCACAGAAGTAAGCATTTCTTATGTAGCTTCTGAATATGAATTCACTGGTTGGACAAATGGCGAGAACACTTCAGCTGAAAATGTTTATGTATTCACAGCAAATACAGATGTTATTGTTTCTGGAAATTTTGAAGCCTATGTTTATTATAATGTTGATGTAAAATACGAATTTGATGAAGAAGTTGCAATTGGTAACATTGTTGTAACAGCAAATGGTCAAACAGTTGCACAGGACGGAATTAAATTAAAAGTTCGCGAAGGTTCAAATGTTACACTCGGTGTTGTGAAGGCAACCGGTTATGATTTTGTAGGTTGGACTAATGTTACAGAAAATCCAACATCTACAACTATACAAATTTCTGTTTCTGACAATGCTAGTTATGTTGCAGAATTTAATGCAATTAAATACACTGTTACTTTTGATGATGGATCAAGTGAAACATATGTTTATGGTGCAGAACTTAAAGATGGACCTGCTGATGTTTACGAAAATGGCTGGAAAGTTTTCCAAGGCTGGTCATTTAATGGTAAAACATACACGGAAGCACTTTTTGAAGGGACGGCAAGAGAAGTTACTGTTAGTGCAGTGTATAAAGTTCAAAGCGAAATTCCTTATACATTTAATGTAAGCGCAACTGATTTTAGCGGGGCTGGTACAATTTCTTATAACACAGCGACTGGATTGGTAATGACAAACGCTCCAACAAGAGATTACTATAATTTAGTGGGTATTGTTATTAACGGAACCGAGTATCGTTTTGACGGAAATTCATTTACTGATGCTCAAAACACAATAGATAGATATTTGGTAGGTCAAAACGCAACTTCAATCTCAGTTGCGCCAATTTGGGAACTTGCTGGCGCCCCTATTACTATAACTTTACCAAGTGAATCTGATTTTAGTGGCAATACAGATATAATAGATCAACTTACTGTAAGTTCAAATATTGAAACAATTAAGGTTACTGAATTCTTTGGAATTGACGCTACACAAGTTGCAAGTTTTGAAGTTCAATATAATGGTTCTAATTATGCCTTTACAAGAACAAATGCCGAAGGTTATGCAAATATCTCAATGCTTGATATATTTGCTGAAATAGGATATGATACAAGCGTATCGACAGAACTAACATTTGTTTTCACTAGCAATGTTTAATAATTTTTAAAAGCCTTGAAAAAAATCAAGGCTTTTTTTTATTTTTTTTATAAAAATTGTTGACAAAGATTTTTGATTTTGATATATTTATCTTGCATCCTTTATTTGGGAGTTTAGCTCAGCTGGGAGAGCATCTGCCTTACAAGCAGGAGGTCATAGGTTCGAGCCCTATAACTCCCACCACAGAAAGCGTAAGTTTAAAACTTACGCTTTATTTTTTGCGATGCAAAAAAATGCATTCTTGCGAATGCCTGTGGTGGGTGATATATCGACATCGGGTTCACTTTTGCAAGCAAGTTCACCCTAAGGATGTCGATATAACTCCCACAGAATAAAATAGAAAATAAGTTTAAAACTTACGCTTTATTTTTTGCGATGCAAAAAAATGCATTCTTGCGAATGCCTGTGGTGGGAGATATATGACATCGGGCTCACTCTTGCAAGCAAGTTCACCCTAAAAATGTCGATATAACTCCCACCAAAAAAAGTCACACGAAAAATCGTGTGGTTTTTTATTTTTGATTTGTGAAAAATCTGTGTGTTATTGCGATAGCGGGTTGTCTGTTCCCAAAAGAAAATATTGCGCCCATATTTTCACATTTTTTTGCTGAAAAGAATATATAAAGCAAGGAGGTTTTTTAAGATGCCTATTATTTGTAATGATAACACAAACGGTTGCTACACTGGACCTTATTACCCTAGACCAATTTTTCAGTGTTGCTCAGGGGGCTCATGTGGTGGGCCAAACACTATCGTAAATCCTACGCGGTCAGAAGAATGGGGCTTTTTTGTAGGAGCGGGGGTGACGGTAGCGCAAAATCAGGCTTTGCCACTTACTTTAAATTCCAGCGCAGGAACAGCAGTTTCACAAAATGATTCTACAACTGTTGGGTTGACTGCGGGTTCTTATCAGGTTTCGTATAATGTTACGGCTTCTTCTGCAACTAATCCAATGGAGTTTGCCCTTGAACTTAACGGTACTGTTTTGCCTTATTCTATCGTAACTGCAACAGGTGACAGCACCAACAAAACCCTTTCAAATTCAGTAATTGTTTCAGTTCCAACAAATGCAACGCTTAGAATAGTTAATTTGACCGCTGGCAATGCGACTGTTGTGCGCAGTAATTTGGCGGCGACAAAACTTTTGACATGATGTCAAATTTCCCTTTCATTTTTATTTCTATTGGCGTATAATAATTATAGGGATGGCGCAGGCTAAAAAAAGGAGGGAAGCATGAAACGAGATTTTGTAAATGAAGAACAGCGGATTTACTGGGAATTATTTAGCAAAGGTCCAAAAGGTTTAAAAGGCAACCCTCTGCTAATAACCGAATTTATGGAAATTGAAAGGGAGCGCACAAAAATCAAAATCGAGGAGATGTCAAGATAAATAATGACCACAAAAGTAAAGGCTTTCGTTTTGGAAGCAAAAGATAGTAAAGAAAAAGATAAACTTGCCACCCTTTATTCACTTGAAAATGGCAAGTTTTTTGTTAATTTTAGGGGGGTTAGAGGAACAAAAGCCAAATTGAAAGCGGCAAAGGAAGTTTTCACTTTTGGCGAATATGTTGTTGAGCAGACCAAGGCGGGCAACATTGTAACCGAAGCCAACATAATTGATAATTTTATGCCACTTAGAAATGATTTGGACAAGTTCTACGAAGCGTGTTCGGTTTTTGACATTGCAAAAAAATTGGGTTCAACAAATTCTGACCCAGCACTTTTTATTGAGATTTTAAAAGCAATGAAAGCCATTTGTTATGATGATGCTTGTAAATATTATGTTATTATCAAATTTTTATTAAATATTTTTGAAAATATGGGCTACAAACTAAATTTTGACAAATGCGCAAGTTGTGGCGCAACGCTTACTGGCAAAAAGTATTTAAATTTAGATTACGGCGAAATTGTCTGTGCAAATTGCAGGCAGATGACATCAATCGAGATTGCCCCTGCCACAATTGGTGCGCTTAAAATAATCAAACAAACGCCTTATGAAAAATTAAAAACAGTTAAAATTGGCGGAGGAGGAGAGATTAAAGCGCTTAACCTTTTATGCGAAAACTTTGAATGGCGCTTTGGTGGTAAGTTTTTTATTGCATAATTTTTGATTTAAGCAACCTTACATAAACATTATAAGAATAAGTATTTCTATAACAATGTTTTAGAAAGATTTTTTTGTGTTTTTATGTAGCCATAAAATTTAAAATTTATTTAAAAAATGCTTGACTTATATTTGCATATTGGGTATAATTACTATGCTGTGAAATATGGGTTGATGCCTAAGGTTACTTTGGTTACCGGCAATCAAAGAGAACTTGGGCGGACAAGTTCGTGGCAAGACTGCGAGCGGCTGACCTTAATCCACATTTTTTATTGCTCAGCAGCATGAAACACACGGATGCGTGTTCGAGGGTTTCAAAAGCAAGTGGGGCAAGGCAGTTAGGCCAAAACTAGGAGGAAAAATAAATGGCAACAAAGAAAATCAGGATTAAACTTAAAGCGTTTGAACACTCACTCATCGATGAGGCTTGCAAAAGAATCATCCTTGCTGCTGAGAAAAACGGCGCAAAAGTTGCAGGTCCAATTCCACTTCCAACTGACAGGGAAGTAGTTACGGTTATCCGTTCACCACATAAGCACAAAGATAGCCGTGAACAATTCGAGTCAAAGACTCACAAAAGACTTATCGATATTATTAGTCCATCTACTAAGGTTGTAGACGCTATGATGAAACTCGACCTTCCAGCAGGTGTGGACATCCAAATTAAACTGTAAGGAGGCACTTCGTGAAAAAAGCAATACTAGGTAAAAAACTTGGCATGACACAAGTATTTAGTTCTAACGGAACGGTTATTCCGGTTACTGTTATTGAAGCTGGTCCTTGCAGTGTCGTTCAAGTAAAAACAAAAGATAATGATGGTTATGAAGCTGTGGTTGTGGCTTATGGCAAACAAAAAGAACACAGACTTAACAAACCTAAACTTGGAGTTTTCAAAAAGGCAGGCGTTGAGCCTTGCAGAATTTTGAAAGAATTCAAATTTGACAACACCGCTGATTACAGCGTTGGTCAAGTTATTGATTGTGGAATTTTTGCAGAAGGTGACAAAGTTGATGCAATCGGAACCACAAGAGGTAGAGGTTTCACTGGCGTTATCCAAAGATGGAACAATCACCGCCTTAAAATGAGCCACGGAACAGGTCCTGTTCACAGAGAAGTTGGTTCAATGGGTGCAAACTCAACCCCATCCAGAGTTTTCAAAAACAAACATATGCCGGGACACTATGGATGTGAAAGAGTTACAATTCAAAACCTTGAAATAGTTAAAGTCGATGCAGAAAGAGGTGTTCTGCTTGTCAAAGGATGTGTTCCTGGACCTAAGGGCTCAGTTGTTACCATTCGTGAGGCAATTAAAGCATAAAGGAGTTAATGAAAATGGCAAAAGTTAAAGTTTATGACATGTCGGCTAAGGTTGTTGGCGAAATTGAACTTAATGACGAACTTTTTGCTCTCCCTTATAACCAGCCTTTAATTCACGAGGCAGTGGTGGCATATCAGGCTAACCAAAGACAAGGGAACAAGAGCGCTCTCACAAGAAGCGAAGTTAGAGGTCACGCTAAAAAACCTTGGAGACAAAAGAAAACAGGTCGTGCAAGACACGGCTCTACAAAATCTCCTGAATATACCGGTGGCGGAGTTGTGTTCGCACCAAAACCAAGAGATTTCTCTAAGAAAATGAACAAAACCGCAAAGAGACTTGCACTTCTCACTGCTCTTTCAAGAAAACTTGAACTTGGACAACTTGTTGTTCTTAAAGATTTTGAAATTGCAAGCGGAAAAACCAAAGACGCAAACGCTTTCCTTAAAGCATTTGGGCTTAAAGGCAAAACACTTGTTGTTGGAAAGCAAAACTCTGAAAACACTCTGCGTGCTTCGGCAAATATTAAGTCTCTTACAACAGAGAATATTGCAACACTTTCAACTTATGAACTTGTTGCAAACAAAAATGTTCTTATTACATGCGACTCAATCAAATCAATAGAGGAGGCTTACGCAGAATAATGGAAGCATATGAAATTATTAAAAAACCACTCTTAACAGAAAAAAGTTATGCTGGAATACAAGCGAAAGTGTATTCATTCGTTGTTGACAAAAGAGCAACTAAAACCGAAATTAAAAAAGCGGTTGAAAGCATTTTTGGAGTGGAAGTAGAAAAAGTTAACACTATGGTTGTTAAAGGCCACAAAAAAGTTCAAAACACTAAGGCTGGAAGAACAGTAGGCAAAACCAGCGATTACAAAAAAGCAATCGTTACTTTGACTGAAAAATCAAAACCTATTGCATTCTTCGAAAGTTTGTCTTAATTAAAAGGAGGAAATCATGGCTATAAAAAAATCTAAACCAACATCAGCCGGCAGAAGATTTTATTCTTCTATTGTGTTTGATGAAGTTACAAAGAAAACGCCTGAAAAATCTCTCCTCGATGTTAAGAAAAAACATGCTGGAAGAAATGCTCAGGGCAGAATTACCGTTCGTCATCAAGGCGGAGGGAACAGACAAAAATATCGTATCATCGATTTCAAACGCAATAAGGATAACATTCCTGCAAAAGTTGTTGGAATTGAATACGATCCAAACAGAACCGCTTACATCGCTCTGCTTTCATATGCAGATGGTGAAAAAAGATACATTATCGCTCCACTTGGACTTAAAGTTGGCGATATAGTTATGAGCGGTGAAAATGTTGAAATTAAAGTTGGAAACTCTCTTCCAATCTCATCAATCCCAGTTGGTTCAGTTATCCACAACATTGAACTTCAACCTAAAAAGGGTGCTCAACTTGGAAGAAGCGCAGGAAGCGCAGTTCAACTTATGGCAAAAGAAGGCAAGTATGCAACACTTAGACTTCCAAGTGGAGAAATGAGAAAAGTTTTGATATCTTGCCGTGCAACAATCGGAACAGTTGGAAACCTTGACCATGAACTTGTTTCTCTTGGCAAGGCTGGAAGAAAACGCCACATGGGTGTTAGACCAACAGTTCGTGGTGTTGTTATGAACCCTAACGATCACCCACACGGTGGTGGTGAAGGAAAGAGCCCAGTCGGCATGGCGTCACCTATGACTCCATGGGGCAAACCTGCACTTGGTCTTAAAACCAGAAAGCATAAGAAATCATCTGATCGCTTGATGGTTAAGAGAGTTAATTAGGAGAAATAATTATGCAGAAAGAAATTAAAAAACCTTATGTGCATCCATCTCTTGTTAAAAAAGTTAAAGAAATGCAAGAGTCTGGCACAAAGAAACCTATTAAAACTTGGTCTCGTTCTTCAACAATCTATCCAGAGTTTGTAGGCTTTACTTTTGCTGTTCATAATGGTAAAAAACATGTTCCAGTTTACTGCACAGCCGATATGGTTGGACATAAACTTGGCGAATTTTCTCCAACAAGAACTTATAAAGGCCATGCTGCTAAAAAAGCAGCCAAAGGCGCTGGCAAGAAGTAAGGTGAGGTGAATTATGGCTACAAGAATTAGACAAAAAGCAGAAAAAAGGGCTAAGGAAAAGGATATCCGTCCTTTTGCTAAGGCGAGATACATCAGAATGAGCCCTTCAAAAGTTAGAATTGTGCTTGACCTTATCAGAGGCAAGAACGCTAAGGAAGCGGTTGCAATTCTTGCAAACATGCCAAACGCTGCGGCTGAGGCATCTTTAAAAGTTTTAAACAGCGCAATCGCAAATGCTGAAAACAACAAAGGACTTAATGGTGATAACCTTTTCGTTGCAGAAGCATATGTTTGCCAAGGCCCAATTCTTAAAAGAATTATGCAAAGAGGCAAAGGTTCTGCTGACAGAATTTTAAAGAAAACATCGCACATCACTATTGTGCTTGATGAAAAAAGATAGGAGGGCAAAATGGGACAGAAAGTTAATCCAATTGGATTCAGACTTGGTGTAAACAAAGAATGGAACTCAACTTGGTATGCAAAGAAACAAGATTTTGCTCCAAATCTTTTGGAAGACCAAAAAGTTAAAAAGCACATTAAATCTAAATATTATGCTTGTGGAATTTCAAAAATCACCATTGAAAGAACAGAAAATAAACTTACAATCAATATTTTTACCGCTAAACCTGGTATGATTATTGGTTCAAAAGGCACAGGCATTGAAAACATCAAAAAAGAAATTTCAAAAATTATCAGACCTGTTAAATCTTTAATTATAAATGTTAAAGAAGTTAAAAAACCTGACCTTGATGCTGTTTTGGTTGCAGAAAGCATTACTGCACAACTTGAAAAACGTATTCAATGGAGAAGAGCACTTAAAATGGCTTTACAAAGAGTTATGAAAGCAGGTGCTAAGGGCTGTAAAGTTCAGGTGAAGGGTGTTATTGATGGTGCAAGTTCACTTCATAGAACTGAGCATTATATGGAAGGAACTCTTCCTCTTCACACTCTCAGGGCTGATATTGACTATGGCACTTCCGCTGCTTACACAGACTATGGCAAACTTGGCGTAAAGTGCTGGATTTATAAGGGAGATATTCTTCCTACAAAGTCGTCTGAGAAAGGAGGACAAGAATAATGTTAATGCCAAAGAGAGTTAAAAGAAGAAAGGTTTTCAGAGGCAGAATGAAAGGGAAAGCAACCCGTGGCAATACCGTTGCTTACGGACAGTTTGGTCTTATGGCATTAGAGCCATGCTGGATTAAATCTAACCAAATCGAAGCAGCCAGAATTGCTATGACTCGTCATATCAAGCGTGGTGGTAAAGTTTGGATTAAAATTTTCCCAGACAAACCTGTTTCTAAAAAGCCTCTTGGAACACGTATGGGTTCAGGAAAAGGCGCTCCAGAATTCTGGGTTGCAGTTGTTAAACCAGGCAGAATTCTTTTCGAAATTGAAGGCGTTTCAGAAGAACTTGCGCGTGAAGCAATCAGACTTGCTGGACATAAACTTCCTTGCAAAACAAAATTTGTAAAGAAAGAAGATGTTTCGGTAGAAGGTGGTGAGAAAGATGAAAATTAGTGAAATAAAAACATTAACTCCAACTGAACTGAACGCAAGATTAAAAGAGTTAAACATGGAACTATTCAATCTTCGTTTCTCAAACGCTTCAAGAAATCTTGCTAATCCTGTTCAAATCAGAAATGTTAAAAGAGAAATCGCAAGAGTCAAAACAGTTATTAGAGAAAAAGAATTGGCTGGCGCAAATGGAGGAAACGATGGAAAATAGAAATTCAAGACTTACAAGAATTGGTAAAGTTGTAAGTGCTGGAAAAATGGATAAAACCATTGTTGTTTCAGTAACTTCAAGAGTTAACCATCCAATTTACAAAAAAGTCGTTCATAAAACAAAAAAATTCAAAGTTCACGATGAAAAGAACGAGTGTGGAATTGGCGACACCGTGTTAATCATGGAAACCAGACCTCTTTCAAAAGATAAATATTATCGTCTCGTTAAAATCGTCGAGAAAGCAAAGTAGGAGGGCAGTATGATTCAACCTCAAACAAGATTAAAAGTTGCCGACAACACCGGCGCAAAAGAAATCATGTGCATAAGAGTGCTTGGGGGCTCTTTCAGAAGAAGTGGCAATATTGGAGACATTATCGTTGCTTCTGTTAAAAAGGCTATCCCTGGTGGCTCTGTAAAGAAAGGGGACGTTGTTAAAGCAGTTATTGTGCGCTCCTCAAAGGGCCTTCGTAGACCAGATGGCTCTCATATCAGATTTGATGACAATGCCGCAGTCATCATTGATAATCAAAAACAACCTAAGGGCACACGTGTTTTCGGGCCTATCGCTAGGGAACTTCGTGATAAGGGATATATGAAAATAATTTCTCTTGCTCCTGAGGTTATTTAAAGGAGAAAGTCATGAAAATGAACATTAAAAAAGGTGATAATGTTTTAGTCATAACAGGAAAAGAAAAAGGCAAAGTTGGAAAGGTTATGGAAACCAGCCCTAAAACTGGAAAAGTAACCATTGAAAACATCAACATGGTGACTAAACATAAGAAACCAAGATCTCAACAAGATAAAGGCGGCATAATCAAAAAAGTTGCTCCAATTGATGCTTCAAATGCTATGGTTGTTTGCCCAGCATGTGGCAAAGCAACAAGAGTTAGCCATAAAGAAATTGACGGCAAAAAAGTTCGCATCTGCAAAAAATGTGGAGCAAGCCTTGATAAAGAACATGTAAAAACTGTTAAAAAAGAGGCTAAAAAAGCTGAAAAAACAGCAAAAAAAGCTGAAAATGCTGAAAAAATTGAAAAAAATGGTGCCGAAGTTAAAACAACTAAGGCAGAAGCAACACAAGAAAAAGCAGTTAAATCTGCACCTAAAAAGTCGAAAACAACCACACAAGCGAAGTAAGAGAGGTTCGTTATGGCAAAGAAAGAACAAAACAGAATGGTTAAACTTTATAGAGAACAGGTTGTTCCAGCACTCACCGCTGAGTTTGGTTACAAAAATGTTAACGAAGTTCCAAAACTTGTTAAGATTATTGTTAATGCAGGACTTGGTGATGTAAAAAGCAATTCAAAGAGTTTTAATACCGCTCTTGATGAACTTGCTTTAATTACAGGACAAAAACCTGTGGCAACCGTTGCTAAAAAATCAATTTCTAACTTCTCACTTAGAGAAGGTCAAAAAATTGGCGCAAAGGTTACTCTTAGAGGGGAAAAAATGTATGAATTTTTTGACAGACTTATCTCTATCGCTCTGCCAAGAGTGAGAGACTTCCACGGTGTGCCTGACAAAGCCTTTGATGGCAGAGGAAATTATTCCCTTGGCATTAAAGAACAACTTATCTTCCCAGAAATTTCTTATGACAAAATTGAGAAAGTAAGAGGATTTGATATTTGCTTTGTTACCACTGCAAAAACTAACGCAGAGGGTAAGGCATTGTTAAAGGCACTTGGTATGCCTTTCAGTAAGTAAGAGGTGAAGTATGGCAAAAAAAGCACTTATTCAAAAACAACAAAAACCAGCAAAATATAAAACCAGAGAATACACTCGTTGCAGTTTGTGTGGCAGACCTCATGCTGTTCTTAAAAAATACGGCATTTGCAGAGTTTGTTTTAGAGAACTTGCAAACAAAGGTGAAATCCCTGGCGTTAAAAAGGCTAGTTGGTAAGGAGGAGAAAAATGTTATTGACAACAGATTCAATCGCAGATATGCTTACAAGAATCAGAAATGCGCTTAAAGTTAAGCACGCTGATGTTGTTGTGCCTGCGTCAAAAGAAAAAACAGAAATAGCAAAAATTCTCCTTGAAGAGGGTTACATCAACGCTTATGAAATTAAAAGCAATGGCAAATACAATGACATCATCATCACTTTAAAATACGATGACGAAGGTCAAAGTGTTATCCAAGGCTTGAAAAGAATTTCAAAGCCAGGCCTTAGAGTTTATGCTCAGGCTGACAAAATCCCATATGTTATCAGTGGTCTTGGAATTGCAATAATCTCAACAAATAAAGGCATTGTTACTGACAAAGTTGCTAGAAAACTTAATGTTGGTGGCGAAGTGCTTGCGTTTGTTTGGTAAGGAGGGCAAAATGTCAAGAATTGGAAATAAACACATTTTAATCCCACAAGGAGTTACTGTAACATATGCAGACGGAGTTATAACTGTCGCTGGAAGCAAAGGCACTTTAACTCAGGTTATTGATAAAGTTATTACTCCAAAGATTGAAAACAATCAAATTTCATTTATTAAAAACAACACCGAACAAGAAACAGATGCTAAACAAGGACTTTATAGAGCACTTGTTGCAAACATGATTAAAGGTGTTAGTGAAGGTTTTGAGAAATCTGTTATTATTAACGGTGTAGGTTATAAAGCACAAGTTAATGGCAGAAAACTTGTTTTGAATGTTGGATTTTCACATCCAGTTGAAATGGAAATCCCTCAGGACCTTAATGCTGTTTGTCCATCAATTACTGAAATTAAAATTACAGGAATTGATAAACAAAAAGTTGGACAATTTGCATCAAACATTCGTGACATCAGACCTGTTGAACCATATCACGCATATGGAATTAGATACAGCGATGAAGTTGTTATAAGAAAAGTCGGAAAAGCCGCAGGTAAAGGCAAGAAATAGGGGGAAGGGCTATGATTAACGTAAAAGATAAAAATACTGAAAGAAAAGTTCGTCATGCAAGAGTTAGAAAAAACCTTTCTGGCACAACTGCTAAACCAAGACTTTGTGTTTATAGATCTTTAAATAAAATCTATGCTCAAATTATTGATGATGAAAGAAGAGTAACCCTTGTAAGCGCTTCTTCTCTTGATAAAGAACTTGCTCCAACTCTTGCTGGAAAAACCAAAACCGAGCAGGCTAAAATGGTTGGCGAAGCAATTGCAAAGCGTGCCAAAAAAGCAAAAATCACCGAAGTTGTTTTTGACAGAGGCGGTTACATCTACACTGGCAGAGTTGCAGCACTTGCTGAGGGCGCTAGAAGCGCTGGCTTGAAATTTTAGGAGGAAGGGAAATGGAAGAAGTTAAAAAAGACAAAAAATTTGAACCAAAATCCAAAGAAAACCGCCGTAACCCAAGAGAAGATGGAGGGTTTGAAAACAAACTTGTTTGTGTTAGAAGAGTTACTAAGGTTGTCAAAGGTGGAAGAACACTTCGTTTCTCTGCTCTGGTTGTTGTTGGAGATGGCAAAAACAGCGTTGGTATCGGCGTTGGAAAAGCAGCCGAAGTTCCTGCTGCTATTGATAAAGCCGTTGCCGCTGCAAAGAAAAATATGCATTTAATTCGTGTTGTTGATGGCACTATTCCTCATGAAGTTATTGGTAAATTTGGTTCTTCAAATATTATCATGCTTCCTGCTAAACAGGGAACTGGTGTTATCGCAGGTGGATCGGCTCGTGCAGTTTTGGAACTTGCTGGAATTAAAGATATTGTTACAAAAATTCACGGCTCAACCAATAAAATCAATGCGGTTAAAGCAACTATGAACGGGCTTATCGCTCTTCGCACTCGTGAAGAAATCGCCGCTCGTCGTGGTAAAAACCCAGAGGAAATATAGGAGGGCGTTATGGCAGATAAAACTATAAAAGTAACTTGGGTTAAATCCACAATCGGATATAACAAAAAACAAGCAAAAATAGTCGAAGCATTGGGCTTTAAAAAACTTGGTCAAACAAGAGTTTTGCCTGATAATGCAAGCATCAGAGGAAGCATCTTCCTTGTTAAGCACTTGCTTAAAGTGGAAGAGGAGTAGGAGGATATTATGCAGATAGGAGATCTTAAACCTGCACAGGGCGCAACTACTAAAAAAGTTAGAGTTGGTCGTGGTATCGGCAGTGGCATTGGCAAAACAAGTGGCAGAGGTCACAAAGGTCAAAATGCCAGAAGTGGTGGAGGAGTTAAGGCTGGATTTGAAGGCGGAAATATTCCTCTTATTCGTAAAATTCCAATCAGAGGCTTCAACAATAAAGACTTTAAAAAAGTTTACTCAACAATCAATGTTGGAGACTTAGATGTGCTTGACGCAAACACAGAAGTTGACATCAACTTCCTTTATGAAAACAGATTCATTGGCAAAATTCAGCCATATGGATTAAAAATTCTTGGAAATGGGGAACTTACAAAGCCTCTTATTATCAAGGCTAAAAAAGTTACCGCTGCTGCAAAAGAGAAAATCGAAAAGGTTGGCGGAAAAATTATTGAGGAGTAAGGTATGTTTAAAACCCTTTATAATGCTTTCAAGATAAAAGATGTTAGAAGAAAGTTATTATTAACACTTCTTCTTCTTTTCATATATAGGCTTGGATGCTGGTTGCCTATCCCAGGTTTTGATATCAGCACAATTTTGGAAGGAGAAAACAATCTTTCAAGTGGGACAAGCATTTTTGGACTTATGAATTTGCTCAGCGGAAACGCTTTGCAAAACTGTTCTGTCCTTGCGCTTGGTGTTTCACCATATATTACCGCAAGCATTGTTATTCAACTTTTAACAGTTGCAATTCCTTCTCTTGAACGACTTTCAAAACAAGGTGAAGACGGCAGAAGAAAAATTAACCTATATACAAGAATTGCTGCATTAGTGTTGTCGATTGCTCAGGCAGTTGGTATTGTTGTTGCATACAGCGATGGCTTAGATGTTAACAACGCACTTTGGGCAGGCGCTCCAACTTGGCTTATAGGAATGGGCGTAGTTATCATTCTTGTGGCGGGTGGAATGTTTACCGTTTGGATTGGTGAAAGAATTACTGATTTGGGAATTGGAAACGGTATGAGTTTGCTCATTTTCGTGGGAATTCTTTCTTCAAGCATGACTTCTATTGCAAAAGGCATTGCTCTTGCAACAGAAGATATAACAGTTGTTTGGACAATTGTTCTTTATATTGTTGCTGTTATTTTGATTTTCGGTTTGATTGTTTTTGTGGATAGCGCAGAAAGAAAAGTGCCAATCCAATACGCAAAACAAATCAAGGGAAGAAAAATGTATGGTGGACAGAGCACATTCATTCCAATTAAAGTGAATGGCTCGGGAGTGATCCCAATTATTTTCGCTAGTGCACTTTTAACATTCCCACAATTGATTATTTCAATTTTTGCACCTGAATCAACTTGGTATCAACAATGGCTTGGAACTAACTCTTGGCTCTACATCGTATTGCTTGCATTGTTGATTTTAGCATTCTCATTCTTCTATGCTCAAATCACATTCAATCCAGAGGATATAAGCAAACGAATTCAGCAACAAGGTGGATTTATTCCAGGCATAAGGGCTGGAAAGCCAACAGCAGAATATTTAAAGAAAATTTCAAGAAGAATCACTTTGTTCGGTGCAATATTTTTGGCGCTGATTGCACTTATTCCATCACTGGCTTTTAAGGCAATTGGTGATTCAATAAGTTGGGGAGTTCTTATCAACTCATTCAGTGCAACTGGACTTATGATTCTTGTTAGTGTAGCGCTTGAATTTGATAAACAACTTGAAGCGCAAATGCTTATGAGAAACTATAAAGGTTTCTTAAACTAAGGCTATTTCAATGGGAGGAGCACTCCTCCCGTTGTGAGCAATAGTGAAAGTTTACTTTCACAAAAAACTGGGTATAGCCCAAATAAAAGGAGAAAACATGAGACTTGTGCTTTTAGGGGCAGCAGGAAGTGGAAAAGGCACTCTTGCAAAAAAGATCACCAGCGATTTCGGTATTCCACAAATTTCAACTGGCGACCTTTTTAGAGAGATTGTTAAAACTGGCTCACCTCTGGGAGAACTTGTTAAAGGTTATCTCGATAAGGGCGCGCTTGTTCCAAATGAAGTAACTTTTGATGTTCTGAAAAACAGAATTTCACAAGCAGACTGCAAAAACGGATTTATTTTAGATGGCTTTCCACGCTCGTTAGATCAAGCCAAAATGCTTGAAAAAGTAACCGAAGTTGATGCAGTTATTAGCGTAGAACTTGATTTTGAAGAACTTGAAAAAAGACTTGTTTCAAGAAGAACTTGCCCAAAATGTGGCGACATTGACAATGTTAATTACCAAGGTTTTACTGGTAGTTGCAGAAAATGTGGCACAAAATTGTTTCAGCGTGATGACGATAAACCTGAGGCAATAAAGGCTCGTCTGGAAGTTTATAAAAACAATATTACACCACTTATAAACTTCTACGGTGATAAGGTGTTTAAAGTTTCAAGCGCAGGTTCGCCTGATGAAACATATGCACCTGTAAAAACTTTTTTGGTTAAATTGGAGGCAAAAATTTGAACCATTTTTCGCCAGCAGAAATTGTTTTAATGAAAAAAGCGGGGGCTTTAACAAGAGACGCACTTAACTACGCCGAAACACTTATAAAGCCTGGCATTTCAACGTTAGAACTTGACAACTGCGTAAAAAAGTTTATAATAAATAGTGGTGGTCAGCCTTCTTTTTTGGGGTATGAGGGATTCCCAGGAAGCATTTGTGCTTCGGTCAACGAAATGGTTGTGCATGGAATTCCGTCTGCTGAAATTATATTGAAAGAGGGCGACATTATCAGTATTGATGTTGGAGTTATATATAAAGGCTTCAATGGAGATGCTGCAAGAACCTTTCCTGTTGGGAAAATTTCTCCTGAAAAGGCAAGGCTTATTGAAGTTACTAAACAAAGTTTCTTCGAAGGCATTAAGCATTTAAAAGTGGGAGAAAGACTTGGCAAAGTTTCGCATGCTATACAAACTTATGCTGAAAAGCATGGTTACAGTGTAGTGCGAGAACTTGTAGGGCATGGTATCGGCAGAAAAATGCACGAACCACCAAACATTCCTAATTACGGCAAAGAAACCGATGGCCCAATTGTAACCGACGGCGCTTGCCTAGCGATTGAACCTATGATAAACATGGGCAAGAAAGAAATCGCTATGCTTAGAGATGGTTGGGGAATTGTAACGCGAGACCATATGCCATCTGCTCACTATGAAAACACTGTTTTTGTAAGCAAAGATGGTGTTGAAATTCTAACTTTGTAGGTGGACTATGCAGGTTGGAGACATTGTTTTAGCAACAAAAGGAAAGGAAAAAAATGACATCTTTGTGGTTGTAAAAATTGAAAACCGATTTGTCTATATAGCAAATGGGAAAAGAGTTTCAGTTTTTAAACCAAAAAAGAAAAATGAGAAACACATTCAAAAAGTTTCAAAACAAAGATTTTTGCTTAGCGATGAAAAAGATATTAAAGTCGATGCCGCTGTGCGAAAATATCTAAAAACCCAAAAGGAGAGGATATGTCAAAAGAAGATGTAATTGAATTTGAAGGTGTGGTGGAGGAATTATTGCCTAATTCCACATTTAAAGTTCGCCTCATCAATGGGCATGTCATTATCGCTTACATCTCTGGCAAACTTAGAGTGCATTGCATTAGAGTTGTGGAAGGAGATAAAGTAAAAGTCGAAATGAGCCCTTACGACCTTACAAAAGGCCGAATTACATGGCGAGATAAGGGCTAAGAAGGAGTAAATTATGAAAGTAAGAGCATCCGTTAAACCTATTTGCGATAAGTGCAAAGTTATTAAAAGAGACGGGAAAGTTATGGTTATTTGCCCTAAAAGTGCTAAGCACAAACAAACTCAGGGCTAAAATTAAGGAGATAAAAATATGGCAAGAATTGCAGGTGTAGACCTTCCAAGAGAAAAAAGATTAGAAATAGGGCTTACCTATATCTATGGTATCGGCCAAGTTACAGCCGGTAAAATTTGTGCTGAAACAAAAATCAGCCCAGACATTAGAGTTAAAGATTTGACTGATGACCAAATCGCTAAACTTCGTTCTTATATCGAACACAATGTTACCGTTGAGGGAGATCTTAGAAAAAAAGTTAGTCTTGACATTAAAAAATTGAACGAAATGGGCTGCTATCGTGGAATTCGTCACCGTAAAGGGCTTCCTGTTCGTGGACAAAACACACGTAACAATTGCAGAACAAGAAAAGGACCAAGAAGAGCTGTTGCTGGCTCATCTAAGAAGGGTAAATAAGGAGATTAAACAATGGCAACAAAAACTAACACAAAAACTAAAAAAACCACAACCAGAGTTAAAAAGAGAGTTTCTAAGAACATTTCTAATGGACAAGTTCATATTAAAACTTCTTTCAACAACACCATTGTAACCTTCTCTGATGCAGAGGGCAACGTTATTTCATGGTGCAGTTCTGGTAAACTTGGGCTTAAAGGCTCAAAGAAAAGCACACCTTTTGCTGCTCAAACATGTGTTGAAGAAGCTGCAAAAGTGGCAAAAGAACATGGCCTCAACTCTGTTGAAGTTTATGTTAAAGGTCCTGGCAGCGGAAGAGAAGCTGCAATCAGGGCTCTTCAAAATTGCGAACTCAATGTAACTCTTATCAAGGATGTTTCTCCAATTGCACACAATGGATGCAGACCTCCTAAGGTTAGAAGAGTTTAAAAGGAGAATTACTTATGGCAAGAACTATTGAACCTGACTGCCGTCAGTGTAGAAGAGAAGGTTGCAAACTTTTCCTTAAAGGAGAAAGATGCACAACAAAAAAATGTGCTATGGAAAGACGCCCAGTTATTCCTGGCCAACATGGCAATTCACGCAGAAGAGTTACATTTACTGAATATGGCTCACAACTTCGTGAAAAACAAAAAATTAAAAGAATTTATGGCTTGTTAGAAAACCAGATGCGCACTTATTATGAAGAAGCAGAAAGAATGAAAGGCATCACTGGTGATAACATGCTCTCTCTAATTGAAAGAAGACTTGACAATGTTGTTTATAGAATGGGCATTGGTGCAAGCAGAAAACAAAGCCGTCAAATGGTTAACCATGGGCTTATAACAGTTAATGGCAGAAGAGTTGATATCGCTTCTTATATTGTTAAAGCAGGTGATGAGATTGCTGTTAAAGAAAACAAACTTGACAAAACAATGATTAAAGCACTTAAAGGTATGAAAATTGTTATGCCAAAATGGCTTGAATTTAACAGTGAAACTCTTAAAGGAAAAATACTTGCTCTTCCTCAAAGAGATGATATTGATGCTGACATTAAAGAACGTCTTGTAATCGAGCTTTATTCGAGATAATTGGAGGGATAAAATTATGATGGAAATGGAAAAACCAAAAATCGTTTGTGAAGAAACAGAAGGTGGCGCTTACGCTAGATTTACTGTTGAACCACTTGAAAAAGGTTATGGAATTACACTTGGAAACTGCATGAGAAGAACACTTCTTTCTTCACTTCCTGGCTCAGCACCTATTGCTGTAAGAATTGCAGGTGTGCCACACGAGTTTTCAACAATCAGAGGTGTAACAGAAGATGTTGTAGACATCATCTTAAATCTTAAAACTTTGTTTGTTAAAGTTAACAATAAAGAAAGAAATTTTGTTACATTTTTAAGACTCAAAAAACAAGGCGCAGGAGAAGTTACTGCAAGAGATTTTGAGCCAAATGATGAAGTTGAAATTCTTAATCCAGACCTTCACATTTGCACAATGGACGACGGCGCCGTGCTTGACATGGATGTTATGATTGGCAATGGAAGAGGTTATGTTCCAAGCGCTCAAAACAAAACAAAGTTTGATAATATTGACTTTATCGCTATGGACTCGCTTTTCTCACCAGTGAAGAGAGTTAATTTCAGCGTTGAAGCAACCCGTGTTGGACAAAGCGTAGATTTTGATAAACTTGTTTTGGAAGTTGAAACAAATGGCACTATTAAAGCAACTGAAATTGTTTCTCTTGCAGGCAAAATCATGATGGAACATGTTGGATTGTTTGTTGAACTTTGTGAAGACATGGCAAACGAACAAATTTTGGTTTCTAAGGAAGAAGACAAACAAGTTAAAATTTTGGAACTTCCAATAGAAGAAATGGACCTTTCAGTTAGGTCATACAACTGCCTCAAACGTGCAGGAGTTAACACTGTTGAGGATATTGTGAAGAAATCAAGAGCCGATATGCTTAAAGTTAAAAACCTTGGAATTAAATCAATCGACGAGGTTATTCAAAAACTTGAAAGTTATGGCCTTTCACTTCGCAAAGATGAAGAATAAAAGGAGAGAACAATGGCTAACGATAAACTTGGTAGACCATCCAAAGAAAGAGCGGCTATGCTTAGAGGTTTAGTAACCGATCTTTTGTGGTATGGAAAAATTCAAACAACCCTTGCAAAAGCAAAGTCTGTTCGTTCTGAGGCCGAAAAACTTTTAACCGCAGCAATCAAAACATATAAGGATACTGTTACAGTAACAAAAGAAATCAAAGATGACAAAGGTGTTAAAGTTAAAACCGAAGTTGTTAATGATGGACCTAAAAAACTTGCTGCAAGAAGAAAAATTATGGCTTATGTTTACGATAAGCAAGAACAACGCGCAGACAAAGAGGCTAAATCTGCTTTTCAGGCAAGAACAGAGGGCATCAATCATCCACTTCTTGAAAAGATTTTCAATGTTTATGCTCCAAAGTATGCAGAGCGTGCTGAAAAACTTGGACAAGGTGGCGGATATACTCGCATCATCAAACTTGGAATGCGCAGAGGCGATGCTGCTGAAATGGCAGTGATTGAACTTATTTAAGTTTAGGGAAAATAATTACACGGATAAAATTATATCCGTGTTTTTTATTTTTAATAAATATTTTAATATAAAAAATATATTTTTTTTCACAAAATAATTAAATAATCATATTATTTTATATGAAAATAAAAATAAAAAGAATAAAAAATGTAAAATTAAAAAATTATTGTTCATTTAAAATAGGTGGAAAAGCAAAATGTATTTATTTTCCTGAAAATATAAGGGAAATAAAATATCTATTAAATTATTTAAAAAATAAAAATAAAGATTATTTTATTTTAGGAAATGGAACAAATATTTTATTTCCAGATAAAAAAATAAAAAAAATAATTATTTGTTTAAAAAATATAAAAGAAATACAAATAAATGAAAATGAAATTGTTTGTGGCGCTGGTGTAAGTCTTTTTGAACTAAATAAAATTTGCGCTGAAAATAATTTGGCTGGTTTGGAATTTACTTTTGGCATACCCGGAAGTGTTGGAGGGGCAGTCGCTATGAATGCGGGTGCTTTTGGAGGAGAGATATGTAACTATCTTTCGGAAATTGTAGTATGTCGAAATGGTGAAATTTTTTCTAGACAGAATTTTAAATTTTCATATCGCAAGGGCCCACTTGAAAATGGTGAAATTTTGTTGTATGCAAAATTTAAGTTAAAAGATGATGAAAAGCAAAAAATAATTGAAAAACAATGCGAATATTTGCAAAAACGGCGTTGCACACAACCATATAAAGAATTTAGCGCTGGAAGTGTGTTTAAACGAAACGGAGACATTTTTCCTGCCAAACTTATAGATGAGTGGGGACTTAAAGGTTTGCAAATTGGTGGTGCTAAGATTTCAGAAAAACATGCGGGTTTTATTGTTAATGTTGGCAATGCGAAACAAAGCGATGTTTTGACTTTGATGGAATTGATAGAATGGGTGGCAAAAAGCAAAGGCTATAATTTTGAAAGAGAAATTAAGGTTTTGTAACGAAACATATAAACTTAATGTTTTATTAAATTTACATTTCTCTATGCTTGCAAAAGTTAAGCCAAATTGATATACTTGTTCAGAGGGGTTATCATGATACTTTTTGGCGATTATCATACACATACGGTGTATTCAAAACATAACCATGGCAAAGGAACAGTTTTGCAAAATGCAACTGTTGCAGCAGAAAAGGGGTTAAAGCAAATTGCAGTTACAGATCACGGATTTAACCATGAGTTTTTTGCGGTAAAAAGAAAAGAATTGCCTCAAATTCGTGAGGAAATTTTGAACGCAAAAGAAATTACGGGTGTTGATATTTTATTAGGCGTTGAAGCAAACTTAATTTCTCTTTCTGGCGAAGTAGATTTGAAAGAAGAGGATTATGATAAACTTGATATTATTCTTATGGGGCATCATAAACTTGTTAAAACACCAACTTTGCGGGACAAGTTTAAATTGATGTATGCAAACATGGCTGGCTCACCTTACAAACCAAGTGCGGACAGGCTTGCGAGAAATACAACTGCATTTTTAAAGGCGCTTGACAAGTATCCAATTGATGTTATTACTCATCTTAATTATGGTTGCCCAACCGATACTTTGGCTGTGGCTAGGCTTGCAAGGCAAAAGGGAGTGCTTGTAGAACTGAATGGTAAAAGAGTGAATTTTACCGACGAAGAAGTGCTTACTATGGCTGAGGAAGGAGTTAAATTTATTATAAACTCTGATGCTCACTCTCCAAGTCAGGTAGGAGAATGTAACAGAGCAGTAAATTTGATTTATAGGTTAAATATTCCGTCAAATTTAATTGTAAATCTTGACAAAGAGCCAAGTTTTCAAAAGAAGAGGGGCTGATTTTGAGTTTTTCCAAAGATGTTAAAATTGAATTGTTGAATGAGAACAAGGAAACGGCAGACACTGCTTTTGCGTTTTTGTCGGGGCTTTTGCATGGAGCGGGAGAAATTGAAAAAAACACCCAAGGCTTTAAAGCGTTTGTTGTTACCGATTTAAACGAGTTGTATGAAAAGGTTAACGATATAGTTCATGTTTTATATGGCGATTATTTGGAACTTGAAATAGAAGACGATTATGTTATAAATAAAACCACTTACTATCGAATAACTTTTCCTTCAACTGTTGCGCAAAGCGTGTTATTAGACACGGGAATATTGTATATCTCTGACGGAGGCTATCAGTTAAATTACGGGATTGACAGCAATATTGTCGCTTCCAGTGATGAAAAAATTGCGTTTTTGAGAGGCGCATTTTTAGGGTGCGGAACTTCGTCTATTAGATTGAGCGAGGCTGAAAACATAAAAACGACTTCAGGATATCATTTGGAATTAACATCTCACAGCCACGAATTTTTAACAGACATTGCTGGAATTTTAAGTGAATTTGGAATATTTTCTAAACTTGTTGAAAGAAAAAATCTTTTTGTTTTGTATTTAAAAGAAGCCGAGGCTATAAAAGATTTTCTTGCGCTTTTAGGTGCGAATCAATGCGTTCTTGCACTTTCTAACGAAATTATTAGGCGAGAAAAGCGCAACCAAATAAATAGAGAAGTGAATTGCATAAATGCAAACATTTCTAAAACAGTTGATGCCAGCATAAAGCAAATTGATGCAATCAACACAATTATTTCAACAATAGGCTTAGACAGCCTTGAAGATGAACTTCAAGAAGTGGCTATGCTTAGGCTTGCTAATCCAGAGGAAAGTTTGGAAGGAATGTTAAATCTAAGCACAATCAATCTTTCAAAAAGTGGGCTTAACCATAGATTAAAAAAACTTATTAAAATTGCAGAAGAATTAAAATAAGGAGACAATATGAAACCATTTGTGCACCTGCATGTCCACACTGAATACAGTTTGCTTGATGGACTGGCTAGAATTGAAAAACTTATTGATATCACCAAAGAGCGTGGGTGGAAAGCCGTGGCTATCACAGATCATGGCAATATGTTTGGTGCGTTGAAATTTTATGAGGCTTGCATTTTAAATGGTATTAAACCGATTATTGGTTGTGAATTCTATATTGCTCGAGACCATAAAGTTAAAAATACAAAAGAGGATATTGGCCACCTTATTTTGATTGCAAAAAATAATGAAGGATATCATAATTTATTGAAACTTATTTCTATCGCTCATGTAGATGGAATGTATTATAAACCAAGAATAGATTATGAACTTTTAAAAAAATATTCCAACGGCGTGATTTGTCTTTCTGCATGTTTAGCAGGCCATGTTCAAAGGCTGATTTTACAAAGGCGTTTTGACGAGGCTGAAAAATGTGCGCTTTGGCATAAAGAAGTTTTTGGAGATGACTACTATCTTGAAATTCAAAATCATAATTTGCCAGAAGACAAAGAGGTAATTTTAAAATTAACCGAATTCTCAAAAAAATTGGGCATTAAACTTGTCGCCACAAACGATGTGCATTATCTAAACAAGGAAGATGCTGAACTTCAAGATGCGCTGATGTGTGTTCAGATGCATAAGTTTGTCGACGATAACGACAGAATGAAATTCGAAACAGATGAGTTTTATTACAAAACCTATGAAGAGATGTTGGAGGCGCTTCCTGGATATGAAGAGGCGCTTGACAACACTCTTGAAATTGCTGATAAGTGCGATGTTGTGCTTAAAACCAAATCTTTGGGCGAAGTTGCAAGCGTAGATGAAAAATACAAACTGCCAGCAAATAAAAATTACATTCCTCAATATGTTCCAGAAACAGGTGAAACAACTTTTGAATATTTAAAACGAATGGCTTATGAGGGGCTAGAAAAACTTTATCCTGAAATTACTGATGAACTTAAAGAAAGAATGGAAATGGAATTGGAAACCATAAGGGACCAAGGCTTTGTGGAATACTTTTTGGTTGTGTGGGATTACATAAATTATGCAAGATTAAATGATATTCCTGTTGGACCGGGGCGTGGCTCGGGTGCAGGAAGTTTAGTTGCATACTGCATCGGCATAACAAAAGTTGACCCTATGAAATATCACTTGTTCTTTGAGCGTTTTATTAACAAAGAGCGTGTTTCCATGCCCGACTTTGACGTGGATTTTTGTATGGATAGGCGTGGTGAAGTTATTGAGTATGTAAAGCGCAAATATGGACCAGACCATGTTGCAGGTATAGTAACTTTTGGTTCTATGAAAGCTAAAAACGCAATTCGCGATGTTGGTAGAGTGCTTAGACTTCCAATCAGCGAAGTAGATAAAATTTGTAAAGATATTCCAAACTTTCCGCCTGATGGTTTGAAAAAAGACAAACCTGTATTAAAATACTACTTTGGAAAGACAAAAGATCCCGCAAATGATAAGTATATCATCCCTGATTTAAAAAAAGCCTATGAAGAAGATGCTCTTGTTAAAAAAGTTGTAGATATGGCTATTAAACTTGAAGGGGTACCGCGTAACGCCTCAATGCATGCAGCAGGGGTTTTGATTGCTCCACAACCTGCGTCTGATTTTGTTCCGCTTGCAAGAAACGGAGAAGATATAGTTACCGAATTTGACATGATTGAGATTGAGCACCTTGGACTTTTGAAAATGGACTTTTTAGGGCTTAGAACTTTAACTGACATTAAAAAGGCGCTTGATTATATTAAAGAAAATCATGGCGTGGATATTGATTTTTATAATATGGAATATGATGACCCAAAAGTTTTTGAACTGATAAGTTCAGGAAATACTGATGCAGTGTTCCAACTTGAAAGTCCTGGTATGAAACGGTTTATGAAAGATTTAGGACCAACTTGCATGGACGATATTATTGCGGGAATTTCATTGTATAGACCAGGACCTATGGATTCTATTCCACAGTTTGTAAAATGTAAAAAAGATCCTTCCGCCGTTGTTTATGACGACCCGTGTCTTGAAGATATTTTAGATGTTACTTATGGGTGCATCGTTTATCAAGAGCAGGTTATGAAAATTACTCAGGTTATGGCGGGCTTTTCTCTTGGGCAAGCCGATAATATCCGCAGAATTATGGGTAAGAAAAAGGTTGACAAAATTGCCGCCGAGAAAGTTAAGTTTGTGGAAGGTTGGGAAGACCCAACAGGCAAGGCTTCAATTCCAGGTGCGGTTAAACTTGGGCATAAAAGAGAAGTGGCTGAAAAAGTGTTCGACCGAATGGCAGAGTTCGCAAAATATGCCTTCAATAAATCTCATGCCGCTGCTTACGCATATGTTGGCTACCAAACCGCATATTTGAAAACTTATTATGAAGTTGAATTTTTGACAGCGGTTTTAAACAACAGAATTACAAATTCTGATGATATTAAAAAATATGTTACTTATGCTAAAAAAGAAGGGTTTGAAGTTCTGCCACCAGATATTAACAAATCAAACACTTATTTCAAAACCGAAAGTGGAAACATTCGTTTTGGTCTTGCAGCGCTTAAAGGCGTGGGTGCAAGTGTGATTGATTTAATTATCAAAGAAAGAAATCAAAATGGTGAATTTAAATCTTTTGAAGATTTTATTTCAAGATCCGACCCAGCAGTGCTTAATAAACGAGTGCTTGAAAGTTTAATTGTAAGTGGTGCTTTTGATACTTTTGGCAAATATCGTTCTCAACTTATGGCGGTTTATTCTATTGCGGTTGATAGAGCAATTAAAGATAACAAAAATAAGCAAACAGGGCAGTTTAGCATGTTTGATAGTTTTGAACCACTTAAAAACCAATTTAATTCTTTGGATTATCCAAACATTAAAGAGTATAACAAAGATTCACTTTTGAAGTTTGAAAAGGAAGTTGTTGGTATTTATCTATCAGGACATCCTTTAAATGATTATCTTGATTATTATGATAATTTTAATTTGACCAGTGATATGATGAAACCCGCAGAAGACATGGGTGAAGAAGGTAATGAAGAAGAAAACTCACAAGATGATGCTGTGTATGACCAAATATATGATGGCATGGAAGTAACCTGTGGCGGAATTATAGTAGAGAAAAATAAAAAGTTGGGCAAAGATGGCAAAGAGTTTGCTTTCTTAAAAATTGAAGATTTGTATGGCACATTTGAAGTTTCGCTTTTTGGAAATGTTTTTCCAAGATACAAGCAAATTGTTGATGAAGATGCTCTTGTAACGGTTAAGGGTAGAATTTCGTTAAGAAATGGCTCGCCAAGTGTAAATGCAAGAGAAATTATACCTTGGAAGAAGCGTGGAGAACAAACGCATGTTGATAACGAAATAAGCAAACTTTATTTAAGATTTGACACTAAGGACATTGACATTTACAATAAAGTTTGCGCATCTTTAAATGCCTATCCAGGTGAGGCGGAGGTTATTATTAAATGCACATCTTATAACAAGGCCTTTATGTATAACACAAAAGTAGAACTAAACAACTACTTACTTAACGAACTATATGGCATAATAGGCTTTGATAATGTAAAAACTAATGTAATTAAAAAGGAGAACGCATGAAAATTTTGCTTATTGCAAGCGGGGGAGATGCTCCTGGAATGAATAAATTTATTGCCCAATTATATAAAAAATTTGGCAATAGTCTTTATGCATGTAAAGGAGGATTTGAGGGCTTATATAATGCAGAAATTGTTCCTGTTAGGTTTTTTGAACCTTTAAAATATCAAAACTCAGCGGGCTGTTGTATTAAATGTGGAAGATTTCCACAATTTAAACAAAAAAAGTATTTTAACAAAGCGCTAGAAAATGCAAAAGATTTTGACTGCGTTGTTATAATGGGTGGCAATGGCTCAAAAAAAGGCGTAAAAGAACTTGCGGAAAACGGTGAAAATGCTATTTTTGTGCCTGCAACAATTGATAACGATGTAGATGGCACTGATTATTCAATCGGTTTTCACACTGCTGTTAACATGGTGTGTTTAGCGGTGCGTAATGTTATGCCAAGTATGCAATCTCATTCAAGGGCATGTATTTTTGAAGTAATGGGCAGATATTCAGGCGCTATTGCCCAGAATTCTGCAAAAATTTTACAACCAGAATTTGTGATTGCTCAGCCACAAGAATTAGAAGTTGAAAAAATTGCACAAACTATAAAAAGCCGAAATAAAAAAGATTTGTCAACTTGTATAATTTTGCGTGAGAACATTATCCCAAGCGAAAAATTGGCAAAACAACTTGACGACATTATAGGTGAAAAATTAGTTAAATATTTTGTTGTTGGACATCTTCAAAGGGGAGGGAACCCTACAAAAGCAGATCTAAAAATGGCAAAATTATTTGCTCATGAAGTGATAAGGTCCGTAGCAAAAAACCAAAGCGCAGTCGCTATAAGTTTTCAAGATGGCAAGATGAATGCACAAAAAATTTAATTGTTTAAAAAACGGTCGTTTTGTTGAATTTTTACTGAAATAGTATTTTAATCCAAGTTTAAATATAATTTTTAAGTCTGCTTTTTGCAGACTTTTTTTTATTTAAAAAATAAAATTGTTTAAAATGGTTTTTTTTGGTTAAATCGTTGACAAAAACTGCCGTTTATGATATATTTACATAGTCGCTTAGCGCGCGGGTGTAGTTCAGTGGTAGAACCCCAGCCTTCCAAGCTGGTTGCGAGGGTCCGATTCCCTTCACCCGCTCCATTCGGGCTTCCATAGCTCAGCTGGATAGAGCAATGCCCTTCTAAGGCAGAGGTCGAAGGTTCGAATCCTTCTGGGAGCACCATAATATGGTGGTCGTAGTTCAGTTGGCAGAACGCCAGATTGTGGCTCTGGAGGTCAAGGGTTCGATCCCCTTCGATCACCCCATATTTATTTTATCGGTGGGGTGTCGCCAAGCGGTAAGGCATTGGACTCTGACTCCAACATTCGTAGGTTCGAATCCTGCCACCCCAGCCAAATGTTCTTTTGGTTAAAAAACAACATTACGCAAAACAAAACTTTAAAAACTAATCACGGTCCACTAGCTCAGTCGGTAGAGCACTTGACTTTTAATCAAGGGGTCCCGGGTTCGAGCCCCGGGTGGGCCACCAAAAAACCACACCATTGTGGTTTTTTTTGTTTTTTAATTTATTTTTGTACATATAATTTAAGAATTGGTATTGACTTAATTAAAGCATAAATTTATAATATTTGCGAGGTAAGAAAAATGTCGGATTTTATTGAAACACAACTAAAAAACTATTTAGATGAAGGTAAAACTTTGATAGAATGTAGGCGACTGGGTATCGATTTAAGTAATTTTGCAGATAAAAACTATAACTTTTATTCTTTGTCTGAAACAGAATTTCCTAACGATTATTTTCAAATACAAAATGATGGCAACTTTTATTTTACGCAAGATAAACTTGACAAATATCGCCGTTTGCCTTACATGGGGATTATTTTAAGAAATGGCACAATTTATAAAGTTTGTTCAGTTCATTCAAAAACAGCATTGTGGTTAAAGTTTAATAAGTTTCAGCCCGAAGATGAAAATTATATTGATTTAACTGGAAGTTTAAGGTATGTTTATTTTCCTGGTCAAGATAAATTAAGCATAGTTCAAGGTTACGATTATTCCAAGCGCTTTGAACAAACAAATCTTTATAAATTGATTTATGATTGGACCATGTTTTATGATAATACTAAATATAACACTAACATTTTGTTAAACGAAAATCAAGTTGTAACTTTATTTAAATTGTGCCAAAGACTAGGAACAAGTTTTGAAAAAATGTTAGATGATAACATCGGTTTTTGTATGGACACTAACGACCCAGCATTGAGAAAAAATGCAAGAGATAACAATGATTTAATCAATAAAACTTTAAGTTCTTTGGCAAGAGCAGAAAGGCAGATATAAAAGAAAGGCAATTATGAGAAATATAGACTTAATGTTAGAAAAATGTTTTTTTAACGGAATGTCTCTTATAGAGGCTAGGAATTTTCTTAGTGTAAAAAACTATGAAAAAGATGCATATGATTACGACTTTTTTAACAAAGATTTATATCCCGATGATTATTTTGATAAATGCCAAGATGGAAACACTTTTTTTGATTCACAAATAAAAGACTATAACCAACTTCCCAAAATAGGTATTATTACTAAAAACGGCAGAATTTATAAAACGGCCTCTTTACATTTAGATTTGGCGCTGTGGTTAAAATTTAATGGTGTGGATTTGCAAGGTAGTTTAAGATATGTTTATTTTCCAGATACGAAGCATTTCAGTATTGTAGAGGGTTATGGTTATTTTAAAGAAGAAGATAAAAAGAGTATTGACGAAGTAGCATTTAAATGGAACCAATTACATGAAGGGGAATTGTTAGATTATAATTTGATATTAAATGAAGCGCAAGTTATAACAATTTTTAAACTAGCAAAACAATTTGGTTTAGACTTTGAAAAAATTATGTCGTATAACGAAGGCTTTTGTATGAATCAACTAGCAAACTATGATGATGAAAAAAAGAAAATTGGACGATACAATAAGTTTACTATTGATGATGCTTTTAGAAGATTATAACCTTATTTATTCTATAAAGTTGTTAAAAACATTGACATTTTGTTTTTAATTTGATAAAATGTCAATGTTCTCATATTGGGGTGTCGCCAAGCGGTAAGGCACAAGACTTTGACTCTTGCATTCGTAGGTTCAAATCCTGCCACCCCAGCCAAATAAAAAAACAGCGCTTGAGTTTTTTTTGATAGTGTTTATAGCACAGCAATAAATGTCAGCGCTTTTTTTATTGTTTAGTTCAAACAAAAAGAATGAGAATAGTTGAGATGTATTAAATATTGGCGCAAAAATCTTTTTAGTTTTTGTATATTGAAAGAATGCTTTTATCAGCATCTTTTAAAGGGCATCACACGGGGCTGACGCAAGAGATACAAGTGCCGTTAATATTGTTACGAAATTAAAAAGTCTAAACGGCTTTTTATTTTTTTGTAAATTTTTTTGTTTTTGTTACAAACTATGTTAAAATAATGTAAGCAAACTAGCTTTAAATTTTACGGAGGAAAAGTGAATTACATATTTTTTGGCACAATTGTAGTAATTCTAACGTTAGTGTACTTTTTATTTCATAAACAAATAAAAAAGAATACGAATCTGTTCTTAAAAATTGTTTCATCTTTTCTTGCAATTTGCTTTTTTATCCGATATTTTGCCTCAGATTATTCAATCTTTCAAGATGTAGTGGCATTATCAAATTCTCCTTATTCACCATTTATTACTTTTATGACAGCATTTTTGGTGTGGATGTCTGTTGCGAGTGTAATCATTTTGATTATGCTACCTTTTTTTAAGTTTGATGTATTAAAAAACTTTGCAAAAACTTTTTGTTTATTTATAAGCATTTTAAATATTGCTTTTATGCCACAAATTATTTATTCTTTTACACAATCTTACGCATTATCGCTTGGCGGAGCATTTTATGCTATCGAGGTTGGTATTACTTTTGCATATAGTTTATTTATTTTTTTAACAAACAATTATTTTAAATTTTCTAAAAAAGAGGTTATTCAATTTTTTATATTTTTGCCTATAGTTTTGTTATTTTCAATTCCACCGTTCATTCCACAAACTTTTTTAGGGCATTTAGGAAGTTTCGCAAATAAAGATTTTGCATTTTATCATCGATTATACTTATATTTAAGTTTTATAGTTTTATTTGCTTTATACTTTTTTTTGCGAAACCGCAACAGAGAATACATAAGAATGGTATTGCTTTTTATTGCGCTTGCAACACTAGTTTCTTATTGCTTTGACTATGATTTTAACAGATTTATTGAACCAACTCGTTGGCCTTTACATTTGTGTAATACTGCAATGTTTATAACACCTATATGTTTGATGTTTAAAGTTGATAAGATTTTTTATTTTACTTTATTTATAAATGTTTTGGGGGCACTGCTTGCAATGTTTATGCCTAATTATTCTGCAGAGTTAGGTGCACTAAATCCAACAGTTGTTAGATTTTGGACAAATCATATAATGGCTTTCGCTATGCCACTGTTAATTATATTGTTGGGCATTTATCAACGGCCTAAATTAAAACAATTTTATTATTCAATGGCAGGATTTTTTATTTACTATGTTTTCGTTTTGATTATAAATGCTTGGTTTACTAATTATGATACAACTGTTGACTTTTTCTTTATCAATTCAGATTTTGTTGCTGAAAAACTAGGTACTTGGGCTGAAAATTTGCGTGTGCCTTGGTCTTTCGATATAGGCGGATTGACTTTTACATTTTATCCACTTTATCAATTTTTGTATTTTCTTGTTTATATTTTGCTGGGACTTGGTGTTTGGTTTGTATATGTTTGGATTTTTCAAATGCAAGATTTTTATGTTATGGTTAAAGAAAAAAATAAGAAAATCAAATTGGATAGTTTGGCTTTATGTAAAAAGTTTAATGAAAAGGAGGTTGATAAATGTATGAATGAAGCAAGTAAGGATAAATTAGTAATAAATCATGTTTATAAACAGTATGGCAATAATAAAAGATATTCCGCTGAAAATGTAAGTTTAGAAGTTAAAGCCGGTGAGATTCTGGGATTTCTAGGACCAAATGGTGCAGGTAAAAGTACGATTATTAAATGTGTGGTGGGAGTACAACCTGCGACCAAAGGGGATATTGAAATAAACGGTTATGATATTCAAAAACAACCAGAAATGGCAAAAGCGCAATTTGGTTTTGTTCCTGACCATTACGCTTTGTATGAAAAATTAACTGGAAGAGAATACCTTAATTATATTGCTGACTTATATAATGTTGAGAAGAAAGATAGGGACGAAAGGCTTTCCAAACTTTTAAAATCACTCAATATGGAACATGCGATTGACAATAAAATTGCAACCTATTCGCATGGTATGAAACAAAAAATTGCCATAATGTCAGCATTAGTGCATAATCCAAAACTTTGGATATTGGACGAGCCTTTAACGGGGCTAGATCCTACTTCAATTTTTGAAGTTAAAGAATGTATGAAACAGCATGCTAAGGCAGGAAACATAGTTTTCTTTTCAAGCCATATTATTGATATTGTTGAAAAAATATGTGATAGAATTGTTATAATCAAAAATGGTAAAATACGGGCCTCTGTAACTATGAAAAAGTTGCAAAAAGGCAACATAAATTTGGAAGATTTTTATTTAGATATTATAAATCAAAAAGAGGAATTGCCAAGCGAAGTTGAAAAATTAGAGCAAATTAAACAACCAGCAGAAAGTAAATTTTTTGAAGAAAAGACTAAAAAAGAAGGTTGGATTAAAAAAATAAAAAATAAATTAAAAGAAAAAAAAGAAGAAAAAAATAAAACTGAAAATCCTGAAAAACTTACTAAAAAAAATAAAAAAAATAAAAA
>CASFBF010000004.1 GCA_949292985.1 uncultured Bacillota bacterium
GCCCCTCTACTACCAGATTTAACTCCTTTTACCCCTAGAAGATGCCTTCCTGTGGTCTCATGCGGTATTAGCAGTCGTTTCCAACTGTTGTCCCCCAGTAGTAGGCAGATTGCTCACGTGTTACTCACCCGTCCGCCACTATGCTTCGAAGGGCAAGCCCTCCTCAGCACCGTTCGACTTGCATGTTTTAAGCACGCCGCCAGCGTTCGTCCTGAGCCAGGATCAAACTCTAACGTTTAAATTTAAACCTTACTAGGTTTACTTTATTTGTTAGCCGTGCGTTACACTTCGCACTTTAAATCCTAAGACTCATAACTTTTGTAAATTGACATTTGGTTATTCAATTCTTTACTTTTCTCTTTTCATGGTTCATGCCAGCCAAATTTGGTTAGCATTGATATAATATCATATGCAAAAAGTTAAGTCAACTGTTTTTTAAAGAAAAATAAAAAAAATTGACGGTATTCGTCAATTTTCACTAGGATTATTAAAGAAATCAAACGCTTTCATGATTTCGTCAAGCCCTATTTTAGGATTAACCGCTTCTTTTAAATCAAATCCATTGCTCTCAGATTGAGGTTCTGGTTGTTTTTTAACATTTATCCTTGCAATTCTAACTTCTTTTGGGCTTTCATTTGCCTTTCTATAATCTTGCATTTTACTTAAAAGAACACGAATAGAATCATTATCTGAGTTTATCGGACTTGTAAGAATTCCACCAACGCTTTCGCCTTTTGCTTTCTCTAAAACATCTTTTAAATCATCTACAAGTTTTACAAGTTCTCTATCATTTTCAAGTTGAGGATGAAGCATAAATATTTTTTTAAGCACATCTTCAAACTTTCTATAAACAAGTGTTACTTGCTGTATTTTTAACGCATACATACTTTTGGAGCCTTCTTCTTGAAACTTTCGAGCATCTTCAAAAACCTGAATTGCTTTTAAAATGTTTTTCTCTTTTGTTTCAACTTCTTCCCTTTGTTTCTGAACATCAAGGTTAGATTCTAAAAGATTAAACTTCTGCTCCATAAGTTCTGCTTTAAGTTTGTTAATATAACTATCCACTTCCTCACGATTATAGCCATTAAGTTCACTTTTAAACACAGCGCGCGTCCTCCTACTTCCGAATGTATCTAGCATAGAGTATAACACAAAGTAAAACAAAAATAAACAAAAATAATAAATATATACTAAGAAAAACTGCTAAATTTAACACATTGATACAATATAAAAAACTTAGTAGTCCACTAACTATCAAAAGCACCCCTAAAAAGATATGGAATTTTTGTTTTGTAAAAATGCTTGTAACCAAAGAAGCCATACCTGCTCCTAACATAAAATAAAAATATTTAAAAGGTAAATTTATAAAATAAGCCACAAAACCAACTATTCCCAAAAAACTGAGCAAAAAACCTAAATAACAAGCACTATCTAATCTAAATAGCATGCTTTTTACTATGGAATGCAACCCAGCAAAAAAACAAAAAATAAAAAACCACAAAAAATAATTTTTCCAAAAAAATATGGAAAACAAAATAAAAAAAATACAAACTGTAAGATTACAGAAAAAACTTGTTGTTAAAATAGTAGTTTTTTTTATGCCAAAAACACGACCCCTCATAGGTTAATTTTTGACCATCAAAAAACAATTATTCTTTTTTATTTTTTTTATTTTTCTTTTGTTTGTTTTTAACAGTTTCTTGCATGTTTTCATCAGAAGTATTTTCTTCTGTTTCGGCAACTAATTCAAAATTTTCTTCTATTATTGATTGCTTAAATTCAAAAACTTTAAGAGGTTTTTTTACAGCATACTTATAAACATAAATTGTTGTTATAAGCGCAACTCCTAAAATTATTAAAAGAATGCTTAAAAGTTGAGAAACTTTTATAGAGCCAATATATAAACTATCCCCTCTAAATGCTTCAATCCACGCTCTGCCGATTCCGTATAATATGAAATATAGAGACATTACAACGCCATATTCTTTTATGTTTTTACCTAAATACAAAGTAATCATCAATGCGGCAAATACTAAAAAGTTCCAAAAACTTTCGTAAAAGAAAGTAGAGTAATGCCACACACCATTTATCTGTGTGGACAATGGAAACCACATGTCTGCCTGATTTGTAACTTCAACACCATAACAGCACCCTGCAAAGAAACAACCAATCCTACCGATCGCCTGCCCTAAAATTAACGAAGGTGCAGCAATATCCGCCACTGCGAAAAAATTTTTTTTGTGAACTAAACAATACAGCAAAACGCCCAGCGCTCCACCTATAACTCCGCCATAAATTGCGAGCCCGCCATTCCAAATTTCAAATATTTGCCAAAAGGAATCATATTTATCAAGCGAGAATATTACATAATAAATTCGCGCGCCAATAACTGCCAACGGCAAAACATAACAAGCCAAAATTAAAATATCGTTAGATTTTAGCCCTCTTTTTTTTGCGTTAAGGCAAGCCACAACAACGCCTAAAATCATGGCCAACGCCATAATCAAACCATAATACTCTATTCTTAAAGATCCTATATTAAATCCGCTTGATACACCCAACATGCTTATATTATACGTTTCAAAAAAAATTAAGTCAAACATTGTTTGACTTAATCGTTGATATTATTAGAGATTTTTAGCACGTCTTGTTTAATTATGGCTTCTTCTTTGTCGCTTTCATCGCAGGTAGCAATAATGGTTACACACAAATCATTTTCATAAGCCCCTGCAAGAGCAAATAGTTTTTTAAACAATTGATTTTCTTCCATCACATTTATTGCAGATTTGTCTTCCCCGATATTCTGATTTAAGATTGTCATAATCGTAGCAGAATCATACAAAACAACATTTACATTGTTTCCAATTAAAACCATTTTTTGCACAAAATTTAAAGCGTCTTGAACCATTTCTTGGGCAACTCCACTATTGCTTAAATAGTCAGTTGTGAAACTTATTAAATTTTTGCAACCAAAAACATAAAATCTATCTTCATAACACAAGTTTAACCCTACAAAAACATTTATAGCATTTTGGCTATTCAAACACCCTAAAAGTTCCTTTAAAGTGTTATTCATAAAAAGTGGGCCAGATGTTATTATATGGTTTCTTCCGCCAAGCAAAATTTCACCTTTTTCCAAATATAAAAATTTAGATGGCATAACTTTTGCAAGATTTACCTGAGCTTTGGCTTCATACCTACTTGCAGGAACATTATTGATTGATAAAAGTTTGCTTGCAGAAAACTGCTTGTTTTCATTTATTTCATATGCTTCTACACACAACAAATCATAATTTTGAAGATTAAAAGATTGCATAATTTGTTCATTTATAAAAACTTTATTATGAGTTTTTAAATCAACAAAATATGCTGGCTTCTTGTCTGTTTTAAGCACCCCTGTCATTTTTTCAATTGATGCAGGTTTAAGAGTAAACTGAGGAACATCTTGATTTAAAATAGTAATATTGTAAATGTCATCATTGTTATCTTTCGCGAAGGAAACAATGTCTTCCAAATGCACAAGTTGTTTAAAAGGTCTGCCTTTTCTAGTTAGGCGTGGTTCAACAACCTCACCTGTTTCAAGTGCGGTTAAAATCTCATCAATAAGTTGATTTCTAAGTTTTGTAGTTGGCGATTTAATGCCTAATGCTCGTGCAAGCCCCCTAAGTTCGTAAATGCCCAGGGAATTTATCTGCTCTCTCTTGTCGCCCTGCAAACCTTCCTTAAAATTTTGCATTTGATGTTATTTTTCTCCTAATTAGGAGCCTATCATAATTGTTTACAAAAGTCAAATGAAAATAAAATTTATTTACAAAATTCGCTATTTTTCACAAAATGCAGACAAATCGTTACTATTTTCGGCAAATAAACAAAAATAAAAATTCAGCATATAATTAGTTTGAAATTATCTTAAAATTTCTAAAAAAATTATTGATTTTTCTTGACAAGAAATTGGTATTAGTGTAAAATAATTTCGCAAGCCTAAATTGACGGGGTGTAGCGCAGTTGGTAGCGCACGTGGTTTGGGACCATGGGGTCGGGAGTTCGAGCCTCTCCACCCCGACCATAATTTAGGCTTTTTGCATTTATTAAAACGGACAAGCCAAGTTTTAACTTGGGCCTTTAGCTCAGTTGGTTAGAGCAACCGGCTCAAGGATAGAACAAAAATGTTTGCTTGCAAATACATTTTTGTGAAAATCCGCATCAAGAAAAGCAATCTTGCTTTTCGAAGATATAACCGGAAGGTCTCGGACCGACCGGCAGAATAAAATAAATATCCAAGTAATACTTGGGCCTTTAGCTCAGTTGGTTAGAGCAACCGGCTCATAACCGGTCGGTCCGGGGTTCGAGTCCCTGAAGGCCCACCAGAGTTTTCAAAAACTCAAAACCAATACGGGAAGGTTGCAGAGCGGCCAAATGCAACGGACTGTAAATCCGTCGACTTCGTCTTCGATGGTTCGAATCCATCCCTTCCCACCAATAAAAAAATACACCATATATAGTGGTGTATTTTTATTTATATATACAATATATAGAATTTAGGCACATTTTAGGCACAAAACTAAATTTCCCCATAAAAAA
>CASFBF010000005.1 GCA_949292985.1 uncultured Bacillota bacterium
AAGGCAATGAACTCGATTGACAGTTTAATTCAGTCATACAGAGAGTACATTGATAAGCAAGATAAGTTGATTGCTCAGTTGAAACAGAAATTGGCGGAGGCGCAGAATGACACGAGAAGAGATTAAGAAAGCCATTGAGAATGGCGAAATGGTGTGGTGCTTATACCAAGCACACAAAGAAATTGAAGGGTTATATTTATCAAAAGATAATAAGTATAAGTTTGAAAGTGAAAATTCTTTAGACGGAAAAAAAGAAGTTTCTTTGATTATAAATTATGATTGGTATTATCCATTAAAATATTTATTCAAAACCAAAGCCGAAGCTGAACACTACTTGCACCACGCGAATGTAGAAAGAGTTGAAAAGTTGCCGTTCTTAACTTGGGAAGAGTTTAATGAAAAAGAATTGTTTTTTACAAACAAAAGTGGCTATCCAATGCGTTTGTGTATTATTGATACTAAATTAGGCAAAAAGATAGGGCTTGGTGGTTCTGACGGTCATTTTGCTTTGCAACAAATTTGGGACTTAACCGAAGAAAGCTTTTACAAAGCCTATGACGAATGCGTAAGGCTGTTTAGGGGTGGGGAATGAAACATATTGTAATGTGTTCGTTTGGCAAGGACAGCATGGCAATGCTTTACACAATGAAAGAACATAACATTCCTATTGATGAAATAGTTTATGTGAAAATCATGTTCGATAATAAAATATCGGCTGAATTACCAAAACACGAGGAATGGATAAATAATTATGCTATCGCTAAAATTAAAAAAGATTTTGGTATCAATGTTAAGACTATTCAAGCAAATTATACTTACAAAGACTTATTCTATAAAGAGATTACTCGTGGCGAAAGAAAAGGTCAAAATCGTGGTTTCCCATTGTTATTTGGTTCTTGGTGTCATCGTGATTTAAAGATAAAACCTGTTAAGGATTATATTAAAACACTTGGAAAAGACTGTATTCAATATGTTGGAATTGCAGTTGACGAGCAAAACCGTATTGCTTGGGAAATTAAAGAAGGCAATAAAATGCCACTTGTAGATTTTAACATAACCGAAGCACAAACATTTGAGATTTGTAAAAAATATAATATGCTAAGTCCTGCATACGAAGATTTTAATAGACTTGGTTGTTGGTTCTGCCATAAACAAAACAATAAAGCACTAGGCAAGGTGATTCATATGTATCCTAACTTGTATGAAAAACTTGAAGAACTAGACAAAGATAGCCACATAAAGTTTAAACAAAAGTTTAGTGTAAAAGATATAAAGATTAAGTTATTAAAGGAGGAAAAATGAAAATAGTAATTTACAGAGATAAAAAAACTAATGAAATTAAAAGTTATCACGCAGCGAATAAAGAATGCACGGAAGAAAATTTGAATGCATTTAACTCTAACATAAACCATGTTGCTTATGCTGAGTTTGCAGAATTAGAAGAAAATAGTATTGCTTATTATTTTTATAACCTTAAAACAACAACGATTGAACAAGAATATTCGAATTTAAGAGACTTACAAAATTCAATAGAGAGTATTGCAAATGACCTTGATTATAGACTTGACGAGATTGAGCGATACATTGAAACCAACAAAGAAGAACACGAAATTGAAGACATTAAAACCCACGACCGAGAACTTGTAAGGCAGGTGTGCGAGAAGATTATAATTGAACTTGGTTCAGTTGAAGACATTTTAATAAATTTAGGCAATGGAAAAGAAGATGCGTTTCAAATGTTTTGTAATATACTAAAAGAAATACAAAA
>CASFBF010000006.1 GCA_949292985.1 uncultured Bacillota bacterium
TAAAAAAAATAAAAATAAAAATTAAATAAATAAAAAAATAAGGAAAAAATGCAAAAAAATAACGAAAAAATATTAAAAAAAAGTAAATTAAGTTTGTTTAAGTTTAAAACGCTTTTCGAAATGCAGTTGAAAGAAAGGCTTAATCTTTCATTTTTGAAAAATAAAAAACAATTATTATTTAAAATAATTTTTGGTGTGCTTGGCTTTGTAGTTGTAACTGCTGTTGCTTATTTGGTTCTTTGGCTTTGCCAGTTTCTTAATATTTTTTCGGCTTTAAACCGAATTCCTATTT
The DNA here is from genome assembly GCA_949292985.1 of uncultured Bacillota bacterium. Classification (GTDB taxonomy): domain Bacteria; phylum Bacillota; class Clostridia; order Christensenellales; family UBA1242; genus Caccovivens. Next base: position 293 of record CASFBF010000006.1, read on the forward strand.
CTGTAATGTCTGTGGTGTTCCTTGTTATTTTTATTTTAAATTTGTTCACGTGTACTGTCGGTTTAAGTAAAACTCTGTTCTATGCAAAAGATAATCAAGTTTTGGTCACCTTTCCAGTCAATGGAAATATGATTTATCTCTCTAAAATGTTGGTGTATTACATAAACGAAATTAAAAGAACTTTTTCTTTTGTTATCCCAATATTTTTTGCCTACGGTTTGTTGTCGGCTTTGCCATTTATGTATTTTATTTGGATGCCCGTTATGCTTGTTATATTTGCAGCAGTTCCAGTTTTAATTGGAGGATTGCTTTCATTTCCTATGCATTATATTCTTAAATTTTTAAAACGATTTCCTTTGATTAAAACTATATCGGCACTCGTTCTTGTTACAGCATTAGTTGTAGGAGTGGTGTTTTTGATTGAAGCAATTCCAGAAGATATCAATTTAATTGAAAGTTGGACCGCTGTTTCAAAGGCTATGAGAAATTTTTTAACATGGTTTACAGAAAAATTCTTTATCTTTTACGCTTTTACTATATTTTTATGTGGTAAGTTTGAAAACTTACAGTCGGTTTTGTTTACGGAATATTCTTGGATTGTGCTTTTAATTATGATTGCTGTTATTTTAGTTTTGGTTGCATTAAACTATTTGATTTCAAGGCCTCTTTATTTAAGAAGCATCGCAAAACAATTTGAGTTTGATGTAAATCGCAAACGCTTTAAACATCAAAATGTACAAAGAAAAACATTTTTATCAACAAGTATATATGAATCTAAACGACTTATTAGGGATAATGGAGTGTTGTCAACAGCACTAACTACACTCATTCTTACCCCTATTGCAGTTTTGTTGTTATGTTCTATATATGCTGCAATTAACACTAGAACTATGGGTGATTTCTTTGTTGCTGGCTTTAATATTTTAATAATTTTACTTTTTATCACTGCTTCAAACATTAACGTGTCAACAATTTATAGTAGAGACGGCGAGGCTTTGTTTTTAAATAAAACCAAACCACAAAAACCATTTAAAATTTTGATACCGAGATTGTTATTTAATTCTTTGATTAGTTTAATTATTTTGACTATTGCAGCACCTATTTTCTTTATTAACTCTTCATTAAGTGCTGGGGAATGTGTTTTGGCGTATTTTATGATGCTTTTCGTTATACTTGCTCACATAATTTGGAGCGCAGAAATAGATTTTCTTAATCCGCAAACAATAAGAATGAGATCGGAGGGTATACTTTCAGGAAATCCTAACGAGATAAAGTCAACAATTTTAGCATTTGCTTTAAGTGCAATATCTTTTGGGCTTATATTGTTTTTCCTTATGGACGGTGGTAATTTTGTTTGGCTTAAATTATTCTTTATTGCTTTTGCACTTTTGGCTTTGCGAGCGTGGCTGTTTTACTACAAAAGCAAAGTGCTGTTTAAGGAGATACAATCATGAAAAAAACGGTTATTTTCTCCATTGCAATTATTTATTTAATCTCCATTATCGTGGTGACATTTTTTGGTATGCAGTCAAGATTAGATCAATTTCAAGTTTATATGACCAAAATTGAAATTACTTCTTATGAACAAGTTGTTAACGGTAATAAATATACTTTTGTTGATTTTAATGACGATGAGGGTTATGCAAGCATGTTTATTGAGTATACATATGCACCAGATAACGCCTCTTATCCAGATAAAGTTTCGTTCAGTTTGTCAGGCAATACCTATGTCGATGAAAATGGTGAGACGGCATATTATGCAGAAGTATCGCCAAACGGTGAAGTTGTATTTTACTCACGCAAAGCGGTTGTGTTAACGATAAGAACTACTGATGGATCAAGTTTATCAGATTCAGTTACAATAATTTGTAGATAAAAAATGAATATTGTTTTGTGTTGTAAGTATAATGTGCTAAAATGTGACTAATACTAAGATGAAAGTAAAAGGAGAACCTATGAAAAAATTAGCAATTGCTTTTTGCGGAGCGCTTTGTGCTTGTGTTGCTGCATTTGGGGTGGCTTGTTCATGTTCAGATGAAAATGAAAAAGTTATTTCCGATGTGAGCACATCATCTTTTAAAAACTATTACCATGTAACAGAAACTATTGATTTTAACAATGTAAAACTTGATGTTAAATATGAAAATGGGACGTCTGAAACTTTAACATATGCAGAGTTTGATATACCAGTGGAAGATGCCGCTGAACAAACGCAGTTTATTGTTTATACAGATGGTTTGTATTCTCAAACAGCGGGAGAACTTCAAACTGGGGAATATACCATCACATGTCAAATAATAGGTAATGATACTGTATATAATCTCGGGAAGATAAATGTTTCTGAAAATATGAATTTGATTTATGACCTCGTTTTGTATTCCGAGCCTAGTTTTATTACCACATATAAAAATAACATAGCATCTGTTTCAGCAACCAACGAAGACGCTTTCTATTTAGGGGATGTAGATAACGGCTATGTGGTAGGTGACGACAACGCTTTTATTTTTAAGCCAACGCTTTCATTGATGAGTAAAAGTGCAAGTGAAATAGTTGAAGCAGATGAATATGATGTAAATGTTGAAGTTTACATAATGCAAAATGGTGAATGGACAAAAATTGAAGATGAAACCTATTACACATATCAAAACTTCGAATTCAATTTTACCGATGTGGCAATTGGACGATCTTTCAAAATTGAAATGACGCCTGCTGACTTTGAAAAAGATATGTATGGGAACACTGTTCAACCCGTAATTTTTGAGTTTACTGTTCAAGATGGTTGGAATGCTTATACGCCAGATGATTTAGCAAGGATCAATTTGGTTTCTGATGAAGTTAAAAGTTTGTTGCAACAAAACAAATTTTCTCGTTCACAATCAGAAGCGATTTTCTATGAAAATGGGAAATATGTAAAAAAATATTATTACGACATATGGGAAAATTATCTTGCTAGTAAAGGATATTCAACAGAAAACTTGGTAGATGTTAATGCTGTTTATATGCATAATGATATAGAAGTTAAAGTTGAAGATTTGCCAAGTGAATATTTTGTAACTGCTACCGAGGCTGGTGCTTATACAAAGGCTGATGGTTCTCTCAGGGATTATAGTTTCTTATATACACATTATTTAAATGAAGATTTCACATTTAATGGAAATTATTTTAAACTTGATGTAAGTGATATACCTCTCGGTTATTCTGATACCGGTAAAATTTTTACAAGTGATGCAGATATTATCCCAGGACATTCAACCGTGTTTGTGTTCTCTGGTTTATTAGATAATACAACAACGGAAAGGGCATATTTTAAAAATGTTAACACCGTTGGAAATACTGGCGAAGTTCAATCTGGCGCAACTGAATCTGCGGAAGATGCTGCTGGTGGACTTATTCTTTTAAAATCAATTCATGGCACGACAGAAATAAGCAACAGTATTGCAAAACAATATATGATTGCATGGTATGCAGAAAGCAGCCAGTTGGATGTAAACAATACAACAGACAGGGGAAATGTTTATATTGATTATGTAAAAACTTACGATTGCTTTAACAGTGCGTTTTTTGCGTATTGTTCCGAAAAAAATGAAATCGCAAACAGCGAAATGAAGCGTTTTGGTGGACCAATAATGTTCTTAATCAGCGAAGCGGAAAATTCAGAAGGGACTACTGTGGGCAAAAGGAGAGGCGGAATTTCAATAGATGAAAACACAATTCTCGAAAATTATGTTACAGGAGATGAGCCTTGGTTTTCTGTAATGAACGCTAATAAAATTGCTACTCAACTTAAAGACCTAAATATTTTATTAAACGGATATACAAAGTCAAATATCGTTTATAAAAATATTCCTAACAAAGAAGGCGAATTCTTGAATTTGATTATGGTTGCTATGGACCAAGATTATTTAGGCTCGCAAGAAAGAAATATTTATTCTGATTATGTTTATGGAAACGACGTGCCATTTAATACTGATAATACAACATTAAATGGAATTATCGCAGGTTCTAGTTATTTAAGCCCAGCGTTCATGACAAGCAATGGCGAAATAGCATATATGGATAGTTTGTCCAGTATGAAGTTTGTAAATGGTTCGTCTTTTACTGGTGATCACCTTTATATGATGTATCCAACTGGCGGGACGATGATTGGTGCGGTTCTAGGAATGGAACAGATTGCTTAAAAATATTGGTTGTTTTTGTTATAAAGAAATCAAAGTTATGTTATCGTTGGCGTTGGGAAAAGCATTACAAAAAAACACCTTGAAAGTTATAAAAAGGCTTAAAAAATAAGCCTTTTTTTGTTGTAAAATTTTTTAAAATTTTTTAAATATCGCCTTATTTCATTTTGAAAAATTTCGCCTTTTTTGTATACTTATTTCGTAGCGAAAAAAAGGAGAAATTCATGAAAAAATTTGTTTACGCTTTTAAAGAAGCAGACGGAAAAAACAAAGCACTTTTTGGTGGTAAAGGTGCAAACCTTGCTGAGATGACAAAACTTGGCATGCCAGTTCCACAAGGTTTTATTGTAACCACTGAGGCTTGCACTCAATATTATGCAGATGGAAGAAAAATCAACGACGGCATCATGAAACAAATTGAAAGTAAACTTGCCGAACTTGAAAAAATTACAGGAAAGAAATTCGGCGACAAAAATAATCCTCTTCTTGTTTCAGTTCGTTCAGGCGCAAGAGTTTCTATGCCTGGTATGATGGATACAATTTTAAATCTTGGTCTTAATGATGAAGTGGTTGAAGGCTTAGCAGCACTTTCTAACAACCCAAGATTTGCTTACGATTCTTACAGAAGATTTATTCAAATGTTTTCTGATGTTGTTATGCAACAGGATAAATCTAAATATGAAAGAATTTTAGACGAAATTAAAGAAAAGAAAGGCGTTAAGTTTGATAAAGACCTTTCTGCTGATGATTTAAAAGAAATTGTTAAACTCTTTAAATCACTTTATAAAAAAGGCCTTGGCGAAGAATTCCCACAAGAACCAAAAGTTCAACTTATGGAAGCAGTTAAGGCTGTGTTCAGATCTTGGGATAACGACAGAGCCAACGTTTATAGAAGAATGCACGACATTCCTTATGAATGGGGCACTGCTGTGAATGTGCAATCAATGGTGTTCGGAAACTTGGGAGATGATTCTGGAACAGGTGTTGCGTTCAGCCGTAACCCTGCAACTGGTGAAAATCAATTATATGGTGAATATTTAATGAACGCTCAGGGCGAAGATGTTGTTGCTGGTATTAGAACACCACTTCCTATTTCAACCCTTAAAGAACAAAATCCAAAAGTTTATGAAGAATTTGTAAAAATTGCAAAAACACTTGAAAAACACAATCATGATATGCAAGACATGGAGTTTACAATTGAAAAAGGTAAACTTTATATGCTTCAAACAAGAAACGGTAAGAGAACCGCTAAGGCTGCATTAAAAGTTGCAGTTGATCTTGTGAAAGAAAAAATGATTTCCGAAAAAGAAGCGCTTTTAATGATTGACCCAAAACAACTTGATGCACTCCTTCACCCACAATTTGAAGCATCTGCTCTTAAAAAGGCTCAGGTGATCGCTGAGGCTCTTCCTGCTTCACCAGGGGCTGCTTGCGGTAAAATTTGCTTTACTGCTGAAAAAGCAAAAGAAATGGCTGAAAAGAAAGAAAAGGTTGTTCTTGTAAGACTTGAAACTTCACCAGAAGACATTGAAGGCATGGCTGCTTCTGAGGGAATTTTGACTGCAAGAGGGGGTATGACTTCTCACGCTGCCGTTGTTGCGAGAGGAATGGGAGCTGCCTGCGTTGCAGGTTGCTCTGCAATTAAGTTTGCAGCAGATGGAAAGTCATTCTCAATTAAAAATAAAACATTTAAAGAAGGTGATATAATCGCTTTTGATGGATCTACTGGAAAAGTTTATGCTGGTGCAGTTGCAACAGAGCCTGCAAAAATTTCTGGTGAGTTTGCAACCATTATGGAATGGGCAGATCAAAACCGTAAACTTCAAGTAAGAACAAATGCAGATAATCCAAAAGATGCAAAAAATGCTTTTGATTTTGGTGCAGAAGGAATTGGGCTTTGCAGAACAGAGCACATGTTCTTTGATGCTGACAGAATTATGGCAATGAGAGAAATGATTGTTGCATCAACTGTTGAAGAAAGAAAGAAAGCGCTTGCAAAACTTCTTCCTATGCAGAAAAAAGACTTCAAAGGTCTTTATACTGCAATGAAAGGGCGTCCAGTTACAATTCGTTTCTTGGATCCACCTCTTCATGAATTCCTTCCTCATACAGATGAAGAAATTAAAGTACTTGCAAAAGAAATGAACATTTCTGTTGCATCTCTTAAACAAACGGTTGCTGACCTTCATGAATTTAACCCAATGATGGGACATAGAGGATTGAGACTTGCTGTAACTTATCCTGAAATTGCTGAAATGCAAACGCAGGCTGTTATTGAAGCCGCAATCGAAGTTAAAAAATCTCATGGTTATGATATTGTACCTGAAATTATGATACCTTTAACATGTGACGCAAAAGAATTTAAGTATGTTAGGGATATTGTGGCAAATAAAGCAGATGAAATTATTGCCAAGAAAAATGCTGATTTGAAATATAAGATTGGTACAATGATTGAAATTCCTCGTGCTGCTCTTACTGCTGATGAAGTTGCAAAATATGCGGAATTCTTCTCATTTGGAACAAACGATTTAACACAAATGACATATGGATTCAGCCGTGATGACGCTGGTAAATTCCTTGATGTTTACTATCAAAAGAAAATTTTTGAAAGCGATCCATTTGCAAGACTTGATCAAAATGGTGTTGGCAAACTTGTTAAAATGGCTGCTGATCTTGGCAAAAGCACACGCCCTGACATCAAACTTGGCATCTGTGGAGAGCATGGCGGTGATCCATCAAGCGTTGAATTTTGCCACAATGCAGGACTGAACTATGTTTCTTGTTCACCATTCCGTGTTCCAATTGCAAGACTTGCTGCTGCTCAGGCAAATATTAAAAATCCTAGAAAATAATAAATAAAAATAATAAAAAACGATCAAAAAAACGGTCGTTTTTTATTTTATATTATTTTTTCAATAAATATTTTAATTTTAATTTAATTTTAATTATTTTTCTTTTTTTA
>CASFBF010000007.1 GCA_949292985.1 uncultured Bacillota bacterium
AGGCAGCCGCCTAAGGTAAAACCAGCGACTGGGGTGAAGTCATAACAAGGTAGCGGTATCAGAAGGTGCCGCTGGATCACCTCCTTTTAAAGAGGCGCATTATGCGCATTCTGTCGAGGCACATTTTTAATTGTGTCGCCCGTTAGATGGGCTATATAAACAGGACTATTTTCTCAATAATTTTCCTATTTAATGCTAAATAAAAAGAATGCAAATTTTGCATTCTTTTTTTATTTTTTAAAATGATTTATTAACTTTTCTTCATCAACAATTTTAATGTAGGATATGTCATCAAAAGTTGCACTTTTTAATTGTTGATAATAACTTTGCTGTAAACTTAAAAAATGTTTGGCTTCTTTTTCGGCTGAAAAAGGTGCTTTAAAACTTTCATCAATATGCTTAAAACCATTAACAAGCATGTTTAAATTTCCGTTTGATTTAATAAACTTGTTATAGAGCAGTGATTTTTTATACATATTTTCTATAAAAGGATAATAGCAAGCATAATAGTCTATATTTTCTTCATAAAACTTTTTATAAAACGCACCGCTAAGTTCTCCCAAGTCATAAGCCACAGATCTAATGAAATAACTTTCAATTTTTTTATTTGAGAAATCAGTTTCTAGAAAGAAATCAAACAAATTATTAAAAGTTTCATTGAATTTTTCCGCTTCATCTGTCATTTTACACCTCTATACTTCAAATATTAACATACTTAAAAATCGTTGTCAATATAAGCAAAATGTTTGCAGTATTGTTTTTTTTGTGATAGAATACATATAGTAAAGGAGGGAAAAATGAAAAAAATAAGAGGTTTTGTTGGCAACATTCTGCTTCTAGTTTTCTCAGTAGCAGGACTTGCATTTATGGCTATGCCTTGGTTTGCAACAAAAGCATGGCTTGCTGGACAAGCAAGTGAAGTGGTTGAAGGCACAAGTGTGTTTGATGCTATCGGCAATATCGCAGATACAAATTCAACATCAAAAGCAGCGCTTGCATTTTATTTGATGTTTGCGATTGTAGCATGTATAGTTGCTGTGACATCTATTGTAAGCCTTGTCAGTGTTATAATAGGAAACAAAAAATTAAACCTTACGTTCTACAACAAAATTCTTTCAGGCGTTTTGCTTTTGTTTGGTTTAATCGCTATGATTTGCTCCATAGTTGCGTTTGCAGATGCTACATTTATAACTGATGCAATCGGCGGAAAGAGTGGTTACGAAACAATCGCTTACGCGGGCGCAGTTTTACCAATGATTTGTGGATTGCTTGCTCTTGTTAGCGCTTTCATTGCACCAAGTAAGAAAAAATTTAAATAAAAAATAATAATATTTTCCTCTTTGGGCAAAATAAACCCAAGGAGGATTTTTTATGAAAAAAACACAAATCAGATGTATAGTTGGAAATGCTCTTGTTCATATTGCTTCAATTATGATACTATGCTTTTATGTTTTAAACATGGTTGAAGGAATTGGTGGCAACAGCATTTACTCAGCTATTACGAGCCTGTCCACTGCGACTGGTGCAAACATTGCATACTATATCGTTGCAGGAGCGTTTTACATTTTAACTCTGATACTTGCAATTACAATGATAATTTTAAGTGCAATTGGTTTGTTTGGTGGAATTTTTGACATTCGTGCCTTAAACATGACAACGGCAAACAGAACACTGTCTATCATTGCTATGATTTCTGCGCTTATGTCGCTTATATTCATGATTGTTTATGTTTCGCTTATAGGTATTGCAGGGGCAAGTGTAGGGGCTGGACCAATAACTGTTTTCTTGGTGTCTATCTTAGCAGTTGTCGGCGCTTTCGTTGCTTACAGTAGAAAGATTTACAGAAGTGAATAAATTAAATAAAATCTCGCAGATTGCGAGATTTTATTTTGATAAAATGCCTAAATTTTGTATAATTAAAAAAGAATAGGGGGAAAGCGATGAAAGCGCTTAAAATAAGAGGTTTAGTTGGAAGTATATTAGGAATGGTTCTTAGTCTTGCTTGTATTTTTTTGTTATTCTTGCCAATGCTTGTTGAAACTCAGGCTGGGGCAGCAACGCAGGATAATGTAATATATTCAGTTTTTGATTCTATGTTCAAAATAGGCGCTGTTTCAGAAACTTTGGGCACAGAAGGAACTTTGTATATAATATCGTCTGCATGTATGATAGTATTTTTTGCATTGTCACTTGTAATGCTTTGTTTATCAATTTTAACACTTGTGAGTTTTTGTTTAACCGAAAGCAAGCCAAAAGTTTCCGAAAAATTAAACATGTCGCTTTCTTTAAAAGTTTTGTCTTTAATCACCGCAGTTATTGGAACTATTGCAACAGTTTTGCTGGTTTTATATTTCAGTGCTAATGATTTGTTGCAAACAACATTTGGTTATGGAACAATTGTGCCACTTGTTGTAAGTTTGCTTAACATAGGCTCGGCATTTACTATCCCAACAAATAAAGAAATAAAAATTGCTGAAAAGAAAATTAAAAAAGCAGTAATTACAGACTAATCTAAAATTTCAATATTTACAATTTTGTCTTCATACAGGTCAAGTTTTACAACATAATGACCTGTTTTTTTAATCACTAAATATTTATTTTCATCAAGCGGGAAAAAGTCTTTTATTTCTCCAAAATACGCTTGAAGTTTATCTTCGTTTGAACCCAATCTGTCGCTTACAAGTAAACTGGCTTCGCGATATTCACCGTTTTTTAGTTTATCTAAAAATAACATTCCCGTTATTTTAGGGTTTCGTGAAATGGTTTGAAGTGATTTAGTTTTAACAAGATTTCCTTCTGCAAACACAAACTTTTCTTCTCTTCCATGCTTTTCGCAAATGAGTTCGCCGTTTTCAAAATCGATTTTTGTGGCAGTCACACTAGATAGCGAATTATTTTCGCTGTCGTATATTATTGCCTGTTCTGATTTTTCACCTTTAATTTTTAAAATGGCAAACTTTTCATAGCAAATAATTTCATAAGTTTTTGGCTTTATGCATTCGCATGATTTAATAAGTTCGTCAGTTTCTATTTCAACGAAATTACTTGCGATTTTAAAGTTTATGGTTTTTGAGTTAAGACTGATTTTTTCTTTTGCCATTGTTCCAATATTGTTCGGTTGCAAATAAAAAATCTGCCTGCCTTCCACATCAAAAACTTGCACAGGATAAAAATTTGCTTCCATATCCAAAACAAATGGAACATCTTCGCGTCTGCCTGTTGTTGGATAAATAAAGAGTTTTTCAGGTTTATCAAACTGCAAAGAATAACCTTCTTCTAAAAACTCTTCGCCCGATTGCCATTTAACTAGGCAAGGATAGGTGCTTCTTAATTCATAAGTTTTCATGTGATAAATATATGCTTAATAAAAAATTTTAAGTATAAAATGTTAAGTTTATGTTAAAAAATTTTAAAACGGGAGGAATTATGAAGGGTATTTGGAAAGATGAGGAAGTAAAAAATCTTTTTAAAACAGTTGAAGAATGTAAAGCGTCAGGCAAATCTCTTAGAGAAGCCTTTATGTTACATGCAAGTAGTTATGGCAGAAAAGCAAACAGCGTTAGAAATTATTACTACCATGAATTAGATAATCTAAGTAAGGACAAAAATCGGGCAGAGAATTTGGAAATAAAACTTGACAAGCATCAAAAAAATCAATTTGTGGGATTTAGTGAGGAAGAAAAAAATAAAATCATTTCTAAAATTCAAGAAAAGTTAAGCCAAGGGTATTCTGTGCGAAAAGCATGCCTAATGCTAAGCGGAGGCGATGTAAAACAAATGCTTAGAATGCAAAATAAATATAGAGCAAACAAAAAAGAAAATAAAAGCAACATCTTAACTTTTAAACAAAAAGTAACAAATAAAATCACCGACGCCGATATAAATGGTTTATTTATGGGTCTTGTTAAACTTGTTAAGAAAAGTGCGTTGGAGGAAGCAAAAAATGCTGTTGCAGATGAAAAACTTCAATCATCAAGTGCAATCAGGAAATTGATTTCACAGTTAGGACAAAAAGAAAGGGAACTTGAATTTTTAAAAGAAGATTATTCCGCTTTAAAAAAAGAAAACTCTCTTTTAAAGAAAAAACTTTTGGTTGCAACATGTTTTAAAGCCAAATCTTTGGCGAAAGAAAGAGAAAAGGCTTAAAGCCTTTTCTTTTATTAAAATTTGTGTTAAAATTTGTATGTGGAAATAAAAATCATCACAGGAGCAAATCAGATTGAGGCTATAAAAAATGCTTTGCACGATTTGCCACAGGAAGAAGAAGTTTTTATTGTTGTGCCTGACAGACAAACTCTTCAAATTGAAGAGATGCTTTTTGACGAACTAAAACTCACTTCTTCGTTCAATATAAATGTGGTTGGGTTAACAAATTTGGCAACCAGATATGTTGGCATGGAATTAAGCCCACTTAGTGAAATAGAAAGCCTGCTTTATGTAAAAAAAGCAGTTGAAAATGTTAAACAAAATTTTTGTTATTTTAAATCTACAAATATCACTTTTTGCAAAGAAATTTTTAAATTTATATCCCAATTAAATTCTTCGGGAATAAAGGCAGAAGATATTTATTCTTCTAAAAAATCGCCTTTGCAAAAAAAAGTTGCAGATATTAAACTCATTTACCAAGAGTATGAAATTTTGACAACTGAAAAATTAGATCCGAACGAACTTTTACAAAAGTTTGAAGAAGTTGTTGAAAGCCAAAGTTTATTTGAAAATACTAATTTTTATTTTCTTGGGTTTGATAGTTTTACAGCAAGGCATTATGAACTAATTTCTGCTCTGGCAAAAAATTGTAAGCAAATTTGTGTAAGTGTTCCAACTCCGCTTTCTAGAAAAAATGCTTACATATATGAAAATGACATTATGTTAAAAGTGCAGAAATTATCAAAAAGTTTGCATCAAACCATTCAAATAATTTCACCTCAAAGTAATTTGCAAGGCGAGCAAAAACATATAGCCAGTCAACTTTTTGGTGGAGAGGCTAGGCAAACAGAAGGAAAAAACATAAGAATTTTTGAAGCGCATAGTGCGAGGCAGGAAGCAGATTGGGTTGCCAAAATTATTGCTTTTGAAGTATTTAACGGAAGGCGTTATAAAGATTTCACTGTTGCCGTAAGTGATATAAAAAAATATGGACCCGAATTGGCTGAGGCACTCGAGAAAAATTCAATTCCTTATTATTTGGATACAAGCATAAGCGCTGGTCAGACATATTTAGCGTTATTGTTTAAAAAATTGATAATGTTTGCTTATAAAAATTATAACAAACAAGATTTATTGTTTATTTTAAATTCACCGTTTGTTGATACCAGTTGGGAAGAAATCAGCCTTATAAATAAGACATATCAAGGCGGAGCAAAACAATTTTTTGCACTTAACGGATTAGACCAAATTAAAAACATTGTTAAAACAATCAGCGAAGATATTTTTGCAGGGGCAAATCTTGCGCTTGATTTTTTGCGCGAAAATGTTGAAAAGTGTGATTCATTTATGCTTGATGAAAAAACTTTGGATATGGAAAAACAAATTCCCGACATTATCCAAAGCATAATTGATGCAACACAAACTATTGGGTCGGCTAGCAGTATGAAAGAGTTTATAACTGCGGTTGAACTGGGGCTTGAAGGCACTCAGGTTTCGGCTATTCCAAGTTATGTTGATCAGGTTTATGTGGGCGACGCAACAGATAGTTTTTTTGGAGAAAGTGAAATTTTGTTTGTGGTTGGCGCAAACGCAGGCACAATGCCAAAGATAACTTTGGATAATTCAATCTTTTCTGACGATGATTTGAGCCGTGCTGGATTTATAAAGAATGTTGAACCAACTGTTAAAACTATAAATAGAAGGTCAAGATTTAAAGTATTTTCGTTGCTAACCAGTTGGCGAAAAAGATTATATATTACTTATTCTCTTTCAGGAGATGACGACAAACCGCTTGCGCCAAGCATGATTGTAGGGGAAGTTGCAAACATTTTTGATAAAAATGATAAAATTATAACAAATTTAATTCCAGAAGATTTGGCGGATTTAAACCAATTACTTTTGGCTGTGGGAAGAAATAAAATCGGGGCAGAAGAAATTATGGCGCAGGTTTCTTCTCCACAGGTGAAGGAACTTTTAAATCAAGTTTTGCAGGTGGACTTAGGCAAATTTGACAGAATTAAAACACTTTCTTGTGCAGGAGAATTGGGACTTGGCGAAAGCATTAAGCCAACCGAAATAGAAAAATTTTATGACTGCCCATTCAAGGTTTATTGTGAAAATGTTTTAAAACTTAAAGAAAAACAATTGCAGGCGCTTTCGCCCGCTGACATAGGAAGCATTATCCATGATGTGCTTGAAAAATATGGGAAGAAATATAAGTATGAACTTTTGCCACCAGAAGAAATGCAGGCATTTATTGATGAGCAGTTGGCACAGGCTTACGATTTCAAAACACTGCCAGATGGCGAACTGGTTTTGCGCAGATTGAAAAAAGATGTTTTAAAAATTTGTAGAATGGTTGCCGAAGAAAATGCAAATTCATCATATAAGCCTTGGTTGATAGAACAAAAAATTGAAGGAACAATTCAAGGCAAGCCTTTTTATGGAAGAGTTGACAGGGTTGATTTGTCTGGCTCGGTGTTTAGAATTATTGATTATAAAACAGGAAAAATAACAACCAATTTGGTAAGAGATTTAAGTTATGGCAAAAAATTGCAATTATTTTCTTATTCCAAGATGATTGCCGAAAAATACGGCTTAAAATGTGGTGGAGTTTATTATTTTGATGCAAAAGCGGGATATACAAATTCAGAAAAAACTCTTGTCGGACTTACTAGCGAAGATGATGTTGATTTAACAGCGAAAAAAACAATCTCGCAACAGGAAATGCAATCTTATCAAAACCAAGCCGAACAAATGTTGGCAAAAGGCGCAGAACAAATTAGTCAAGGCAAATTTTCACCACGCCCTGATGCGAATTCTTGTGAATATTGCAAATTTAAAGCGATATGCCTTTATGATGCAGAAAATGGGGTTAGGCGCATGAAGGGAGGTGAGGCATGAAAAAATTCACACCGTCTGTTGAACAGCAAAGAATTTTTGATTTTAACAAAAAAAATCTTTTAATAAGTGCCTCGGCAGGAAGTGGGAAAACCACGACCATGATAGAGTTTATTTCTCGTCTTGTTGAAAATGGTCAAGATGTTAAGCGAATGCTGGTGCTAACATTTACAAAAGCCGCCGCAAGCGAAATGAGAGAAAGACTTATTTTGAATCTTATGTCAAAAAGTGACAGCATAAATGTTCAAAACCAAATTGACGATTTGTTTACAAGTGATATTTGCACCATTCATTCATTTTTAGAAAAAGTTATAAAAAGAAATTTAAGTCAATTCCCTTATTTTGAAGGATTTAAAATTTTAGATGAAAAACAAGAACTGCTTTTAAAAGAGCAGTCGTTTGCGCAGGCGGAAGAGCAAATGCAAGCACAAAACTCGCAGGATTACTTTAATTTGTTTTTAACTTTAAGGGATAAAAAACTTATAAAAGAAATCATTTTCAAAATTGAAGATTTTGTTAATGCTCAGCCAGATAAAAATCAGGCAATTTCTTTGCTTAGTTCATATAATCAGAATTTTGAAAAATCCAAAGAATTTTTATTTATAACCTTAAACCAGAAAATTGAAGAATTAAAAAATCAAATTGTTTATTTTCCAAAAGACAATGTGAAGGTAAACGAGTTTTTAATGACAATCTATCAACAATTTAATTTTAACGATGTTTCGCTTAGGGAAATGGCGAGTTTAATTTTAAAAGTTTCACTTCCAAGAATTCCAGTTTTGGCTGGTTATGATAAAAAAGAAGATGTAAAAACAATCAAAAATCAGGCTCAGCAAATAATAAAATTTGCTGAAAAACTACAACCAGAAAATGATTTAATTTGGCAGACAGAGCAATCTCAAAATTTGATAAAGGAAATTTTGGAATTATATCAAATTTATATCAAGGTTTTCTCTGAAAATAAAATGCAATTAAATTATTTAGATTTTGACGATTTAGAATTAAAAAGCGAAGAGTTGTTGCAAGAAAGCGAGGTTTTAAACCAATTACAAGAAAATTATGATTTTGTTTTTATAGATGAATATCAAGATACAAACCCAGTTCAAGAAAAAATAGTAAAACTAATGGCAGAAAAATCTAAGTTTGTTGCCATTGGCGACCCAAAACAAGGGATTTATGCATTTAGAAACGCAACATCTCAAATAATTTTAAAAGATAGTAAAGATTTTTCAGAGCGTGAAGATTCTCAAACCGAATATTTAAGCCAAAATTATAGAAGCGATAAAGAAATATTGCAATTTGTTAACCATGTTTTTAGCCAAATTATGACGCAAAAAACCACTGGAATAGATTATAAAAACACTTCTTTATTAAAAGGCGATAAGATAACAGAGAAAACTTCGTTCCCGGCAATCAACATTATTGTTGCTCAAAAACATAAGCGAGAAAAACTTCAACCAATTGCTGATTACAACATATTTGATGACCCACTTGTTAGCGATGAAGAAAGTGATTTGGAAGGACAGATTGTGGCAAACAAAATAGAGCAATTGCTTATGGGCCATTTTGTAGATCCTGAAACCAAAAAAATGGTTAGGGTTCAGCCAAAAGACATTGCCATTCTTTCAAGATCGAGAAATGATGTTTGCACAAGTGTGATAAATCATTTGCGCAGTAAAGATATACCTTTTGTATCCACGCTTAGAACAGACCTTTTATCAAAAGCGCATATTAAACTTATCCTTTCACTTTTAAAACTATGCTGTGATATTGATGATGATATATCGCTGGCAAGTTATTTATTGTCGCCATTTGCAAGAATAAGCATGGACAAGTTGGCATTATTACAAAGCAAGCAAAAAGATGGTTTTGTTAAAACTATTTTAAACACCCAAGACGAAGAAATTAAAATTGCTTTAAAAACGCTGGAAGATTTTAAATTGCAGTGTAGTTTTTTAGGAGCAAGAAAAGCGCTTGAAAAATTATTTTTAAAAACTGAGTATTTTGTATACTTACAAAGCAAAGTGGACGAAAACGCAGTTAAAGAAACTGAAAGTTTGCTAAACATCATATCCAATTATGAAAATGATAAAGATTTGGCAGGGCTATGTGAATTTTTAAGTAGTGATATAACATTCTCAAACATTTCTGGGCAAAATGCTGTTACAATTTCTTCAATTCACGCAAGCAAAGGCTTGGAATATAAAATTGTGTTTTTAATTGGTGCAGGCAAACCTTTGTCAAGGCTGGATAACGCTTCATACAAAATTTCCAAAAATCTTGGTTTGGGACTTATGGTGTATGATGAGCAGAACTGGCAGAAAAATCCTTCGCTACCTCTTTTGGCAATTAGAGAGCAGTCTAGGGCGCAGGAGCGTGTGGATGAAATTATGATTTTATATGTTGCTCTGACAAGGGCAAAGTGCCACTTGTTTATAACTGGCACAACAGATGCTGACAAAGTGGAAGATTTTTCACAAGAAAAATTTCACAAGTTTGCTTCTGCGCTTGATTTAATTCTTTCAACACATCCAGAAAGGGCAGGAGCAAAGGTAGAAGTTATTGATGAAGTTGTTTCTCTTAAACAACAATTAAAGTCTTCGCCAGTTGTAAAAGTAGATGAAAAAGATAAACAAAAATTAGAAGAATATTTAAACTTCAGATACAAATATGAAGCAGATACCACATTGAAACAAAAAGCGTCTGTAACTGAACTTGTTGGCCATGCCGAACTTGAAAACGGGGTAGGCAATTTGCAAGCAATCGAAGAAGGAAATGCATATCATGAAGCGCTTAAAGTTTTAGATTTTAATATCGTTGAAAATATTCAAGATGTTGAAAATCAATTAAAAAATCAAAAAATTAAAGAAAAATACTTAAATATTATCGATTTTTCATTGATTTTTGAAATAATTAAGTTAATTAAACCTTTTATAAAAAATAAAAAGATAATAAAAGAAAAACAATTTACTATGCTTGCAAAAGAAGGACAAGGGGCAAAATTGGTTCAAGGAACTATTGACCTTTATTTAAAAGGTGAAAAAAACATTTTAATTGATTATAAATACACTGCACAAAAAGACATGCAAGTTTTGAAACAGCGTTATACACCACAACTTTTACTGTATAAGCAAGCGATTGAAAACGCAGAAAATATCAAAATAGATGAAATGTATTTATTATCACTAAAAAATAAAAAAATAATTCAAATTTAATTGTTAAAAATTATTAAAAAAATATCAAAAAAATTGTAAAAATATTAGTAATTTATTTTTTCTTGTGTTATACTAAAAAAGAAAAAAGGAGAATTATTATGAGTTTTTCATTCCTTGCAGATGTGCAAAGCGCTTTTGAATCCTTCTTTATTACTTTGGCAAGTTCAATTACATATAACGGATTATTTTTCTTAGCACTTGGCCTTGAAGTATTTTTTATTCTGTTGTTTGGAGTTTTATCTTATTACTCATACGAAAGCAGAATGAGAAGGTCGCTTGATAAATTAAACAGATGGCTTTTTACACACAAAACATTAGATAAAGAAAATATTAAAGAATTTAGCGATTTAATTAAAACCGCACCAAAAAGACTGGCTATAAATTGGCAACAATATATTCTTTATCGTGAAAAATCTCCATCCGAGTACATGTCAGTTGAAAACATAATTGAAAAACCTTTGAGAACAAGTTCTTTTGCTGCTAACATTAAAAACTTGGCTTGGGTTTCAGCGATTTGGGCTTCAATTATGTTTGTAGTAGCAATGGCTTATCAAAATTTTGGTGACACAATTTTAAATGCAACGATGATTATTATTGCTTTGCTTATTCCAATTCTCATTTTGATTATAAGCACAATTGCCATCATGATTTTGCGGGCAAGAAAAAATTCTAACTTAGATGAACTTTATCAAAACTTACATTTGTTTGATCGTTTTATAGATAATGCGTGCGTTGATCTTCCTCCATATATCGATTATTCTCTTCTTTTCTCTGCAAAAGAAATTGATAAAGGTATTCCAGCACTTAGAGAATATCTTGAAAGCAGAGCAAGAAAAGAAAAGGAAGAGTTTGATAAAATTGCTCAGGAAGAAGGCATTACTTACGAAAAATACGATTTTGAAGGCATTGGTATCGATGGGCAGAACATTTTAGAAAGAGCAATGAAAGAATCGGAAGCATACCTTTCTAAACGAGATAAAACTCTTGCCAAGATTGCT
The DNA here is from genome assembly GCA_949292985.1 of uncultured Bacillota bacterium. Lineage (GTDB taxonomy): Bacteria > Bacillota > Clostridia > Christensenellales > UBA1242 > Caccovivens. Next base: position 11,261 of record CASFBF010000007.1, read on the forward strand.
CAAATTGAAGCGACTCTTGAAAGTTTAAAAAGAAATTTCGACAATGTTCAAAAAGACTTCCAAAAAAGAATGCAAGTTTCCAAAGAAAATATTGAAAGGCTTAGGCAACAACAAGAAGAAACAACAAGCAGAATTGAAAACAACTTCTTAAGGAAACAGCAAAACCAAGAAATTGCTAAGCAGGAAAAGGAACAGGCAGAATTTGAACAACAAAAGAATAGATATTTAATTGAAAAGAGCGATTATGAAGATGTTATAAAAACTCTTAACAATGAAATAGAAACCAATAGAACAGAAGTTGAAGAAGCGATGATGAGCGAGTATGAAACTTTCTATTCAAAATTGTTCAAAAATGCCATAGACGAGGCTCAAAAGAAAGTCAAAGATAAACTTAATAATTTGACTCAATCGTATCAAAACATTGAAGAAGATTTAACTGTAAAAGAAGCGCAATTGAAGCGTGTCGTTGACGAAAATGAAACATTAAAAAGAAAATTAGGACTTGAATATGAACAGTCTGAGATTCAACCTTTGAAAACAGAAGCACAAGATAAGGAAGAAGAAACAGAGATAGACGAAAACAGCCAATTTATTACTCTTGCTGACATCAAAAGAGCAATAAAAGAAAAAAATCAGGAAGCAGAGCAGGGGAAGGCTGATGTAGAGAAAAGCAAAAAAACATTAAGCGATAACGAAAACATTGCCAATGTTTTAAAGGAAACAAATGTTTCTAACGAACAAATTAAAGTAGAAGATTATGTTCCACAGTTTGAGCAAGAAGAACTTGAACCACAAACAAAAACAGAGCAAAACATAGTTAACCAACCAGTTGACAATAAACCTGTTTTTGAATCAGATGATTTTGATTTCGCTAAGCCAGTTTACTCAAAAGAGATTGAAGAAACCGAGCAACCTAAAACAGAGGTTAAACGCAGAGGCAGACCAAGAAAAGGCGAAGAAAAAACTTTGGAAGAAATGATTGAGCAAAAACGCTCTCGTGGTAGACCAAGAAAAGTTGCTGAGCCTGTTCAGGAAAAAACAGAGCCTAAAAAGAGGGGCAGACCAGTTGGTAGCACAAAAAAGCCAAAATCTGCGGAGGATAGTGTTAAACGAGGCAGAGGCAGACCAAGAAAAGATGTAAGCCAACTTAAAGAAATCAATAAAAAAATTGATGATGAACAAAAACGCTTGGCTTCATTAAAAGCACAGATTGATAAAGAAATTCAAAGTGCGATTACTGACCTTGAATCAGGTTCTTCAAAGCAGGATAGGCGTGATGAGATTTTAAATGAAATCAACAAATTGAAACAAAATGTTGAAGAAATTAAAAATCAAAAAACTGCAAGCGAGCAGATTGAAAACATCAATAAAAAAATCGAAGCGCTTATGCAAGAAATAAAAACTCTTAACGAATAATAAAAAGCCCACATTAAAATGTGGGTTTTTTTATGTCAATTTTTGTCATAAAATTAAACTCATGCTCACAAAATATAACAGGACAAGGTTATGAGTTTTTGGGCGCTTATTGTTTTAGGAATAGTTCAAGGTTTAACCGAATTTTTGCCTGTTTCTTCAAGTGGGCATTTGGTTTTGTTATCTAATTTATTTGGCATTGAAGATAGTTTGTTTGTTAGTATTGTTCTTCATGTTGCTACATTGCTTTCTGTGTTGGTGGCACTGAGAAAAGAAGTTTTCACAATTGTTAGGCACCCTTTTTCTAAACTTACTAAATCATTGGTGGTGGCAACAATTCCAACATGCCTGATTGTTCTTGTGCTGTATCCACTTATAACACAATCTTTTGAAGGAACAATACTTCCTGTTTGTTTTTTAATAACGGCAATTTTACTGCTGGCAACCGACTTTTTTGTTAAACATAAAAGTTTTGTGTTTAAGCAAGAAATATCATACAAACAGGCAATTATCATGGGCATAGCCCAAGGTTTTGCCACATTGCCGGGAATTTCTAGGTCTGGTTCCACCATTTGTGCAGGTTTGTTTGCGGGGGGAGATAGAGAAAAAGTTGCAAAATTTTCATTTTTGATGAGTATTCCGATTATTATACTTTCAATGGCGCTTGAAATATTTAAATTGGTTCAACTAGGTCAGTTGCCAAGCGTAAATGTTGCAGGACTTATAGTGGCTTTTGTTTTAGCATTCTTAATAGGCGTCATCTCAATTAAAGCAATGATTGCGCTTACACAAAAAGTTAGTTTTAAGTGGTTTAGTTTATATTTGATTGTTGTTGCAATTATTGCCATTTTTGTATAAAGGAAGTGTTATGGATTATTTCACTAAAAGTATCGATGCGTGTTTAAAAGATTTTTCTTCAACCAGACAAGGTTTATCTTTTGAAGAAGCAAAACTTAGGGAAAAGCAACTTAAAAACCAACAAATCAGTGTTGCCAAAAGAAGCGGTTTGTTTAAAAAATTTATCTTGCAATTTTCTGATTTAATGATACTAATTCTGCTTGCAGCAGCGGGAGTTTCTTTCATCATCGGGATTGTTCAACACACATCTAGTGAAATTATTGACGGTTTGGTGATTTTGGCCATTGTTTTAATGAATGCGGTTATGGGTATGCTTCAAGAAAATAAAGCCGAAAAGTCGTTAGAGGCTTTGGAAAAAATGATCAAGCCAGAAGCCGTACTCGTGCGAAGTGGACAGCAGGTTAAAATCAAAGCCGAACTTATTGTTCCGGGTGATATTGTTGTGTTAGAGGCAGGAACAATTGTGCCAGCAGATTGCAGGTTGATTGAAAGCAACTGTCTGCTTTTAGACGAAGCGTCGCTTACAGGTGAAAGTCTGCCAGTAGAAAAGCAAGCAAACTTCATTTGCAAACCCAATTTGCCTATTTCTGAAAGAAAAAACATGGTTTATAATGGAACAACAGTTGTTCGAGGTAGAGGTCTTGCAATCGCAGTTGGCGTTGGGAAAAACAGTGAATTAGGCAAAATTGCCGATGTAATTGCCACAAGCAAAAAGGAAATGACGCCATTACAAAAAGGGATTAAAGATTTAGGGAAAGTGATTACTTTTCTTGTGCTTGGTATGGCGCTGATTACTTTTATTCTTGAACTTTTGTCGCATTACAGCCCTATGGATGCATTTTTAACAGCGATTGCTATTTCTGTGGCTGCAATTCCTGAAAGCATGCCCGCAGTTATTACTATTATAATGAGCCTTGGGATATCTCGTCTTGCGAAACAAAAAGCCATTGTAAAGCATATGCATTCCGTGGAAACTTTGGGTTCATGCGATGTTATATGCTCTGATAAAACTGGAACGATAACCGAAAATAAAATGCAGGTTAAGGCAATCTATTGTGATAACAAACTGAGTTTTGTTAAAAGTAATGTGGGCAAAGATTTTCCTTTAATGCTTTCCTGTATGGCGCTATGTAATGATGTTGGAATAAACAAAAATAATTTTACTGGCGACCCAACAGAGATTGCTCTGGCTGAGTTTGCAAAAAAATATAACTATGACAAGTTACAAATGGATAGTCTATGCAAGCGTTTAAACGAAAAGCCGTTTGATTCTAACAGGAAATTGATGAGCACTGTTAACATGTATCAAGGCAAGAAAGTTGTATTTGTGAAAGGTGCAGTTGATTTTCTTTTAGACAAATGCGACAAAATGATTGTAAGCGGAATTGAAATAGACCTAACTTCGCAAAGACGCCAAGAAATTGAAAAAGTAAATTTAAACATGGCAAGCAAAGCGCTTAGAGTTATCGGATTTGCTTTTAAGTATGTTGAAGATGAAAGGGCTTATACTGAAAATGGTTTGACTTTTGTTGGGCTTGCAGGTATGATTGACCCGCCACGCAAGGAAGTTAAAGATGCCGTAAAAAAATGTTTGCGTGCGGGCATGAGACCAATAATGATAACGGGCGACCATATGGAAACCGCTTTTGCAGTTGCGAAAGAGGTGGGAATTGTCAAAAAGAAAAGTGAAATTATGACTGGCGCTGAAATAGATGCTTTATCTGACGAACAACTTTTAAAACGCCTTGAAAATGTTAATGTGTTTGCAAGGGTTAGCCCTGATAATAAAGTCAGGATTGTTGAAGGATTAAAAAGCCTAGGGCATGTTGTTGCAATGACGGGGGACGGCGTAAATGATGCTGCCAGCATGAAAAAAGCCAATATTGGCATTGGAATGGGAATTACTGGCACAGATGTAACCAAAGAAGTTGCCGACCTGATTATTACTGACGATAATTTTGCCACGATAGTGGTTGCGGTGGAGGAAGGAAGAAAGGTTTACACAAACATACAAAAAACTGTAAAATTTCTTTTCTCTGCCAATATGGGTGAAATTTTAGCGCTTTTCTTAGCAACCATAATATTCCCGCAATATGTGTTTTTGTTGCCAATTCAAATTTTGTTTGTAAATTTAATTACAGATTCGTTGCCAGCCGTTGCTCTTGGTGTTGAACCCGCAGAAAAAGGAATCATGGAAAGCAAACCAAGGGAGAAAAATAAAGGTTTGTTTAGCGACGGAAATGCGTTTATGACAATAGCAATGGGCATAGTTCAAACTTTGCTTACACTTTCTTCGTTCTGCATTGGATTGTTTATTTATGGGCAAGAAAGCGCAATGAGTATGGCTTTCTATACGCTTAACATTGTGCAATTTTTCTACCTTATTTCAATAAGAACAGAAAAAAGCATATTTAAATCAAACCCATTTGCAAACAAGTTTTGCAACATAGCAATATTGTTTGCAGTAGGCTTACTTGCACTTATTGCACTTACGCCGTTGCATACTGTGCTTAGGCTTGCTCCGTTAAATGGGTTTGAATGGTTGTGGATTTTGCTTGTGTCTATCGTAATGTTGTTTGCAAGCGAACTATGCAAATGGATTATAAGAATTAAAAAGAAAAAGCAGGCGTAGAGCCTGTTTTTTTAATCAAAAAAAATTAACGGTAAAGGTGTTACAGGCGGGTAGATTATTCTTAAATTTTCCTTATGCTGAAAAACAACACCATTGACATAAAAAGGCTTCCAAAGTTTTAAATTTTTTATTTTTGTTTTCAATATCATTTAATACCCCCGTTGTCATGAAAAACATGATTTTATTAAATTATTTATTTTATTGTTCAATAATATAAGCATATGAAGAATAAATTTTGTGTTCAGTTAAAATATTTAAGAAACGAAGCAGGGCTTTCGCAAAATGAACTTGCTAAAATTTTTAATGTTTCAAAACAAACAGTCAGTGCTTGGGAAAAAGGTTTGCAAGAAACCGATTTTGACACTTTAATAAAATTGGCGAGATATTTTAATGTTACAACAGACTATTTGTTAGGTATTGAATAATTTTATTCTATAATATAACTTTATTCTTTGTCAAGCATTTCATGACAAAATTATTTTTCTTAATAATAATTTTTGCAAAATAATAATTTTTTTGACTTTAAAAGTTTGTTGTGATAATATTTATATATGATTCATGAAATCTTTAAAAAATCTCCACAGTTTTTGAACTTTTTAAAAACTGTTAAAAACAAATTACAGGCGCACTCATTTTTACTGATTAGTAAAGATGCTTTTTCTGCGGAGAAAATGGCTGACTTGTTTGCAGAGGCGCTTTTGTGTGCAGATGTTTGTGGAGAATGTGAGAATTGCAAAAAAGTTTTAAACAAAACTCATCCCGATGTCAAATATTTCCCCGAGGGAGCGAAACTCTTGGTTGAAGATAGCAAAAAAATTGTTGAAGAAAGTTTTATTAAACCTATTTTTTCAGACAAAAAAATCTTCATAATATCGAATGTAGATTTATCCACCGAAGAGGCTCAAAATAAACTTCTAAAATCTTTGGAAGAACCTCAAAAAAATGTTTATTACATTTTAACTGCTTCTAATATAAACAAAGTTTTGCCAACGATTAGGTCTAGATGTGATAAAATTTCATTACTTCCGCTTAGTCAACAAACAATTGCTGAGATTATTAGTGGTGATGAAAAAAGAAAAGATTTGGCACTTAAACTTGGGCAGGGCTATGTGGCAAAAACAATCGAGTTAAGCAAAAAAAACAATTTACTTGAATTGTTTGATATCGCAGTTGGGTTGTTAAAAGATTTGTCTTCCAGCAAAGATGCGCTTGCTTGGTCAAAAAAGATTATAGATCAGAAAAACGATTTTAATTTGATAATAGAAATCCTTTCACTTTTGATTGAAGATGCTCTTTTAATAAAAGTTGACAAAAAATCAATCATTACATTTGAAAACAATAGGGAAGATGTTGAAAAAATTGCACATGCTTTGTCGATTAAATGTTTGTCGCAGTTGCAGTCAGTTTTAAATAAAGTGGTGAAAGACATTTCGTTTAATGTTAGTCTGCCTTTGGTTGCAGATAATTTGGTTATGAAGATTTTGGAGGTTAAGTATTTATGCAAATAGATGTTGTAGGGGTTAAATTTAGGCACGGCATTCACACATATTCATTCAGTCCGAATGGGGCAAAATATGCTCTTGGCGACAATGTGATTGTTGAAACAGATAAAGGCAACGACCTTGTTACAATCGTTGAAGAAGATAAACTTATTGACCCAAGCGTGCTTGAAGAGCCGTTGAAAAATGTTATCAGGCTTGCCAGTGCTGATGAAATTAAAATGGCGGAGGAAAACGATAAAAAGGCTTCATCTTTTTTGCCAGAAGTAAGAGAAATGGCAAAACAAAGTGATTTAGAAATGAAAATCATTTCAGTTGAAGCAAATTTTGATTTTTCTCGCTTGACGGTGAACTTTACCGCTGAGGGCAGGGTTGATTTTAGAGCGTTTGCAAAAAAACTTGCAGAGCGCTATAAAACTAGAATTGAACTTAGGCAGATTGGCCCAAGAGATGCGGTTAGATATATGGGTGGACTTGGAATTTGTGGAAAAGAGTGTTGTTGCGCCCAAGGGTATGGACAGAGCGATCACATTTCAATTAAAATGGCAAAAAATCAAAATTTATCGTTAAACCCAAATTCTATAAGCGGGGTTTGTGGAAAGTTGCTTTGTTGTTTGGCATACGAAAACCAAACTTATGTAGATGCTCTTAAAAGCATGCCAAAAGTTGGAAGTATGGTTGAAACTAAGGACGGCAAAGGCAAAGTTATGTATAACGACCTTTTGAACAGAAAAATAAGCGTTAAGTTTGAAGATGAAAGTATAAGTGAAATTAAGGAATATGACGAAAGCGAAGTTAAGTTTGAACGAAAATGAAAGATTAGACGATTTACAGTTTGAAGGTTTGAAAATTGTGCAGAATAAAAACCTTTATTCTTTCACATCAGATTCGGTTGTGCTTGCAAATTTTTTAAAGATTAAAAGAAATGAAAGTGCAGTGGAGATTGGCTGTGGAAGTGGAGTAATTTCAATTTTAGCCACAAAAAAAACAAATGTTAAAAATATTATAGGTTTTGAAATTCAACAACAACTTTTTGAAATGGCCAACAAAAGTTTGGCTTTAAACCAAATTACAAATGTTAATTTTGTTAATGATGATGTAAGGAATTTTAATAAGTATATCGAAAAAGGAAGCATTGATGTAGTGTTTTCAAATCCGCCATATAAAAGGCAGGGCTCTGCACAGGATAATCAAAATTTAAGCAAAGCAATTGCTAGACATGAAAAATATTTGCCGTTGCACGATTTAGTTAAAGTCGCAAGTGAAATGTTAAAGTTTGGCGGTAGAGCATATTTTGTTTACGATGCAGACAGAAGTGCAGAAATGATTTTTGAATTAAAAAATGCAAAATTGCAACCAAAACGCATGTTTTTTACCGAAAATGGCAGAGGAAAAGTAATATTATTCGTTGTAGAAGCCGTTAAAGGCGGAAAAGAAGGCGTGAAAGTTTTGCCTAATTTAATCACAAATGATAAAAATGGTGATTATATAGAAAAAATAAAACAAGGGGTGTGGGGGATATAAAATTAACTTTACATCACTCTGCAAAGTAAACATGCAACTATTGCTCCGATTATGGAAGCAAGCAGGGCGCATGGAATTGCATAAAAAAGTTTTTTAACTTTTGTTTGTGAAAAATAAACTGTGGCAACATAGAATATGGTTTCGCTACAACCCAAAATTACACATGCGCAACGGGAGATGTAACTGTCAGGTCCATATGTTGCTAAAACATCATCTAGAAGTGCAAAAGAGCCCGAACCTGTAAAAGGCCTTAAAAGCACCAATTCACACAACTCGGTTGGTATGCCTAAAAATGTGAAAACAGGTGAAAGAATTTGCGCAAGAAATGCAGTTACTCCACTTACTCTTAAAAGTGCCACTGCAATCATAATGCATGCTATAAATGGAAAAATTGATACAACAAGGCTTATAGCCCCTTTTGCACCTTTGACGAAGGTGTCATAGGTGTTTATATTTTTAAAGAAGCCATACAAAAACAGTGCAATAAATAAAACGGGAAGAATGTAAATACTCATAATTTTTTCCGTCTCGCTTTAATTTTTTTAGAAACCATATCGCAAATTAAAACAAACATTATTCCTAGGCCTGTTGTAACAATTGTGGATAGTATTGTTGGCAAAATTATGTCAGCAGCATCTGCACTTCCTGCATTGCTTCTTAAACTTATCACAGTGCTTGGAAGTAATTGAATTGATGTTGCATTTACTACAATCAACATAATCATAGAAAAGTTGGCTTTGCCACTGCCATCGTCTAATGCCTGCATGGCTTTTATGCCCATAGGTGTTGCAGCATTGCCTAGTCCAAGCATATTGGCAGACATATTTAAAGCAATCATTTTTTGTATTTCTTCGTTATCCACTCTGAAAAGTTTTTTGATTAAAGGTCGCAAAAGATGGGCTAGTTTTTGCCCTAAGCCACTTACATCAACTATTTCTAATAACCCCAGCCAAACCGCATAAACAGCACATAATTCAATGCAAAGTTCAAGTGCAGAAGTTGATGCGCCAATCATGGCGTCAAGTGTAGAGCCTGGATCTACATAAATTAGTACGCCAATTGAAATTAGCATCATAAACAACCAAATTTTATTCATAGTGTAAATATATGCCTTTGCGCTATATTTCTTGACAATCTAAGGCTATTGTGTTAGGCTTTTACTATGTTTATAGATGCGCATGCTCATATTTACGAAAGCAATGTTGAAGAGGTTTTAACAAGGGCAAAAGACGCCCTTGTTGATTTTGTTATTTGCCCAGCAAGCGATTTTAAAAGCATTGAAGAAACACTGAAAATAGCCGAAAAATATGAGATGGTTTATGCGTGTATAGGATTTCATCCGCAGGACGCTGAGCAATATTTGAATGGCGGAAAGCAATTTTTAATCGATATGGCAAAACATAAAAAAGTGGTAGGCATAGGCGAAATTGGTCTTGACTTTCATTTCGGTGGCGAGAATAAAGAACTTCAAAAGCAAATTTTTGACGAACAAATAAAACTTGCAAGTGAGTTAAATTTGCCAATAGTTGTGCATATCAGGGATGCTATGGAAGATGCTTTACAAATCTTGCAAGATAATGCCCATATTTTGAAGGGTGGGGTTGTTCATTGTTTTAATGGTGAAAAATATCATGCCGAAAAAATCATGGAACTAGGTTTAGATTTTACAGTCGGCGGAGTGTTAACATTTAAAAATGCAGAGCATCTAAGAGATGTGGTAAAAAGTTTGCCTATCGAAACATTGATGCTTGAAACCGACACGCCTTACCTTTCACCAGAGCCTTATAGAGGCAAGGTGAATGAGCCCAAGAATGTAGTTTTGGTGGCTCAGAAGCTGGCGGAGATTAAAGGCGATAATATTGAAAATATAGCAAAAATTACTTCAAAAAATGTAAAAAAGGTGTTCAAAATATGAAATTTAACTTTAAAAAGAAATTTGGGCAGAATTTTATTTCAGACAAAAATCTTTTGAAAAGCATTTGTGATGATGCTGAAATTTGTTCCGAAGATGAGGTTTTGGAAATTGGCGCGGGCATGGGTGCTTTAACAAAAGAGATTTCTGTGCACGCAAAAAAAGTTGTGGCATATGAAATTGATGAAGAACTTAAACCTTACTTACAATTGATGGAATTAAAAAATTTAATTTTGCATTTTGAAGACGCTTTAAAAAAACCGCTTTCGGATATTGAAAAAGATTTTGAAAACGGTTACAAACTTGTGGCAAATTTGCCTTATTACATCACTTCACCGCTTATCTTCAAGTTTTTGCAGAGCACAAAAATTCAGTCAATAACCATTATGGTGCAAAAAGAAGTTGGTGAAAGAATTGTGGCAAAATGTGGAAACAAAAACTATGGCTCGCTGTCAGTTTGTTGCCAATACTTTGGCCAGCCTAAAATTATGAGAAAAGTTCCTAAAACTGTTTTCAATCCTCAGCCAGATGTGGATTCTTGCATAGTCAGGTTAGATATTGAAAATAAGTTCGATGAGAGTGTGGACAAATTATTTAAATTGGTTAGGATTTGTTTTAAAAGCAGGCGTAAAACCGTTTTAAATAATCTTGCAGAAGGGCTTAATTTAAACAAAACAACAATCGCTAAATTACCCTTTGATTTAAATCAGCGGGCGGAGCAACTGTCGGTGCAACAGTTTATTGTGTTAGAAAAACTTTTGCATAATTATCTAGGGCAGGATGTAAAAGTTCCCATAGAGCAATAAACATGCCACAGCAGAGTTTTAAGTTCAGCAATCTCTTCTGGTGTGCGGTTTCGGCAAAGTTCTATTGCAATGGCGGAGGAAAGATACAACATTTGCGTTGGAGGAATGTGTTTCATATCTAGTATTTATGACTTTTTTAACAAAAAAGTTTCGAAAAGACGCTAATATATGATAAAATAAAACATGAAAGATAAGGTGATAGTTATGGATTATAAACAAGAATTTTTAGAAATTTTTTATGATAACATTGACAGAGAAGGTAGTGATAAACTTTTAGATTGGTTGGAGCGCAGTGATTTCTTTTCTGCACCTGCTTCCACAACTAGACACAGCGCAGAAGAAGGCGGGCTTTGTAAGCATTCTGTGTTTGTTTACAAACGACTTATAAAACTTTTGCAGAGTGAGTATGGAAAAGATTGGCATAAAAAGGTTACGACTGAAAGCGTGGCAATCATGGCCCTTTTACATGATGTTTGCAAAGTTGATTGTTACAAACCTGATACAAAAAACATTAAAGATGAAAATGGTGTTTGGCAAAAAGTTCCATGCTATAAATATGAAGATAATTTGCCATATGGCCATGGTGAAAAAAGTGTTTATATTATTAGTTCATTCATGAAATTAACCAGAGAAGAGGCCATGGCTATAAATTGGCACATGGGTGGGTTTGATAGTAGGGTGCGAGGCGGTTACTATGGCCTAGCAAATGTGTTCTATACATATCCTACCGCATTATTTTTACATTTAGCGGACATCGAGGCGACTTATTTAGACGAAACTTGTTAAAAAAGCCTATTGACTTTTGTGCCAAAGTGGTATATAATTGGGTAAGTAAATAAGGAGGCTTGAAAATGGCTGATAAAAACACAGAAATGACAGAACAAGAAGCATACGCAAGGAATGCGGAAGTTTTTGGCGATGGCATTCCAGTTGATGCAGGTTTAGAGCATGAACAACCAATTGCTGGTGTTGGGGAAGAAAATGCTGTTCCAACTGATTCTTTGCCTGATTCAAGTGATGAACAAAGACAGGATACATCTTCAGTTGAAAACGATGAAGCAGTAACTGAAGCGGACGATGCTTTAACACAACAAGGTACAGGAGAAAGTATAAGAGAAGAAGACGCAACTGGAAGTTCTTCAGACAATGCGCCTGAAAATAATTCTGAACAAATAGACGAAGGTTTAACTTCCGGTGGAGAACTACATTTGGAAGGATCTTCAAGTGATGAAAGCGCGGATCACGAGAACGAAGAAAATGCAGAGTTGCAATCAAGTCAAAATGTTGAGCAACCTCTTACTGATGACGGTTCATCAGATTATGAAGTGGTTCCTGGAATTTCTAATGGTACCTTAATAGGAGAAGGTGGTTCTGACAACCAAGGAGTAAATCCTGATGCTGAAGGCTCAGATATTTATACACTTTCAAGAGATGAATTTATAACAAATTTAAACGATCTCACTTCTGCTAGAAAAAAAGTTGATAGCGTTTTTAATACAATTTCCACAGCCTTTGATAAAGCAAAAAATATAAAAGGTGTGAAAAAATCTGTTCGTGAGGAAAGAAAACAGGCGATTGAAAATCTTAAAAATTCTTTATCCGCTGGTGGCAGCGCTATAATTGATGCAGAAGAAAAAATTTACTTACTTAATTCTGCGTTATCATCCCCTGTTTTGGATGCTTCGGTTAGTGAAGGCGACAAAACACAGGCTAATAATGTTATTAGCGCAACGAAAGAGTCCATTGCAAATGTTAATAATAAAATAAACGAAGCAAACAAATGGTTAAAAAGAAGAGCAATTATAAAGAGTATAGCTATTACAGGGCTTGTGTTAGGTGCTGCTACTGTAGTTGGTGCTATCGGCGAGATACCTGAGGCATGGGGAAATGATTATTATCAATTTGCTAGGACAACAAGCAACAATGGAGGTAATTCAGATTCCAATACTAACATTACAATTGATGTAGACTCAATGGATGTTATACGAATTCAAAATATTCTTGACAAAACATTTGGCAATTCCACAATAAACGTTCAAACTATAAAAACTATTCAAGTTGATTCAAATGACAACTTCCATTTAATTTTGGATGCCGACAAAAAAGGTACCGATTGTTTGATAGATATCAATATAGGTGAACAAGCAGGCTTTACTGATACCACTACACTGGTAAATAAACTAGAAGAATTGAATTTAACTAAAAATGACGTAGAGACTTACTATGAACTAAGTAGTTTTGTAGGAAAAGATTCTGAGAATGTTATAGCCGTAGACTTAGAAAATCAACTGGGTGAAATTGGCGCGACAAGTGGTGGAATATGGGCAAAGGGTGCTTACTCTATAGATAGATCTGGAAAAGCATCACAATATAGCGCGAAGGTTGATTACTTGGTTTTTGACGGGGATAATAATGCTACAAAAATTGATGGAGCAGTAACATTATCAAGCACAAAAGATTTTAAAAATAACTTGTGGAATGTAGTTTGTTATTCTTATGGCGGATCAGCAGTAGATTTTAGCGGGAAAATTTCTCAAGATTTTACCAAAACTTCAATGTCAAAAGCTTCAGTTTCAATCGTAAATTCAACAGGGACCGTAGCAGTTTCAACCGGATTGGATCTTGTAAGATAATAAAAAAAGCCTTAATTTTTAAGGCTTTTTTCATATTCTTTTATACATCTTTTAATTATTTGTTTCGCAGTTTTAGCGTCTGCTATTTCTTGCACAACTACTTTTTTGTTTTCAAGTTGTTTATAAACTTCCAAAAAATGACTGAGTTCATCTACTAAATGTGGCGGTAATTTTGAAATTTCTTTATAGTAGTTGTACTGAGGGTCGCCAAAAGGTATGGCAATTATCTTTTCATCGCACGACTTTGAATCAAGCATTTTGATTGCTCCGATAGGATAACATCTTACCAAACTCATTTTTTCAATCGGCTGACTGCAAAGAACAAAAACATCTAACGCATCGCCATCGCCACTCAATGTCCTTGGTATAAAACCATAATTCGTAGGATAATGGGTGGATGTGTAAAGCACTCTGTCTAAAATTATAAGGCCTGTTTCCTTATCTATTTCATATTTGTTTTTAGAGCCCTGCTCAATTTCAATATAAGCCACAAAATCATTAGGGGTTATTCTACTTGATGATATCATTTGATTTATATTCATATTTTCTCCTTGATTTAATTTTAGCAAAATTTTAAAAAAATAGCAAAAGTTGTTGACAACTTTTTTTGAATATGATATATTTACAAAGCATTTTATGGGGGATTAGCTCAGCTGGCTAGAGCGCCTGCCTTGCAAGCAGGAGGTCATCGGTTCGATTCCGATATTCTCCACCAAAATTTAGGCTTCCATTGAAGCCTTTTTTTATTCTGCTTATATATTACTTTTATATATATTCACTTACAAAATCTGTTGTTTTTTGCATTTTATTTTGTTATAATGTAAAAAATAGTTGTAAAAGACTATGGGAGAGGTGAGTGAGCGGCTTAAACTCAATGCTTGGTTCTTTTTGGACTAATATTACAGATTTTGTAACAGGGATATTTGCGCTTATTCCACAGTATCTCTATTTCTTTTATACGTGTATAGCAAGTGCGTTGGATTTACTCCAATTTGTATTGAGAAAATTAGCAGGGCTTGACTCTTATTACGTAAATGGCGTGGAAACCGAAGGCGATTTGTTGTCGCAATTTATAAATGGCATTTTAGGCTTAAATGGCAGTTATTCTGCTTTAAACACTGTTTTTTGGTCTCTCGTTATTTTTGGCGCAATAGTTTTAATCGTTGGCTTGATTATGTCTTTAATTAAATCTCATTACAACTACGACAGTAAAAAATCTAGCCCTTCTTATATCCTTGGAAAGGGCTTAAAAGCGATAGCAACCTTTGCCATAGTGCCTTTGGTGACTGTTTTTGGTGTTTATCTTTCCAGCGTGTTATTACAGGCTTTAGACAGCATTACGTCATCGTCATCTTCAGGGAATACGGCTTCGGTTTATGCCAATTCAAATGGAGATTATAACCAAGTCTTTAAATCGGATAAAGATGAATGGGGAAACGAAACTTACATTTCATATGACTTCTTTGGATCGCATGCTCCAACAGGGCATCAATCTTTTTCAGGACTGTTATTTCAAGCCGCCGCTTATAACGCTAACCGAGTTAGATATGGAGCATTTACTGCATCACTAGCCGGTGAAGCATGGTCGGATTGTGGTATTTTTAATTCTTCTTTGTCATCAGATCAAGGGCAAATAGAAGATGTCGCTAACATGATTGATTACGCTTTCATGAATAATTTAACCTTAAATAATCCACAAACAGCAAGCGTGTTGAAAGAAGAATCAATGTTTTTAACTTCTTCTTTTAGATACTGGCAAAGCGCGATTTGGTATGCAGGAACTATCAATTTTGATAATTTTTCAAAATACAATGTTGGTTTGGTTTGGTATTATTATAACCTTTGGTCATTCAATTTCTTAATTGGATTTTTAGGTGTGATAATTTGTGTTACACTTTTGTTTAATATTGTTTTTGGAATGGTTGTAAGGCTTATTGAAGCAACAGCACTGTTCTTATGTGTTGCACCAATAATTTCTATTATGCCGTTAGATGATGGAAAAGCCTTTAAGGATTGGCGCAGAAAATTTGTTGGCGATGTGTTGATGGCTTATGGTGCCATTATTGGTATAAACTTATTGTTTATGATTTTGCCGTATTTACAGGCTATCACATTCTTCGATAGCGTTGTTTTGAATGCTATTATGAATATGATTTTTGTTATTGTTGGTTTGTTAGCAGCTAAACAGATCGTAAAACTTATATCAACTTTTGTTGGTGGAACTGATGCTTATTCTGTCGGTGAGGCTACCAAAAAAGAAGCAGGGAAAGTCAATCCGTTTACAGTCAAAAATGTTGCAACAGTTGTTCAACTTGGTGCCAAAGTTGCAAAGTTTATTCCTGCTGCCAATGCAGTAGCATCAAAAGTTGAAAAAGTTGCGAAAAAAGTAAGAGAAAATGAGGTTAAAAAAGCCCAAAACAAAAAAGCAACAGAGGGTCAGGCTAAAGTAAGCCGTGCAACACATGAAGCAATTAGAGCGCAAGAGTTAGATGAACTCGAGAAACAAAAAGAAGAAAAAGGGAAATTGGAAGAAGAGTCACGTAAAGTTGCTAACACAGAAAATGAAAAGGCAGAAAAGGCGGAGGATACAGCAACAGAACAACAAGACAAAAGTGACGAAAGTACCAAGAAGTTTGAGGATTGGCTTAGATCAGGTTCAAACAAAGGATTTAATTCTGACGAACAATCAGACAATGAATTGGCAAATAAACTTAGGAAAGAGTTTAGGCAAAAGAATGCTTATAACGAAGAGATTGAAACAGACCCAGATGCTGAAGGTTATGGTTCAGTTATGAGTGATGAAGATTTAGCCAAACTGAGAGAAAAGAATCTTCAAGAAGCAGTTGAAAAATTTAAAGCGGAAAATTCACACACAAAACTAGCCGAAGAAAGCCGATTAGAAGCCGATAAACATAGAAACAATGCAAATAAAGCAGAAAGTGTAGCGGACGAGTATAAGGCTGAAATCGATGAATTACAAAAGCAAATTGATCGTACAAAATCAGTCGATGTTTTAGATGGTTATGAAATTAAAAAGAGCATTTTGCCTAAACATACAATAAATCAAGTTCTAAAATTTAGTGGTGAAACAATTAGGGCTGCAGGAACTTTGTTTGGTTTTGATGACTTCATTGACAAAATCAACAAAGAAACAGGCGTTGTTGATCAAGGTAAAATGATTATGCGTGATTTTGCACAAACAATTGGTATTCAAGCGGGTAAAATTGGTGCGCTTCAGACAAGCGAAGAGTTAGATGCAGCAAAAAAAGAAAGTTTGTTAGAAGAAAATAGCACAAACGTAGGTGTTTCAGAAAGTTTAGATACTTTGAAAGCCGTTCAAGAATTACGAGAAGAGTGGAAAAGACACAAAAAAAATAAAAAATAATAATTAAAAGGAGGAATGTATGGCAGGTTTAAGCATGTTAAGCAGTATCTGGACCAAATTGGGCGATATAGTTGCTGGCTTTTTTGCCATCATTCCTCAATCCATGTATTTCTTGTATGCTTCAATTGCAAGTATTCTTGATATGTTCCAGTTTATTTTTAGAAAAATTGCTGGTTTAGATGTTTATTATGTTAACAACGTTGAAAAATCTGGCGACTTAGTTGTAAACCTAATTGAAGGATTACTGGGAATAAATAAAGAATATTCAGCTTTATCAACTGTTTTTTGGTCTATGATTATTTTCGGCGTTATCGTTTTAATTTTGATGACTATATTCACCATAATTAAAGCACATTATAACTATGATGCTAAAAAATCTTCTCCATCTTACATAATCAAAAGCACATTAAAATCTTTGGCTACTATGGCTATCATTCCGCTTTGCACACTGTTAGGACTATATTTAGGTAGTGCTATATTTAAAACTTTAGATTCAATAACATCAGTCGGGTCAACCCAAGTTTTATCGGGTACTTATGATGCCGAAGCTATACAAAATTTTGCTTACGCTACTACAAATATCAGTTCTACCGCAGAGTCCGGAGATACGAACAATCAATCTTCTCGTAGGTATGCTTCATATGATTTCTTTGGAGCAAAGGAGTGGTCAAGTTCACAGACTTTTTCTGGCGTTATGTTTGAAGCCTGTGCTAACAGCGCCAATAGAGTTAGAAGTGGCTCTTATCAACCAAACGGTTCTGGATGGGACAATGCTGATGTGTTTTATACTAGCAGTACAGCAAATATACAGGAAACTGTTGCTTATCAAATAGATTATGCTTTCTCAAATAATCTGACATTAGCAAATTCTCACACTGTTCAAATTGCAGGCTATGACGAAGCAAGCGCCGCTATTGCTTCATCCTTAACTTATGGACCAAGCGCCGGTTTTGCTGCTGGACTTATAAATGTTAAAAGTTTTTCAAAATATAATGTTGGATTAGTGTGGTATTACTATAATCTTTGGTCGTTTAATTTTATCTTGGCTTTCGCTGGTATTTTTATTTGTTTGACACTGTTTTCAAATATTTTATTTGGTATGCTTATGCGCATTATAATGGTTGCAGTTTTGTTTATTGTTTATCCACCTATTGTTGGGTTAATCCCTTTTGATGAAGGCAACGGAACTAAAACATGGCGTAAAGAATTTATTTCTTACCTTATTTCTGCTTATTCTTCTGTTATTGCGATGAACATTTTATTCTTATTGCTTCCTGTGTTTAATTCAATTAAATTCTTTAATATTAGTTTACTTGATGGTATAGTTAAAATGTTGATATTATTTGCGGGGCTTTCAATGGTTAGAAGGTTTATTGCACTTATTTCAAGTTTTGTTGGCGCAAAAAATATTGATGATTTGGGACAGGGATTGAAAAAAGAAAGTTCAACACCAATTAAAAGAGCAGTTAACGCTGGAATAGGTGTTGGTGTGGCTGCGGTAGGATTTAAAAAACTTACAAACGCTATCGGTCAAGATATTAAAGAAAGCAACACATTAAAGAAAATTGCTAATTCAAAACCAGTTAAAGCAATAGGAAAAGGGTTGTCCTCAGCCAAAGCGAAGTTCTTGAATTCAAAACTTGGAAAATTTGGTTCAGAGGTTAAAAAAGCCGCAACAGAAAAAGTTGTCCAAATTGGTACAAAATTTTCTAAGGCGGGTCAAAAAGTTAAAAAAGGACTTAACAAGGCCTTGGATAACAGCGCAGTTAAGTTTGTCGCTTCAAGACTTGGGATTCCAGTTGATCCTCATCATTCAAGTGAATATGCTGAGGTTGAAGAAACCGTAAATGGTAAAACAGTTAAAGTTACTAGACACATTGATGGTTACGATGAAAATGGAAAACCTATTTATGGCAAGAAAAAAGAATCTGGACTTGCTATTATAAAAAATGGTATTCTAGACTTATCCAGAGTTGCACTTAAAGCGGTTGGCGATATCACTGGATTAAAGGGAATGGTAGATAATTTTGCAAAAGACAACAAAATGCTTGATAAGGCAAAACAAGAAGTAAACGAATTTGCAAAAACAATATTGGGAATTAAAGGTCCTGTTTTCCAAACAAAAAAAGATGCGGAAGAAAAAGAAAGAAAAGAGGCTTTAACCAAACAGCCACTTAACATTGGCTTAAACGCATCAGTTTCAACTGAAACATTAAGGGAAATAAATAGTTTGCTTAATGATATTAAAAAAAGTTAATAAAGCATTAAAAAAAGAATAATATTGTTGATTTAAGTCGTAATTTTTGATATAATCAAAGAGAAAAAAGGAGGTAAGATGCAAACTGCTTCAATGTTGGGTGGTTGGTTTGATAAAGTAGTTGACTTTATAGTTGGCTTTTTTGCGTTCATTCCACAACTTATATACTTTTTGTATGCATCAATTGCATCTTTCCTTGATCTCTTGCAATACTTGATAAGAAAACTTGCAGGATTGGATGTGTATTATGTTGATGGACAAGAAGTGTCGGGAGATTTAATTACTAGTTTTATTAGAGGTATTTTGGGAATTGATGAATCTCCAACTTATTCAGCAATTTCAACGGTTTTTTGGTCGCTTGTTATATTTGGTGTAATCTTGTTGTTTGTTACAACAATTATTTCAATCATAAAGGCACATTATAATTATGATGCAAACAAAGCATCTCCTATGAGAATTTTGTTTAGTTCTGTTAAGTCTTTGTTAACAATGGCAATTGTGCCCATTGTTGCAATTTTTGGCGTTTATCTCGCAAACATTCTTCTTAGTACATTAGATAAAATAACCGCGTCTTCTTCCGCCGCTGTTTTAAGCGATGTCTATGAGGCTAATGCAGTTTCAAAGTTTAAGGCGGGAGAGGATGTTCAAGGCAATCTTTGCTATTCTTCTTTTGATTATTTTTCTGCAGGAAGTTATTCTAACACTCCAACATTTTCAGGAATGTTATTTGAGGTCGCAGGATATAGTTGCAATAGAGTACGTTCTGGTGATTTTAGCGTGGTTACATCAGAAAATGACCAATCTAAATGGGATAATATGGGTGTTTTTTATGTTTCTTCAAGTTCGTCAGACCAAAGAGAGACTTTGGCTTATCAAATTGACTATGCTTTTGCAAATAATTTAACATTGAAAAATCAATATTCTAGTGTAAAAGTAGAGGGAACAGATGATGCGGGTGATTTGTGGTCATCTCTTAGGTTTGGATTTAGTGCAACTTGTAGCGCGGGTTTGTTTGACGTAACTAGTTTTTCAAAATATAATGTAGGTTTAGTCTGGTATTTTTATGACTTATGGGGATTTAACTGGATTCTAGGTTTTGCTGGTATAATTATAAGTGCTACAATGTTTGGAAATATAATTTTCGGGTTAATGACTAGGCTTTTGCAGGTGGTAGCATTGTTCATAATTTTCCCAGCGCTGATAGGCATTATGCCACTTGACGAAGGCAATGCATTTTCAAGTTGGCGCAAACAGTTTGTTGGTGATATTTTAATGGCGTTTGGTGCTGTTGTGGGAATGAACATTTTCTTCCTGATATTGCCATACTTCCAGTCGATTTCGTTCTTTAACAATTCCTTCCTTGATGGCATTATAAACATGATAATAGTTATTGCTGGACTTACTTTGATTAAAAAATTTATTAACATGGTGTCGGGTTTTGTAGGTGGCGAAGATGCTAATAAAACAGGAGAGGGTACAAGACAAGATGTTACCGCTTCAGCGGTAAAAGGAGTTATGGGGACACTAGGTGCCAGCGCTGTTGGTGTTGCTGCCGTATCCCCAATGCTTGGTGGCGTTAAAACTGGCGTGAAAGCGGTGGGCAACAAATTAGCAAATAGTAAATTAGGTCAAAAAGTTGCTGCTGCATCAGCAAGCAGAGCGCAAAAACGACAGGATAAACAAGCCGCTAAGGCTTTTGGTAAGGATAAGTTGCCTTACGCATCGCCTGTAAGTGATGAAGAGAGGCAGGCTTTTGCCAGATTAAAAGCATTAGACAAGAAAGAAAGAAAAGTTATTCTTAAACAGTATAATGATAAAATGGATAAAGCATCAAAAATGTCTAATCCTTTAAATAGGGCTAGGGCTGAAAGTGTTGCTAAATCTGGTTTGATGAGAGAATTGGGCATGAGTAAAGGAGCAGCAGCAGAAGCAAGCCAGAATGCTTATAAGCAACATGCACAAAATACTGTTGATAGAAGATATAAACGCGCAACCAATGTTGCATCACTTTTGGGGCAGGATACTTCTAAGATTAAGAAAGGTGAAGTTAAAACTGATGAAAAAGGTAACGTTACAGAAATTGATAAAGGCTCATCAAGTTTTAGAGGCGTGGGTGAAGCCGTGGTTGATTTTACTAAAACGATTGGCAAATCTTTTGGTCAACTTACTGGGGCATCTCAGGTGTGGAAGAAACTTGGTGATGCAGGTGCAATAGATGCTGCTAAATCTCAAGTTCAAAAGTTAATGTCAGCCTCTGGTATTAGTACAAAAAATAAAGATGGTAAAACATATAAATATATAGCCACTGGTGCAGACAAAGAAAGTGAAGCAAAAGCTGATGCTAGGGCGGCGCAGGAGGCGCAATTGAAAGAATTGCAAAAAATCTCTGAGAATGAGAAAAACACCACCCAAGCAATAAAAGATCTTGTTGAAGAACTTAAAAAGAAAAAATAATGTTGCTAGGTAAAAAAAGAAAGTTCGACTTTTGTCGAACTTTTTTTATTTTTATATTGACATTATATTAATACATAATTATAATTTATCTATGTATAAAGGAGTTTGAAATGATTACACGGGAGATGATAACACAGTATCAAAAACAGGCAAGCGAACAAGCGATTAAAAATTGCCCGAATAGATTTGGTAAGAAAGAGAAAAAGTTTGTCGAGTTTGATCGAGATGAAAGAATTACAACTGTTTATTCAGATGAAGGAATTGATTACATAACAATAAGAAGTGTAAGAAAAAAACATGATGAAGAAATGACAAGATAAAAATTATATTGAATATATGTTGGCTTTGCTAATCCGCAACACTATGTTGCGGTTTTTTAACGCTTATGCGGGGGAACCACTTTTTTAAGTGGACTCAAAGCCAAATTTTTGATTATGTTTTAATTGATTTTGAGAAAAAACTAAAAAAATTATGTTTGTATTTATAAATTTTTAACAATAATTTCAGCTTTTTTATTCAGTTTTTGTGTCAGTTTTGCAAACACACGGCGGGGTTGTGGCGCTTTTTTTAAAAAAATAAAAAATTTATAAAAAATTTTAAAAATTTTTAAAAAAAAGTTTGAAAAAATTGTTGACAATTTTCTAGGCATTGTGATAGTATATCAATGCTGACCCACTTGGAGTGGCTGATGCCATTTGTCAGCAATAGAACCTTGACAACTACATAACAGTTAAAGATATCAAATATCAGTTACGAGTTATCTGTAAACAAATGTTTACTTTGTAACGAGTAATACAAATATTTGCATATTTCAATTAACGCATAGAGTTATCTTTAAAGTTTAGATAATCAAAGCGAAAATGCTAAGAAATCCAATTTATGATTAAGCTACAAAGAGCATATGGGGGATGCCTTGGCACTAGGCGCCGATGAAGGACGTGATAAGCTGCGATAAGCTACGGGGAGATGCACATAATCTGTGATCCGTAGATTTCCGAATGTGGCAACACAGCACCAGTTATGCGGTGTTATCATTACACGAATCAAATAGTGTAATGAGGGGAACTCACTGAACTGAAATATCTAAGTAAGTGAAGGAAAAGAAAGTAAAAAAACGATTGTGGGAGTAGTGACGAGCGAAACTGCAAGAGCCCAAACCTAAGGAAGAAATTCCTTAGGGGTTTAGGACCTCATCACGAGAGAATAATTGATAGGTGAAGATGGCTGGAAAGCCACTCGAAACAGGGTAATAGGCCCGTAACCGAAATCGAAAATTCCTCAGGGGTATCCAGAGTAGCACGGGGCACGTGAAATCCTGTGTGAAGACGCGAGGACCATCTCGTAAGGCTAAATACGACCTAGTGACCGATAGCGAATAGTACCGTGAGGGAACGGTGAAAAGAACCCCGGGAGGGGAGTGAAATAGAACCTGAAACCGTATGCTTACAAGCAGAGAAAGGCTGACACAACATGAGTTGTTAGGCTGATCTCGTACCTTTTGTAGAATGGGCCGGCGAGTTACGGCATGTAGCAAGGTTAAGTGATTATGTCACGGAGCCGAAGCGAAAGCGAGTCTGAATAGGGCGACCTAAGTTGCATGTCGTAGACCCGAAACCCGATGACCTAACCATGAGCAGGTTGAAGCGGTGGTAACACACCGTGGAGGACCGAACCCACGCCTGTTGAAATAGTCGGGGATGACTTGTGGTTAGAGGTGAAACGCCAATCGAATCGGGATATAGCTGGTTCTCCTCGAAATAGCTTTAGGGCTAGCCTCTGTTTTACAGATTGCTGGGGGTAGAGCACTGACTAGGCTAGGGGCCTTCACGGGTTACCAAACCTTATCAAACTTCGAATACTAGACAATTGATAACAGGGAGTCAGACGGTGTGAGATAAGTTTCATCGTCAAAACG
>CASFBF010000008.1 GCA_949292985.1 uncultured Bacillota bacterium
TTTATTATAAAAAATGTTTTAAATTGATTTAATTATTTCTTCTATTTCAAATAAATATTTATCTGCTTTATTTTTGTCTTGGTGCTCCACCATAATTCTTATTTTAGGTTCTGTCCCACTTGCCCTAACAAGCACTCTACCTGCTGGCGCAATCTCGTTGATTACACATGATATTTTTTGAGAAAGTTTTTCATTGTTCAACACTTTCAACTTGTCTGCAACCACCACATTTTTATTGGCTTGATATAAAAGTTTTGCATCACACAGTTGCGACATTTTTTCTTGTGAGTTTTTTAGTATGCTTGCTAGTTGCAATGAAGCCAAAATTCCATCACCTGTTGGTAAAAAATTTTTCATTATAATATGTCCTGATTGCTCCCCGCCCAAAGTAAGATTCATTTTTTTCATCGCTTCAATAACATACTTATCCCCAACATCTGTTCTAATCAAATTTATTTTATTTCTATTTAAAGCAATTAACAATCCTGTATTAGTATGACTTGTGCCAACAACGGTGTTGGCATTTAACATTCCTTTTTTTGCAAAGTGCTTTGCTAAGATGTAAATAAGTTGGTCACCATCTAATACCCCACCATTTTCATCAACCGCCAAAACTCTGTCTGAATCGCCGTCATATGCAAACCCAACATCTGCCTTTTCTTTTATAACTCTTTTCACCAAGCCATCAATAGCCGTAGATCCACAGTTTTCGTTTATCTTTTTTCCAGTGCTTTGACAGTTTATTTTAACAATCTCTGCACCAAGTTTTTTAAAAATTTGTGGCGCAATTTTGTATGCTGCCCCGTTTGCACAATCAAGCACAATCTTCAAGTTTTTTAAATCACCTTTCACGGTGCTTTGCAAAAACTTGATGTATGCATTTGCAATGTTTGGCGAAAATTTGTATTTACCAACTTTTATAGACGACACTATCTGTGGGCACGCAAAATATCTTTCTAAAACAGCCTCTTGTTTTTCACTTAATTTTCTACCTTCTGAGTCAAAAATTTTTATACCGTTGTATTCTTTTGGATTATGCGAAGCGCTTATAACCACGCCATAGTCCGCTTTTTTCTCCTTAACCAAAAATGATATTCCTGCTGTTGGCACTATCCCAACATCAACAACATTTGCCCCGCCTTTAAGCGCCCCCGTTGCGAATGCGGCGGTTAAATAACTTCCACTAACTCTTGTATCTCTGCCAATTATAATTTTTGCTCTTTTCTTTTCACGAGCAAGAGCATTGCCCACCATTTGCGCCAATTCTTCTGTGAGATCATTGTTCACCACTCCTCTTACGCCATCTGTTCCAAAAAAAACTCCCATAATACTCCCCTTATTTTAGATATTTGCCACCACGGCCTGGCTTGATTGTTGGACGAGATCTGCCTATAACAAAATCTTCCTTATCTGTTGATTCGGTTACAGTCGTTCCTGCGCAAATATAACTTTTTTCTGCTATTGTAAGTGGCGCTATTAAATTACAGTTACTGCCAATAAATGCATTGTCACATACTCTAATTCTATGCTTCTGACGGCCGTCATAATTTACAAAGATAACACCACAACCTATATTTACATTTTTTCCAACATCAGCATCACCAACATACGCTAAATGCGCAACCTTGCAACCATCACCTAAATTAGTATTCTTAATTTCCACAAAGTTTCCAATTCTAACATTTTTACCAGTTTTACTGTTGGGTCGCAACCTAGAAAATGGCCCCACGTTATTACTTTCGCCAACATCACTTTGCTCAATAAAACTTGCAACTATTTTGCTGTTTTTACCTATCTTACTGTCAATGATGTATGTACAACCCATTATTTCTACATTGTCACCGATTTCGCTATCACCCTTAATAACAACATTTTCATGTATTACTACATTGTTTCCTAATTTAACTTGCTCATCAATTGACACGCTTTTTTTATCGTAAATTTTTATGTTTTTTTTCATAAACCCGCCTTTTCTTTCACTTTTTATGAATTAAATTAAAAAAAGGTGATTTCCTTTGACAAGTCATTTTTGTGATTGTATACTATAACCTAAGAGGTGAAAATGCAAATAGCAAAAAACACAACAGTTTTAACAAAAAAAGATATAAAAAAAATGCAATATCTTGCACTTTTAAAAAGTTCATGGGTGGTGGCAATTTTTGCAGTTGTTTTTGTTTTGTTGGCATTTAGAGTAATCGACGGAAAATTTGTTTTTGAAAGCATATTTTTTGCCGTGCTTGGTGCCATCACAATACCATTGTATTTTTTGATAGTAATCATACTAATGGAAAAACAAAACAAACGATTGCCTCAAAAAACAATTTACGAATATGAAATTACCGACAGCGAAATTATTGCCTCGGCAAATGACGGCACCACAAATGAAAAACTCTCAATAAAAATTGAAAACATAACCAAGTTTCAATCAGATAAAAAATATTTCACCATGATGGTTGACAAAAATATTTCGCTGTTAATGGATAAATCAGGATTTGAACTTGAAGAAGACGCTGGCCAAGTAGAAAATTTAATAAAACTTAAATCAAAGGCCTTTGCAAAAAAGCGGGCTAAACAACAAAAACTAAAATAGTAAGTTTTGCTCCAAGGTCTGGAACATAAATAGTAATTGTCCCGCCTGATGAAGAAGAGATGTGAAAATAATTCATGTCTCTTTTTATTTCAACGCCATCTGCAATAATTTCTGCCGATGAAAAATTGATTGCATCGCCATTTTCAGACTTTAACTGCAAAGTAAAGCAACCTTGAACATTTGGTTTAAGCAAAATGGTGTTGTCGTTTATTTCACAATCGCTTATTGCTTTAAGCGAACAACTCAGCGATGTTTCCACCAGCACTTTTATTTCACCTACAATACTGTCATTAAGCAAAACTTCAACAACAGCATTTCCTGTTGATGATGCTGTGATTTTGTTGTTTTCAATCGCTAAAATTTCACTATTAGAAACAAAAGCAACCTCTGCCTCACCTGTGTAGTAACTTGGCGACAAACCGAAATCAACAGTAACTTGTTGTGAAAGTTTTAGGTTTAGGCTATCTGGTAAGTTAATGATTTCAGGCGGAACGCTTAAAACTTTAACTAAAACCTTTTGAACGCTGCCATCATTTGAATTTGAAAAGGTAATTTCCGCTTCGCCTTCTTTAACCGCCGAAATAACATTATCTTTTACTTTTACAACATTTTCACTTATTGATGTTTGGTAACTTTTATAAGCGAAAAAAGAAATTTGATTATAAAGTCCGTTTTGTTCTGCTTCGCTTTCATTTTTATCAATTAAATACAAAGTTACTTCACTTGGCAAATCAACTATCGGGTCGTTTGGGTTCTCGGTAACTGTTATCATGGTTGAAGTTACCGCCCTTTCTCCATTTGCACTGGCGGTTATTCTAACAGATGTAGTTCCAACGCTGTGTGCATAAACTATTCCGCTTTCAATAGTTGCGATGTTTTCATCATAAACTTCGTAAGTATATTCAGCATTTTCAAGCGAACAAGATATTTCTAAACTTTTTGAAGTTGAAACAGGCAAAGTCAAAGAGTCTGCTGAAAGAGACAACGCACTATGCTCTGGGCGAGAAAAAACTACGCTCAGTGAAATTACAGCGCAAATTAAAACAAGGATAACTCCCAAATACATCCACTTGTTTTTAAGCAACTTTGTTTTCATACACAAATATTTTAGTCTATTTGTGTCGAATAACAAAGTAATTTTGCTTAATTTGTTTATAAAATTACAGTAAAAGGCCCGTCATTAGTAAGTCTTACAATCATATGCACCCCAAATACGCCTGTGCAAACTTTTATTCCCACTTTTCTGATTTCGTTCACAAACAAATCAAACAGAACTTTTGCTTGGTCTGGCCTCATCGCTTGTGAAAAACTTGGTCGAAAACCATGCGAACAATCACCGCATAATGTAAATTGTGAAACCGCCAAAATTTCTCCGCCAACATCGGTCAATGATAAGTTGGTTTTGCCATTATCGTCGGGAAATATTCTAAGCCCAGCAACTTTCTTTGCCTTTTTTTCTACCACTTCTTTTGTGTCGCCTTCTTCTATGCCTACAAGCACTAAAAAACCCGTTTTTATTTTTGATACTTCTTTTTCTTCAACGCAAACACTTGCATTTTGAACTCTTTGCAAAACTATTTTCATTTTAACTCTTCCCAAAATTCAAATTCAGGTTTTCTTTCGGCAATGTAATCATTAACGAACTTATCTAAAATTTTTGTTCTGCTAATCGCCATTTTTTTGCCAGTTTCTGTATTCATGCCATCTTTCAAACGACAAAGTTTGTTATGAATATGGTGGACCATAGAAATATCGAATTTTTTTTCTTCGAAATCATCGTAATACAGGGGCTGATTTACATAGCAAACTATTTTGTGAGAATTGCTATATTCGAAACACCTGAATAACCCGATGGCACCAATTGCATCCAAATTATCTGCATCTTGCAATATTTTACTTTCAATATCCGTAACCGAAACTTTTTCCTTTCCAAATGAATACTCTTCATGGTGTTCTATTGAATAAAGAATGTGTTTTTTCTTCTCAAACGGTAAATCCAATTCTTTTAAAAATTTTTTAACTTGTGGCAGACTTTCTTTTGGAGAAACATATTTACTTTTTTCCGCTTGCATTATTCTGTGGACATCATGTAATAGCGCAGAAAATATAACGACTTCTAGGTCCCCACCTTCTTTTTTTTGCAATTTTTCTGCAATGAGCATGGTCCTTATTAAATGTCCCACACTATGCCCTGTTGTATCATTTTTGAAATAACTTTCTATTTGATTTATTAGATTTGCAACTTTAATTTTGGTTTCTTTTTTCATATCTAAATAATAACACAAAGAAAATAAAGATCCAAATATAACAATAATAGTAAATTAAATTTATAACAAAGATTATTTATAAACGAAAACTAAACTTAAAATAATGCAACAAATAGTTTTACACTATCAAAATAAAATTGCAATTTTTAATAAAATATGTTAATATTTCCTAGTAAGGAGATTTAACATGGAAAACGTAATTAAAAATATGAATATCAGACCAATGTTGGAAAGAGCAGAGTTTGAAAGAGTTGAACTGCCTAAACAAGGTGAATCAATCAATTTTCAAATATCAGATGATGTAACTGTAAAACTTTTAAACGATCAAATTGCAAAAGTAACAGTTGCGAGAAGCGTGGTTTCAAATCCAGAAAGAATATTTAAAATCTATGTTGAAATGAGTGCTGATGTGCTTGTTGAAAAAAAATATTTTGATGAACTTAAAGACCCTGCTGATTATTTCAAACGCACCCCTATTTGCAGGGCGCTTGCCGCACAAATTGCAAACCTTATTTCCAACATGACAGTATGTTCAGCAATTGGCCCAATGATAACCGAACCTTTTGTAAGGGCTTAAAAAATAAAACCTCTAACAAATGTTAGAGGTTTTTTATTGCCAATTCAATTCTTTGCAAACTTTCATCTTTACCCAAAACTTCCAATATTTCGGTTGCCCCACCAGGTGTGGCTTGCGTGAAAGTTAAAGCAATTCTCACAATCCACATCAATGCGCCAACCTTAATATTCAATTTTTCAGCCAACGATGAAAGCGCTTCGAATAACACATCGTTTGAAAAATCTTTTACCTCTTGCAAGCAATTTTGAACAAGTTGCAAAACTTCCTTTGCTTGCTGAGCAGAAGTTTTATTTTTTTTGTTTTCAAAAAGAGTTGCATCAAATTCTTGTCTCTTATAAAAAATTTGTGTAACTCTTTCAATATCTGAAAGTTTTTCAATTCTAGGTTGAATGAGTTTTAAAATTTTATCTTCATTTTTCCCTTTCAACTCGCTTGGTAAATACTTTTGCGCTAACTCTTTAAAGTTATCAAATTCAAGATTTGCAATGTATGCTTTATTAAACCAATTCAATTTTTCATAATCAAATACCGATGGCGATTTATTAATTTCTTCAATCTTAAAAAGTTTTTTAAGTTGGTCAAGAGTAAAAAACTCTTCTGTTGTTTGTTTTGATTTCCAACCCAAGAAGGCAATATAATTTATAATTGCTTCTGGCAAATAACCTTCATCTGTTAAATCTTGAAAACTTACTGCACCATGTCGTTTTGAAAGTTTTGAAAAACTTCCATCTTCATTTTTTCCCATCAAAAGAGGCAGATGCACATACTTTGGTCTTTCCCACCCGAAGGCGTCATATAAAAGCACATGTTTTGGAGATGAAGAAATATATTCACTTCCCCTAACTACATGTGTTACGCCCATTAAATAATCATCAACAACATGGGCAAAATTGTAAGTTGGAAGCCCGTCGGATTTCAGCAAAATAATGTCTTGCAACTCTTCATTTTTCACTGTTACATGACCAAAAACCATATCATCAAAAGATGTTTCGCCTGTTATAGGCATTTTTTGCCTTATAACATATGGCACATTATTTTTCAAGTTTTCTTCAACCTGTTCTTTGGTCAAGTTTCTACAATGCCTGTCGTATTCAAATGCGCCTTCATCTGTTTTTAAACTTTCCAATCTTTCTTTGGTGCAAAAACAATAATACGCTCCACCTTTTTCTACAAGCAATTCTGCGTATTTTTTGTAAATATCCTTTCTTTCACTTTGAACATATGGCGCACTCGGCCCACCAATATTTGGGCCTTCGTCATATTCAATTCCCGCCTTTTTAAGTGTTTTATAAATAAGTTCGGTTGCTCCGTCAACAAATCGTTCTTGGTCAGTATCTTCAATACGCAATATGAATTTCCCGTTATTTGCGCGAGCAATAAGATATGCATAAAGTGCTGTTCGCAAGTTCCCAACATGCATATAACCTGTCGGGCTTGGAGCAAATCTGGTTACTACCATTTTTTTCTCCTTAAATAAGTTCGTCATAATCTTCTTCAAGTTCTTTAAGTTCTGCCTCTTCAATTGGCGCTTCTTCCAATTTTTTAGGCTTTTGATATTTAACTTTTTCTTCCATTCCAACAAAAGTGGTGTATTCGCCAATCCACCTGAGTTTAATTGACCCAACTTGTCCGTTTCTGTGTTTTGCAAAAATCAATTCTACTACACCAGGTTCATCTTCTGTTGGTGTATCGTTATATTTTTCAGGATTGTGTAAGAACATTACAATATCTGCATCCTGTTCAATGGCACCAGAATCCCTAAGGTCTGAAAGTTGAGGTCTGTGCCCTTCACGCTTTTCAATATCACGAGAAAGTTGGCTTAGAACAATGATTGGAACATTAAGTTCTTTTGCTGCAACTTTTAAATTTCTTGAAATTTCAGAAATCTCGCTTTGACGATTTTCTTTTTTCTTCCCATCGGCAGTCATCAGTTGCAGATAGTCTATCATGATTAAATCAAGTTTCCCCTCTTTCGCTTTTAGACGCCTGCACTTTGAAAGCAATGTTGCTGGCGTGGTAAGGCTGGAATCGTCTATAAATAATTTGCTGTTTTCAAGTTGTTTTGTAGCGCTCCAAATTCTTTTCCATTCATCACTGGTCATCTTTCCAGTAAGAGCGTTTTGCATTGGAACCTTTGCCAGAGAGCATAAAGCCCTTTGTGTAAGTTGTTCTTTTGACATTTCAAGCGAGAAAACTGCACAACTTTTTCCTTCTTTAACAGCAATGTTTGTAACAAGGTTCATTGCAAAACTTGTTTTTCCCACACTAGGTCGTGCTGCCAGCAAAATTAAATCTGATTTTTGTAAACCGTTTGTAATTCCATCTATATCTCTATAACCTGTTGACAGTCCTCGCAAAGAATTTGGATCTTTTGCGACTTTGTCAAATTTGTCAATAACCGACTTAATTGCACCGTTAGGCTTGCCAATATGTTCAAGTTGTGAAACTTCTTCCTTTTCAGAAATTGAATAAATTTCTGCTTCCGAATAGGCGAGCACATCTTCTTTATCCTCGTCCGAATAAGCCTTTTCAATAATGTTTTGCCCGCTTTTTATCAACATTCTGCGAATAGAATTTGATTTTACAATATCAACATAAAATTTATAGTTTGCTGCCGATGGAACGACATTAGACAAAAAGTTTATGTAATCAATTCCACCAATTACATCAATCTTCCCTTCTCTTTCCAATTCTTCGGTTAAAGTTACGAAGTCAATAGGCGTGTTCTTTTGAAAAATTTTAACCATTGCAGAAAAAATGTTTTTATGTGCATCGGTGTAAAAATCATCACTTTTAAGCATTGACATGATTTCAGTTTGGCACATAGAATCGATCAGCAAACATCCAAGCGTTGCTTGTTCTGCATCAAGATTATGGGGCATCATTTTATAATCTGGCATAATAACTCCTTATTCTTCTGAAAACGGATCGTCTGGTGGCGACTGGTCTTCTTTTTCTTTCTTCTTTTTGTCAATGATAGCACAAATCCATAGAAACAGCAAATAAAACGCTCCCGCAAGCAAAACTATGATAAGCATGTTAAGCCACTGCGGAATGTTTGTGCAAACTATTAAAACGGCAGAAATGATAAGTGCAACAACAGCATAAACACCAATAAACCACATTGTTCGTTTAAGTTGTTTTTTTGCTTCTCGTTTGCCTCCGTTTTCCATAATCCCTCCTAAATTTCTCCACGCATCTGCTTTGCTTTATCACGCATTCTCATTGTGTGGTCAAGAATAGTTTTTCTTATTCTAACATTTTTTGGAGTAATTTCCAACAATTCGTCGTCTGCTAAAAATTCAATAGCGTCTTCTAGGCTAAGCACTTTTGGAGGAGTAAGCCTTAACGCCTCGTCCGAACCAGAAGCACGGCAGTTTGAAAGATGCTTTTTCTTGCAAACATTTACTACAATATCTCCACCTTTTGGATTTTCGCCTACAACCATACCTGCATAGACTTTTGTTCCTGCTCCAATAAACAAATCCCCACGCTCCTGAGCATTGTATAAGCCATAAACAATAGCCTCGCCTGCTTCATGCGCAATCAACGAACCAACATCACGCCTTTGTATTTCGCCTTTATATGGTGCATAACCTTCGAAAATTGAGTTAATAACGCCTTCTCCACGGGTGTCTGTTAAAAGTTCGCTTTTAAAACCAAACAATCCACGAGATGGAATTAAAAATTCCATTTTCATTCTGTTGCCATGTGGAGTCATTTGCACAAGGTCGCCTTTTCGAACGCCCATTTTATTCATAACAGTTCCAACGCTATCTTCTGGCACATCTAAGAACAATCTATCAATAGGTTCTGATTTAACCCCATCAATATCTTTAATCAATACTTTTGGCATAGACACTTGAAATTCGTAGCCATCTCTACGCATGTTTTCAATCAAGATAGCAAGGTGCATTTCGCCTCTGCCCCTAACTATAAATTGGTCTGCGGTTTGTCCATCTTCAACTTTAAGCGACAAGTCTTTTATTGCTTCTTTATAAAGCCTATCTCTCAAATGTCTGCTTGTAACAAACTTGCCTTCTGTTCCTGCAAAAGGAGAATTGTTAACCATAAAAGTCATTTCAATGCTTGGCTCGGCAATTTTAACAAACTCCATTGGCTGTGGATTTTCTTCGCCACAAATTGTATCACCAATATTAACTTGCTCTAAGCCTGCCACGCAAACAATTTCGCCAATTTCTGCCTGTTTAACTGGCGTTCTTTTCAACCCTTCAAACACAAAAAGGGATACTATTTTTGCTTTTTGTTTTTTCTCTGGCTCATAGAAATTGCAAACTACAACATTTTGCCCTTCTTTAATGCTTCCCTGAGTAATTTTCCCAACAGCAAGTTTTCCAACATAATCGTTGTGCTCTGCCGATGAAACAAGCATTTGTAAAGGTTGATTTTCATCACCTTCTGGTGCAGGAATATAGTTTAGAATTGTTTCAAAAAGAGCCTTCAAATTTTCACCTTGTTGATTATAATCAAGTGAAGAAGTTCCCTTTTTTGCAGAACAGAACACGAATGGCGAATTAAGTTGGTCGTCATTTGCATCAAGTTCTAAAAATAGTTCCAAAACCTCATCAATAACTTCTTTTGGTCTGGCATCTGGCTTGTCAATTTTGTTAACCACAACCACAACTTTTAAGTTAAGTTCATGGGCTTTTTGAAGCACAAAGCGTGTTTGAGGCATAGGCCCTTCAAAAGCGTCAACCAATAACAAAACGCCATCAACCATTTTTAATACTCTTTCCACCTCGCCACCAAAGTCGGCGTGTCCTGGGGTATCGATGATATTGATTTTAACACCATTATAAATGCAAGAGGTGTTTTTCGCTAATATTGTTATACCTCTTTCCTTTTCCAAAGCGTTACTGTCCATAACACGGTCTTCAACCACCTGATTTTCTCTAAACACATTTCCTTGTTTAAGCATTTCGTTTACAAGCGAAGTTTTACCGTGGTCTACGTGTGCAATTATTGCAACATTTCTAATCTTTTCATTTGTCATAATTCGTTTTTTCCCTTTTAACGATTTAGTATATCACAAAAATAATTATTTTCAATAAAAAAGAAGGTTTTTACACCTTCTTTTTTGATGATTTTTTAGTTTTTGAAACGATGAATATAATTCCAGCGCCTATTCCCGCTACTCCAAGCGCACTACAAAGCGCAACAACATACCACCAACCTCTTTCAGCATTTACTGTTCTTATTTCAACAATTTTTTCTTCACTTAACGCCTGATAATCTTGTTGCCAAACATGGTGATACATTCCGTCATAATATTTAACATCTGCGTTTGAATGAACACGCTTGTGATAGGTTACATAATCATATCTAAATTCTGGTGCTTCAAGACCGTCCAATTCATCATTGAAATATTGTTGCACTACTGAATTGACAATATTGTAATATTTTTCACCCAATGTTTGGTTGTTTACTTGTTGTGAAAATATAAATGTGGATTGTGAAACGTCTTCATTTAAAAATAAATTATCATCTTCTTGTTGCTCTTCCTCATCAGATGAAGATGGGTGATAATAATTCCATGCACCATAACTTTTAAAAATAATACTAAACTCAACACAATCTGTTGCGCTATTATAATCTGCCTCTGTCATGGTTACATAGTCGCCACCTATAACATAATTGTTGTTTGGCGATTGTGAATAAATTGCAAAATAGTTTAAAAACATTACATTCCAAATTTGCAATCTAACCTGTCTTACAAGTTCGGCTAAATATTCACTTGTTTCATCTTCTGAAGCACCCTGCTCTGCAAAATAATCGGCGTTTGAAGGAAACGCAAAACTTTGTTTTACGCCAGTTTTTCCAACAACCAACTGTATTTGAAAAGCGTTGTTTGAAAACTGCGTATTAGAAGATGTTTGGCACCCAAACAATGGTATGGCTAAAAATAAGCACAATAAAAATACAAGGAGTTTTTTCATAAAATTATCTTTATTCAACTACGCAACCTTTTATTTATTATTTCTTTAATATTTGAATGCTGTAACTATCAACACTGTCGTAAAGGACTTGCAAAGTATAATCACTGTTTCTGCATGTAATGTCAGTGTTTTGTACAATTTTCATGAATGTGATGCCAGATGGGTTGTAACTGGAATAAGTGTAATTTAGTCCAGAATCAGCGGTATATGTTGCACTCCTTGCAAACAAATAGTTATAACCCGAATTTACTTTACCCATTCCCACAATGCCGGTGGCTTTCATACTTGTAACGCTGTATGCAATTCCTCCTGCATTCGCAGCCGTAATATTTCCTGCATTTGCTGAATGGTACATTGCTCCACCATAACTATGTGCAACTATCCCACCTGCATATGCCGAACCCTTTATTGAAACGCAATTTAAATCAGCATTGTTTATAGTCATTTCTACAATTCCATTAACATTTGAAATAGCAATACCGCCAACCATAACATAACCATTTTGGTTACTTGCAAAGTTTATATTTATTTTTCCATCATTTTTACAAAGTATAATTTGACTCTTTGTGCCATTATTAAACCCTACAAGTCCACCATACATAAAGTTTTGCGCACTTCTGTTATATGTATTTGAAATTTGTATTGAAGCCTGCGAAGTAAGTTGTTCAGCAATTTTGTTGTTAAGACCAATTACTGGTGCAACGGCTAACCCGCTTGCCGAATTCATAGCATTTGTGAAAGTAATGTTTGAGGAAACAACATTTATATTTGAAACAATTCCATTGTTTGTTAAAACCAATCCTCCTATAATTGCATTGGTCGACGAAAGTTGATCGGACAAAGTTGAATTAAAAGGCAACTTGAACGAGATATCCAAATTTTTAACTGTACCCCCTTCACCAATTTCTTTAAACACGCCCACGCCCTTTTCAAAAGAAATTGTTTGACTTCCAGCCGAAGAAGCAATTCGAGTAGAAATAGGCGTTTCAAGGGCCTCTAGTCCCGAAATAGAAATATCAAATGTTTTTCCTCCGCCATCATACGAGCCCACAAAAACACTATCAATTATAAATTCATTAACTTCTGCGCTTATATTTTCGGTTTGTTTGAAATTATATGTTGTCTCATTATCTGTTACAGTTGTAAACGAAGTTTCATTTTTAACAATTTCTGCTGACCCTGAATATTGAGAAATTCTTTCTTCATATATTTTTTCTTTATAAGTATTATGATACTGTTTTTTCTCATAACGATAAGCAATATTTTCAAATTCATCAATGTTAGAAATCTGATATGGATTGTCTTGGCTACCATCTCCCAACGAGAACAAATTAAAGGACAGGTTTTGCGCCCCTGATATAGTTAAAGGTTTAGACAGCAAATTGTTTTGAGATTTTCTTGCTTGAACTTTAAATTCTAAAATAGTACCAATTAAGTTAGGCTCAAAACTACTTACATAAATGCCGTTTTCGGAAACATTATAGTTGCCAAAAGAAGTTTGAATGTTTCCCAATGGCACATTATCATATTCACGTGTTACTCTGACAGTATGAACATAAGCACCGTCTTGATATTGATATTCGGTGACAATGGTTACTTTGAAATGAACGTTCAACTCTTCCTCTTCAAAGTTGGAGTCTTTTTCTAAAAATCTATAAACATTTTCTGTTAGCACATAAACATTTTCTCCGCCTATAACAGCGTTTTGATATGTTTTTGTTTGATCATAGTTCACAATGGTGATTGCTTGTCCATTTGGCATTTTAACTTCTGTCGTAAGTTCTTGATCGATATACAAAACAGAACTTTCCAAAACGGTGAAAGTAAGCGCGTTATCTCCATCTAGTTGATATTGTATAAGATTTGCTGGTACATAGTAAGTTTTTATATCTTGTTCAAACGGCATTTTTGCTTTTACTGCAAAATAATTTAAAGCATAAACATATCCAACACCAGTTGAAGTTTTTAATCCAGAAGGCTGATATGTTCCGTCTTCTTCAAGCGTATACATATCAAGTTCTGTTAAAGTATAAATCCTTGTTTGACCGTTATCATCTTTTTGTGAATATGAGTTGAAAACATCTATGTAATAAGTCTTATATTCACCAGAATAATACATGATAGGAACAAAACTATCCCCTGCCAAATCCATTTGCTCGATAGTTAACTTCTGACCTCTATCAAGACCATATGGTGTGCCTGCGGTGTCCTTGTAAATTTTTGTGTCGCCTAAAGTTTTATTACTGAACTTAACACCATATGTCCAATAGAAAGTTTGTGAAACGTCATCAAAGTACATCAAATCTTGATTTGACCATTCAACACTGTCAAATGATAATTTTGTTGATTTATAAGCGCTTAACAAATAATTTGTGTTTGCAGGTTCAAAAGGTATAGGTTGAACAAATATCTCAATACCTTCTGCATCTTTTGACAAGTAAATAGTGTTATTCCTTTCTCCTATTTCTCCACCTATTTGAATGTATAAAACTTTGTTAGCATTTGAAATTATGAAAGTTTGCTCATTTTCAATCAGCGACGAATTGGCAGGAACGGTTATTTGTAAAGCAATGTCACTTTTGTTAGTAATTGAATTTCTTGTAAAGTATGTTGAGAAATCCACCGAATTAAGTGTCATATCTCCTGTGCTTGAAATTTGGTCTGTATTAAAATCAGTTTGTTCAAGCACTGATAATATTCTTGCAGTTAAACTATCAAACATATAAGAAATGTTGGAATCTATTTTTCCTGTTTGAGTTGCAATAACCGCAAAGTTATATGATTGATTATCTTCCAACTGTTTTACATCACTTGATAAAGTAAATGTGTAAGAAGATCCTTGTGAAGTTATTTCACCTTCAAGAAGAATTTTTCTGTTTTGTTCGGCATTATATACTTCAAAAACAGCATTTTCCTGGTATTCCCAAGAAATTTTACCCTTTGTAATTTTAAAGTTTTGCACTTGTGTAGATCTTTGAATTAACAAGTCTTCACTCGTTCCTGTAAAATAAAGTTCTCCTTCCAAAACATAAGTTGTGCCATTGGTGTACTGACTATTATCCACTTTAACGAAACTTTGGTTTTCAAGGGTAATAATGTCTGCTACACCACTTGTCGCCAAAGCGTAAGCATGTGCTTTTACAGAGATTGAATATCTGTATTCATCAGAACTAGGGTCAACAATGTTTTGAGCGCTTAAATATGAATTTGTTGTATAGAAAGTTGTTGTGTCTTGTTGTCCTATTTCCCAACCTGCATCTGTACCATGGTAATATTCGACCTTTACTTCATAAACGATGTTTAAATTATCTGGCAAAACTAATCCGCTTTTTGAGTAAGCGTTATTCCAATGTATGTCTCCGTCTTCAACATAAACAGCGTTTTGACTAGACATTTGAAGTTTGGTAGCAGGAGTAGAAATTGTAGCAGATTGTAAATATATGTTTTCATAGTCGTCACCATTTTGATTGATGTTTACAACATAGCCATCTTTATCTGAACCTGTAATAGATGTTTCATCTAATTCAAAACTATCCCCTGCTGTTGCGAAATAGAATATGTTGGCTGTTCGTTCTGAAACACCCAAATTGTACCTATCTGTTTGTGTTTCGGCAATTTGATTCACGCCTGTTTGATATGTAATACTATCCTGACCTTTGGTTGAAACAGCAAACATGTTAATATTTGTTTTTTGATAAACATCGTTTGAAACTAGAAAATCCGTGGCCGTGAACGAACTGTTTGCATCTGAAATCAGGAATTTGCCATCAACAACTTTTACATTTGGTTGTGCAAGTTTATAAACATTATTTACAGTGTAAGTCGGGCTGTCTACCATAATTGAATAATCATTTCTTGTCCCTTGTGTGTAGAAAGTAACATATTCATATAACCCCGTGTTAGAAAAAGCCAAAGTAGGTTTTTGACCAGAAATTGTCATTTTTTGAACCGCCGTACTGTAATGTTGATAAATTACACTTGTTGAGTAGACTTTATTACCTATTGCAAAATTATCCCAAGTAAACACACCTGAATTTAGTTTTAAAGAATTTATATCAAACTTTAAAAACACAACTGATATGTTTTCTGTTTTGCTGTTTAATGAAGAATCATCACCATTGACATATATATTAACCGAGAAATCTTTACCTTCCAACTGTATAGTATTTCCATAAATATCCACTATTGCATCTTCATAGATTAAACCACTTTCTTTTGAGTTTATGTAAATTAAAACATACCCATCACTGTCAGTTGTCAAAATTTGAGTAGAAGTTCCATCGCTATTATAAGCCGTTCTTGTCCATACCCCATTGTTATATGTAATATCATATGTTATCACAGGATAATATTCTATGTTATTTATTCCTTCCACAGTACTATTTGCTTTCAGCACCAAAGTATAGTTATTGTATTGCACGCCTTCTGCATTTTTGACTGTTCTAAATTTAATATAGTAGTCTGAAATTTGGTTTGTGTAAGAATCTTCTCCTGTTTTTGTTTGTGGTGAATCAATGACGGTAACATTTTGAAGTTTTAAACTATAAGCTGAACTTAAAGTGTTGTTGTCTGCCGAACCTTGTTGTTGAAGATAAATATTATAGTTACCTGCTGGTATTAAGTTAGCACTATATTTACCATACAAACCAGTTTCATCGCTTCCTATTTCGTCAAAAAGCAAACTTGAAGTTGCAACACCATTAAAGTAGTATGGGCTGGACAAAATGTCATACACCGCTCTAAGTCTGATTAAAGTTTGATTATCAGAAATTGATTTAATAACATTATTAAGACTATTTAGTGTTTCTTCGTCCAACCTTGTTAAGAGTTGGATTGCACTAACAGACGTAATATATTCTTGATCTGTGTCAGTATTGATAAATTTTAAATTAAAATTCAAATCCTTCAACTGTTCAAGTTTATAGTCGAACGGATATTTTAACAAATCGTTTAAAAGCCTTGAAGCAAATGTTGCGCTTGTCCAAATTGTGCCAACACCACTTTTTGCCAAACGACGCTCGATGCTATCAAGTTTTGAAATAAATTGCTCTGCCGTTTCGTCTTGGCCTTGTTGTGGAATTTCTCTAGCATCATTAAATTCTAAACTCATCACTCCATCTGAGATGGATAATTCGTTTTCTATTTCATCAAGTTTGCGAACAATTACACGCTCGCCATTTTTTTCGTAATACAATTTATTAGATGGCAGAACGCCCAACTCTGATGAAACGGCTTGCAGTGCAACGCTGTATTCACCCGCAATCTTGATATTTTCACCTAAATAATATGTTGCATCACTTGCACTGATAAAAATTTGGTTTGTTGCATTATCTGCTTCCAAATTTATAATAAACCCTGTGTTATTCCCAGCCGAATTTTTCCAAGTTAAATTACCCTGACTTATTGTTAAGTTAGATGGGCCTTGTAATTTTGTATAATTAAGAGAAGCACAAAATTCATTAACGATAAATGGGGTATTTAATTTTGAAGTAATGTATCCCACTTGAACTTGAATGGCACCTGAATTTAATCCATCTAAAAGTTTGGTTAAATTTATAGCATAACATAATTCAGAAACATAGCCCTCACCAACTATTTCTGTTGGAGAAAAACTTTTTTCAACAATTTGTTGATCATTTAAATAATAAGTATGTGTAACCCAATAACCTTTAACTTCATCTAATTCGACATCATAATATTTCCAAGCGCCAGTTTGCTTTGCACGCAAATGAATTTTTGTAACATCATTTTCTATCTGATTTGTTCCGTTATCTTTAATTAAAATATAATCTTCTGTTTCACTTGCTTTCTCTTGAATTATTGTTGAATTTGATTTTCTAAAAGTAAATTCAAAAGCAATTTCATCGCTTCTAAAATAGTTATTTATAACAGAATAAATTGTAAAAGAGAATACCTGGTTATCTTTAATAGCAAACTTTTCACAAAGTTCTATTGCCAAAGTATCATAATCTTCGTCGGTAGATTTAGTAAAATCTATAAGTTGGACATCTGTTAAACCATTTTCATCTGTTGTTTTTACATAAAATTTGCGTGTTCCTGATTCTTTTGCAAGTTTTAAAATAATTTTTCCAGTTGACGAATCTGCGGAAACAGAAATTATATCTTGCAACTTGTAAATGGAAGCACTTTGAACAGCGCCATCGATTACAGCCGTTGTATTTTCTGCATCAATAATTTGCTCGCTTTGCACTTTTGCAAGTTGTCTGATATTTATTTGAAGTTGCCCGACAAGGTCTTTCACTAAAAACTCTCTTATATCTGCGTCCAAGATAATTGGCGCGCCCTCATGCTCTCTTCCCTCTGCATCTTTAATACTTAAATAGAAGCCCGCCCCTGTTGATTGTGCTGTGAAGGCTAGCAGACCTAAACTATCCGCCTTTATGTCTGAAACTGTATTAGCAAAAACTGAAAGATTAAACACAAACTCATGAGAATTAGTAAGCCCTGTGCTTGAAAAATCTGCCAAAGTTTTAAATTTTAGTTGATATTCGCCACCCTGATTATCAATTTTAAACAATTCAGACAAATTTATTGAAGTGGTTGATACATCTGAAACTGTTGAAACATATCCGCCATTTTTATAAATTTGTATTTGATATCCTCTCGAATTTTCAACCTTTTGCCAAGTAAGTTGATGGTCTAAATAATCTGTTGTTCTTGTAATAGATATTTGATTTATATTTTCTATTCTGTCAATTTCAATAATAGTTTCTGCGCTTTGTCCTGTCCAAGAATCAACCGCACCTTCTTTTCTTGCATAAACAGTTATTGTATATTCACCGCTTTGCCATTCTTCTGGGAAATTAAAATGGTTGCCTTCGACTTGTGCTTCAAAATCTTTTTCCTTGCATTTTATGAAGAAAATAACATCTGCATCAGTACTAGTAAACGACAAGCCTGTTTCATCTTGTATCATCTGTGGTTGGCTTAACACTCTTCCATTAAATGTGGCAACGTTTTCATTTGGTATAGCAACCTGTTCGGTTGATTTGTGTATCACCCTTACAGACAGCGCTCCGCTGTCAGTATTGATGAAAGGTTGAATATCCACATTTTTTTCAGAAACATAATATGTTCTTGTTTTATCACCTTCACTAGTCTTTATTGTTATTTCCACTATAAACCCGCTCTGCGCTGCTGGCGTTGAATCCGCAATAATTGTAAGCACGCCTCTATCATCTATCGAAATTTGTGGTTGAGCAAATTTTACAACAGTTGTAGTTACTTCATTTGATTTAACGTCAGTTGCAGAAGTGGCTACAACTTTTATAGTATTTTGTGAAAGGTTAAATGTTGATTGAGGAATTTCGCAGAATATTTCCGTGGTTTTAGTAAACAAACTGCCATTTACATAAACTTCAAAGTTAATTTGGCTTGTATAAGAGCCATTAAACTGCCAAGAAACTTTTACTTTTTTCTGGAACTCTAAATCTATAGTTGTGTTGCTGCCATCAATCGAAGCCACTAAATTTTGAACGCTATCTAATTTTTTAATGTCTAAATTTTGCGCTAACAAAACATCTGCCCAATAGCCCGCACCTTGAACAGAAAGAGTATATTCACTAAAATATGCAAAAATTTGTACTTTGTAATCGCCTTTAACGAGATTTACCAACTCCTCATTGTTTAAATATAGCCTGTTTTCATTAAGTGAAGAAATTTTTCTTAAAACCTCTCCCTCTTGATTCAAAATTTGTACTTCATATTTAAGATTATTTGAAGGTGATGCAAGTGACCAATCAGCCACAAAAGCATTAAAATCATTCCAAGTTAAAATATTGTTTTGAATGATTGCATTTGAGGAATAGGAAGAAATTTCTGCTTGTTTAATATCAAAATGAGATGGCGTGCTTGAAACAAAATATATTTCATTTCCATCTTGTTTAAACGATGTCCCTTTAAGCACAATATCAAAAGAGTCAGCATTTAGGATAAATTGCGTATTTTTCCCGATGCTTTCATCATTAACCAAAATTTCTGTTACATAATTTACATCCGCAACTAAAACATCAAAAGTTGCATAATAAACGTTATCTTGTTTAAACACATTTAAAGATTCTATTTGTGATAACTTGTGGAAAATGATAGCGAAAGACGCATCGGATTGTAATGAATTATCGCTTTTTGCAATTACATAAAATTTATAGTCTCCCGGTTGTAAGAAATCATATTTCTCCACACTAAATTCAAAATTTCCTGATTGTGCAGGTGCAGTTATTGTTTGTTGCAACTCGTCGCCTAAATAAACTAAGTATTGAGGATTTTGCTCAGAAACACCTTTCCAAGAAATTATCTCTGTTCCTTCGTCATAATTTAACGATACGATATCTAATTTTGAAATTACAAGTTCGTTGTTTGAAGAATCATATTTTAAAGTTGCATATCTTGAAGGAAGATAATAAACGCCCCCATCACTTAAACTTATGTCTGCAAAAACTTTTATTGTTATTTTAGTTTTTTGAGTGAAATAACTATTAAACACTGCATCGTTATTTCTTAATTCAGCAATTTCTTCTTCCAAATTAAAGGTTTTTGATTGCGTTTCAAAATATCTTGTTATGTTGCCATTCTGTGAAGACACTATTATATCAACATGATAAGCCATTGCTTTATCATCATGAACAAACGAAACTTCTTCTTGTGAATAATTTAATTGTGAAGGTGCTTTACTTCTATGGAAAGCAAATGTTGCAAATGCACTTTCCAAACAGATTTGTCCATCTGTTGCAAAACCTTCAAAATTTTGATAACCATTTAATCTTGCTCTAATTTGGAAATCGCCGTCATAACTTTCAACGCTAACCAAAGCGTCTTCTCCCGCTTGGCTAGTTACAAGAATTTGCCCGTCTTTTTCTATTGTCAATGTTGCGGTAACATCAGAATTAACAACATGAGCAATAGTGCTGTTTTCTTCAACAATCATATCCGTTGGAGTGGCAAGCCTGTTGACTGTTAAAGAAGATATTGAATTTGTATGAACTGTTTGCAATTCTGCGTTTTCAGCAAACACTTCAACTTCTATTTTATATTGTTTTCCATTTTCACCAAAAGTGTAATCTTTTGAGAAATTATATTCTAAAATTTCATTTTCATTATCGTTATAAAGTTCGCCAACTTCATTTCCGTCTACTTTTACGATATATTTAAAGCCAAACTCTACCGTTTGAATAGACAACACATATCCCGAATATTCTGCAAGTTCGGCAACAGTTTGAGAATAATCTAATTTTAATGCGGCAGGCTGTAATTGTTCAACAAAATAAAACCTATCTTCTCCCTCTTCTTCACTAGCCAAATAATAATCTTCGTCAACTGGAATGGCTTTTACTTTTAGAACGTAATAACCAGCATTTAAAGCACGTGTTTGGTTAATGTCTGTTGATAATATTTCTGGTTCGACGCCATCTGTAGTAAATGTGCCATCAGTCGTAAAAAGACTATACTGATAAGTTGCTAAAACGTTTTCCTGCCATTGATAGTTTTTACTTACCAATTCGCCTCCGTCAAGATTTTGCATTGACGGTGCGTTAAGCATTGTTAAAGTTTTTTGTGCAGAAACAGGCACAACAAACTGATTTTCTTCAACGCTTCTTGAAGCAATCAACTCGATTTTAAATTGTTGTGTTTGTCCATAACTATCTTTGGAAATTTTGCCTATTTTTAATATTGTTGTTTGTTCTTGTGAAACTATTTCAACATCGTCAACGCTAACATCATTTATTTTTACATCAAATTTGTTGGCAAAAGGTAAAGAAATAAATTCTAAATAAGATTCTCCCGAAATTGTATAATGTTTTAAGTTTGTTATTTCCGACAGTTTATAATATGTGCCAATAATCTTAACATCACTTTTTATAATTTGTGAAGTTGACAATCCTTCTTTTTCAAAAAGTTCACCGTCTGATAAAGT
This sequence comes from uncultured Bacillota bacterium, assembly GCA_949292985.1. Classification (GTDB taxonomy): domain Bacteria; phylum Bacillota; class Clostridia; order Christensenellales; family UBA1242; genus Caccovivens. The sequence goes on from CASFBF010000008.1 coordinate 21,323, forward strand.
TGGAAGTGCTTGAACCGTAAAAACGTTTTCTCCCTCAACTAAATCAAAAGCTTTTGTTAATGAATATTTTCCCTCTTGAAGTTCTTCCCCAAATTCAAGAACAAATGATTTTTCGTTTTGATGCACAATAAATCGTTTATTATACTCTGAACTTGAAGAAAAGGTTATAATTGCCTGATTACCTTCAATAGAACATTCTGCATCGACATTTGCAATTTTAGCAACCAATTCTGTGTTTTGTTTAACATCGCCATTCAAGAATCCTTTTTCTGCGACAGCCTGATATGACAACACATAAACTCCCTCTTCCACACCTTGTAAAAAACTAGACGTTTCAGATGTTCGAATTTGCGAAACAGTGTCTCCGCTTTTTGATGCAAGATTCAAAATGTATTCGCCCGCACCTTGCTCATCTTGCCAGAGTATTTCTCCTGCCGACACAACCACTTCTGGTGTTTTGATTTTTGTGATTGTTTGATTGTAGGTTATTGATTCTCCTTGATCACTAACAGCCACAAATCCCAGTTCTATTTGTTGTCTCTCTTGAAAATATGTAAAATCAAAACTTGCACTTGTTCCCGACACCTGCGTTTGCACGCCATCAATATTTAGAACGCCTTTACTTGCTCCTGCCCAATAAATAGTGGCAGTTTGTGAACCAAACGCTTTATTACTTATAATTGACAAATCTGTAACGCCCTGTGTAAGATTAAATTTAAAATAGATAGAACTGGAATACTCCGATTCCTCCACTTTCTCGTCACTTAACGCTTTAACTGATATTTCATACTCTCCAGCGTCTTCCAATATAAAATAATTCGAAAATGATTGAAACTCTTCTTCTATCTCGTTAACTTTTACCTTTAAATTATAGACAGCAGAAATTGTTTCTTCTCCTACAAGAACATCGCTTTTATCCCAAGTTACCACGCCGTCATTAGAAACTTTTAAATTGGTTGGGGTTAAAAACTTATATTTTACATAAACTTCCATGCTGTCAACAAAAACACTTTCGTTGTATGCACTAATTATTGCTCTTCCGCTTTGCGTTGCAACGAAACTGCCTGCTTCGTTTTTAGTCAAAACATTTTCACGGTCGATTGAAAAAGTAAGCGCCTTGTCAGAAGAAATGAACTCATTCGGATTAAATTCTTCGCCAACAGACAACGTTAAACTATCTTGGCTAAACTGACACTCTAAGCCGAAATTCTTAGTGCATGCGGTTAAACAAAAAAGAGTCACTATCACAAACATAGTGATAATTGACATTAGCGCCACCTTTGTTTTTGTCATTTGCATTTTCACAAAATTATTTTAACACTTTTTCGAACTTTTTATCAAATGAAATGACATATATTTATTATATTTTTTAAAATTATTAAATATATTTTTCTGCCCATACTGGTTTAGCAATAAAAACTTTTTGCGTTAAATATTCAAATCTTTCATTTATTTTTTTAATTTTTAAATAAAAACAGTGTAATTTTTGGTATTTTTCTTTAAATTTTTTGTTAATTTGGTTTTTCCCGTATTTTCCATCTCCTATAATCGGATAACCTAGGTAAGCCAAATGTGCCCTTATTTGATGAGTTCGGCCTGTAAGCAAATCAACTTCAACTAAACTTGTTTGTTCGCCCATCTTCACTGTTCTAAATTTTGCCGAAATTTTAACAGAATTTTGAACAAAGTTGTTGTAAATTTTAACTTCACTTCTCTTGTTGTCTTTTACCAAATAAGCACTTAACTCTTCCCCTTTAAACTTTGGCGCGCCAAAAACCTCACAAACATATTTCTTTTGAATATTATGTGCTTTAAACGCTTCTTTTAAGGCTTTTTCTGCTTCCATGTTTTTAGCCAAAATCACGATTCCCGTTGTGTTTCTATCTAATCTGTGCACGGCTATGGTTTTGGTCAATTCTTCTAAACTTCCCTCTCCTTGAACTTCAACTCCTGCTTCTTTATTTATAACCAAGACATTTTCATCTTCAAACAGCACATTGAATTTGGGTTGAGGCAACTGGTCACAAAACACAACAACACTTTGCCCTGCAAAAACCATATCTTGCTCCGACAATCTTGTTCCGTCAAGTTTAACATCTTTATTTTTTAAAATTTTATTAACCTGCGTGCTTGAAAAGCCATAATTTAATAAAAAATCACGAATTTTTTGATTTTTTTGAACATTTATTTGTAATTTTTGCATATTTTTATTTTTTGATTTTTAAAATCTTTTTTCTCCTTTATAACATCATATCATAAAATGCAAAGATTTGCATATTTTTTTTGATAAAAAAATATATATTTGTAGGAGGAAATATGTCTGAATTAGTTTCAATTGAAAATCAAAATCTTATCGTCGTTAAGGGCGCAACAAAAGTTTGCTCCTCTACTCAAAATCAAGCCGTTGTGTTATGTGACGAAACCACAATTGTTATTACTGGAAATGAAATGGAAGTTAAGAAATTGGACTTGGATAATAAGGAAGTTTGTTTCTCAGGAAAAATTAACAATGTTAAATTTTCAAACAAGAGTGAGAAACAGCCGTTTTTAAAAAGGATTTTTAAATAATGCTTTACTCAACCCTTTCCCAGCCATTAGTTTTTCTATGTTTATTTTGCAGTGGCTTAGCCGGAGGTGTTATATTTGAATTTGCTAGGCTGGTTTCTTTTTTGTGCAATAAAAATAAAATTGTATTACAAATAGGTTATTTTTTTAGCGCTATATGTTGCACAACTATTTTTTTCTTTGTAAACCTTTCAGTAAATTATGGCGAACTTAGGCTTTTTGCAGTTTTCGCTTTTGTCGTTGCTGTAATATTAGAACATTTTATTTTCGCCAATCTTTTTGCCAAACTTGCTAAACTATGCTATACTAAAATAGTATGCAAGAAGAAAAAAGAAAAACAGTTTTCAAAATAATTTCATGGGTGGCATTTGGGCTAGCAGTGCTTGCCATAATTATTATGTGTATTGTATCGGCAGTTTATAAAAAAGAAACTTCGGTTATAGAAGACGAAAACCAACAAATTGAAGATATACTTGGAGAAGAGGAGCAAGCAAGTCTTAGTTTAAGAAACCTAAAATAAAACTCCCATATTTATGATAGAACAGCGCAGACACATAGCCCTGTTCTATTTTGTTTATAAGCCAATCTGACAAAATAAATTGGCTAACGCATATTAAAACTGCCGTGAAAATAATATACACAGCCATGCCCTTACCTAAACCAAAAATAAAACCCAAAGCCTTATCGGTTACTCGCAAAGATTTAAAATTTAACAATCTGCAAACATAAAACTGTGCTATTTTTAAAATAAGGTACACAACAATAATGCTAACAGCGAAAACCAATACTTTTACTATCATATTGTAAAATCGCGGAATAATTAAACTGGCAACTGTAAACTCACCAGAAAAGGATATATCGGATATAATGTTTAATAGAATTGTTTTGGCAAAAAAAGGAATTTGACATTCTTCAATTAAAGTAAACATTTGCTCAATACTATTTAACTTTTGCGAAACCAACCTTTCATCAATATTGTTTAACAATGAAGTCAACCAATTCGAAATAGGTCTTTCCAAAAAACTTGCATCAACAAGCAGACCTGCCAACCAAGAAGTTAGAAAAAAAGCCGTTAGCGTGGCAAGTGCCAAAGAAACCAACGAAAACAAACTCTTGACAAAGCCTTTAAACATTCCACTTACAGAAAATAAGGCAAGAATTGCTATCAAAATTGTGTTCACGATTATTTTTTTGACTACTTCTAAATTTTTTTGCAAATTTTAATTGACAATTAAATTTTTGAATGGTATTATAACTATCGCAAACAGTTTTTCTCCCTCCCTAACTGATTTGCAAAGCACAAAAGAGTTGCGATAAGCCATTGAAGGCTTTTCGCAAAGTTCTAGGCTTTAAGTATGCCTCCTTAGCTCAGCGGTGGAGCACGAGGCTGTGCGCTAAGGGCGAAGCCCTGCGTACGGAGCGACAGCGTAGTTAAACCGATAAAAGGTTAACCAGCCGATGCTCCACAAATGACAACTTAATATGCCTCCTTAGCTCAGCGGTGGAGCACTCGGCTGTTAACCGATAGGTCGTAGGTTCGAATCCTACAGGGGGCGCCAAGAAAACGGCCTTAAATAAAGCCGTTTTTTGTGTTTTGCTTAAAAAATCAGATATTGACAATTATCAATAATGGTGATATAATTTTTGCGATAAACGGAGGATAACATGCGTTATATTTATAGACATAAACGCGATAAAAAAGTGTCTTCGCCTTCTGAGTGTTCTTGGAAAGCGGTTGTTCATGCACGCTTTGGCAGAAAATTAAAAATAGAAATAACCGAACAAACAGCATCTATAAAAAGGCCAAAGTTCACCTACACCTTTTCAAAATATGACAAAACATCTTGCTCTGCTTTTCGACCTTTTGAACTAGACAGGCTTGAAGATGTTTTGACCAGCCTATTAAATGATTGCACCGCCAAATATTACAACAAGCCTAAAAGAATTGAATATTTAATTCAAAAATCTCCAGCGGTTATCATAAACAGGGCTTCGTTTAAAAAGGCTTACGAAAACGCTTTGAACACATTGGTGACTCGCAAAACAGAAAAATTATTAAAAACCAACAAAAATATTTCCGCAGTAAACAATAAAATTGAAAACTATAAAGCGAACTTGGAGCACTTTTATAATTGGAAAACCAAACAAATTGAATTGGACTTGAGCGCTATTCAAATAAACACTTCGGTTAAAGATTACAGTTTTTCCTCTATTTCACAAAGTAATAATGCTTTACAACAAATCATTGAACCAGATACACAAAATGCAAACGAAGCAGAACCAAAACGAGAATTATAAAAAATAGGCTTGTGCCTATTTTTTTGTTGCCTTTTTAAGTTCTGAATATGTAAATTTACAATCTTTAACCAACATGGTATGCAGTCCCAAATCCTTGGCTGGGTGTATATCATGATTTTGGGAATCGCCCACCATTAAAACTTCACTGCTTACCAAATCATTCTCTTTCATTAACATATTTAATATAGGCTTTTTAGAATAATCATTTTTGTCAAATTGGTTAACATATATTTTTTCAAAGTTTGACAAATCTATGCCTAATAGTTTTGAAGTCTCAATAATGTTTTTTTGTGAGGAGTTTGAAGCTATGAACAATCTATAATTTTTTTTCAATTTTTGTAAAAGTTTGTTTGATATTGCTTCAGCCTTAGAATAATCCAGTTTATACCCATTTTCATCTCTGCAACTTAACCAAGTTGAGACATCTTTATTTTGTTCTATTAAGTTTTTTACTATGTCTTCATCGGTGTTTACTACAACATTTTTTCCTAACAATTTTTTTGCCACTTTTTTACAGTATTTATTCCAAGGCTCCCAATCCACACCACTGTATAGAGTATCATCAAAATCAAAAACAATGGCCTTGACATCATTTATTCCCGTCCAGTTTTTCCTTTTAAACAATATAAGATTTACTACAATCATTGCAATTGAAGAGAAATACATTACCCCATATGCAAAGAAAATATTAGTAGGCAAATATGCCACCACAACATAAAGGGTTATATAGTAAACACTTAAAAATGAATACAGTATTATTTGTGCTTTTGTTTTTCCTCCCATCGACATTATGTAAGAATATAAACACCATTCAACAAAATTTAAAAAATAGCCAAAAACATACAAAAAGTAAGTTTGCATTCCTGTTTCAAATAGTTCAGTATTAAGCCCCAACATAAGTGGATAGAAAATTATTCCAGAAATGATTAAATATCCCACCCAAGTCCATATCGAGATATAAATAGTCCACTTGCCCACCTGAAACGCATCATCATACTTTCTCTCTCCAATACGCCTAGAAATTTGAACACTACAAATATACATAAACGCAAAGTATACATTTGCTAATATGTCTAACACATTTTCAAAATAGGAATAAGTATCATATATGTACACGCTTAATTTCAACAAAAACAATGCTTCCATTGTGTATGCAATTTGCCAAGCAAACTCAACAGAAATCCTGCTTATTATAAATCCTAATTCTTTTAAAGAAAGATTTTTAAAACTTATTTTGAAAATGTTTATATTTAGTTCTCTTTTATATACAAAAACCATGTAAACAAAATTTAATAATTGCGCCAAAAAGAAAATCAAAGGAATAAAATTAAGGGAAATTCCGCCTGTAAGATACACTATACAAAATCCGCAGATTGTAGTAAGCGCATTTATAATAGTTGAAGTCATTGAATATTTATCTAAATCAAAAGCGCGTAACGCACGCTCGTAGTATTTAGTGATAGACATAAAAGCAATATAACAAAGCATCATATAATAAAACGCTTGATTAGAAGCCTCCTCAAGACCAAAAACGCCAAACAGAATTTGCTCTCTTAAAGCAATAATTATTGCAACTCCTATTATTGTAATAACAACATTTACCATAGAGCAAACTTGCAGTTTTTGTTGTTTTGATTTTTTGTCTTTTGCCAAGCAAACAATCGCACTTTGAACTGCTCCAAAACTTATAATGTCAACAAAAAACAAAATCGTAATAAGCGAGTTGTAATATGTAAGTGCAGATAAATTCATGGTGTTAGTAAATATGGCGGTTATCAACCACATTATTGAAGTTGACAACCCCATAATAATAAACCACTTTGATTCCTTTATAACGGTTTTAAAAAACTTCCAAAATCCACCCGAAATAGAGATATTTCTTTCTTCCAAACCTATCCCTCCAAAGAGCCAACGGTTCTTGGGAAGATTTCAACATCACGAATGTTGGATATGCCTGTTAAATACATAACCATTCTTTCAAAACCTAAGCCGTATCCAGAATGTTTGTTTGTTCCATATCTTCTTGTGTCTAAGTACCACTTGTAATCTTCTTCTTTAAGGCCTAGTTCTGCCATTCTAGATTTTAAAACATCTAAACGCTCTTCTCTTTGACTTCCGCCAATAAGTTCGCCAATTCCAGGAACAAGAAGGTCAACTGCTGCAACAGTTTTGCCGTCGTCATTTAATCTCATATAGAACGCTTTAATTTCTTTTGGATAGTTTGTTAAAAACACAGGTTTTTTATGAACTTCTTCTGTAAGATATCTTTCATGCTCAGATTGTAGGTCTACCCCCCACTTAACAGGGAAAACAAACTTTTTGTCTGCTTTTAAAAGTATGTCTATCGCCTTAGTGTAATCAAGCCTTACAAACTTGCTTTCAACAATATTTTTAAGCCTGTCAATAAGCCCATTGTCAACAAATCTGTTTAAAAACTCCATTTCATCTTTACAGTTTTCAAGCACATATGAGATAACATATTTAACCATTTCTTCTTCGTTATCCATAAGTTCTTCAAGTTCGCAGAAACACATTTCTGGCTCCATCATCCAAAACTCTGCCGCATGGCGAGTAGTGTTAGATTTTTCTGCCCTGAATGTCGGTCCAAAAGTGTAGGTTTTTCCAAAAGCATGAGTTAAGCACTCTTCGTTCAACTGACCTGAAACCGTTAATGATGCTTTTTTGCCAAAAAAATCTTTTGAATAATCAATCTTACCGTCTTTCATTGGCGGTTTATCTATATTTAAAGTTGTTACTTGAAACATCTCTCCTGCGCCTTCGCAGTCGCTTCCTGTGATAATTGGTGTATGGACATAAACAAAATTGCGCTCATTAAAGTATTTATGAATTGCAAAAGCGGCAACCGAACGAACTCTAAAAACTGCGTTAAAAAGGTTTCCTCTTGCGCGTATAAAAGGAATGCTACGCAAAAATTCAATGGTGTGCCCTTTCTTTTGAAGCGGATAATCTGTTGCGCTTTCCCCCAAAACATCCGCCTTATCCGCATTTATTTCAAACGGTTGTTTAGCCTGAGGAGTAACAATAACTTTACCTTCTATTTCAAAAGATGCGCCGACATTTTGCTTTACAAGAATATCGTAATTTTCAAGCTTTGCTCTTTCTAAAACAATTTGAACACTTTTAAAAGCGCCATCGTTAAGTTCAATGAACCCTATGTTTTTTGAATCTCTAACTGTTCTTGCCCAACCGCAAACTTTGATGACTTTGCCATCATATTTTTGAAAATCTTTTTGTAAATCTTTCAATTCAACTCTTTTCATTTCTTTTCCTCTAAATCTAATTTTATGTGAACATCTCTAAGTTGCTCGTCAAATGGTCTAGATGGAGAACCCATCAGTAAATCTCTGCCATTTTTGTTTAATGGAAATGCAATAACTTCACGCAGACTGTCCTGATCCATAATTGGCATAAGCATTCTGTCAAACCCAAACGCAGCGCCTGCGTGTGGTGGCGCCCCATATTGAAAAGCATTGTAAAGTGCTGGGAATTTATTTTCCACAACTTCTTTTGGGTAACCCGCAATCTCAAAGGCTTTAACCATTATTTCTGGGTCATGATTTCTTATTGCCCCTGAAAGCATTTCGTAACCATTGCAAACAAGGTCATACTGATAAGCAACAATATCAAATGGATTTTTATTGTTAAGCGCTTCAAGTTCGCCTTGTGGCATAGAGAAAGGATTGTGCGCAAAATCTGGCTTGCCTGTGTCTGGATTTTTTTCATAGAAAGGAAAATCAATAATCCAGCAAAACTCAACTTTGTTTTTGTCGATAAGTTCAAGTTTTTCTCCAAGTTCGTTTCTTAAAGCGCCAGCAAGATAAGTTGCTTTATCTTCTTCATCACCTACAAAAACAACAGCCTCGCCTTCTTTCAAATTAAAAATGTTTTGCAGTGATTGTTTTTCGTTTTCTGAAAGTATTTTGGAAATTGAACCTGTAAACTGACCTTCGTTTATCTTAATCCATGCTGCGCCCTTTCCTTCAATAGAAACGATAAACTGGCTTATTTCGTCAAAGAATTTTCTAGATTTTTGCGACGCATCAATTTTAATTGCTTTAACTGTTTTACCTTTTAAAAATGATATTTCGCTATTTTTGAAAAGTTCGGTAACATCATTAACAATCAATGGATTTCTCAAATCTGGTTTGTCGGAGCAATATTTTTCCATAGCCTCACGCCATTTAATTCTTCTGAATGGAGCGTTGCAAACATCAAGCGATGTAAAGTTTTTAAAAATTTCTGTTGCCAAAATTTCGCAAACTTCAAAAACATCGTCCTGCGTTGCGAACGCCATTTCAAGGTCTATTTGATAAAATTCGCCCGGAGTTCTATCTGCCCTTGCTGCCTCATTTCTAAAACATGGAGCAATTTGAAAATATCTATCAAACCCACTCACCATCAACAGTTGTTTAAATTGTTGTGGTGATTGTGGCAAAGCATAAAACTCTCCCGGCGCTAATATTGTTGGAACAATAAAGTCTCTTGCCCCTTCTGGTGATGTGTTGGCAAGAATTGGAGTTTGAAATTCTGTAAAGCCAAGAGATGTAAGTTTATCTCTTACAAACTTTAATATTTGTGCCCTTTTTAAAATTCGGTTGTGTAAATCCGGATGGCGTAAATCTAAAAATCTGTATTTAAGCCTTAATTCCTCTTTTGTTTGTGGAGCGTCTGAAACTTCAAAAGGTAGCACGTTTTTGCATTTTCCTAAAATTTCAATATTTTTTGCCTCAACCTCAATATCACCTGTTGGCATTTTAGGGTTTTTACTTTCTCTTTCAACAACCTTGCCTTCAACCCTAATAACACTTTCTTTAATAATTCCTTCTAAAAGATTTTCATCTCTTACAAGAATTTGTGTGACGCCATAATTGTCCCTTAGTGTTAAAAAAGTTATTCCGCCAAGACGACGAATAGAATTAACCCAACCAGAAAGTCTAACTTCTTTTCCTGCATCAGTAATTCTAAGTTGTTCACAAGTGTGAGTTCTATATTTATTTTCTTTCATTTTGTTCTCCTTTTTAATATAAAAAAACCTAACACATTTCTCTGTGTTAGGACGAAAAATAACTTTCCCGCGGTGCCACCTAACTTGCCAAATGGCCACTTAAAAAACATGCTTTAACGGGCTATCCCGACCAAACTTGGAAAACTGTTCTTTGGGTTTAATGCTTGCCGTCGGCGGTTTTCACTATCCCGCCTCACTGTTGACCGCTTAGAAAACTTACTCTGTTTTTCCTCAAACGCTTGATATCAAAATTATATTCACTTAACAATTCTTTGTCAAGCGCATTTGCCTAGTTGTTTTCAAGTTTTCCGTTTTGAATTTTAATAATTTTTCCTTCGCAAAAACTTTCGTCTGTTGTGGTTATAAAAGTTTGACAACGAGATGTAAATTTTAAAAGTCTTTGTCTGCGCCCTGCATCAAGTTCAGAAAAAACATCGTCTAAAATCAGAACTGGATATTCACCAGTTTTTTCTTTGATTATTTCAAGTTCGGCAAGTTTTAAGGCTAATGCTGCTGTTCTCTGTTGCCCCTGTGAACCAAAATTTTTTACTTCAACTCCGTTTAAGTAAATGTCGATATCATCTCTATGCGGACCAAATGTTGTATAACCAAGTTTAAAATCTTTTTCAAAACTTTTTTCAAGTTTAGAAATATATTCTTCTTCACTTTCAACTTTTATTCCATTATATTCAACAACCAAATTTTCGCCGTTTGAAATAAATTTATTTGCCATGTCAGCATATGGTGCAATTTTTTTAATAAACTCTGCTCTCTCTTTTGCAATTTTAATCCCCGCCGACGCAATCGCCCTATTCCAAATATCAACGGTCTCTAAAATAACTTCTTTATTTGTTGTTGATTTTAAAAGTTTGTTTCGGTTGTCTAAAATTTTTTCATATCTTGAAAGAAGATAAAAATATTTTTTATTTGTTTGGGATATGTCTATGTTCATGAATCTGCGTCTTTCTTCTGGACTATCTTTAACAAGTTTAAGTTCATCTGGTGAAAAGAAAACTATTGGCACTTCACCCAAAACATCACCTATTCGTCTGATGTTTATGCCGTCCATTCGCACGATTTTTTTGCAACCTTTTTGTAAAATAACTTTTATTTCTTTGTTTCTAATTTGATTGCTTGCTTGCAAAGTAACACTTCCTGCGTCTTTGCCCCAAGAAAGAAGTTCTTTCTCTTTGCTTGTTCTAAAACTTTTGCCTATGCATGCAAAATAAATTGCTTCAATCAAATTGGTTTTACCCTGAGCATTTTTACCCACCAAAGAATTTACGCCCGGAGAAAACATGATTTGAGCGTTTGAGTAATTTCTAAAATTTTCAAGTTTTAAAGATGCAATTTTCATTTTTCGTATTATAACATATTTGAATAAGTTTTCATCTTTTTATTCTTTCCTTTTGTAACAAAAAAATAATTTTACGATTTTATCCCGACCTTGCTTGACTTAACCTTGTTCAATGTGTAAAATTAAAGTAAGGAAAAATTATGCAAGAGATAAACAATCTGTGGAATATTGTTTTAGAAAAATTGGAACTTTCTGTTTCCAATGTTTCTTTTGTTATGTGGTTTAAACCGTTAAAGGTTGTTGATATGACGGAAAACAGCACTCTGTTCCTTTCAACAAAATCAACCTTTGCAAAAAATCAAATTCTAAAAAATTACTTTGATAAACTAAAAAGTGCAACTGCTGATGTTTTTGGTGAAAATGTGGAAATTGAAATTTTAGACCCGGCAGAAGAGGCTCAATATATTGCTAAAAACAAACCAAAAACAGCAACTCTTGATGTTGAAGCAAACAAAAATCCGTTCAATCCAAAATACACATTCAACAATTATGTAGTTGGAAAATGCAATCAAACAGCCTACGCTGCGGCTCGTGCTGTGGCTGAAAAACCTGGAAAAACATTTAACCCATTATTCATATATGGTGGCGTAGGACTTGGAAAAACTCACTTATTACACGCAATAGGCAATTATATAAGAGAAGCAAGCCCTAAGTTAAAAATTAAATATGTAACTTGCGAACAGTTTACAAACGACTATATAGAATCACTTGGTTCGGCAAGCAAAACAAAAACATATTCAGAATTCAGAGATAAATACAGAAGTTGTGATGTGCTTATGGTTGACGATATCCAATTCATATCTAAAAAGACAAGCACACAGGAAGAATTCTTCAACACATTCAACGATCTTCATCAGTATGGCAAACAGATTATTATTTCTTCCGACCGTCCACCTAAGGAAATTGAAACTTTGGAAGAAAGGTTGCGTTCTCGTTTCACTATGGGGCTTATTCAAGATTTGCAATCGCCAGATTTTGAAACAAGAGTCGCTATTTTAAGAAAGAAATGCCAAATAGAAAAATACTCAATCACCGATGAAGCCCTATCCTACATTGCTGATAAGATAGACTCCAATGTAAGAGAACTTGAAGGAATGCTGTCAAAAGTTTGTTTCCTTTCAAACCTTATTGGAAAAACAACTGCCGATCTAAATGATGTTAAAGAGGCTTTTGACGATAAGTACGAAGAGAAAAATGAAGGCGGGGCAAATGCCGACCAAATAATTTCAGCCGTATGCGAGTACTTTGATATTTCACATGCAGACATTGTTGGCAAGAAAAAATCAAAGGATATAGTTGAGCCTAGAATGATTGCCATTTATATGATAAGCGAAATGCTTGAACTGCCATTAGTCACAATTGGAAAAATCTTTGGTGGCAGAGACCATACCACAATTATGCATGCAAGAGATAAAATTACAGATGAAATGAAGCACAACAGAAAAACACAAACCTTTGTAAGTGAAATCAAGAAAATGTTAACAAGTGGATAACTTACCAAACTTACACACATAGTTATAAACATTTTATCCACAAAATATGAAACTGTATATTGTGTAACAAATCCCAAAATTTTGACAAAAAAACACAATAAATAGTTTGAACATAAACTTGTCCACATTTACACAATCACTAATATTAAGTCTAGTATTTTAAAAAAATTAAATAATTATATCAAGGGCGCGCGCCAAAGGAGATAAAGAAAAATGTTATTAAATTGTATGGGTCTTGAATTGTCAGATGCTTTTTTGAGAGTTAGCAAAGCAATTTCAAACAAGGTTACAAATCCAATCTTGGAAGGAATTAAAATTTCAGCAGAGGATAATGAACTTACCCTTAGTGCCACAGATACAGATCTTTCAATCGAGAAAAAAATAAAAGCCGATATTAAAGTTGAAGGTGAGACTGTTGTTCCTGGAAAATTTATAACCGAGTTTGTTAAAAAACTTTCAAACTCAGATATAGAACTTGAAGTGAATGAAAAAAATCAACTTTTAATTAGGTATGACGGAAACGAAAGTATCATACAATGTTACAACCCTGTTGAATACCCAGGATTTAAAAAACTTAAAACAGACGAGTGGTTTGGAATATCTCAAAAGGATTTGAAAAGTTTGATAAGCAAAACCATTTTCTCTGTTGCAATGGACGATTCTAGGCCAATCTTAAAAGGTGTACTTTTTGATATTGACCAAAAAGAAATAAATGCTGTTGCCCTTGATGGATACAGACTTGCAAAAGTAAAGAAAAAAGTTTCGGCTAATATTAAAAAACAAATCGTAATTCCAACAAGGTCGTTAAATGAAATTTCAAAATTGCTTGAAGAAAGTGATGAGATTATAAACATTTACATCGACTCAAATGCAATAATGATTGACTCTTCTGACACAAAAATTATTTCAAGACTTTTGGAAGGAGATTTTGTAAACTACAAACAAATCATTCCAATGAACTATGAAACATTTGTTATAGTAAACAAAACTCAACTTGAAGATGCACTTGAAAGAGTTTCACTTTTAAGCAAGATTGGTCAAAACAACTTTGTAAAATTTGACATTAAAGAATCAAGTTTAACCCTCACCTCAAATTCAGAAATAGGAAACATCAAAGAAAAAATTTCAGCAGTGCTTAACGGCAAAGATGTTACTATTGCATTCAACCCAAGGTTTATTCTTGAAAGTTTAAAAGCAAACACAGAAGAATTTGTTAAACTTTGCCTTAACACAGCATCTAACCCATGCGTGATTGTTCCAACAGAGGGAGATGAATTTTTGTATCTTATTCTGCCTGTTAGAATGTTTGGATAAAAAGAGCGTTCGCTCTTTTTTTTATTACTTTGTCAAAAAACGATACGCAACGACAAAAGAAAAATAAAAATAATTATAAAGGCAAAATAAAATATTTTAAAGCACATTTTTTTGCCTTACGATAAAAGCAAAAAGAGTTGACAAAGAAATCAAATTGCTTTATACTAAAACGGTTACTAACTTTTAAGGAGGAAAGACCATGAAAAGAACATATCAGCCTAAGAAAGCAAAAAGACAAAAAGTTCACGGTTTCAGAGAAAGAATGAGAACTAAGGGCGGAAGAAATGTTTTAAAAAGAAGACGCGCCCGTGGAAGAAAAAATCTTGCTGCGTAAGGAATAGAAAATGGATCACAGACTGAAAAAAGCAAAACAATTTTCTTATATTTATAAAAAAGGTAAAAGGGCAAACAGCCAACATTTTACGCTTTTTTCGGTAGAAAGCAGATTTACAAATTATAAAATAGGATATTCAATTTCAAAAAAAATTGGCAAAGCAAACAAAAGAAATTTGTTAAAACGCAGGCTTCGTGAAATTGTTAGAACTTTGTCTCTTCCAAAAAACAATCACAACTATATTTTAATGGCTAAACAAGGCGCATCAGAACTTACTTTTGAAGAGATTAAAGAACAAATAAAAAGTCTGTTTGAAAAATGAAATACTTATCAGTTCCGTTAAAATTTATTTGCTGTTTGCCAATTTATTTTTATAAATATCTTATTTCTCCCCTTCTTCCAAAAGTTTGCAGGTTTACACCAAGTTGTTCAAATTATTTTATAGATGCTGTAAAATATTTTGGTGTAATAAAGGGTTCTATGCTTGGAGCAAAAAGACTTTTGCGATGCAGACCAGGAGTTTGTGGAGGATATGATCCCGTTCCAATAAACATAAAAGGAGATAGTAAATGGCTACTATAAGCGCCATATTATCAGTTGCAGAACCAACAGGAGTTTGGCAAACAATAATAAAAGCATTTGAATCAGGTGTAGGAAGTTATATTCTTGCAGTTGTTTTGATTACGCTTATAATCAGACTTATTTGGGCGCCACTTGATACAATCAATAAAAAACTTAACAAAAAAAATGCACGCATACAAGCAAAGATGCAACCAGAACTTGAAAAAATTAAGGCTAAATATGGTGCAGACAGAAACCTGTTAAACAGAAAAACCCAAGAAATTTACAAGCGCTATAACTTTTCAATGACTGGCAGTTGTTTATTTATGATTTTGTTTTTAGCGTTAAACTTATTGATTTTCTTCTCTTTGTTTGCAGGCTTAAACTCAATGGCGGATTATAAAATAAGCCAAGAATATGATTATCTTAAATATAACTATGCAAATGTTTTAGACCTAACCAATCAAGAATATGAAAAAAACAACACACAATTTTTTGAGCAATATGAAACCCTTTCCTTTGAAGTTGTTGACAATATGATTGTGGCAAAAAACTCAGAAGGAGAAATTATTGCTCAAACAGAATATAAAATAGACTTTTCATATGAAACAGACGAAAATCAAGTAGATGCTGAGGGTAACCCTATAATAGACGAAACAACAGGAAATCCTTTAAAAGTTGTTGTTTCATCTGACGAAGCAATTTACAACCTTGTTACAAAATTTGTTTCACCACAACCTAAGTTAGATGAAAACGGTCAGGTTGTTACCGATGAAAACGGCGAAACAGTTTATGACGAAAATTATGTTGGTGGCGAAATCGTAGTTGGTGAAGTAACTTACAAACAAGCAATAGACACATATGTAACAACATATATCGTGAAATGTTATGAAAACCGACCAGAGAAATCTTCTTTCTTATGGATTGGAAATTATTGGATTGCAGACAGTCCGTTTAAAAACTCAATATTTACCTATAATGAGTTTGTAGGCGAAATCGGTTCAAGCAATGTAAGCGAATATGAAGAAGTTATCTATAATTCATTTATGACAAACTTAGACGGACAAGTTGGTAGAGTTAACGGATATTTAATCTTAGCAATTTTAAGTATAGGCATAAGTTTCCTTTCAATATATCTTGGAAATTTAACAAGCAAGAAGAAAGGCGAGAAAGCAGTAAAACAACCAGGCGGAAAAGTTATGATGATTGTTTTACCACTTATTATGGGAATCTTTGCAATCTTCTACAACTCAGTGTTTGCAATTTACCTTGTTGTAGGCCAAGCAATAAACGCAGCGCTTGCTCCACTTGAAAACTTGATAATAAACAAATGGGACGAATATGACGAAAAGAAACAACAAGAAAAGGAAAATTCAGTTGTATCTTACAGAAGAAAGTGATATAATCAGCCTAGGAGGAAGAATATGAAAACCAGCGTAGAAGCGACAGGAAAGAACATTGAACAAGCAATAGAGAATGCGCTTTTTGAACTTAAAGCACCAAGAGAAGATGTTGATATTAAAATTTTAAGTGAAGGTGGTTTGTTTAAAAAAGCAAAAGTTGTTGTAAGTATTTCCGAAGAAGAGATAGAAAAATACCAAAAGCGTGAAAAACTTAAAGAAGCAGATAAAGAAGAAGAAAAAGAAACAAAAACACCAATCGCAACTAAATCTGAAAAAACTGAAAAGAAAGAACCAGCAAAGAAACAGGAAGAACCAAAGGAAGAAATAAAAAAAGAAGTCAGCCCTGAAATTAAAGCAGAAAAGGCTACAAAACCAAAAACAAACAAAAGCGAAGAAGAAAAAATCGATGCTATAACATTTGTTGAAGGTCTTTTAAAAGCGTTTGGTAAAGATGCTCAGGTAAGCGAAATTGAGGAAGAAGAAGTTGTAAAGATTGAAGTCAGCGGAGAAAATCTCAATGATTTAATCGGATACAGAGGTGAAACATTGTTTGCTCTCTCCTACCTTATGAACACAATATGTAAACGCGGAAAGAAAAAACAGGTTTTAGACATTTGCGATTATCGTGAAAAAAGAGCAGAATCTCTTAGAAGTCTTGCAAATAGAATGGCTTCAAAAGTTGCTAAAACTGGAAGGTATGCAAAATTAGAACCAATGGATGCAAGCGAGAGAAGACTTATTCATCTTGCTCTTCAAGACAATGAAAAAGTTACAACAATGTCCAAGGGTACTGAACCAAAAAGATATATCATCATATTCCCAAGAGAATATAGAGAATAAAATAGAGTTTCGGCTCTATTTTTTTGTTGAAAATTTTAAGTTGTGTGGTATAATCATAAGCATGAACAAAACAATAGTAGCAATTTCCACCCCGCTTGGCAAAGGGGCAATAAGTATTGTAAGAATGAGTGGAGAAAAAGCGCTTGAAACAGCACTTAAATTTTTTAATTGTAAAGGTAAAGTCGAACCAAGAAAAATGATTTTGGGTGAATTTGATTTGAATGGAGCAAAAGAAAAATGTTTAATGGTTTATTTTAAAGCGCCATTTTCATATACGGGTGAAGATGTTGTAGAATTTCAACTTCATGGAGGGATAACAGTAACAAGAATGTTGCAAGAGCGATTGATAGAAGGTGGAGCAACGCTTGCCGAGCCAGGAGAATTTTCAAAACGAGCGTTTGAAAACAGAAAAATTTCTCTTGATGAAGCAGAAGCAATTATTGACGAGATTAACAGTGAAAGCGAAGGAGAACTAAGAAGAGCGCTTTCCTCTGCGGAAGGAAAACTTTTTGAAAAAATCAAAAGTTTACAAAATTCTTTAACTAACTTACTTGCTCAAATTGAAGTTACTATGGACTATCCAGAAGAAGACGAAAATGAGATTGTTCGAGAAAGCATCTTTGCAGAGTTGAAGCAAACAGAAGAGCAAATTGAAGAAATTTTAAACAACGCCAAGCAGGCACGATTTATTAAGAACGGAATAAAAATTGCGCTTGTTGGAAGAGCAAATGTAGGAAAAAGCAGTTTGTTAAATGCTTTGATTGGCGAAAACAAAGCGATAGTAACTTCTACCGAAGGGACAACAAGAGATGTTGTCGAAGGAAGTATTGATTACAACGGCATAAGGCTTAATTTTTATGATACGGCAGGAATAAGAGAGAGCGACAACGACATAGAAAAAATCGGTATTGAAAAAAGCAAGAAAATGCTTGAAGAAAGTGATTTGGTTTTAATTATTTATGATGGAAGCGAAAATTTAAATGAAAATGATGAAAATATTAAAAAAATAATTAAAAAACCATTTATTTCTGTTATAAACAAACAAGATAAAATGCGTAAATTAAAATCACAAGAAAATGAAATTGCGGTTTCGGCAATGAAAAAAGAAAATATAGAAAAACTAAAACAGAAAATTTTTGACACGATTATAAAAGATAAAATTGATTTTAATGGACTAATTGTAACCAACGAAAGACAACTGCAACATATAAAAAATGCAAAAAAACAAATTGAAGAAATTTTCAAAGTTAAAAACGAAAGTTTGGAAATATTATCCATGCTTATTAAAAAGGTCTGGAATGAACTTGGAAAGATAACTGGTGAAACAGAAAATGAAGATATAATATCTGTCATCTTCTCAAAATTTTGTGTGGGCAAATAAAATGAAAGAAAAATACGAAGCAATAGTTATAGGAGCGGGACATGCGGGCTGTGAGGCTGCGCTCGCTCTTGCAAGAAAAGGACATAAAACACTGCTTTTAACAATAAGTTTAGATGCAGTGGCTTTTTTGGCGTGTAACCCGTCCATAGGAGGAACAGCCAAGGGACAACTTGTCAGTGAAATAGATGCATTAGGCGGAGAAATGGGCAAAATTGCAGATAAAACTGCAATTCAAATTCGCATGTTAAACAGAGGCAGAGGCCCTGCTGTGCAAAGTTTGCGTACACAAGCAGATAAAGTGCAATATCATACACAGATGAAAAAAGTTGTAGAAAGCACAAAGAACTTGTTTTTAAAACAAGGAGAAGCAACTAAAATCGTTATAGATGGCGAAACCAAGACGGTAACCACTGCCGTTGGCGACGAGTTTGAAGCAAATGTTCTTGTTTTTGCGACAGGTGTATATTTAGACAGCAGAATTATAATAGGTTCATACACGGAAAATGTTGGACCAAACGGGTTCAAAAACGCAAAACTATTATCCTCTTCCCTAAATGATTTAGGATACAAACTTTTAAGATTTAAAACAGGCACGCCAGCAAGAGTTAATAAAAGAAGTATAGATTTCAGCACACTTGAAATTCAAAAAGGCGAAAAATGTATCCAGCCTTTCTCTTTTATGACGCAAAAACCTATTAAAAACAAAGCGGTTTGTTATTTAACATACACAAACAAAGAAACGCATCAAATAATTTTAGATAACTTGGATAAAGCGCCAGCAATTTCGGGAGAAATAAAAGGAATTGGGCCAAGATACTGCCCTTCCATAGAAACAAAGATAGTAAGATTTTCTGATAAAGACAGACACCAACTTTTTTTAGAACCAGAAGCAATTTCAACCAGCGAAATTTATATTCAAGGATTTTCAACATCAATGCCTGCGGACATTCAAAAAAGAATGATACATTCCTTAAAAGGTTTAGAGAATGCCGAAATTATGAGAGACGCATATGCAATTGAGTACGATTGCATTGACCCATTACAATTAAAACCTAGCCTTGAAAGTAAGTTGCATGACGGGTTGTTTTTCGCCGGACAAATAAACGGCACAAGCGGATACGAAGAAGCAGCAGCACAAGGTTTAATGGCGGGTATCAACGCAGCATTATTTTTAGAGAAAAAACCTGCTCTTGTTTTATCACGCAGTGATGCCTATATCGGCGTACTAATTGATGATATAGTTACCAAAGGCACACAAGAGCCATATAGAATGATGACCAGTCGTGCTGAATATAGGCTTTCTTTAAGACAAGACAACGCTGATTTAAGGCTGACTGAAATTGGTAGACAAGTAGGTTTGGTTGATAATAAAAGATATAATAAATTTTTAGAAAAAAAGAAAAAATTAAAAAATATTTCTTTGCTTTTAAATGAAAAGTTAAAAAATGATAAAAAATTGATAGATTTTTTTGAAAAAAACAATGAAAACCCACCAAAAAATTCAATTTCAGTTAAAGAAGCAATAAAAAGACCTAATATCGACGCTTTCAAAATAAACGAAGAGTTTAATATCTTTAAAGATTATGATTTCGAAATTATAAATGAAATAAATTTAATAACCAAGTATGAGGGCTATTTAAAACAACAGGAAGAAGATATTTTAAAACTCAAAAAAATGGAAGTTCAAACCATACCAGATGACTTTGATTACGAGAAACAAAAAGGTTTAAAGATTGAAACTATTCAAAAACTTTCGGAAGTTAAACCTATAAATTTGGGACAGGCATCAAGGGTTTCGGGAGTTTCCCCTGCTGATATTGCGGTGCTTAGTATTTTAATAAAAAAACATAAGGAGGAAACAAATGCAAAGCGCCGATGAAATCAAACAAGCATTTTTGGGATATAGAATGAAAATCTCGCAAGAACAAGCCGAAAAATTTAAAACATATTATGAGTTTTTGATTGAAGAAAATAAAAAAATTAACTTAACAGCGATAACAGAATTTGAAGATGTGGTATTAAAGCACTTTATAGATTCGGCGGTTGCTGTTAGTAAGTTTAAAGGAAGTGTTTTAGATGTTGGCTCAGGTGCAGGTTTTCCAGGAATAGTTTTGGCAATATTAAGGGATGACTTGCAAATAACTTTATTAGATAGTTTAAATAAAAGAATAACTTTTCTAAATGAACTTATTAAACTTCTCAACTTAAAAAATGTTAAAACAGTTCATTCAAGAATTGAAGATTTCAACCAAAAGCAAATGTTTGATTGTGTTACTGCAAGAGCGGTTGCAAATTTGCAAACTTTAAGTGAATATTTGTTGCCGTTTGTTAAAATAGACGGGAAAGCAATAATTTATAAGGGCGCAGATTTTTTCGACGAACTTGAAGTTGCACAAAACGCAATTAAAGTGCTTGGAAGCCAAGTGGAAGAAGTTGAAAGATACAATTTAAATGGTATGTCAAGAGCGTTATTGGTTTTAAGAAAAATTAAACCTGCGCCCCAAAATTTTCCACGAAGTGGCAATCTTCCAAGAAAAAAACCGCTTTAATATGCTTTTTTATATGAAAAAACTGTGTTATAATTATAAAAATTAAAAAATAAAGACAAAAGAGGTTGTTATGGGCAAAATTATTTCTTTTACAAATCAAAAAGGCGGAGTTGGAAAAACTACAACATGTGTCAACCTATCTGCCTATCTAGCAGTTATGGGTCAAAAAGTATTAATTATAGATTTAGACCCGCAAGGTAACGCAACTAGTGGTGTTGGTGTTGAAAAAAGAAAAGGGTTAAAAACCATCTATGATTTAATTGATGGTGAAAGCCCTATTGACGAAGTTATTGTTCCAACCATGATTGATGGGCTTGATATTATTCCATCGACGGTAGATTTAGCCGCAGCAGAAATCTCGTTGGTTTCAATGCCTGATAGAGAAAAAATTCTTAAAAGCATCCTTGAAAGTGTGCGTGAAAGTTATGATTTTATAATGATTGATTGCCAGCCTTCATTAGGTTTGCTAACTGTAAATGCCTTAACTGCGTCTGACAGCGTTATAATTCCTATGCAATGTGAATTTTATGCGCTCGATGGATTAACTCAACTTATGAACACAATCAGGCTTGTTAAATTTCATTTAAATCCTAACATTGATGTGGAAGGTGTTGTTAGAACTATGAAAGATAATAGGTCTAATCTTATAAACCAAGTTAGTCAAGAAATAATAAAGTTTTTCAAAAGTAAAGTTTTTAATACCTATATACCTAGAAACATTCGTTTAGCAGAAGCACCTAGTCATGGTTTGCCAATAGTGCTATACGACCCGATTTCTAAGGGCGCAGAAGCATATTTATCGCTTGCGGAAGAGTTTTTAAATAGAAACAAAATAAAATATAAGTCTATAGCGAAACATACAAAGATTAAACTAAGGGAGGTAAAATAAAGTGATGAAAAGAGGTTTAGGCCGAGGTATAGAAAGTTTATTTGCAATGTATGATGAGGAAGTTGAAAAAACATCTCCACAGCCTAAGAAAATTACAAGCGAAAAGTCTGTTGATTTGGTTGGAATTGAAAAAATCAAAAACAACCCTAATCAGCCAAGAAAACATTTCGACGAAGAAGCTTTAAACGAACTTGCTGCTTCAATAAAAGTTCACGGAGTTATACAACCAATTGTGTTGAATGATAATGGTGACGGAACATATTTAATTATAGCCGGTGAAAGAAGATATAGGGCTTCCAAAATTGCTGGTTTAAAAGAAATACCAGCAATAATCAAAAACTATACTGACAAACAAATAAAAGAAATATCAATTATTGAAAACCTGCAACGAGAAGACTTAAACCCAATAGAAGCCGCAAGAGCGATAAAGCAACTTATGGAAGAATACAAACTCACACAAGAGGCGGTTGCAGAAAGAATTGGGAAAAGTCGTTCAAATATAGCAAACACTTTAAGATTGCTTTCGTTATATCCAGAAGTTTTAGATATGATTGAAAAAGGGTCGCTTTCTGCTGGGCATGCAAGAGCATTGGTTGTTGTAGATGACCATACGTCACAGATTAAACTTGCGAACCAAGCGGTAAAAGATAAGTGGAATGTTAGGGATTTAGAAAAAGCCGTTAGAAGAGTTCAACATCCGCAATCTAAAACAAGACCAAAAGAAGATCAATCATTAGAATTAAAGGATTTAATAGTTTCAATGCAAAGGGTGTTAGGAACAAAAGTTTCTGCAATTGGGAATGATCAAAAAGGAAGAATATATATTGATTATTATTCAAGAGACGATCTTGACAGGTTGGCAGACATAATAACTTTAATAGAAAAAAAATAAGACGTTTTATAAAGAACGTCTTTTTTTGTTTCACGTGAAACAAAATTAAACTGAGTTAAAATAAATGTTTCACGTGAAACATTTTTATTATAAAAAAATAACTATCATGCTTTAAAATAAATAAAAAATCGTACTGTAAAACGATTGACAAATAAATTGTAATATAGTAAACTAGTCTATGTAAAGGAGGAAATTATGCAATTAAAAGGAAGTAAAACTGAAAAAAATTTAATGGAGGCTTTTGCAGGTGAAAGCCAAGCAAGAAATAAATACTCTTATTATGCTTCAAAAGCGAAGAAAGATGGTTTTGAACAAATCGCGGAAGTATTTGAAGAGACAGCAAATAATGAAAAAGAGCATGCAAAACTTTGGTTTAAAGCATTGCATGGCGGTGATGTGCCATCAACCTTAGAGAACTTGCTTGATGCTGCGGCTGGTGAACACGGAGAGTGGACTGAAATGTATGAAAGAATGGCACGTGAAGCAAAAGAAGAAGGGTTTGCTGATCTTGCATTTAAATTTGCTGGTGTCGCAGCGATTGAAAAAAGACACGAGGAAAGATATAGAAAACTTGCCGATTTAGTTAAAAATGGAAAGGTGTTTAAAAAGACTGATAAAAAGGTTTGGGTGTGCAGAAATTGTGGGCACGTCTTTGTGGGTAAAGAACCTCCTAAAATTTGCCCGGTATGCAATCATCCTCAATCTTATTTTGAAATTTTAAATGAAGAGTTTTAAATAAAGATCCGCACAAAGCGGATTTTTAGTATTGCAATAAGAGAGGGCGGTTATGATTTTTTCAGTAATAATAGCTGTGTTGCTGGTTGCTGCATTGATTTTATATTTCGTGTTAAACAATAAAATAAAAACACCAACCATAGCAACTGAAATTTTAATAAATGAATATAATAAAAAGATTGATAAAGTTAACTTGTTGCTAAAAGGCAATAAAGTAGAGATAAATATTTCTAAGTATAAATCGTTTATAGAAAAAAGCGAAATCAACTATGATAATATTGAATGTAATATAGAAACAATAGAGAGAATTCAAAAAAACTATAATGTTTTAAATTTGGCGCTCGCAGACAAAAGTAAGGATCAAATTGAACAAACATTAAAAAAACTTGATGCGCCTTGTAAAATATATCAGTTTGCCGAAGAATTAAAGACTAGCGAAGAAATGAATAAAATATTTGATATGCTTGGCTATAAAAAAACTAAACTGAATTTCGAATTACAACGATATTTCGGTTCTCAATATTTTTATGAGATAAATGATCTGTTGGTTTGTTGTAACAATAAAAAGTTGTTATCTATAAATAGAGATAATATTTTTGGAAATAAGAGTGCTGAATATAAACTAATAATAAAAGAAAACGAAGAGAAAGAAAGTGGCAAAGTGTTTGATGTGTCGCTTTTAACAGACTGTGAAATATTACACACAAAAGTTTTTGTGCCACAAAAAGAAAACATAGTTTTTCTTAAAAGTTTTATTGAAAATAAAAAGAAGCCTTAATAAAAGGCTTCTTTTTAGTCTATCCAAAGAACTTTATCTCTAACAAGCAATGTGATTATATCAACAAGCCACATGAATGCTATGCCAATGATTATAAGTAATGCGGCTAAAATGATACCCACAAGATTGTCTTTTTTTATGCTTTTTACCAATCTGTAAATATTCCAAATGATGTCAAGAACTGGTAATGCAAGCACAATTTTCAGCCATTTTGGAAGACCATCTAATGCTTTTATCATAATTCACTCCTTTTTATTATTATAAGCCTTTTCGTAAAACAAATCAAGAAAATACACGATTTTTTAAATTATGTTTTTGTGGAAACTGCATAATTTATTAAATTATATGAAGCAAATATATGATTTATTCAAAAATAACTTTAATTTTTGCCTCAACTTTCATAGTTCCTTTAAGTATTGTCGAAGAGTTTGAAAGAGAGGCTTCAATACTTCTATATGGCATGCAAGTATAAACATTTTCTTCAATAATTTTTACAACATTTAATGGTTGTGATGAAAGGGCTGTTGCTTTGCTTTTTGCGTCTTCAACTGCAAGTTTTAAGGCTTCGTTGTAATAAGAAGAAATGTCTTCTACGTCAAAGGTAATGCATCCCAGTCGGTTTGCTCCTAAACTTGTCAAACCTTTAATGTATGTTCCTAAATTATTAAGATCTTTGCATTTAAATTCTATAGTGCTACTTACTTGATAGCCAAGAAATCTTTCACTAGTTGAATAGTCGTGTTTTTGATAAATAGAATAATACTTTGTTTTTATATCATCTTCCGCTACACCTTTTTCTTGTAAATAATCAATAAGGTTTGAAATCACACCATTGTTTTCATCAAGCGCAACTTGTAGATCAGCATTTAAACTTTCAACACCAATTTCAACGTATGCTACATCAGGTTGAGCGGTAACTTTCCCTCCGCCTAAAACTATAATTCTGCTGGGAGTTTCATTTGTGCTTTGTTGATTATTGTCGTTCTGATCGGTTGTAGCATCTTCTTGAATTTCGACTTGCGATGTATTCTCATCAACTTCTGGACTTAATGCTTTAACTTCAAGGGTGGTTGGTGAAGCAAACACAAATCCAAACAAAGTTGCAAAAACAAGAGCGATACTAAAAATTTTGAAAATCTTATTTTTCATAGATACCTCCTATGCGCTAAAATGGGTTAAAGATAAATAATTATTCTAAAAAACAAAAATAAGACAAAAAAACCACAAATTTTCGTTTTTTAATGAAAATTTGTGGTTTTTTGTTTGGATTTAGGCTTTATTTGTTCAAATTATAAAAGGTAGCATATTTGTTTTTTTCTGTAACTCTTAATAATGATTCAAAATTTGCGATCTGTTCTTTTTGTTTAATTGTTATATTTGATTCACACAGAGGAGTGTCAATTTCTGCAAAATATTCACCCTTTAATTCAACATTGTTTTTGCTTATCAAAATTACATTTGGATCAAAGACCTGGTTTTTAACAGCCTTTCTTAAATTTTCCAAAGACTGCTTATTTGTAATCATTTGAATTGGGATTAAAAAAGGCGAATTCTTTATTGAAGCAAAAATAATTTGCTTCGACAAACGATCAAATTTAACATTTTTTTGAGCGCTATGCTTTCCGTCAGAAACAGAAGTGCACACACAGATATTTCCCAGATAGTAGTTTTCAATTTTCATATTAACTCCTTAGCATATTTATTCTATTAAATTGGTGGATTGTTGTCAAGATAAAAGTAGCAATTTGTTGACTTTTTTAATCTTTTTTTTGTAAATTAAAAAAATTTTTTAAACCAAAAAACATGTCGATTATTATCAAATTAGAACTGTTATGTCCTAAAAACAAGGCAAAGCCAAAACAGTAAAAAAATGGCTAAAAACAC
Organism: uncultured Bacillota bacterium; assembly: GCA_949292985.1. Classification (GTDB taxonomy): domain Bacteria; phylum Bacillota; class Clostridia; order Christensenellales; family UBA1242; genus Caccovivens. The sequence continues at coordinate 47,622 of CASFBF010000008.1, forward strand.
AATATATGTAATTTTTAAAAATCGCTTGACACAATATATAGTGTTGTGATAAAGTTTGTGTATGCTTACAAAGGCAACTAAAAGGAGAGGAAAAATGGACAAAATTATCAAACGTGACGGAAGGATTGTCGACTACGACATTTCCAAAATTGAGAATGCAATTGTTAAGGCAATGCTTTCTCTTGGAGAGGGGGATGTAAGGGATGCAAGAAAACTTGCAAAGATCACAGAACTTGAACTTACAGAAAATTTTGAGGGAAAACTTCCAACAGTGGAGGATATCCAAGATACAGTCGAAAGAGTGCTTATGCGCAATGGTTTCGAAAATGTTGCAAAGTGCTATATTTTGTATAGAAAGAATCATGAAAAAATTAGAAATGTTTCAGCAACACTTATGGACTACAAAAACACCATTGATAAATATCTTAAACTTTCTGATTGGCGAGTTAAAGAAAACTCCACGGTTACTTACTCTGTTGGTGGACTTATTCTTTCTAACTCAGGTGCCATGACTGCAAACTATTGGCTTAGTGAGGTTTATGATAAAGAGATTGCAGATGCCCATAAAAACTGCGATATTCATATTCACGACCTTTCTATGCTTACTGGCTATTGTGCCGGCTGGTCGCTTAAACAACTTATTAAAGAAGGTTTGGGCGGGGTGCCAGGAAAAATTACTTCTTCACCGGCATCACATCTTTCAACCCTTTGCAATCAAATGGTAAATTTTCTCGGCATTATGCAAAATGAATGGGCAGGGGCGCAAGCATTTTCATCTTTCGACACTTATCTTGCGCCTTTCGTCAAAGTTGATAATTTAACATATAAAGAAGTAAAACAATGTATTCAATCCTTTGTTTATGGCGTTAACACTCCTTCAAGATGGGGGACACAAGCGCCTTTCACTAACATCACTCTTGACTGGGTTGTTCCATCAGATTTAGCAGAACTTCCAGCAATTGTTGGCGGAAAGGAACAAAACTTTAAATACAAAGATTGCAAAAAAGAAATGGATATGGTTAACAAGGCCTTTATTGAAATTATGATAGAAGGTGATGCAAATGGCAGAGGATTCCAATATCCTATTCCAACATATTCAATCACCAGAGATTTCGATTGGTCTGAAACAGAAAACAACAAACTTTTATTTGAAATGACAACTAAATACGGAACACCATATTTCTCCAATTATATTAACAGCGACATGGAACCAACTGATGTTAGAAGCATGTGTTGCAGACTTAGGTTGGATTTGAGAGAACTTCGTAAAAAGAGTGGTGGATATTTTGGAAGCGGTGAAAGCACTGGTTCTGTTGGCGTTGTAACAATCAACATGCCAAAGATTGCATATCTTTCAGCAACAGAAGATGAATTTTTTGACAGGCTTGATAAAGTTATGGATTTGTCAGCAAGGTCTCTTAAAATGAAAAGAGAAACAATTACAAAACTTTTAGAGGCTGGGCTTTATCCTTATACTAAGCGTTATTTAGGTTCGTTCAACAACCACTTCTCTACAATAGGGCTTGTTGGAATGAACGAGGCTTGCTTGAACGCTAAATGGGTTAGGGCAGATATGACTCAAAAAGAAGCGCAAGACTTTACAAAGAAAGTGTTGAATCATATGAGAGAACGCCTTTCTGATTATCAAGAAAAATATGGCGACCTTTACAACTTGGAGGCAACCCCAGCAGAAAGCACATCTTACAGACTCGCTAAACATGATAAAGAAAGATTCCCAGATATCATAACTGCAAATGAAGGCAAAACGCCATATTATACAAACAGTTCACACCTTCCAGTTGGTTATACAGCCGACATATTTGAAGCGCTTGATATTCAAGATGATTTGCAAACACTTTACACCTCAGGAACGGTTTTCCATGCGTTCTTAGGTCAAAAATTGGATAGTTGGAAAGCAACTGCTGAACTTGTTAGAAAGATTGCTGAAAACTACAAACTTCCTTACTACACTATCAGTCCAACATATTCGGTATGTAAAAATCACGGATATATTACGGGCGAAGTTTACACTTGTCCAGACTGCGGAGAAAAAACCGAAGTTTACAGCAGAATTACGGGCTACTACCGACCTGTTCAAAACTGGAACGATGGAAAGGCGCAAGAGTTTAAAGATAGAGTAACTTATGACATTTCACATTCAGTTTTAAAGAAAAAAACTTGTGAATGTGCTCATGAAAAAAATAAGGAGGAGGTAAAAGTTTCGGGGGATACGCCACTTTTGTTTGCAACTAAAACCTGCCCAAATTGCAAAATCGCAAAAAGAATTTTAGATGCCGCTGGAATTAAGTATATTGTTATAGATGCGGAAGAACAAAAAGACTTAACTTTAAAATACAATGTTAAAAAAGCCCCAACTTTGCTTGTTCCAAACGGCGACACTTATCTTAGATTTGACAACGCAAGTGAAATAAATAGATATGTTGAGGGGTTAAAGAAAAGAGCATGAAAGATATTTTAATAATTGGTGCAGGGGCAGCAGGTATGACTGCTGCTCTCTATGCGCTACGAAATGGCAAAAGTGTTACTATTGTTGAGCAAAACAATATTGGTGGACAGATTGCAGAATCACCAAGAGTGGAAAATTTCCCAACAATTATGCAGATTTCTGGCGCTGATTTTGCAGATCGTCTTTTTGAGCAAATAACACAAAGGGGTGCAGAGTTTGCGTTTGCAAAAATCACAAACTTAATAAAAAAAGAAGGATATTTCGAGGCTGAAAGCGAGTTTGAAAATTTCCAAGCAAAAAGCGTTATTCTTGCATGTGGCGTAGAGCATAGAAAGTTAGGTTTAACAAATGAGGAAAATTTGATCGGACATGGAATAAGTTATTGCGCACTTTGTGATGGCGCTTTTTATGCGGGTGAAGATGTTGTGCTAATCGGTGATGCCAACACTGCTCTTCAATATGCACTACTACTTTCTTCTTATTGTAAAAGCGTTCATGTGGTAACTTTGTTTGATAAGTTTTTCGGAGATGAAGTTCTTGTTGATGCACTTAAAAAGAAAGAGAACATAAAGGTAACACATAATGCTAAGTTGGTTGAACTTATTGGGGAAGACCAACTTGAAGGTTTGATTTTTGAAAAAAATAATGGTGAGAAAATGGAGTTGAATACCAAGGCTCTTTTTGTTGCAATAGGCCAAATTCCAAACAATAAAATTTATGAAAAACTTGTTGATTTATCCAAGGACGGATATATAATCTGCGACGAAAACATGGCAACAAAAACACCAGGGCTTTTTGTTGCGGGTGATTGTAGAGTTAAAAAAGTTAGACAACTTACAACTGCTTGCTCGGATGGTGCAGTTGCTGCAACAAGTGCAAGTTCATATCTTCAAACTTTATAAACTGCCATCGTGGCAGTTTTTTTGTATTGACAAAGAAAAGAAGATGTTTTAAAATATATTTTAGGAGAATATAAGTGTGAAGGTTGAAAAGAAGCTTGATAATCCAATTACAATAGGGTTTTTGTATGATAAACAACTTTTATATAGTAGTGAGTTTTCAAAACCCTTGCCAGTTGATCCAGGAAGCAGTTTTAAAGAAAAGCATTACGGGTTCATATTTAAATATGCTGAAAATTATCAGGGTATATATACCAAAGAAAAAAGATTTAAAACGCAATGTGAAATTTCGTCAGTAACAACAATAAATGGCAAGATTTATATTTATGAAAAAAATAAGTATTTACCGTGGCAAATAAGTTGTACTGGGAATATAGTAAAAGTTGCTATGTTCAGAACAAATAATGCAGATGAAAAAAGATATTTAAAGGAAGCCTTTGGTATTGAAAAAGAAGGAGAAATTAAGATAGTAAATAAAGAAGCAGTAGAAGAAATATACAATCCAGATATAAAAATAAAAAGAATAGAACCAGATAGTTTTACGTCAAAATATTTTATTAGATAAAAAACGCAGAAGAATCTGCGTTTTTTAGTATCCTCTTAACTCAACTTTTTGGACATATTTTTGAAGAATAGTTTTAAAAAGCAAAGCCCTATCTTTCGGAATTTTTTGTAGGTTTTGTTCAAGACAGTTGCCACTATCTACAAAACATTGCAAGAAAAGTTTTGAAGCACCTTCAAGCCATTTTCCCATTTCTTCTATGCTTTCGTTTGTGTGATGACCTGCAACCAAAGTTGTTCTAAATTCATAAGGCACAACACCTGATTTTAAAAGGGAAACACTTTTATTTATCGCCGACATATCAACGATTGCTCCTGCCGTTTTTGGATATAGTGATGGTGAATTCTTAATATCCATTGCAACATAGTCAACAAGGTTTTCTTCAATCAAATTTTCTAGGAGTTCAGGTTTGGTTCCGTTTGTGTCAAGTTTTACAAGTAAGTTTTTACTTTTAATTTTTTTTATAAAATTTTTAAGGTCTGGGTTTAGGGTAGGCTCACCACCAGAAATACATAGACTATCTATTATGTTTTTGCGCTTTTCTAAATGTGCAAAAATTTCTTCTTCCGAATATTGTTCCAAATTTATAACATTAACAAGATCAGAGTTTTGACAAAAAGGACACCTAAAATTGCAACCACCAGTAAAAACAGTGGCACACAAGTGTCCTTCAAAATCAACCATTGAAAGTTTTTCAAATCCATAAATTTTCATACTAAAATTTTAAGATTTGCAATCAAAAAAGTCAAGGGTTTAAAGTATTTTTGTTATATTTACAACCAAGTTTGACGCATCAATTGTGCTGATGGTGGCTGTGCCATCTGGTGCTAAAAGTTGAAGACCAAATTTTTGACAAGCGGTTAAAACCACGTCTGTTGTTTTTGTTACAGTTCCACTCACAGATTGCGTTGCGCTTACATTGCTACGGGTGGCAGGCAGAGAAGAAAACTGAACACCAAACACACCAGTAGTGCCTGAAAGATAGTCGAATGAATACTTAACTCTATAAGTTCCAGAAGATAAAACACTAAATTCATTGGTTGATGAATTAAAGGTTATTGCTGGACCGCTTGCACTAGTTACTGTGCCCAAATCAAAAAGGTTAGGACTAGTAACTGTTTGACTTGTTATAAAAGAAGTGGTTGCAGAGTTAAATATTATTCCTGAGTTATTATTTAAGCAAGGACGACAGCAGTCTTCCTGTATTTCTAAAAACAAACATGGTTGTGGGTAGTAATTACAGCAATTGTTTTGGTTAAACCAGTTGTTTTGGATGTGCCAATTGTTTTGGCAGTTGCAACGGTTGTTGCAATTATTTAAAAAGTTCATACATACACCTCCTTAGTATATGTAAGACCCTATTACATACTATTTAAAACCTTTTTATTGTGTTACACTTTCTTCTACAAATGAGTAATAGCAATTTGTGGTTATTCCGTCTAGTGTTGAAGAAATTTTTATTACATTATTTTCTGCCGTTCCTGTATACATAACCGAGCCGTCGTCATCAGGCAGAAATATAATAATCTCATTGCCATGCAAGAAGTAGTAATACCCTCCTTCACGGGGGCGTATTCCTTTGTCTTGCGAATAACTAAAAATCGTGTCTTCCTTGTCAATTTCAATGTAATATTCACCGTTGATGTATTCTTCTAATATGGTTTCTTGCCCAGTTGTGTCTGTTTTTGAAATAGTTGTAAGATTGTATCTTCCTTGTGGCAAAGAGTCAAATTTGATATTAGAAATAAAGTTATAAAAAAGAAGCATTACAATAATGCAGACACCAATTATAATACTAAATCCAATTAAAAGTTTTTTCCATAAAGCCATATGTGAATTGTAACATATAATAAAAATTTTAGCAATAAAAATGGCAACTTGGTAAAGCGCCTGCAAGCGCTTTACTGCCCGCTTCGGGGCAGGTTTTGCTCTACGGCAAAACGCCAAGTTGCAAATAATTAAAAACGGGAATTACTTTTTTGAAGAGCCCAATGCGCCTTCTTGTCTTGATGAAGGAATATTTTTAAGTTGTTTATGTGATATTTCTTTAATTTTCATTTTGTTTATTTTGTGAACAACGCCCTGAGCGATTGCTTTTTGATATGATATGTAAACAAAATTCTTATCTTTCATTTTTTCAATATCTTCAAAAGGCAGTTTTGAAATATAAAGCGGACAGTTATTTGCATTGTAAAGGCACACAAAAATTTCGCCTCGATAGCCACTGTCAACAACGCCTGCGCTTTTTTTCAAACCTTTAAAACCAGTAGAAGAGCGCTCTTCGATTTGCATATAGTGATTTTTAGGAAGGGCACAAGCGATACCCGAAGGGACGAGCTTAGTTTCAAAAGGCTCAAATTTAATATAATTTTCTTCAAAGCAAGCGTAAATATCATAGCCGGCGTCTTCGTCGCGCTTAGATGGAATTTTTGCGTCAGGTTTGATTTTTGCAAAATAAATTGTTTTCATGATTACCTCCAAAAAACTGTATAAGATATTTTGTTAATTTGATTATAACATAAAAGGTTTTAAAAAGAAATATAATGGAAAACAAATTTAATTGACAAAGGTAAAAACATATGATAAAATAAACAACATCGGCGAGGGGAGATACTCAAGTGGTCGAAGAGGCGGCCCTGCTAAGGCTGTAGGTCGGGCAACCGGCGCGAGGGTTCAAATCCCTCTCTTCCCGCCAATTGTGAGCAATCCGAACCCTTTGGGTTAGATTGCTCCTTTTTATTTTCTATATATTCAATTTCTTGTGATATATTTGGCTTTTCACTTAATTTTAATTGCTTACTTTTATCACTTGTTATATTAAAGTAAATTTCACAATGGTCATCATATAAAACAACTCTATTTACAAACATATCAATAAGTCTTTGTTTTGCATTTTCAAGAGAATAATCTAAATCTTTAAAAGATTTCAAATATTCATAAACAACTTGTTCACTTAATGGTTTGATTGTTAGCATTTGTCTGCTAGCAATTTTTTCTTTTATTTCTCGTATTCTAATTTCAAGTTCTTTCATTCTATCGTTTGTTGTGTTGTTAAATATTCCGTTTTCAAGAGCAGTTAGAATATTCTTTAACTTTTTGTTATTGTCTTGAAGTTCTTTATTTAAACTTTCTAAGATTGTATCTTTTTCAATGCTTTTGTTGTATGTATCAGCCAATACTTTACTTATACTTTTTAAGTTTGTATGTTGCATAAATTCTTGAGTTGCAATTAAAACTTTTTCTTCTATGTAATTTTTAGAAACAGATTTCTTATCGCATTTAGATTTATTTTTCTTTTTTGTAAAGCATTTGTAATAATTGTAAATTGTGCCAAGTTTACCTTTGCCACTATCTCCGGTCATTAAACTACCACATTTGCCACAAATTAACTTGCCACTTAAAAGATAATTAACTTCTGTTTTATGGTGAGCAGAAGTCCTTTTTGAAATCTTTAATTTTTCATTTACTTCATCAAAAAGTTGTTCACTTATTATTGCAGGAAAAATATTTGTGTAAACAGTACCATCAGCATATACGCAACCTTTGTAGTTTTCATTTCTTAATATTCTTGAAACAGAGTTTATTGTCCAATCTTTGCCGTATGCGTTCTTTATTCCTTTGTTATGCAAAATCTTTACAATGTCTTTAATACATTTACCACTTATGTATTCATCAAACATTAACTTAACAATGTTTGCTTGTTCTTCGTTAACACTTACTTTCTTGTCTATAACATTATATCCATAAGGAGTTCTGCCACCTGTAAAGAGTCCTTTTATTCTGCTTTCTTTTAGTCCACGTTTAACCTTTTGAGATAATTCAACAGAATAATACTCTGCAAGTCCAACGAGCACACTATCAAGCAAAATGCCTTCTGGTGCGTCTGAAATGTTTTCAGTTGCAGAAATCAACTTAACACCATTTTTAAGTAGTATTGCACGATTAACAGAGCTGTCATATCTTGACCTTGAAAACCTATCTAACTTATACACCAAAACAAAATCAAAACCTTTATTTTTGCTATCATATAGCATTTGTTGAAGTGCTGGCCTTTTGTCATTTGTTCCTGTCATAGCCCTGTCAATATATTCATTAACAACAATCAAACCATTTCTTTCAGCATATTCCTTGCACACTCTAAGTTGTCCATCAATGCTTTGTTCTGTTTGACTATCACTTGAATATCTTGCATATATAACAGCTTTATTCATACTATTTCTCCCTTATATTATTTATCAATAATTGTATCATTTATTTTAATACCATTTTCAAATAGAATTTTTACAGAATTTGCATATAAAAAATCACTTGCTGTTATAAAACATTCTTCATAAGTATTTGGTGTTTTAGGATGAGCAATATTCCATATAATTGTTTCTAATGGATGCTTATATGTGATTTTCTGTATATGCTTAATCATTTTTTCAAATTCTTTGTTATAATATAAGTGATATAGCTCATTTTTTTCGTTAATTATATCATCCAGATCTTTTATTCCTTTCCCAACATATTCCATAACTCTCTCAAAATTGATTTTACGATTTAATTGCATTTTACCTCACAATTGTTTATAATTTATAATATTATAACGCTTAGATATAAAAATTGCAACAATTTATTCGTGCTCACGAATATTTTGTTGCAAAATACCATTAAATGTTTTATAATAATATTAAATTATTAAAAAGAGGATTTATTATGAGCATATCTTATAACAAATTATGGAAATTGTTAATAGATAAAAAAATGACAAAAACAGATTTAAGAATTAAAGCCGATATAGCAACTTCTACTTTAGCAAAATTAAGCAAAGATGAGCCTGTTAGCATGGATGTTCTTTTAAAAATTTGCAAATTATTTAATTGCAATATTTCTGAAATTATGGATGTGCAAGTTGAAGAGGTGAACAGATGAAAAAAACATACATATCTTTATTTAGTAGTGCAGGAGTTGGGTGTTACGGCTTTAAGCAGGAAAAGTTTGAATGCATAGCAACAAATGAACTTTTATCTCGAAGATTAGAAATTCAAAAATACAATCATAAATGCAAATATGAAAGTGGATATATTTGTGGAGATATTTTGTTGGAAGAAACTAAAAGCAAAATTTTTAATGAAATAGATTTATGGAAACAAAAAGAAAAAATTGAAGATGTAACTACGATTATAGCTACACCACCTTGTCAAGGAATGTCTGTAGCAAATCATAAAAAGAAAGAAGAACAAAAGCGTAATTCTCTAGTCGTTGAATCGCTAAAACTAATAAAAGAAATAAAACCCAAAACTTTTGTAATAGAAAATGTTCGAGCTTTTTTAAATACCATTTGCACAGATATTGATGGAACAAACAAAAGAATAGGTCAAGCTATATATGATAATTTGGATGCAATTTATAATATAGATTCCAGGGTTTTAAATTTTAAAGATTATGGTTCAAATTCAAGTAGAACAAGGACTTTAGTCATTGGCGTGAGAAAAGACTTAAACATAGATCCAAATTTGTTATTTCCAGTAAAACAAAAAGAAAAAACTATTCGTGAAGTAATTGGAGATTTGCCTACTCTTATTCATATGGGAGAAATTGACAATGATGACATTTATCATTCATTCAGAAAATATAATAGCGAAATGCGTAATTGGATACATGATTTAAAAGAAGGACAATCTGCTTTTGACAACAAAGATATAAATAAAGTTCCACATTATTATAAAAACGGAGAAAAAATTTATTGTAAGAAGAAAAATGGAGATAAATATACAAGACAATATTGGGATAAAGTTGCACCTTGTATTCACACAAGAAATGATATATTAGCAAGCCAAAATACTATACATCCTTCAGATGATAGAGTTTTTAGTGTTCGAGAACTAATGCGTTTTATGACAATACCAAACGATTTTAAATGGACAGACAAAACATTAAAAGAATTAAATTCATTGCCAAAAGAAGAAAAAGAAAAATTTATAAAACAAAACGATATTAACATAAGACAATCAATAGGAGAAGCTGTTCCAACTACAATTTTTCAGCAAATAGCTCAAAATATAAAAAAATATATAAAATGAGACAATTATGAAGAAAGAAATCGCAGAATTTATAAAAAAATACTCTTTAAAAAATTTAGAAGATTTATCGGCGACAATAGAAAAGTATAAGGATCAGTTAAAGCCTGAACTTATATATATTGCAGCTGACTTACTGAATCCTAATAAAGATAGGACGGCAGCTTATTATACCGATAGTATAATTTGTAAAGAAATATTTAAAGAATTGCCAACTTTTGAGAATAAAGAACATATACAAATACTTGAGCCATCAGTAGGTGCAGGAGCTTTTTTGCCTTTTATTGCAGAACATTTTAAATCAAAACAAATAGTTGAAATATGGATAAATGACATAGATCAATATGAATTAAAATTAGCCAAGTTAATTTTTGACACTTATTATAAAAAAAAATATCCAAATGTTGCTTTACAATTTTTTAATGATGATTATTTAAAGTTAGAAATAAAAAATAAAAAATTTGATTTAATAATTGGTAATCCACCCTATCAAAAATTGAAACCAAATGATATGAATTGTGTTTTTTATAAAATGAAAAGTGGCATAACTAAATCAACTAATTTATTTGTATATTTTTTTAATAAGGCATTAAATGACGGGGATTTTGTGTCATTTATCATTCCTAAAAGTATTCTAAATGCTCCAGAATATATTGAAATTAGAAACATACTAAATCAATATCATATTTCATCAATAATTGATTTTGGAGAAAAAGGATTTGATGGTGTAAAGATAGAAACTGTAAACATAATGGTTGATACAAAAAGTAAGCCACTACAAACCAAGGTTAAATCATTAACTCAAAATATTGAAATATTGCAGAATCAAGAATATATAACAGATAAAATATATCCTACATGGTTAATTTATAGGAATCAAAAATTTGATGATTTTGCAAATACATTATCGCTTGGAATATTTCAATCATTTAGAGATAGGCAAATCACATCTAAAAAGTGTAAGCAATTTGGTAAATATAGGGTTTTAAGATCAAGGAATATTCAAACAAACAAAATAAAAAATATAGAAAATTATGATAAATATATAGATGTAATTGATAATTTGTCAGTATCTAAATTTTTAAATAAAAGTAATATTATATGTTTGCCTAATTTATCTTATAGTCCTAGAGCCTGTTTCTTACCTAAAGATTGCATTGCAGATGGGTCTGTTGCTTTGCTTGAAAGTAAGATTGAAATTAATGAAAAAGATTTAGAAATTTTTGAAACAAAAGAATTTAGAGAATATTATCATATAGCAAGAAACTATGGTACAAGATCACTAAATATTGACAGCAATTCAGTTTATTACTTTGGTATAAGGAGAAAAATATGAAATTTTTAACAGATAATGATATTGAAAAATTTATTAATGAACATGATTATGACATTAGAAAAAGTGGAAATGCAAGATGGATAGATCAAAAGTGTACAGCAGATGTTATATGTATCATTGCAGATTGTATTTATAATTATATACAGACAAATAAAAATCAATTTTCTTCCCGTGATATTTGGTATAGTGAATATTCTGTGCAAAATATACAATCAATCTTTAAAAAGGTTGATGTAACATCTTCTTCTGCAGAAAATGAATATGATAAATTTTTTCAACAACCAATGAAGATGCTCGCTTATGCTGGAGTATTATCAGAAACTAAAATAGGTAGAACTAATATTTATAAAGTAATAAATGAAGATATTTTACAATATTTGGCTATAAGAGAAAGAAATGTTCTAGTCTTTTTAAACTTGTATATAACAAAAGTCTTAAAAGATTCTAATCTATATGATTGTTTTAATAAATTTTTCTTAAAACAAGACAAGCAAAGTTATAATTTTGTGAAACATAACTTTTATATATTTACAAAAAAATATACTGATATAGGGAATAAAACAAAAAACAATCCTGATGCAGGAAAAACAGAATGTGGAAGAATTTTTACAAAAGTTTTAAACCCCTTAGCTTATGCTAGAAATTTAAAAGGAAGTGAAAGAGGAACTATATCAAAGGATGTTATTTCTTATGATATGTTAATGTATAACAGGGATAATTTTAGAGATATTTATGCAAATAAACCAAAATCTATATCACGCAAAGACTATGCAACCAAAATTAAATTTAAACCGAATCTTGCATACTTTTCTTATCAATCTATTAAGGCAAAAGCATTTCTTAAAAAATATAACAATACATACAGAAATGGTCTGTCTGAAGTTTATGAAGAAAGTGAAAAAAATGTACCAGCAACACAAATCCATCATATTTTCCCTGAAAGTCAATTCCCTGAAATTTCTGGATATTATGAAAATTTAATTGCTTTAACGCCAAATCAACATTATATTAAAGCTCATCCAAACAATAATACACAACTAATAAATCGAGATTACCAATATATATGTCTAGTTGCAAAAACATCAATTATTGAAGAAAATATAACAACAAGAACAACTATTAAAATCTATGAATTTTTCAAATTTTTATATGTACTGAGAATAGGGCTTGATGATGAGAGTTATGAGTCCATAGAAGACAATGATTTTAATGGTATATTAACAAAATTGGCGATTTCATATGGGAAGTAATGATATACTTATGTTTTTTATTAGAAGCAGGATAAGGAAATAGACTCAAAATCGTTTTTTAGGTGTGAAGAAGCTTTATATAATAAGCCTTTCTGATGATTCATCCCTAAAAAGCCAAAGTTTCACTTTTGAGTCATTTCCCCTTATTAGACCAAGTGGGATACCCACTTGTCTTTTTTTGTCGAAAATATAGTAATGTGATAAGAAAAATGTTATAATAAGTGTGGACTTTAAAAGTCCATATTTGATAGTATATTGTTCGTTCATTAAACATAAGAATGTTTAACTTAAAACAAACTATCAAACAAAAATGTTTTATTGATTGTACGGATATAGATGAAAACACTGCTGTTTTCGATTTTAATTCAAATGAACTAAAATTAGGTAAAGTTAATTTAAACTCAAAGCAGATAGAGAAAATATCTTTTCTTCTTGCTCATGATTTAAAAACCTTTGCCGAAACAAACGGCGACTTTTCAAACCTATCAGCAAATACTGTCTATACACATTTGCAAAACAATCAATAAAACCCCAAAAGAAGGACTATAGAAAAAGTCCTTCTTTTTTGTTGTTCCTTATTGGAAAAAACTGGCAAATATGCTATAATCTTTATAAGTTGCGAAGGAGAAATTTTTATGAAATTAAAAATTGAAATTTTAGAGAATTATAAATCATATAAAAAAGATACTCATTACGATTTGGAAGGAAATTTAATTTTATTATCTGGGATAAACGGCAGTGGTAAAAGTCAATTACTTAATATAATAGCTAATAGTACTACTGAAAAAATTACACGAAATATATATCAAGATATTGATGGCGAAACTAAATTAAGAAATATTAATAATATAATGTTGTTATCTTTTAGAGACAACATTAATATTGAAAGAAATTTTGGTGAATATTCGGTCAGTTTAAAACAAAGCAATCTTGAAATGGCATGGAATTTTTATAAAAATAACATATTATGTGATACTCAATCTATTTATCAAAACAATAAAAAGAAAGAAAATTTTAAAAATAATAAACTTATTCTAACAGATAATGGAGCCAAAAATCCCTCTTGGAGATCAATAAATCAAATTATAGAACTTTTAAAAAAACACTATTATTCAGAAGAAAAGTTGTTTCATTTAACATATGATGAATTTAAGGATATTATTCCATTAAATTTTATTTGGCGGAACGAAAACGATATTATACGCCAAATTGGAAATATTTTTTATATTGCTTGCTGTAATAGAGCAGATGAACAAATAGAATGTTCCAAAACTACTAAAATTTTTAATAATACAGAATGGTTAAAAACCGCCCCATGGACTATTTTAAATAATCTTTTTAAAAAGTTAGGATTTAAATATAAATTTAAAGACGATTATGTTTTTCATACCCCAAATATAGAAGAAAATCCAAGACTTAGGATAAATAATGATATTAGACTATTATCTGATTTAAGTGACGGGGAAAAAGCAATATTAAAATTAGCTCTTATTTCTTTAGATGAACAAATTAGTAATGACCTAAATTTAGTTTTATTTGATGAATATGATGCACCATTAAATCCGTCCCTAACAGATGCTTTTTATCATGTTATAGAAGAATTTTATATTAAGAAAGGAATTCAAGTTATTATAACTACGCATTCTCCAGCAACTATATCTTTAGCTCCTTCATATACAAAGTTTTATGAAATGTTTAACCAAGGAAACAGTTCTCCCAAAATCATACAAGTAAATCAGTTTGATTATGCTGAATTAAAAGAAGCAAATAAATCTTTTTACGAAAAAATTAAAAACCAAGAAGAAAGAATTGGTATTTTAGAAAATCATCTTAGACAATCAGGAAATGCTCTTCTTGTAGAAGACGAATATTGTCAAATATATAAAATAGCTTATTTAAAATTAAAAGGCATTGAAGAATTAACAGAATATAACTTAGAACAAAAGTTTTCAGAGAATGCAAATTTTTCAATAAATGGAAATTATGCTACTGGTGGGTTATATCATTATTTAAATTGTCAAAATACAACACTTGATAATCAATGTAAAAGAATTTGTCTTTTTGATTTTGATCAAGCAGGATATCAAACATTTAAAAAAGTTAAAGATTTAAAAATTCAATCTCAAAAAATATATGATTTGATTTCAGAAAATATTTCAAGTGGACTATGTCTAAAACACAAAAGTTGTGATAGATACGCCTTGATGATTCCAATTCCCAACAGGTTATTAAAATTTGTAAGTAAAAAATCAAGCGCAGACTGTTTTATAGAGATAGAAAGCCTTTTATCCGAGACATATTTGAAAACAAATAACAAAGCAGAAGTGCGCAGTGAAGCATTACCATTTTATAAATTAAAAGATAATCACAAAAAGGATTTATGGAAAGATTTATTAACTGAGAATAAAGACATTTTTAAAGATTTTGAACCACTTTTTACAACTATAGACTCTATATTTGCATAAAAATATATTTTATATCAACATATATATACAATCTTAATCCATCTCATTCCAATATATACTTTTATGTTAGGATTGGATAACAAACTCTCCGCCAAACAATTGTCGTTTGAACTCAAACGGCAATTTTTTATTGTCTGCGTCTGAAATCTCAATTTCTTTCTTATAAATTGTCGTCCCATTATCACTATTTCCATTGTTATCATCATTATCATTTGGGCGACTATATATTTCTTCGGCTGGATTAAGACTTGTGTTGTAAACTATTGTAATTTTGTCATTGTAAAGTAACACTTTTAAAATAAAATTATTAAAGAACTCGTTTTTATCTGTTTTGTTATCAAATTGCTTTCTTGCATATACTTTTAAAAAATTTACTATTTGCTCTTTTTCAAGTGGTTTTATTTGATGATTTTGTTCATATTCAACTTTATCTTCTAGTATTGCTTTTTCATTTTCAAGTTTCATAAGCCTTTCTTGTGTTGACGATGTTATTATTCCTTTTTCCATTGCATTTAGAATAGAGTCTATTGCTCTATTCTTTTCTTTTAATTCTTCTTGTAATTTAGTTAAAACTGCGTTGTTAGATAATTCGCTATTAAATCTATTCACAACAACTTCGGCAATACTATCAATTACATTAGGCTCAAGAACATATTTCTTTGTTTTTTCAAAAACAAAATCTTCTATTGTGTTTTTTCTAACATTATGTTTATCGCATTTTGTAATTTTCTTTTTCTTGCCTGAACATTTGTAATATCTATGAACAACACCAGTTTTACTTGTTTCTGTTTCTGCTACCATAGGGTATCCACAATAGCCACAAAAGAGTTTGCCACTTAAAATATATACATCTTCATTTAAACTATCTTTTCTTTGTCTATGTTTATGATTATCCATAATTAAATTACACCTTTTAAATATACTTTCTTCAATTATTGGTGGGAATATATTTGTATAGACTTCATCGTCCATTTTGTATATTCCAATATACTTTTCATTTCTTATCATTTTAGCAATAATATTTAAACTAAACTTGTTCCCATATTTTGTTTTAAGTCCTTTATTATTTAGTTCATTTACAATTTCAATTGCTTTTTTGCCATTAGCATAATCTCTAAATATTTTCTTTACGATTTCACTTTCAACTTCGTTGATGACATACTTTTTATTTACAACATCAAAACCATATAAAATATATCCACCAATATAGTTGCCTTTTATTAAACTTTCCTTAATGCCACGCTTAACTTTTTGTGAAAGCTCGGCAGAGTAATATTCTGCCATACCTTCCAAAACGCTTTTCATTAAAACACCACTAGCATCATCACTTATATTTTCTTTTGCAGATAGAACTCTGACACCATTCTTTTTTAACTTTGCTTTGTATGTAGCACTATCATATCTATTTCTTGCAAATCTATCTAATTGATAAACTAAAACAAAATCAAAATCACTTTTCTTGCTATCTTCAATCATTTGCTTAAATTGTGGTCGGTTATCTGTTGTTCCAGAAAGTGCTCGGTCAATATATTCATTAAGAATAACAAGACCATTTCTTTTTGCATATGCATAACATTCACGAAGTTGACCTTCGATAGATTGTTCAGTTTGATTATGCGAACTAAATCTCGCATATATTACAGCTCGTTTTTTACTCAAAATATTACTCCTTTTAATTAAACATCTCAAAAACTTGAATTTTTAAAACTCTTGTGATTTTAAAAAGTGTAGATATTTTAAAATTCTCACTTTTTGTCATTATTTTATTTAATGTGCTTTGACTAATTTTGCACATCTTACAAAATTTGCTTTTAGACAAGTTGTTTTCTTTTATAAAGTTTTCTATCAATTCAGTTTTAATTGTATTTTTCATCCCATCTCCTTTTACCATTTGGTATATATATTATATATTTACCATTTGGTAAAAGTCAAGCATTTTATTACCATTTGGTATATACTCCTATATAAGGAGTTTTTATATGAATAAGTTTGCAGAAAGATTAAAAGAATTACGAGAAGAAAAAAATCTTACTCAATATGAATTATCAAAACAAATAGGAATAAGCACTGCTTGTATCAATCGCTGGGAGAAAAATTTAAGAATTCCTAACATAGACAGTATTATTCTTCTTTGCAAGTTTTTTAATTGCTCTGCTGATTATTTAATAGGCTTGGAGGATTAATATGGAATTTAGTTTAATAAAAATAAATAATGATAGTTTAAATATCTTAAAAAATTTATTTCAATTATACATTCATGATATATCAAAAGAACTTTCATGGAATGTCAATAACAATGGTTTATTCGAAGCATACTCTTTAGATGGTTGGTTTAAAGATAAAAATAATTTTGGATATATTATTTATGTTGATAATAATATTGCTGGATTTATTATGATTGATAAAGAATTTAAAGTTTTAGAAAATAAACCAGAAAATTTAAATTTATCGGAAATTTTCATTTTAAATAACTTTAAAGAAAAAGGTTTAGCAAAAAATGTTGTTTTAAAAGTTTTTGATTTGCATAAAGCAAATTGGGAAATAAGACCCGTTCCCATGAGTAATTCTGCACATTTGTTTTGGGAAAAAGTATTTACAAAAAATTTTCCTTACAATGCAAAAAAATTTAATCAAGAAGGAAGAGAAGGAAGAAGATATCAACATTTTCCTATCGAAATGATTGGCTGGGAAGAAGCAACAGCAGACCTTATGTTTGTTGAACCAATCTTAAACTATTTAGGCGTTAAGGTTGACAAAGCAAAACTTCAAGAGAGATATTATGAAAGAGTGGCTGATTTTCTTGAAACAAATGGTTTTGCAGATGAAAACGGCTTAGACAATGACAAAATCGCAGAAGCAATTATGAAAGGTTCAAAATTCTATAAACCTTTCAATGATGAGAAAAATCTTGTAACTGACCAAAAACTTGCACTTGAAATTGCAGGTCAAATGGAAGGAAAAATTCCTCAAGAGGCATTAGATTTTGTTAAAGGATCTCAAAAATAACGAAAAAGCTTAACATTTTGTTAAGCTTTTTTTGACAAAAAACTAAATTGTGACATTTTTTGTCTTTCGATTGCGATAAATTGATTATTATGTTAATATAAAAATATGTGGATTTTGTATACAGCTATTTATGGTATTTTAATTGGATTTTTCACTGTTTTCAGAAAGAAAGCAACTGAAAAAACCAACATTTTGTTTGTGCTTGCGCTATCGAGCACTATTGGATTTTTGCTTATGTCGTGGAGCGGAGGCGAAGCTTTTCTTTTGTCTTGGCAAAACATCTTGTCCATTTTTGGAAAGTCTTTTATCATTGCTTTGGCTTGGGTTTTTGAACTTTTGGCACTTCGGAATTACCATATTTCATTTCTTCAACCAATTAGTGCAATAAAAATTATTGTAGCCTTTATCGCAAGTCTTTTGATTTTTAATGAACCAGTGATTTGGTGGAAGTTTTTTGGCGTTGCAATCATTTTTGTTTCTCTTATCCTGCTTAATCAGTTTGATAAAAAGATGCTCAGAAAACAAAGTTTGCTTTTAAAGAAAAATAAGTATGCAAATGTGATTAAAAATCCAGTGAAATATCAAAAGTTTTATACAAAAGCAGATGATGGAAACTCGATATATCATTCTCGATCAATTTCAGCTCAACATGATTTCAGTAAAAGAAGAATTAAAGCGATTATATATTTTGTAATTTCCTGTCTTTTATCTGCAACATCAGCAATTTTGGATAAAATTATCATAAGCAATGTTTCAACAAACCAAATGCAATTTTGGTTTATGCTTTTTGTGTCAGTTATAATTTGGTTGTTCTTTTTCGCTTTTTGCATCAAAGAAAAGAAAATGCTTGTTTGCAAATCAGATTGGAAAAATTGGGTGATGTATATTCTTCCAGTCTTGCTTATTGTTTCTGACAGATTTTTGTTTACTGCTCTATCTCAGCCAGACGTTCTAGTTTCAGGGGTGGAAATTATAAAGCAGCTTTCAACAGTTGTTGCGGTGATTTTTGGTGGACTTTTATACAAAGAGCCAAAATTGCCATTTAAGCTGATTTTTCTTGCTTTTATTTTGATTGGAATTGTTATTGCTATAATTTAAATTGACTTTTATTATAGATATAGTATAATGATTTAAAGAGGTGGAAAATGTTTGACGATTTGAAAAATAAAATAGAAAAGGCTCGGCAAGAAAAGGTTGATAAAGAGCTTCTTAAAGCTGTTTATGATTATATTGAAAATAAATTAAACGGAAACAACAACGATGCTGTTTCAAAAAGAATTGTAAAGGCAATTGCAAATGGTGCAAATGTCAACGCTATTGAAAATGATGTTGACGATGAAAGCATTTTGATGTATTTGTGTGAGCATGATGCCTTTGAAATCATATATTTGTTGGCGGAGAGTGGCAAACTTGATTTAGACCAAACTGATCGTTTGGGAAGAACGGCAAGCATGTATGCGGTGTTTTCAAAAGCACCAAACAGTCTAAGGGTTTTGAAACAGCTTGGCGCTGATTTCGGAAAGATAGACCATTGCAACAAAAGTGTTTATGACTATTGTAAAAAAAGTATGAACGAAATAAGAAAAATCTTGGAAAAACAAGAAGAAAACCAGCAGGTGTAAAAAGTAGTTTATGGCTGAATTTATTATTTCTCAAGTTATGGGTGGTATAGCCTTAATTCTCGTTGTGATATCTGTGTTTTTGAAAAACAAAACACATTTTTTTCTATTCCAAACAATAGCAAATATTTTTTATGCGTTGTCATTCATCTTTGCAAATGCTCTTGTGGCTGGGATAAACACTTTTGTTTCAATTATACGCGTGCTGGTGCTATTTTTATATGCAAAACATGAAAAAACACCTCCAATATATTTGATTTTTGTCTTTTCAGCCATTTATATCATTATTGGAGTTTTATTCTATCAAGACGCTTATGATATCATCACAATCATAACGCCAATTCTGTTTACAGCTGCCATGTGGATGAAAAATATGCAACTTGTTCGTTACTGCATGCTTTTGCCAAATATTTTATTGGTGCTTTATTCCATTATGCATCAAGTTTATACAACAGCAATCTTGAATGCTTTTGAAACTTGCTCAATTGTTGTGGCAATCATAAGTTTTGCCATTACAAACAAAAAACAACGCTCGACAGTAGAAATATCAGACAATTCGGGTGGGGGAGAGATCCAACAAAAAGAAAATGATAAGCATTTTTTAATAAAATAAAATGCATGCCAACAAAGGAGAAAGTTTAATGAAAAATAAAAGTGTTGAAAATAAAGCTGTTCGATTTTCTGGTGTAGAATTTTTAAAAATAATCGCCATTTTTCTTATATGCATAAGCCATGCCGTTCAAACGTCAGAGTTGTTTATTGATTATTCTCCAACACTTGATCCTGCCATTATTGTTTTGAAAATTTTTAGGTATTTTGGACATTTTGGAAATATCATTTTTATCATTGCCTCTTCTTACTTTTTGTGCAATTAAATTTAGTATCAATTTTATCCTCTTTCATCTACTTATAACTTTGTCCACTATATGTTTAGTTTACATTGTATTGTTACAAAAATATGCTTAACTTTCTTAATGCTAGTATTTTATCGATTTTTACAGAAAAAGTCAATTAAAGTGACTTTTAATTAAAATTATATAAATTTAAGTATAAATTTGTATTTAAGACCTTAAGTTCAATTTGGATAGTGTTGGTGCCGCCAATTGTGAACAATCCGAACCCGTTGTGTTTGATTGCTCCTTTTTATTTTCTATATATTCAATTTCTTGTGATATATCTGGCTTTTCACTTAACTTTAATCCTTTACTTTTATCACTAGTTATATTAAAGTAAATTTCACAATGGTCATCGTATAAAACAATTCTATTTACAAACATATCAATAAGTCTTTGTTTCGCATTTTCGAGAGAATAATCTAAATCTTTAAAAGATTTCAAATATTCATACACAAGTTCTTCACTTAATGGTTTGATTGTTAGCATTTGTCTGCTAGCAATTTTTTCTTTTATCTCTTTAATTCTTATTTCAAGTTCTTTCATTCTATCGTTTGTTGTGTCGTTAAATATTCCATTTTCAAGAGCAGTTAATATGTTCTTCAATTTTTTGTTGTTGTCTTGAAGTTCTTTATTTAGACTTTCTAAAATTGTGTCTTTTTCAATGCTTTTGTTATATATATCAGCCAATACTTTACTTAGACTTTTTAAGTTCGTGTGTTGCATAAATTCTTGCGTTGCAGACAAAACTATTTCTTCTATATAATTTTTAGAAACAGATTTCTTGTCACATTTAGATTTATTTTTCTTTTTTGTAAAGCATTTGTAATAATTGTAAATTGTGCCGAGTTTACCCTTGCCACTATCTCCGGTCATTAAACTACCACATTTGCCACAAATTAACTTGCCACTTAATAGATAATTCACTTCTGTTTTGTGATGAGCAGAAGTTCTTTTTGAGATTTTTAATTTTTCATTTACTTCATCAAAAAGTCGTTTACTTATTATTGCAGGGAAAATGTTTGTGTAAACAGTATTGTCTGCATATACACAACCTTTATAATTTTCGTTTCTTAATATCCTAGAAACAGAGTTTATTGTCCATTCTTTGCCGTATGCGTTCTTTATTCCTTTGTTTTGTAATATCTTTACAATGTCTTTAATGCATTTACCACTTATGTATTCATCAAACATTAACTTAACAATGTTTGCTTGTTCTTCATTAACACTAACTTTTTTGTCAACAACATTGTATCCATAAGGAGTTCTGCCACCCGTGAAGAGTCCTTTTATTCTGCTTTCTTTAAGTCCACGCTTAACTTTTTGAGATAGTTCAACAGAATAATACTCTGCAAGTCCAACAAGCACACTATCGAGCAATATGCCTTCTGGTGCGTCCGAAATGTTTTCTGTTGCTGAAATCAACTTAACACCATTTTTAAGTAGCATTGCACGATTAACAGAGCTGTCATATCTTGATCTTGAAAATCTGTCCAACTTATATACTAAAACAAAATCAAAACCCTTATTCTTGCTGTCATAAAGCATTTGTTGAAGTGCTGGTCGCTTGTCATTTGTTCCTGTCATAGCCCTGTCAATATATTCATTAACAACAACCAAACCATTTCTTTCAGCATATTCCTTGCACACTCTAAGTTGTCCATCAATGCTTTGTTCTGTTTGGCTATCACTTGAATATCTTGCATATATAACAGCTTTATTCATACTATTTCTCCCTTTATACTATTCATAAAATTTAATAACATTAAATCATTATTTAATTCTTCTTTAAATGTTTTAAAATTTTGAAGTATATAACTTATTTCTTTAAATGATAAATACATCAAAATTAATTTAATACAATCTTCTTCTGAAGCTGTTTTATTATATATTCCATGGGCTAAATCGTTTCTATTCACTTCATCATCTTTTTGCTCATTTGTATTTTTTAATAAATTTGAATAGTAATTATTAATTAAGTTCCAAACCTTAATGTAATACTCAACCCCCATATCTAAAACAAATTTTGAAATTTCTTCTAATCGATTTTTATTTGAACTCTTTTTTATTAACCCGCTTGCCATTTTTTGTTCATTTTCAAGCATAGCAAACATTGTTCTAGCACATGAATTAAAGTGCTTATTTTGAAGACATTCAAGTGCTTCTTTTAGATCAGATATTTTATTTCTATGCAATTCATTGGAATATGCAATAGGATTTAAAATATTGCTTAATAAGTGTTTTAAATTTAAATAATTATATTCTTTAAATGAGTTTAATACATAATCTTTAATCTCATTTTGTTTAATGTTATCAAAATTCAAATCTGGTGTTTGCATAAAATATAAAAATATCCCATCTTGAGCTAGTAATTCTAATGTTTTCTTATAATCTGAACTAAAATATTTTTCTCTATCATCATGTATCAATTTCCAATATTTATAAAATTGGGCATAATAGAGATATTTAATCTTTTCTCTTTTGTTTAAAATTGCACAGGACTCTTCATATTCAGGCAATTGTTTTAATTTGTTTATTATTTCATCAAATTTTGTTTTATTAGTTATATATAGATTTTGAGTTTGTTCTAAATTTTTAATATTATTATCATATAATTGAATGTTATGTTCTTTTAATATTTCTTCTAAAGGTATTTTTTCACAACATTTTTTGTATTCATTAGTTAGTTCATATAATTCATCATCAAATTTTTCTAAAATTTCAGCTTCTCTTTCTTGATTTTTAATAATATCTTCTAAACTCATACATTCTCCTAATTCTTACAATGTGACTTAAAGTCGGTTGTAATATAAGTCACATAATTGTTATTATTATAATGTAAAATTTTTATAAAGTCAATAAATATGGAGATTTGTAATGATTAAAGAAAAAGTTGGTCAGAGAATAAAGGAACTAAGAACAAAACAAGGATTAAGTCAAGAGGAATTTGCTTTTAGATGTGAATTAGATAGAACTTACATAACTAGTTTAGAAAGAGGCAAAAGAAACATATCTTTAACTAATTTAGAAAAAATAGCTAATGCTTTTAATATAACTTTAAGTGAATTCTTTAATTTTGAAAACTAAGGAGAAATAATGGACAATATTTGGATTTTAACAGAAGAAAGGCCAAAAGAAAGTGTGGTAAAAACAATTTTAGAATTAATGAGAGATGATTTTGACATTTCATTAAATGTTACTGATGTAAAAATAAAGCCTATTATTGAAAATAGTGTTTTTAAATTCACTTATATTGTAGAAGGTATTTCTTCTCAAAGCTTTAATAAAGTTTATTTAAAATTAGTAAGTGGAAATTCTAGTTTTATAGATTATCTTGTTTGTAAGCAAGAAAATGAACCTATAGATGGAGATTGTTCCAATATATTAATGGCTATTGAAGAAACAAAAACTAGCGATAAAGAATCTAGAAATACTGGTGTTTCTCAAAGAGCTACAAAATTTATATATGCAAAACAATACTGTCCAAATGCTAAACTTTATATGTTATATAATGAGGAGCTTGAAAATGATGAAAATAAAAAACCAAGCGACACGAATATTTTTGGAACAAATATATTGTTAACACTTGGAGTTCAAATTGTTGGTAAAAGTAATTTGTCTTGGTTTAAGTCATTTAAAACTATTGACGAAGTAATTGCTTTTAAAAATAAAATGAGAAATCCACCAAATGGAAACGTGCCTGTAAAAATCACAAAAACAAATAATGCTATTTACATTTCCGGAAGACTTTCGAAACCAAAAACTGCTGGCAACATTGGTCATGACCCAAACATCGGCACTTTATCAATGATTAGCGGCGTTTTAAGAGCATTGGGCTGGGCTAAAAAAATAATAATCACAAGACATGGAACCACGCAACAATATATATCAAGAAATAAAACCAATAAATTTTTATATATTTGTAAATTACTAAATTTAGAAATGGAAGAATTGACAATTACCCATCCAGACACATATAGAGAAAAGTATTGGCATTATGAAAAATCTTCAGAAAAGGTTGCTTCTATCTTACTTCATATCATGTGTTCCAATGTCGGGATAAGATATATTTATGAGAACCATGCTGGGTGTGAAAGAGGATATTTTAAAAACTCAAATGGTGATTTAATTGTTTTACCTAAAAAAGCAATTAATGGTGAGAACTTACTTATTCCTGATGTAATTTTATCAGATACTCTTAATAGATCTATTTATTTAATTGAAGGCAAAAAATCAACAACCTTACAAGTAGGCCTGAAAGAAATTGAGGATTATGACAGCATTGAAGATGAATATATAAAAATTGAATATCCAAACTTTAATTATTATAGATATCTTTCAATATTTGGAGGATATTGTTCTTATTTCCCAGATAGAAAAGTTATGTTATATCTAAATAACAATGGATTGATTGTTTTAAATAAAGATTTACCACAATCATTTTTAAGTTATTTTAAAAATATAAAAAAAGGTTAAAAGGAATATAATTATGAAAGCAAGTGAAACTAATATTTTAAAATTTATAGGTGGGTTAGACAAGGTTTTTATAATTCCGCCTTTTCAAAGAAATTATGAGTGGACTTTTGAACAATGTGATGAATTATTTGAAGATATTATAAATTCATATAAAACAAAGAAAACTCATTATTTAGGTAATATCGTATATTATGAAGGGAAAAATAACGGTGCTTCTTTTAGTGAATTTATTCTAGTAGATGGGCAACAAAGAATAACAACAATATTGCTTTTACTATGCGCAATTCGTGATGAAATGAAAAGACAAAATCTTCCTGATGAGAATATTACTATTAGATATTTAGAAAATGATAATGCAAGTGATGCCTTTAGAATAAGATTAAAACAAACATCTTATGATGCTGATAGTTTTAATATGGTTGTAAAAGGTTTAGTTACTGAAAATGATAAAAAAAATAATATTGTAAAAAATTATTTTCATTTTATCGAATTGTTAAGAAATGCCAACTTGCCTCTTAAAGATATTTATAACACAATAACAAAATTAGAAGTTGTTGATGTAAATTTACAAATTGAAGACAATTTAGAAGCAGTTCAAACTGTATTTGAAAAGATTAATTCTACGGGAAAACGATTAACGCCAGCTGATTTAATTAGAAATTGCCTATTACTTTCTAATTCTATAGAAGAACAAGAATTATTATATAAAAACTATTGGATAAAAATCGAAAGAACTGTATCAAATGACAATATTTCAAGATTTGCACGTGATTTTTTAGTTATGAAAATTTGTGAAGATGTTGAACAGGATAAAATATATAAAAAATTTAAAAATGATTACATTAATCAACCCAATATGACAAATCTTGAAATACTAGATGAGATGAATAGATATGCAAAATATTTTGCTTATTTTAAATTTGAAAATTGTGAAAATAATAAAATTAATAAATTGATAACTATGTTGAATTTGTTAAAAACAGATGATTTAATGCCTTTATATTTATATATTTTTGATAAATTATATATAAATCAAACAAAAGAATTAGAAAATATATTAGGATTACTTTTTGATTTTATGGCAAGATATAGAGTTTGTGCTATTTCTGGTGGTGGAGGAGCTCTAAGAACCGTTGTAAATCAATTGTTAAGAAAATTTGATGACGGTTTATCATGTAATTATAATAATATCTATTTTGAACTATCAAACAGTAGTTCTCCTGCAGGCAGATTCCCTGATGATGAAGAATTCAAGAAAAGTTTGAAAGAAGGTATAAATGTTAATTATGCAAGAGCTATATTAATAAAAACAGAAGAATTTGAACATTGCAATATACCTGTCGATATTTCTAAAGTAACTATGGAACATCTTATGCCTCAAACATTTTCTAATTGGTGGACTCAATATTATGGCGGGGAAGAACAAGCAAAAGATATGCGAAATAAGTATTTAAATTGCATAGGAAATTTGACGCCAATGTCACAAGGTTACAATTCGAAAAATTCGAACAAACCATGGAATGTTAAATTAAAATATATATCAGAAGTTCAATTCGTAATTACAAATGAGATTGCGAAAGATAATAGATATCATGAATGGAAAGAAGAAAATATAAAATTAAGAAACGATGAAATAGCTAATAGAGTATGTAAGGCAATAATTTCACCTTTAAAAAGAACTAGAGATTATGAAACAAAAGCTCCTGCTTTTGAATTTGAACCTGGAATTTATGATATGTCTGACGATACCACTCCTATGGAAGGAGAAAAACCATCTCTAATAAAATTTGATGATAAAGAATTTGTTGTTACACGATGGAAAGATGTTATTCCAACCGTTTGTCAAATATTATACAATTTTGATAAAGAAAAATTTGACAAAATAGTAAATGAAAATGTTATACATAAAGCCACTTCATCAAAAATAAATAACATGAAAGATCCAATAATCTCTAAAAATCCTGATTTATTAAATCAACCAATACAAATTAAAGGAAGTAATTATTATGCTGAAGGAAACATAAGCTCAGGAAGAGCAAGATTTTTTTCAAAACAATTAATAAAATTATATGATTTGGTTGGTTGGTTTCAAATAGCAGTTGGTGATAATTAAATAAAAAGCACTTATTAAAGTGCTTTTTTAGTAATTTACAATTAAAACTTCTCTTGTCCTTAAAGTCTTATTTTTTTTATGATAACTACAGTTGGAGTAGTCAGAATCAATTTCAAAAACTTTATATTTTTTACTCCACTCTAATAATACATTATTCACTATTCCATTGTGTTCTATAACATTTGATAGTGCGAATTTAATTCCTTTTTCATTTGCTTTATCCAGATATTTTAATAATTCTAAATCTTGTTTGCTTTTCCAATCTTTAAACCCACGATTCCCATCATTATAAGATCCTGTGGTAATTAAATAAGGTGGATCACAATATATAAAATCATTACAACCCAAATCATCTAATTTAATATCATTAAAATCTTTAGTTTCAAAATCAATATCCATCGTTTTTAATTTATTTGAAAATTTAATTAAATTATCTCTCATTGTATCTGAAAAACAACTTCTATTTTTTCCAAAAGGATTATTAAATTCATGATTATTATTAAACCTAAATTGATAGTTAAATGAATAACAAACCAAAGTGTATAAATCTAATAAATCCTTGTATTTATTAAAACATGACCTTAATTCTTTATATCCATGCTCATTTGTTTTTGATAATTGAAATTTATTAATATTGTCTGATATCTTATATAATATTTCATCGCAATCCAATTCCTGAAATTTTTTAAATAAATTAATAACATAAGTATTTATATCATTACAAATATATTTATTAGCTTTAACATTAATACCAACATTAAATCCACCAGCAAACAAATCAATAAATGTATTTATGTTGCTTGGGAAAAGTTTAATAAGTTGTGGTAACAGTTTGTATTTCCCACCTATATAATTTAATGGACTCTTAATAAATTTTTTTGATATACAAGGAATATTTACATCTGTATTTATAACTTTCTTTGTTTGTTGAATTTGTTCCGTTTTAAGTTTTATTTTTTTATTCTCTACATAAAATAAATATTCTTGATGTTTATCTTTTTTTAAGCTTTCATTTTTACTTTTATATCTACTATAATCAATATTATAAACTTTTACATTACTTTCGAAATATTTTTCCAAAATTTTGACGATTGTTTCTTTTGACATCAAACCGTCACCACTATAACTAACTATAATGTGTTTAAATTTAGCATTACTTACCAAGTCCCTAAAATTCTTTTCAACTTCGCTTTTAGAACAATATTTTGACTTTTCTTTTAAATATGGTCTTATTCCTGTGATTCCTTTTATTTCAGGATTATCATTTTTTGCAATAGTTTCTAATATATGATAATTTGGTAAATATTGTCTTTCATTATAAGGTGGATCAATATATAAAATATCTCCTTCTATATGTTTTATTAACTCGTTTGCATTTTCATTAAAACATTGATTTTTTCTTTTATTATCAATAATATTAAGAAAACTAAATTCAAATTTTTTGAATGCTCGCTTGTCCCAATCTTTTAAATATGCTCCATAGGTTCCAGTTGTATTAGAAACATACGGAACGCCTTCAATTAATCCTGCTAATAAGTAAAAATATTCTTCATCTGTTATTGATTTGTTATTTTTCCATAATTCAATTTGTTCACGTGCAAAATCAATTCTATTTGCATTTTCAAATGTAAAATACATTCTGTCACAATGTTCACTTGGTGCATAGTTATTTGAGATAAATCCATTACCATAAGTTAACGCAAACATATCACTTGATAAATAAGTTAAAGGATCAGTTATTCCTAACTTAGCTAACCCTTTAAATGTCGGTTTTTTGTTATTCTCTATAAATCCCTTTGCTATTACATAAGAAAAATAAAGTATATCATTTGAGATGATTGTATATCTGGGTTTAAAATAATATCCTACAGAATTAGTCCCAGCAAATATATCACAGAAAATGTCAGATCCATCTTTTATATTTTCATCAATAACTTTTTTTATGTTTTCTAATAAGTTAACTTTGCTTCCAATAAATCTCATATATTTACATCCTATAACATCCTTGTTATTATAGTTTAAATATAATAAAAAAACAACTTTTTATAATAAAAATTTGATGATTAATAAAAAATTTATTAGAAGCAGGATAAGGAATGGACTCAAAATTGTTTTTTAGGAGTGAAAAAACCTTATAAAATAAGTCTTTCTGATGATTCACCCCAAAAAGCTAAAGTTTCACTTTTGAGTCATTCCCCATTATTAGACCAAGTGGGACACCCACTTGTCTTTTTTTTGTCAAAAATATAGAAAATTGGAAAGAAAAATGTTATAATAATTATGGACTTTAAATAGTCCATGTGTTTTTCGGTGTTATTCGCTTTTTAGTAAGTAATTATGAGAAAAACGAATAACAATCAATGTTTTATTGATTGTAAAGATATAGATGAAAACACTGCTGTTTTTGATTTTAATTCAAACGAACTAAAATTAGGCAAAGTCAATTTAAACTCAAATCAGATAGAAAAAATATCTTTTCTTCTTGCTCATGATTTAAAAACCTTTGCCGAAACAAATGGCAACTTTTCAAACCTATCAGCAAATGCAGTCTATACTCATTTGCAAAACAATCAATAAAACAAAAATGAGAAGAAGTTGAAATACGCTTTTTCTTTTTTTTGTTTAAATATTGCATTTTATTAGTGTTTATGTTATTTTTCATGCTATAATGATACAGAGGTAAAATTATGAATAAAAAATATTCAGAAACTGAATATCTATTTAAAAACATTCTTAGTTCAAAAACAAATATGAAAGCAAATTATTTAGATATTCCTGATAACAATTGTTTTTATTTATGTATAAGTGAAATTATCAAGAATTTATCTCTTAACATAGATAAGGTTAATAACGACTATTGTGTTCCTTTAATAAAAAACTTTTATAACTTTTTAATTAACGATAAAATTCTTAAATCAAATTTCCCCGCAGTTTATGGGACATTAATTTCAAAGTTGAAAGACTTTTTAGATTCTAACAAAATATCAAAAAAAGAATTGTATGGATTTCTTTTGGATGTTAAAAAACGTAATGCTTTAAACTATTACAATGCTATATTTAATGAAATAGAAAAAATACTTAATTCAAAAGAGATTAATGATTTAAATTATGTGGTTGGTTTATACAACACGTTCATTAATGAAATAATCGCACGTGGTATAGATATCCGTTTTTTAAATATATCACTAGACGAATTAGATAATAATAAAGTATTTGATAGTTTTATTAATTTTGTAAAATATATTGGAGAAATAAAGCCATTTAATAAAGATATTTTGGATATCTACATTCCAGTTGATGTAGCAAATGAAAAAGAAAGATTTATAGAAATTTGCGAGAAAAGAAAACAAAAGTATGAAACTATAGACAATGTTATATATTGTAAAATTTATGATGTTAATACAAACGATTACTTTACTTTAATTGAAGACCAAAAATTAAGAATAAGTTCTATTTTTGATATATTAAAGTTATATTCAAATAATATACCTGATTTTGATCAAACAAAACCTATTAAAATAAAGAGTAAAATTTTGGATAAAGAGTTTGAAATTCCTTTTTACTATATAAGTAAGTATACTGGAAATAAGCCATATGCAAAACATTTGTATAATACAATCAATTCTTTGGATACAGCAAAAGATAATGATGTTTTATTCTATCATAAAGTTTTAAATACTTTAAGCTATGCCGAAAAAGATTTAAACTATAAAAACAGTAGTGCTTTTGTTGATACATGGATAGCATTAGAAACATTATGCTCAATTTCAGAAATTAAATCAGGTTATGAAGCTGTCCAATTCTATGTACCTAGAATAATCATTACTAAGATAATTAGGCAAAATATTACCACTTTTTTAAGGACTTCATACAAAAATTATTACAAAAAAATCACACTAGAAGAATATTTGCCAAAAATAACAAAAGATGATTATTTAGAATTTTTAAGCAAGATACCAAATACTTATAATAGATATGTATTAACACAATGGGCAGAAACATTAAGAACTCCGAAAAAATTATTTCAATATATATGTAAATTGCAAGATAAACTATATATAGACATATTAAGGATTTATATTCTAAGAAATGAATATGTCCATTCGTCAAACATAAATGCATTTCAAACTTTAGAGTTCTATAAAATAAAAAATTTATTTAACAATGTTATTGATGAGTTTTTTAGATGTTTAACAAACCGTAAGGATAAAGATGAAAGTAGATTTGGTATAGGATTTGATATTTATAGTCAATTCAACTATAAATGGGAAATATTGCAAAAATCTTTAAGATTAATGTTTGAACAAGATAAATATATATATAAATCAGATACTAATAAAATTATTTCTGATAATGTAAATTTGCAAATTGGAGAAAATGAAATTATTGAATATTCTGATTATTTGTTAAACCTATTAATGAATAATAATGAAATATTAAAAAAATATGTTCATAGAGATAATAAAGAAGTTGGGAGTGAAGATTTTGACGATAATTTCTACGAAGACTTAATCAATGAAGAATATTAACAATTATTTTTACCCACCTACTTCCAATATATATTTTAGTGTTAGGATTGGTTGTCGGTTTGTCCGCCAAACAAAAAAAGCAAGTCAATATTTGGCTTGCTTTTTTGTTAAAAAATAATTGAATACTTATTCTTTTATTTTATAATTAAATTTTTGAAATACAATATCTTCAAGATATTCATCTTTATCAAACTCATAATGAACTACAGATTTATTTTCTTTAATATTGCTTGCATAAAAATCTTCAAACATATCAGAGGCTTGTTTAATTGTTTCTTGTGGATTGTTCCGTCTTATCATTCTGTTTATAATTTCTTGTTTGATTGTCTTTTTAGGATAAACAAAACAAAATTTAATATTATTTTCTGTTAAATATCTTATAGTTTCATCATGTGGCGCAAGTATAAGGGTTTTTCCCTGTCTAACATAAATATTAATCCTTCTATACAGTTCTTTTATTAGTTTATTTCCATCAAATTTTCTCGAAAAAATTCGATTGCCTTTTGTTTCTTCTAATTCTTTTCGTGTAATATTTTCTGGGACATTATATTTACATCTTAACCTTTCTTCATCTACATCAACAAATAAATTAGGATATTTATCACAAAGATAGGATTTCCCACAACTTGGTGTAGCAACAATAGCATCAAAAAATTTTCCATTATATTCCATACAGACCGCCTTAATTGTAAAATAACAAAAATTTATATTTTTTATTTATTAAAAGAAGCATATCTAAAAGTAATAACTATTATAGCGAAAAATATATATAAATTCAAATATTATAAATTAAACTTAAAAATACGTTCCCTATATACATTTTAGTGTTAGGATTGATTGTCGGGCTTTTTGCCAAAATATTATCGAATAAATTTTAAATGTTTTTTCTATTTTACTAGATAAAAATTTTTAAGTATGGTACAATAACATTACATTGTTAAGAATATTGCTTTTATTGTAAATTTTTATTAAAGGAACAAAATGTTAAAAGAAATTGCAAAACAATTAGAACTATTAAATGTTGATGCATGGATTATATATGATTTCGCTTCAAAAAATCCAGTATTTAAATGTATTTTTGGTAATAATTTTTCTACAAGAAGATTATTCGCAATTATTGATAAACATGGTGCTAACACATTGCTCTGTCATGTTGTTGATTATGAAAATATAAAAAAATTGACATTATAAAATTTTTTAATGTAAAAATTTATAAAACATGGCAAGAGCTTAATTCAATGCTTAAAGATTTACTTTCTCCTTTTAAAACTATTATGATGGAAATAAGCGACAATGGTCTTATGCCTAAAGCATCATATGTAGATTATGGAACGGTTTGTTTTATTAAAAAATTTGTTAAAAATATTATATCATCTGGAAATCTATTTCAAAAAATTACAGCAACATTTTCTGGTAAATCCTTGGAACTTTATAAAAAAGCTGCTTTACTTGTTGATAAAATAAAGGACGAAGCTTTTAATTTGATTTCAAAAAAGATTAAGGAATATGGTGAAGTTACAGAATTTGAAATACAACAATACATTTTAAAACGTTTTAAAGAAAACAATCTTGTTACAGATGGACCTCCAATAGTTGCTATCGAAAAAAACGCTTCCGATCCACATTATCAACCAACAAAAGAAAATTGTTCGCTTATTAAAAAAGGCAATATGGTTCTTATTGATTTGTGGGCAAAATATGATGATCCCTTGGCAGTATTTGCAGATATAACTTGGATTGGATATGTGGGCAAAACTGTTCCTGCCATTTATAAAAAAGCGTTTGAAGCCATAAAAGAATCTATTGAACTTGCCTTAAATTTTCTTGAGTGCGAATTACAAAAAAGAAAAGTATATGGTTATGAAATTGATGATATTTGTAGCAACCATTTAAAAATGTGTGGCTATGGAGAATATATTAAACACAGAACAGGGCACAGTTTATCAATAGGTGATTCAGACCATGGAATGGGAGTAAATATTGACAATTTCGAAACCCATGATACAAGAGAAATTATTAATCATATTGCATTTTCTTTAGAGCCTGGAATTTATACAACAAATTTTGGTATCCGTAAAGAAATTAATGTTTATATAAATAACAATAAGCCAGAAATTTATACAAAGCAACAAGATAAAATCTTACTTCTTTAATGAGAAAATATAATTAAAATTTTATAAAAAAGCTATAAAAAAACGATTTAAATTATAAATAAATCTTTATAATCTCAACTCAAACCAAAATTTTAGTGTTAGGATTGGTTGTCGAGCTTCCCGCCAAAGGTTAACCCAACCAAACAAAGTTGTTTGGTAGGGTTTTGTTGTAAAGTAAAAAGTGGCGCAAAAAATTTTTGATGTGCGTATATAAAACTTTTCTTATAATACAAAAAAAGAGAAATTATGTTATACTTACAGTAGATATGAAAACGCAAATTATAATTCACGATTTAGAAGAGTTAAAAAATTATTCGCAACAACTTAAACAAATTAAGGTGTTTATTTGTGCAACGGCCACTGGTAAAACAGAGTTGTGCAATAACAGTCAAAAGTTTTTTGACTTGGATAGGTGGGGAGCAGATTTGTTACATAAAGGCGTACCTGATTTTGCAGAAAGAACCATACCAAAGATGCATGAAGAAATGGGAAAGGGAAAGATTATTATAAACGCTTTTCACAGCCATTTTTTAAATTATTTGCATCAAAACAATATTTCTTTCTGCACAATTTTTGCAAGTCCAGACCAAAACGAAGATTATATTCAAAGAATGAAAGAGAGAGGAAGCGATCAGGCTTTTATAAGTAAATTTGGCAATTCCACAGCCGAAAAGTTTTGTGAGAGAATGGAAGATTTTAGACCTAAATTTAAAATCATTTTAAATTCGGGCGAGTTCGTTTCAGATTATTTATTAAAAATTTTTTAATTCAAAAATTTAAAAAATAGAATATCAAAACTCTTTATATGGGGAGACACATGAAAAACAATCGAAGCAAAATGATAGCAACTTTATCGACATTTTTAATTCTTGTAATAGGGACAGTACTTAACGGATTGTTGTGCTATTACGGCATATTTAGTGCATGGATTGCATTACTATCATCAGCAGGAGCAAGTGCTTGTTATTTAAAAATTTGTAATAAAAAAGATGCCTTTTATTATCTTTCAACTATAATACTTTCAATCGGGTTAAATATAGGGGCGGTTTGTCTTTCTCTCATAATTTTATATCAAAACAAGTTTGGTGTTCCTTTTAGTGTCGCCAGTGATGCTTTTGGAGATATAGTAACAGACAATCTAAATGCGTTCATTATAAACGTTGTGTTTTGTGTGCTGTTTTCCATTGCGGGTATAGTTATGACCTCAACAATATTTAAAAATAAAAAATCAATTGTAAGAGAGAACGATAGCATTAACAATGGTAAACTTGTTTTAAATCAGGGTAGCGTGGCAGAGGAATATGTAAAAATTGCAGAGTTCTGTTTGAAAAACTATGTTCAGTTTAGCAAAATTGAAGATGCGGAAGTTCGCAATAGTAAAATAGTTGAATTTAACAAAAAGTTTTTTCCAAAGTTTACCCCAGAAATCAAACAAAAAGTTTTATTATCGCTTAGTTCAATGAAATTGTCAGAAGAACAATTAAAGGCCTTTTTATTGTTGAAATTATACTTAAAATAGTGCGAAAAATGTGTAAAAAGAAAAATAAAGGCAATACATTATTAAGGCCTTTGTTTTTTGCTTTAATAACGTTTGGTAAAAATAATAAAATGTTTTAAAATAAAGTAATAATATTTTAGGGAGGATAGTATGTCTTCAACTGCAATTATAGCAATTTTGGACGTGTTGTTTGTGATAATCTTGTTGATTGGTTTTTGGGCAGGATTTAAACGTGGCGTAAAAAGGTCAGGTTTAGAATTGGGCCTAACATTTGTTGGAATTATTATTTGTGGATTTATTACTCCGCCTATTACAAATGCAATACTAGGAATAAATATTACTGTCGATGGTAAATCAACTTCTTTACAAAACTTAATAGTGAATTTGATTTCCGAAGAGCCAACTATTGGTACAGTTGTTGAAACATCGCCAACATTACAAGCGTTATTAACAAGTCTGCCAAGTGTGTTTGTCTGCGCTTTTGTGTTTTTGATTTTAAATCTGTTAATGCGCTTGGTTGTTTATGGCGTCTATAAATTGATTGCCGTATTTGCGTTTAAATCAAAAAAGGAAGAAAAAGCGGAAGGGCTTAAAAGAAATGGCTGGATAGGTGGGGCTATGGGTGTTTTCAAAATGTTTATGCTGATGTTAGTTATAACTATGCCTGTAACAAGTTTAGTTAAGTTGGCAGATAACCAAGTGTATGAGGCAAAAGCAGCAGTGGCAGAAGGTAGTGCAAGCCCAATAGATGAAACTATTGATAATCTTCCACAAACAGTTAAAGATGTTTTGTATGCTGTGGATAAGAGTGCCTTTGGCGTGCTCAATGGCGCAGTTGGTTTAGACGATTATATTTTTGACAATATTTCACAGGTAAATTTAAATAATGAAAAAGTTGAAGTAAGAAAAGAAGTGGGGACTTATTTAGATATTTATAGAGAGGTTATTGCTATTGATACCTCAAAGCCTTTTTCTCAATTAAATTGGGACAAGATGGACGCAATGTATCAAACAGCGACACAAAGTTCTCTTTATAAAGCGGTGATTTTAAATACTGTGGGTGAACTTGTTAATGATTATCCAACTTTAATTTCGCTGTTTCCAGAATTATCAGAGTTTGAAGAAATTTTTGAAGATATAAAAACTGGAATGAATCAAACTCGGGATTATGTTGATTATTTTGGGACAGATATTGATAGAGTTTATTACACATTCAGCAGTTTGGCTAGAAGCGGGTATTTGGATGAAGTTGTAAATAAGTCAGATGTTGATGTTGCAACTGCCATAACAATATTGACGCAAAAATATACGTCAACAATGACAGGCTCTATAAACAGAATAATTGATATGAACATATTTAGAGATGGGTTATCCTCAATTTTAGATTATTCTCTTTCAAAAATTTCATGTAGCGAAATTGGAACTATTTTCCAAGAAGCAAACACCAAGATAAGTAATTGGGAGGTTCTAAAAAGCCAACTTAACACAATTTTAATGGACTTTGGTAAGGTTAACACATCAATAGAGAAAAATGGTGTTACATTGGTGGATATTGCTTCCGACTTAACTAATGTGTTGCTTATAAAAAATGATGTTCCAAAAATCCTTTCAGATATAGGCTCTATGCTTGATACTGTTGATTCTCTTGAAATTATGAAAGACAATAAAGGCAATAAAATATTGCCACAAGTTTTGCAAGAGTTTGGAATTGAAAACTTGCTCGATGTAAAGGGTGAGACTATCACAACCTATAAATCATTGTTTGAATTTGTTTCAACGCCTGTAGAAAATCTGATAAGCCTTGACTTATATGATGTGGTTGTAAGC
The DNA here is from genome assembly GCA_949292985.1 of uncultured Bacillota bacterium. GTDB lineage: Bacteria > Bacillota > Clostridia > Christensenellales > UBA1242 > Caccovivens. The sequence goes on from CASFBF010000008.1 coordinate 84,777, forward strand.
GGGTCAGACTACAATCAGGTTCTAAAAACCTTTGCTCAAAGATTGGTCAGCGATTGGCAAGAGCAAGGCAAAACACAATACTCCACATTCTTAGACGATACGCTACTTCCATTGTATAAAGTAACAGCAATCAAGGATATAGTTTTTGATAAAGTAATTGAACAAAGTTCAAGCACTGGCGTGATTGATTTTGCGTTGCTTGAAGTTGAAGGTGATTTTGAAGCATCATATGCAAACTGGCAATATGATTTGCCTTTGCTTACCCAAATTATAACTGAACTTGAAAGCAGAATGTTTGATGAAACTCAAACAATGTTTGACTATCTGCTTGCAGGTGGCGACATAAACGAAGTTGTAAAGCGTCTTGATGATGAAGCGGTTGAAGATATTGTTCCAGCAATTATGCAGGCAAAATCAACACAGCCACTTAAAGACAAACTTTCGGGCGTGATTGTTGATGTTATGGAAGATGTAACTAAACAAACAGGTTTGACATTGCCTTTGTCAACTGCCACATTTAACAAAGAAAGCGCAGAAGACCAAACTGGCGAATTTACAACAATAGTTAAAAATTTTGTAAATGTTTACAAAAGCACTAACGACCTGACAAGTTTGGTAAATATTGATGCCACAGCACTTGGCAATCTTATTGAAAGCATCAAACAAAATGCTTACAGACAAGAACTTTACGGGAAAACAGAAAAAGGTGTTATGAGAGACATTTTTGATGCTCTCATAACCGCCACAGAAAAACAGTTTGGATTTAAATCTGCTCAACTATTAAAAGTTGCGCAGAAACAATACATATATGAAGTTAACTTTACTCAAATGTTTGAACTTCTTGATTTAATAAACGAAGCAAATCAGTTTGCCTCGGCGTTTAAAGATTTGGCGCTTGGTGATTTGCAAACTGACGAACAAAAACAGCAAGCCATTGAACAACTGATAGATGCTGTTGAAGAAAATCAGCAGGCTGTTGAACAAATTTTAGATATTGCCACAAATCTTGATTTTAACATTGTGCTTTCAGAAGAAAATAAGGTTGTTGTTGAAGAAAAGATTAACCAACTTGCTGAAAATGTAAACATCAATGAAAACATAATTTCAAATCTTAAAAATATTTTTGGAGTAGGGGCTTGAAAGAATTTAATCATATTCCGGTGATGCTTTCGGAGTGTATAAATGCACTAAATATAAAACCGAACGGCGTGTATGTTGATATGACTTGTGGAGGCGGAGGCCATAGCGAAGAAATTGCAAAAAGGTTGTGTGCGGGTGGAAAACTTATTTGTTTCGACCAAGATGCAGATGCAATAGAAGCGTGTAAAAGGCGGCTTTCGCCTTTTTCATGCGTAAGTTTTGTTAACGAAAATTTTAAAAATGCAAAAACAGTTTTAAATGCAATGGGCGTTACCAAAGTTGACGGAATTTTGGCTGATCTAGGTGTGAGTTCTTATCAAATAGACACACCAGAGCGGGGCTTTTCCTATTTATATGACGGCGCGCTTGACATGCGCATGGACAAGCGCCAAGAAAAAAGTGCGTTTAGTGTTGTTAATTTTTATCCGCAAGAAAAACTTAAAAAAATTATATATGAATATGGGGAAGAACCATTTGCTCCAAAAATTGCATCTGCAATAATTAAAGCGAGAGCAAATTGTCCAATTTCCACCACAGGCGAACTAAAAAAAGTGATTGAAAGTGTTTTTCCAAAAAGCATGATTTATGGTAAGGGCGGAGTTAGCAAAAAAACCTTTCAAGCAATAAGGATTGAAGTAAATGGCGAACTTGAAATCTTGCAAGAGGCAGTTGAAAATTTTATTTCATTGCTTTCGCCAGGTGGCAGACTTGCGGTGATTACATTTCACAGTTTGGAAGACAGAATTGTTAAAAATGTGTTCAAACTTGCTTCAACCGATTGCATATGCCCACCCAAAACACCAGTTTGCATTTGCGGGCATAAAGCGCAAATAAAATTAGTAAACAAAAAACCAATCACACCTTCACCCGAAGAATTAAACCGAAATTCAAGAAGCCATTCTGCTAAATTACGTATTGCGGAAAAGTTAAATTAAAAAAAAGTATTGAAATGCAGAAAAAAAAGTGTTATAATCTCTTAGAAGATATCTCAGAAGGAGAAACCTATGAAAAAATCAAAAAAACTTTGGCTTAAACTTACAGCAGGAATTCTCACAATGGCTGGCACAGTAACTGCACTTGCTGCATGTAACAATAATTCAACTCAACAGCCAAACATTCCTGCCCCAACCCCAAGTGAGCAAACAATAAGTGTTTCTTTGATATATGATGGCATTGGTGTTTCAATGGATACAAAAGCCATGCTTCAAAATGAAGTAAACGAAATTGCTGAAAATGTTTATGGCGATGCAGATGTTAAGGCTTATGGCTTAAAGGACGACAACCTTCAAGTTATTTCAATGGTTGGCGACGAACTTTCATCAGTTGTTGTGTCATTACCGCAAGAAACTGTTGATTATTTAAAAGGCGATGTTAAAGACAGCGTTCTTTCAAAGGCAGGCTTAACTCCGCAGCAAGAAGTTAAAGAAAGTGAAAAAAGCCAGATTGTTGAAAAAATATCAAACGCCGTTGATTACATAGAAAGCAAAATTGGTGCAATTTCTGATTTGCCAGTGAGCAATGTAAACTATTATGTTTCTGGCGAAACACAAGAAAATGTTAACTCAGAAACAGTGTTTTCAGTTTTAGGGCCAATACTTCAAGATGGCTCTTTCATTCGATATGATGTGCAAACAGATGGAGACTTATTAGAAACGCCTATAATAATTGCAGGCGCCAGTGATAAAACGGCAGAAGAAATTTATGAGGAATACCGAAAGGGCAATTATAGAACGGGCATTTCAAATCAGATAGATTTAAATTCAACCTACACTGCACCAAAACCAATCGACCCAGAAAATCCGGGTGAAGTAGAAGACGAAATTTCATTCGAAGAAATTTACAACCAAGTTTTCGGCGAGGGATTTGTTGTTGCGGATGCTCAATCGTTATTAAATGATTTGGCGGAGCGAGTGTTTATAAACACGACAGATGTTAAAGTTATAGCAGTTGATACTAACGATTGTTTCACAATATATTCACAGAATGTAGATGCGTTGGGCAGAACGAGACTTACTAAGGGGGCTTATAAGGGGGCTTATTTAGAAGAAATCACTAGTTATCTTTCGCTATTGCAACAAATTAAAAATGCTGGAGGCTGGGATGAATATATAAATTCTTTTGCTCCAAGTGGCTCAATTGAAGAGGGAAGCGAAACTCATAACAAACTTTTGGCTACTTTTGAAAATATAAAATCAACGCTTTCAAATGAAAAAATAATTTTAAATACTCAAAGAAGTGACTTTTCTACCGAAACAGTAATAAATGCAACTCGTGAAGAACTTCCAGCGTCATCTAATGCGTTTGGTGAAGCACTTTTGGGAAATATGGGCGAAAAAGGAACCATAATTGCAACTTATGTTGGTGATATGAGTGGCAGAGGTTTTGATTCAACAGGAATATTTGGAACAGGATATTTATCAGTTTTTGACATAACAGTTGTTTATTCTAATGGTGATGATATTTCAATTGTTTCAACGGAGTGTTTAGTTCCATGGTATACCGATTCGACAAATCAAAGCCAATATAATGAATTTGTTTCAGAAAATGGTAAATATAAACTGAGAAACACTGAAACAACAATAATAAACAATGCTGTTACGGTTTCTTCGGCAAAGGCTGTTTCAGAAAAAATAGTAGAACGATCAATGTAAAAAAAAACTTGGGGCAAAACCCAAGTTTTTTTTACTTTTTTGCAGTTTCAGTTTAATTTCTTGTTTTTTTTTGTTTGTTTTGTTATACTAAGGCTATGAAAACAAATGTTAAATCAAATTTAAAAACAAAAATTTTAAGATTTTTTCAAATTGTTTTTGTGGCAATTGTTTGTGTCACACTTACGGGTTGCATGGGTTCAGACCCTGACAATCCAGATACCGATACTGGTGGTATAAATATTGCAGGCGTTAAAGTGTTGCGCAAGCCACTTGGCGGTTATGACTTTGATGGGAATGTGCCAGAAAATGATGGCAAAACTGATTTCTTTAATTCTTTTGCTGAGGATATAATTTCTTACTTATTTTATACATATGGTAATTTTAACACAGACCCTGATTCAAGCGGGCAATGGTTTTCATATTTGTATGAAAAAACTCAAAACGAACAAGTTGGAGAACTTGCCCAACAATTTGAAGAAAGCCCAGATGGTTTCTTGTATTACTATGATGCAATTAGATATCAAATCACTTCCGTGGCTCATGATGAAGCGTCGGGAAACTACCGTGTAACAGCCGACACTTCTAAGGCTTGGAATTGGAGTTTGCCAATAAGCAATGCTAGTTACAGCCCTTGGATATTGGCTTATAATGGTTCTCAAAACGGGAATATGATTTCCACAACATTTGAAGAAAGTGGGGATTATTCTTTCACATATAACTCGTTTTATAAATATTATAGTGGAAACGAGGATGCATATCTTTTTGTTCCTACTGATTTTCAAACTGCCTATGTTAATGAAGATTATATAAATGGTTTAACTTATGCAATTTATTCGTTGGTGTTGGGGCTTCAACCTAACGAAATGAGCGTTAGTTATGATTCGGGCTTGCCTGTTTTAACAGTGGAAGGTTATCCTGCCACCGCAGACCAAACAAGTGCCGAGCGGGCTTTGGAAGATGTTAAAATTCTGTTCAATCAACTGGGAAGTTATGTTGGGCTTACCGAAAGAAACAAAGTTGCAATCACAAATTTTGTGTTAGATGAAATTATTGGTGAAAGTGCACAGGTTATGCCGTCGCTTCCAAGCACTTACAGTTACGACCTTTACTATGAAGATGTTGTTTCAGCAATCGTAGATTACTGCGGAACACTTACAACAATTGGCCAAGCAAGTGAAAGCACTGGCGAAGGCGAAACCACAGTTGGCGACAGTTTTATGGCATCAGAAGTGGTTGACTATCCTGCAACTTCATTTTTCTCAATGTTGGAGGGGGACCCATTCCTTTACACAGGCGCACATGAATACCAAAGTTTGGTTCTCATTCCAGATGTAAACGAAGCACGCCCAACAATTCGCATCACTGATATTTGGCTTGATTTTAAATATGATGCTAATAAAGATGGCGATGAAGTTTTTGACCCAAATCTTTCGCTTGATATTGAAGTGGTTTTAAGGTGGAACAAAGGTGATGGCAGTGAAATTCACGAAGCAAAACAAACCATCACGGTTAAAGATGGGCCAGCAGACCCGGGTGAAGACGGAACAACCGTTGAATTTGAACTTGAAACTTTGTTTGGCGAAGTTGTTGAAATTGGAGCGTTCAACTGCCCAGAAGCACTTAATCCGCCTGAGGGAGAAAGGGTTCTCACTCTTACAGGACTTACAGATGCAAGAAGATACTACAAAGTTATTGAAAGCACAACCTATGGTGGTTATGGTGTTTTAGACGAAAGCAGAATTGAAGGAAGTTACCTTGAAATTGCATTTAATGTTACCAAAACACCAGGGGATACTTCAACAAATTATGCATTCTACACAGCAATATCAAACCTTGTTGAAGAAGCCGAGTGGCCAGGGGAACCAGAGTGGCACTGAAACATCGCGGAGACAACCAATTTTCCGTCGTGGGCACGGCTTTCGCCTAGCCACTAAAAATCGGTTTTCCCCGCGGGCCCCTTTCCGCCTCGCTTACCTCGCCTCTGGACTCGGCTGACGCTGAGGTGGGGTTCGCAAATTTTCATGAACATGCACAGCATTTGCCTCATGAAAATTTGACTCCGTAATTATCAAATTTTTGAGACAACCAATTTTCCGTCGTGGGCACGGCTTTCGCCTAGCAAAAATTTTGCTTCAAAATTAGCAAAAGCGTTTGGTAAAAAAAATAAAATAATCACTATAAAATTTTATTCGGGGTTTAAACAAGCCGTCATATATTTTCTTATCTAGGAGTATACATGGAAGAGAAGCAAACTCTTTTACTTGAAAAAGAAGTTAGGGTTGAAGAAAAACTAGAAAAGGCTAAACAAAAAATTAACCTTTCGTCTATTCAATCCCAAGTGCAGAGTCAGCCTCAACAGGAAAATATAGTCATTGAAACCCCGAACTATGACTTAATTCCACAAACTCCACCGCAAAAAGAAAAACGAATTCTTAAACTCGAAAAACAGGTGGAAAAATCTCAGCCAAAGAAAAAAATGTCTTTTTTAAAAAAGGCAATCATTGCAAGTGTTCTGGCACTTACAGTTGGGCTTGGTGTGTTTACTGCTGTTGACCTTTCTAATTCCATTTCAGCATACAATGCCGCAAACAGCCAATATTCTGTTAATCTTGCAAATCTTTTAAAAAACATTTCATCTGTTGATTCTGGTAATAAAACATCAGAACTGATTCAAACCTATCCTAACGAGTTGATGCGACCGGATCAATTACAACAACAATCCAACTGGTTTGACAGACTTTGCAATTTCTTGTCGGGGTTATTTGGAGGATAACCTTTTGCAAAACCCTTTCACTTTATTTTCTTTTAAAAAAAGGTTACTCGCTTTAAGCATGGTGGTAGCCTTTCTTTTTTGTGCTTTATTCGTAAGGCTTTTTGTGGTTCAAATTATAAATGGTAAAGATTTGCAACTTCGTGCAACATCTCAATGGACCCGTGATCTTGCCATTGTTGCGCCTCGTGGGGATATTTATGATTGCACTGGTTCTCGCCTTGCTGTTAGTTACACCACCTATAATGTTTATGTAAGGGGCAGAGAGGTGGAAGACGCTTCGCAGGTTGCTGAATATCTTTCAAAAATGCTTAACATGACATATTTAAAAGTTTATGAAAAAGTTATTGTTAAAAATGTTTCGGAAGTTCTCATCAAAATGCAGGTTTCTGCTGATATTGCAGAACAAATCTATAACAAAAATCTGAAAGGTGTTTATTTGGCTGAAAGCGTTGGCAGATACTACACTTATGGAAATTTATTGTCGCAGGTTCTGGGTTTTGTCAGCGTGGATAATGTTGGACAAAGTGGCATTGAAAGTTATTTTGAAAGTTATTTAAAAGGTGTTGACGGTTATAGTTTTACGCAAAGTGACCTGCAAGGAAAAGAAATTGGTGGAACTTTAAGATATTATGTTCCTGCAACCAAAGGTGCGGATATAACGCTGACAATAGATTCTAAAATGCAGTTGATTTTAGAACAAACATTAGAAAAAATCATGACCGAACAGAAAGCAAAAAATGCAACTGGGCTTATCATGAATGCAAAAACAGCCGAAGTGCTTGCAATATCCACAAAACCAAGTTTTGATTTGAATGAAATACCTCGTGATGATTTGACCACACTTTTCGATCAATCTAAAATCAAAGCAATTACCGATGTATATGAGCCTGGCTCTACTTTTAAAATCTTAACGCTAGCAGCAGCGCTTGAAGAAGGCGTTGTCAGTGAAAATGACACATTTTATTGTGGCGGTTCAAGAGTCATTGATGGGGTGAAGATAAGGTGTTGGCGAAGTATCGGACACGGCACTCAAACTTTACAAGAAGGACTTGCAAATTCTTGTAACTGTGTGTTTATGGAACTTGCGCTTAGGCTAGGGGTAGACAAATTTTATGAATATATGGAAAAATTTGGCCTTGGAGAGCAAACAGGAATTTCGCTTTCGGGTGAAGCCAGTGGTATTTTAATGGATAAAAGTCAGGTTAAAACCGTTGACCTAGCAAGAATGGGGTTTGGGCATGCTGTTGCGGTAACTCCACTTCAACTGCTTACTGCGGTTAGCGCAATAGTCAACGACGGAAATTTAATCACTCCAACCATTATTGATAATATAACCGATTGTTATGGCAATGTTCTTTTGAAGGGTGAAAATGTGGCAAAACGAAAAGTTGTGTCAAGTGAAACCTCCCAAAAAGTTTGCGAAATGCTCTCTCTTGCAACAAACAAAACAGGTCCATACACTTTTGTAGAGGGTTACGATGTTGGTGGTAAAACGGGTACTGCTCAAAAATACGGTGAAAATGGTCAAATTGCTCAGGGCAAATATATTTCAAGTTTTATTGGAACTTATCCAGCCTCGGATCCAGAGTATCTTGTTATGGTAATGGTCGATGAGCCTGGTGCGGGTGCTTATTATGGAAGCGTGGTTGCCGCACCTTATGGCAAAGAAATATTTATGGGGCTTTTTAACTATTTGTGTATTTCAAAACAAAATGAAACAACAGTTGTGGAGCAGGTGCAAATGCCAAATGTTACAGGCTTAACACTTGAACAGGCAATGTCTGCTTTAAGGGAAGTTGGAATATATTTTGAAACTGATGGCGATGGCGGGATAATTTTGAAACAACTTCCACCTGCTGGCACCACTTTGTATAAAGGCGACACTATTGTTTTAATCACTTGATAAAAACCTTAAAAAATGATAAAATAAACGCATGGAATTTTGGTGGATTATTTTAATTATTGTTGTGGTGGTTGGGCTATTAAGCGCAGTTTTGGCGGTGGGGAATTTTTCCACAGATAAATTTTTGCAGATTTATGAAAATATGTTTCAAACTCCTGCTCAGGCGCACAAAACAATAATTGAGTTTATCAATGAGCAAAACTATCATAATTTTGATGGCAAACTTAAAATTGCAAGGACAGAAAAAACAGCAGGAGACGGATATAATCATAAGCATAAGGCTTTGATTTTATCTGACAAAACCCTTTCTTCTAATTCAGCAGGCGCATTTGCCATTGTGGCGCATGAATTAGGGCATGCCGAGCAAGATTTCACAAGCAAAAAGTTTGTTGCAATTCGTGCTTTTCACATTGTGGGCATGATTGTAGGAAAACTTTTTCTACCAGCAGTTTTGGCTTTCATAGTTCTGTTGTTTTTTCAAAATCTATTAACTTATGCTATCATTGCAGGAAGCGTGGCATTAGCAATTTTTGTTTTTGCGGTGGTTGTAAAACTAATAACAATCAGCCTTGAAAAAGATGCTTCTAAGCGTGCGATAAAAACTTTGAACCAATTTTTGCCAAACAATGTGATGAAAGATGTAAAAAAATTTTTAAATAGTGCAAGGCTAACTTATTGGAGCGACCTTGTTAGACTGCTATTTGGTTGGAGTGGTTTGGTTAGAAAAACCAAAATGTTTAAATAATAAATAAAGTAATTAGCAAGAATTTTTGCAATTATAGATTTAGTAGATTTAAAAGGAGAAAGAAATGTTTTTTTGGGAGTATATCATAATTGGTGTTTTACTTTTGCCTGCAATGATATTTGCCATGTATGCGCAGTTTAAAGTGCAGTCGTCATTCAGCAAATATTCTCAGGTTAGCGCGTCGTGCAATTTGACAGGCACAGATGTGGCTAAACAAATGCTCGAAAAGAATGGAATTTATTCAGTGCAAGTCATGCGGGCAAAAGGAAACTTAACAGACAACTATAACCCTAAAACAAAGCGCATAAATTTATCAGATCCCGTTTGGAATTCCACTTCTGTTGCTGCAATAGGGGTGGCGGCTCATGAAACCGGGCACGCTTTGCAAGACGCACGAAACTATGCGCCTATGAAAGTTAGAATGGCGGTTGTGAAATTAAGCAATTTCACTTCGTCGCTGTTTCTTCCGCTTTTGCTGGTTGGGCTTGTTTTGTTTTTTGTGCTTGCAAGTTCTATTGTTGGTGAAGTTTTTATTTGGGTTGGCGTTGGCATTTTTGCTTTGGGTGCTTTGGCAAATTTAGTTACCCTGCCAGTTGAAACAAATGCATCGAGAAGGGCGCTTAAACAACTTGAAGGAATGGGAATAATGACAGAAACCGAATTATCGCAGGTTAAAGAAGTTTTAAGCGCAGCAGCCTTAACATATGTTGCAAGTTTGCTTATAAGTTTACTTTCACTGGCAAGAATAGTAATAATTGCACTGTCATTAACACGAAGAGATTAAAAAAAACGAGGAGTTCCTCGTTTTTTTGTCTGCAAAATTTTGTTTCATAGAAAAGAGAAGATTATATCTTTAATTTTTATAAATTTACTTTTTCTATAATGTATTTAGGAAGTTCGTTTGCGTTTAATCGAATTTGTTGCATAGTGTCTCGGTCTCTTAATGTTACGGTGTTGTTTTCAAGAGTGTCAAAATCGATTGTTACGCAGAAAGGCGTTCCAATTTCATCTTGTCTGCGATATCTTTTTCCAATAGAACCTGCTTCGTCGTAATCACACATGAAATATTTTGAAAGATTTTCATAAATTTCTTTTGCTTTGTCCGAAAGATTTTTTTGTAGCGGCAATATTGCAACTTTGTAAGGTGCTATTGCAGGGTGGAAATGCATTACAACCCTGGTTTCTCCATTTTCCAAAGTCTCTTCATCATAAGCGTTGCATAGATATGCCAACATCAATCGCTCAACCCCAAGTGAAGGTTCAATAACATAAGGAACATATTTTTCATTTGTTACAGGGTCTAAATAGTTCATATCCTTTCCGCTGAATTTTGCGTGTTGGCTTAAATCGTAATCGGTTCGGTCTGCAACACCCCAAAGTTCGCCCCAACCAAATGGGAATTTAAATTCAAAATCGGTTGTTGCTTTTGAATAGAAACAAAGTTCTTCCTTGTCGTGGTCTCTAAGTTTAAGGTTTTCTTCTTTTATTCCTATTTCAAGCAACCAGTTTTTGCAGAAGTTTTTCCAATATTCAAACCATTCAAGATCGGTTCCGGGCTGGCAGAAAAATTCAAGTTCCATTTGTTCAAATTCTCTAACTCTGAATATAAAATTTCCTGGTGTTATTTCATTTCTAAAACTTTTTCCTATTTGTGCAATTCCAAAAGGCACACGCTTTCTTGTTGAGCGCTGAACATTTTTGAAGTTTACAAAAATTCCTTGTGCGGTTTCTGGGCGCAGATAAACCACAGAAGAAGAATCTTCGGTAACGCCTTGGAAAGTTTTAAACATCAAATTGAACTTTCTGATAGGGGTGAAGTCGCTTTTTCCACAAATAGGGCACGGTATTGAGTGCTGTTTTATATATTCTTCAAATTGCTCATTAGTCCACCCAGAGATGTTTTCTTCACAGCCCTTTTTCTTCATATATGCTTCAATCAAGTCGTCAGCACGATGGCGCGATTTGCAGTTTTTGCAATCCATAAGCGGGTCAGAAAATCCGCCCAAGTGACCGCTTGCCTGCCAAACGGTTGGGTTCATGAGTATTGCGCAGTCAAGCCCAACATTGTATGGATTTTCCTGAACGAATTTTTTCCACCATGCCGATTTAATATTATTTTTCATTTGCACGCCAAGCGGGCCATAGTCCCAAGCATTTGCAAGACCGCCATAGATTTCACTTCCTGGGAAAATGAACCCTCTTGATTTACATAAATTTACTATTTTATCCATACTTGCTTTCATAAAATTCTCCTTTTAAAATAAAAAGCCCCATGCCAAAAAATTGACATAGGGGCGATGGTTTGCCTCGCTGTTCCACCCTAATTCGCAGAAACTGCCTTATTACTGTCTTTACGCCGACAAGCGTTTGCTCTGGGCTGCCAACCCCTTCATTGCAAAAAATATTGTATGCTTTAAAAATAAATTTGTCAATAAAAATTACTCATTTTTGACTTTCAACATATTCTTCATAGGTCATTGGCTTGTCAACAATATGATTTTCATCACGAATGTCGATTATCCTGTTTGCAACAGTTTCAATAATTTCTTGGTCGTGAGAAGTGAAAAGAAGCGGACCTTTAAAGTTTTTCATGCCGTTGTTTAGGGAGGTGATGCTTTCAAGGTCGAGGTGGTTTGTTGGTTCGTCCATTATAATTAAATTTGCGCCTTGCAACATCATTTTTGCAAACATACATCTAACTCGCTCGCCACCAGAAAGCACATTAACAGGTTTTAAATTTTCTTCACCTGTAAAAAGCATCCTGCCAAGCCAACTTCTTATAAATGTTTCATTTTGGTCTTTAGAAAATTGTCTCAACCAATCAACAATTGAAAGTGTGCAGTTTTCAAAATATTCTCGGTTATCTTGTGGTAAATAGGAAACCGAGATTGTTTTTCCAAAGTGAATTGTTCCACTGTCTGCTTGTTCTTTTCCCATTAAAATATTGAATAAAGTTGTAATAATTTGACTATTTTGCGCAAAAAATGCAATTTTTTGGTCTTTTTCTACATTAAAAGACAAATTTTTGAACATACCTTTTTTGGTCAGATTTTCAACCTTTAATATCTCTTTACCTATTTCTTGTTCGAATTTAAAATCTATATAAGGATATTTTCGTGAAGAGGGCTTAATATCTTCAATTGTCAATCTTTCAAGTTCTTTCTTTCGACTGGTTGCCTGACGGGACTTTGAAGCATTTGCTGCGAAGCGAGCAATAAATTCTTTAAGTTCTTTTGCACGCTGTTCCGCTTTTTTGTTTTGGTCTTTAAGTTGTTTTGCTATAAGTTGGCTTGATTGATACCAAAAATCGTAGTTTCCTATAAACATAATTATCTGACCAAAATCTACATCACAAATATGTGTGCAAACTTTATTTAAAAAGTGTCTGTTGTGGGAAACGATTATCACTATATTTTCAAAATCTAATAAAAAATTTTCTAGCCAAACCGCTGTTTTAAAGTCAAGGTTGTTTGTTGGCTCGTCTAACACAAGAATGTCAGGATTGCCAAAAAGTGCTTGTGCAAGCAAAACTTTAACCTTAATTTTTGGGTCAACATCCTTCATAAGTTGGTAATAGTAATCTTCGTTTATGGACATGCCTTGAAGCAAGTTTTTTGCATCGCTTTCTGCTTCCCATCCGCCAAGTTCTGCGAACTCTGTTTCAAGTTCTCCCGCTAAAATTCCGTCTTCTTCTGAAAAGTCTTCTTTTGCATACAAAGCATCTTTTTGTTTTTGAATATCCATTAAACGCTTGTGCCCAAGCAAAACGGTGTCAAGCACGGTTTCATTATCAAACGCATTTTGATTTTGTTGAAGAACGCTCATTCTTTCACCGGGCGAGATAAACACATCGCCTGTGTTGGGTTCAATTTCGCCTGTTAATATTTTTAAGAAGGTTGATTTGCCTGCGCCGTTTGCGCCTATTATTCCATAGCAGTTGCCTTTTGTAAATTTTAAGTTGACCTCTTTATATAAGGTTCTTCCACCAAAAGCCAAAGAAACATTATTTACTTGAATCATTTTTTAACCTCTTTAACTAAAAGAAAGTATAAAAAAATTTTTAAGTTAAGTCAATAATTATTAAAAAAA
>CASFBF010000009.1 GCA_949292985.1 uncultured Bacillota bacterium
TAAATCATATTTTATACTGCAGCTTGATAAATATTCATCGCTTTCTACTGTTTTATCTACTCTCCCCATCTTCCATTGTTTTATTTTATTATTTGTTCTTTCAATTTTTTTATAGGAAATATAATTTTCTTTTATTTTTTCTTTTGATTTTTTAAATAATTTTTTTGCTTTTTCAGGGTGCTGTTCGTTTAGGTACGCATATCTTCTTTCACCCATTAAGAAAGGAACAAATTTATTGTTAACTTCGCCTCGGTCAAGAGTAAAACCTTCTGTTGGGTGATATCTGAACAGCATTACATATCCTGCCTCCACAGCCTTGCGCATTTCGGTTAGTGATTGCGACATGTCAAAACCATGATTTACGCAAGTTGAATATGCAATTATCAAACTTGGACCGTTGTATGCTTCTGCTTCTCGGAATGCTTTTATGCACTGGTTCATATCTGCGCCAATTGCAACTGATGCAACATAAACATTGCCATAAGTCATTGCCATAAGGGCAAGATTTTTCTTGTTTGTGGTTTTTCCACCGTCAGCAAGTTTCACAGCCGCACCAGCAGGAGTGGATTTTGATGCTTGCCCGCCAGTGTTGGCGTAACATTCATTATCTAGAACTAAAATGTTCACATTTTCGCCACTTGCTAAAACATGGTCAAGACCGCCGAAACCTATGTCATATGCCCAACCGTCTCCGCCTATAATCCATACGCTTTCTGATGAGTTGGTTTTTTCTTTTGCCAATTTAATTCCTAAGCCAAACTCGGCGTTATCTTCAAACAAACTGTTTGCCCATGCTGGACCTTTGCCTGCTGAGTTTTTGGAATAAGGGCAGGAAGAGTAACTTCCGCCATAAATGCTTGAACAGCCTGTTGCATTTGCTATAACCATTTTTTCGCCAAACAACATGGAGGCTAATTTTATATATGGGGTTTCGCCACAGCCAGCACAAGCGCCAGGGAATACGAAATAATTTTTTTCAAACTGCAAACCTTTAACTGTTGATTTAGAGAATGGTGTTTTTTTAATAGTTTTTAAACTTTCACAAATTTCAAAGTTTTTCTTTTCTTGTTCAAGCGTTGTGCTTGCGTCTTTCATTATAATTGCTTTGCCAAGTGCAGGGCATATTTGTTGACATAATCCGCAACCTGTGCAATCTTCTGGCGAAATTTGAATTCTATAATAGCCATCTATTCCAAATGCTTTAACAAACGGCACATCTTTTGGTGGAGTTTTGACAAGCACTGCTTTTAATGCACCGTGCGGGCAAGCCAGAACGCACTGCCCACATTGAATACATTTATTTGGTTGCCACTGTGAAATGTTTTCAGCAATTGCTCGTTTTTCATATTTTGTCGTGTCAGTGTCAATGCTTCCGTCTTTTGAAAATTCAGACACAGGCTTTAAATTATAATTTTCGGCAAACCTTGTTGCAACATCTTTTTTTGTAATTTTTAAAAGTTTTATATTTACTTTTTTAACTGATTTTTTGCTTTTAGAAAGTGCTTGAAGGTTTTTATCAACAACCGCTTGACCTTTCTTTGCAAAATTGTTTTCAACTTCTTGTTGAAGTTTAGGAAGGTAATCTTTTTTAAGTTTGGTTACTTCAAAAAACGCACCAGTCATAATTATATTTATTTTTTCTTTTAAACCTGCTTCATTGGCTATTTTATGGGCGTTGATTACATAAACTTTTGCGCCCGCATCAAGTATAATTTGCTTGTATTCATTAGGTAAAATTTTGTTGAGTTCGTCAGGCGAGAAAACTGTGTTGAAAATAACTGTTCCGCCTTTTTTTAATCCATTAAGGCAGTGATATTTGTGCACGAAAGAAAAGTTGTTTATCATTATTACATCTGCTTGATTGCAAAGATATGTGCTGTGAATAGGTTGAGATGATATGCGCAAGTGTGAAACCGTCATGCTTCCAGATTTTTTGCTGTCATATTCAAAATATCCTTGCACATAAGTATCATCTCTTTCCCCCAAAATTTTGGTGATTGACTTGGACGCGGAAACAGAACCATCAGAACCCAGCCCATAAATTTTTATTTCGGTTTGTTTTAAGTTTAACTGAGCACTTGTTTCTGGCAAACTTTTTAATCCAACATCGTCAGTTATCCCAACAGAAAAATCGTCAACCATGTTTTCGAAGTTGGCTATGACTGACATTGCTTCGTTTGGCGAAAACTCTTTTCCACCAAGTCCATAAACTCCGCCAACCACTTGAATGTTTTTTCCGTACAAACAATTTTTTACATCTAAATAAAGTGGTTCACGCGCTCCACTTTCACGAGTTCTGTCCAAAACAATAATTTTCTTGACATTTTTTGGCAGGGCATTTATAAACGCTTGCTCGTCAAAAGGGCGGTAAAGCCTTACCTTAATTAAACCAACATTTTTATTTTGAGAAAGGCACTCTAAAACACATTCACTGCCAGAACCCATCATAACAATCACATTTTCAGCGTTTGGAGAACCAAAGTAATCAAACTTTTTATATTTTCTTGATGTAATCTTTGCAAAATCTGCAAAAATTTTATCAATGTCGGTTAAAACTTTTTGATAGCAAATTTCTCGTGCTTCACGGTTTTGGAAGAATACATCTGGGTTTTGAGATGTTCCATATTGTTTAGGTGCAAGTGATGTCAGGGGGGCAGATGTAGGTTTAGTTTTAATAGGAAAAAGATTTTTGATATCATCAGTTGAAAGCATATCTATTTTTTGAAACTCATGGCTTGTTCTAAATCCATCAAAAAAATGTAGCACAGGAAGTGAAGATGTGTGTGCGAGCATATGTGCAATCATTGCCATATCTTGCGCTTCTTGCACTGATGATGAGCAAAGCATGTTAAAGCCAGTCATTCTAACGCCCATAACATCAGAATGGTCTCCAAAAATTGAAAGCGCATGTGATGCCACACTTCTTGCTGCAACATGCATAACCGCTGGCAAGCATTCGCCCGCCATTTTATACATATTTGGTATCATTAAAAGTAGGCCTTGGCTTGATGTAAAAGTGCAAGCAAGCGCACCGCCAATTAGTGCTCCATGCAAAGCACCAGCCGCTCCTGCCTCAGATTGCATTTCTATTGTTTTAACCCTTTCGCCAAAGATGTTGGTGTAGCCTTGCGCTGCCATATGCGAAGAAAGTTCAGCCATAGGCGAAGATGGTGTAATAGGATATATTGGAACAATTTCACTCACTGCATATGCAACTTTTGCAACAGCAGAGTTTGCATCGATTGTTTGTTTCATAAATCACTCCTTGTTTAATTATACTCCATATCACAAAAAATTCAAAAGAAATGCTTGGCTTTAACAGGCGAAAAGTGTATAATTTTCTTATGCAAAGAATTAAACTTGTGATAGAATATAACGGTCAAAAGTTTTGTGGCTGGCAAAGGCAAAAATTGGGCAGAAGTGTGCAAGGTGAAATTGAAAGTGCCTTGTCAAAACTTTTGCAACAACAAACCTTAATTGTTGGAAGCAGTAGAACCGATGCTGGCGTGCATGCGTTTGGACAGGTGGCGCATTTCGATTACGAAGGCAATATTAAACCTGAAAATTTTTCAAAGGCCTTGAACTCACTATTGCCAGACGATATAAAAATTGTTTCTTCAAGTAAGGTTAAAAATACTTTTAACGCAAGATTTGATGTGAAGAAAAAAACTTATTTATATTATTTAAGTCGTTGCGAAAAAAATGCTCTTTTCAAGGGCTTGGTTGCAGGCATAAGTTACATTCTTGATGAAAACAAAATGAAAGAATGCTTAAATCTATTTTTAGGCAGGCATAATTTTAAAGGTTTTTGTGCTAGTGGTGCGCAGGTTGAAAATTTCGAGCGAGAAATTTATGAGGCCAAACTTTTTAAAAAAAACAACTTTTTTGTTTTTAAATTTACAGGGAATGGTTTTATGCAACATATGGTTAGAATTTTAGTTGGAACTTGCGTAGATGTGGGGCGTGGCAAACTTAACTTAGAAGATGTTAAAGAGGCATTAAAATTTGGAGATAGGGCAAAAGCGGGGAAAACCATGCCAGCAAGTGGGCTTTATCTTAAAAAAATTTATTATTAGGAGTTAAAATGATTACTGACAGACAATTAAAACAAATGTGGTTTGATTTTTTTTCCAGCAAGGGATTTAAAAAAATTGCGGGTTATTCTATTTTGCCAGAAAATGACCCAACTGTGCTTTTTACAATCGCAGGTATGCACCCGCTTGTTCCTTATCTTTTGGGAGAAAAGCATCCATCTGGGAATAAAATTTTTGATGTGCAAAGATGTTTAAGAACCAATGACATTGACCAAGTTGGTGATGAAAGCCACTTTACTTGTTTTGAGATGCTTGGGTGTTGGACACTTGGCGAATGTGATAAAAAGGCTATGATTAAACTTAGTTTTGAATTTTTAACCAGCCCAAAATATTTGAATATTCCAAAAGAAAAACTTGCAGTAAGCGTTTTTGCGGGTGATGAAAATGCTCCTCGTGATGATGAGGCCGCTAAGGCGTGGAAAGAGTGCGGAGTAGAAAAAATTTTCTATTTGCCAAAAGAACATAATTGGTGGGCTTTGGGCGCTGGGGTTGGACCTTGCGGAACTGATACTGAAATGTTTATTGATACAGGCAAAGCGCCTTGCAGTGAAAATTGTTCGCCTGCTTGTGATTGCGGAAAATATTTGGAGATATGGAATGATGTTTTCATGCAATACAAGGTTGAAAAAGAGGGCGACAAGCCTGTTTTGCTGGCTAAACCTAACATTGATACAGGAATGGGTTTAGAACGAACTTTGGCTGTGATAAATGGGGTTAAAAGTGCATACGAAGTTGGTTGTTTAAAAAAAGCAATGGATTATGTATCTTTAAACTGCACATCTTTTGAACAAAGAAGCGCACGCATAATTGTGGACCATGTAAGAGCCGCAACTTTTGTTTTGGGTGATGTAAGGGGAGTTGTTCCAAGTAATCTGGGACAAGGTTATATTTTAAGAAGACTTATTCGCAGAGCAATCAATCATGCAAGAAAAATTGGCTTTGACAGCAAAAACTTTACTGTTCTTGCTGATATGTTCATTGACGAATATGGCGAAGATTACAATGATATAAAACAAAACCAACAGAAAGTTAAAGATGAACTTCTTAAAGAAATAGAAAAGTTTTCAAAAGCAATTGAAGAGGGACATAGAGAATTTCAAAAAGTGATTGCTGGCATTGAAAGGCATAAGCAGTTTGCCAAAGAGGGCGAAAAAGTTGAAAATATTATAAGTGGCAAAGCGGCTTTCAGACTTTATGACACTTTTGGTTTTCCGATTGAACTTACAAAAGAACTTGCTGAGGAAAAAGGCTTTAAAGTTGACGAAGAAGGGTTTATGCAGTGCTTTAAAGAGCACCAAGAAAAATCTCGCTCAATTTCAGCGGGTGCATTTAAAGGTGGACTTGCTGGCGATGGCGAAATTTTGCAAAAATATCATACAGCCACACATCTTTTGCTTGCAGGGCTTAGAAAACTTAATCCGTCTACAACTCAAAAAGGAAGCAACATAACCGAAGAAAGAATGCGTTTTGATTTTAACTTTGACCATAAACTTTCGGAAGACGAAATTAAATATTTGCAAGATTTTGTCAATCAAGCAATTCAAAAAAATATTCCTGTTGTTTGTGAAGAAATGACGCTAGATGAAGCGAAATCAAGCGGAGCGCTTGGCAGTTTTGAGAATAAATATGGCGAAAAAGTGAAAGTATACACAATAGGTGATGTTTCAAAAGAAATTTGTGGAGGGCCTCACGCAAAAACTACTGGGGAACTTGGGAAATTTAAAATTGTTAAAGAAGAATCGTCTTCGGCGGGTGTAAGAAGAATTAAAGCGGTTTTAGAATAATATAATTTACTATTGATTTTTAATGTAAATTTTGCTAAAATTAAGTTAAGGGAGTAATTATGGCAAAAGAAAAAAGCGATAAAGTTAGAAAGGGATTTTTCTTCTATTTTGGGTTTTTCCTGCTTATCATTGTGGCAGTTGTTCTAATCATTTTTGTTGTGATGATGTTTATGCCGGGCACTTCAATTTTGGGGTTAGAATATTTTGCAGGTGAAGGCGCTCAACGCATTATGACAACTACCGACACAAAAAGTGAAATAAGTTTTGAACAACCAAATTTTTCTAGTGTGGAAATAAATTGTGGATATGCTGATGTTTTGGTTCAAAAAAATAATGATTACCAATTTGACGGGATTTATATAGTCAACAATGCAAGAGGCTTTGTTACCACTGCAAAAGCCAACGATTTTGCATACAGTGTTGCATTGGAAAATGATGTTTTAAAAATTTCAGTTACCGAGCAAAACGGATTTTTATATTTTTCCAAAGATGTGAAAATAGTTTTGCAGATTTCAAATGAAAATTTAAATCCTTTTGCTGATAAAAGTATCACAATAAAAAATTCAGACGGCAATATTTATATTGGCGGACATGTAAACGCAGGCTATACACACGATATCGAACTTGAAAATTTAACTGTAAAGAGTACAAATGGTGATATTTTACTTTCTGCTCATTCTCCAAACAGCTATGCTAATTTAAATTTGCAAACAGATTCGGGTGAAATTAGTATAAGCAAAACTGATGTTTCTGCAGATAATATGATTTTGCAAACAGGTTCTGGCAATATAACCGCAGGGAATTTATCTTCACCAAATCTTATTACTTTAAATTCAAACAAGGGTAAAATAACAATTAACCAAATAAGTGGATTTTCATCTCAATGCACAGATGCATATATGAATATTGGCACGGTAAATGGTAATGCAGATTTTACTGCTTCGGCAGAGTCATTTAGTTCAAGCGTAATAAACATAAATCAAATTAACGGGAATATAACGGCAGACGATGCTCACAATTCAACTTTTAATTTAGGTACTGTTGCGGGAACGGCATTTGTCCATACTTCAACTGGGGCAATAAACATCACTGGCTCAATTCAATCATATTCTAATTTGTATTCAAAGTCAGGGAATATCACAGCAACAATAGCGCAGAATGCTTCCAATGTTTCGGTTACAACTGAAAAGGGAAATATTCAAGTTACCCTTCCTCGTGATTTTGTGGCTTTGACGATTGAAAATCAAACTGGTGAAACAAATTTAAATGTTTTTAAAGATGTGAATTGTTCAATATCGTTTAATTATTATGGGGAAGAACAAACCCAAGAGTTTGCTTTTAATAATGTAAATTTAAATTTACCTGATGTTACTCCTACAAATCCAATGGTTTTGGGCAGTGGAGAAAGTAATTTGACATTACGATGCAATAAAACAATAAACTTTAATTGGTTAGAAAGTGCTTGATACAAGCACTTTTTATTTGTTATTAAAATTAGGGTGTGCTATAATTTGATTATGAAAATAATGCATATAGCAGACATACATATTGAGTTTATGTCTAATAAATTAGAAAAAGAAAAAAGCAAACTTTTGCGTGAAGAGGGAGTAAGCCATTTTGCAGAAATAATTAAAGAAGCCCGCTTGCAAAAAGTTGATGTGGTTTTGTTGTGTGGCGATTTATTTGATAGGACTATTGTAAGAAAGTCAACCATAAAGTTTGTTTTGGATCAAATTGCCGAAAATCGTGATATTAAATTTTTTTATTGTCTTGGCAACCATGACCACAAATTGTTGTTTGAAGGTGAAATTCCTGAAAATTTAACAATTTTTCCAACCCATTTTGAAAAATTTGATTTGGGAGAGGTTGTTATTGGAGGAAACAGTGTTCAGAAATATTCAAAAGCAAATTTTGTAAATCAAATAGATTTTGATGAACATAGACTAAACATTTTAATGTTGCACGTTTATCTAGTAAATGGGCATTTTGATGATTGTTTAACTTTTGAAGTTAAAGAGTTAAAAAACAAAAATATTGATTATTTGGCTCTTGGCCATATTCACAAAGCCTCAGAAGGAAAAATCGACGACCGTGGCGAATGGGTATATTCTGGCATTGGAGCGTCTTTAAGTTTTGATGACAACAAAATCGGATATGTTCTTATAAATGTTAAAGACGGGAAAGTTAGTTGGGAGCGAAAAAGTTTAAAATGTAAAAGAACATTTCATAGAATTTCTGTTGATATTTCAGATTGTAATGACTTTTTATCAATTAAAACTAAAATTCAACAAGCCTTATCAAACATCAAAAACAGTGATTTAGTTCAAGTTATTTTAACTGGTGAGGTTGACGAAGAATTGGATAAAAAGACAGAAATAATTTTTGATGAACTATCAAAACAATATTTTTATTTTGAACTAAAAGATAACACAAAAATAAAAATAGACATTCAAAAAATAAAAAAAGAAACTTTGTCACTCAAATCAGAATTTATAAATCTTGTTTATGAATCAAACCTATCCGAACAAGAAAAAGAAAGTTGCATTAAACTTGGGGTGGCTTCTTTGCGAGGCGAAGAGGTGCAATTATGAAAATTTTAAGTTTACATATCGAAAATTTTGGAAAATTGCACAACTATGACCATGTTTTTAGCGATGGGTTGAATGTTATTGAAAATGCAAACGCATGGGGGAAAACCACGCTTGCAGTATTTATTAAAGCCATGTTTTACGGAATGGATAAAAAAGGAAATTCTAAGCCATATGATGCTGAGCGTAGCAAATATTCGCCATGGCAGGGCGGAACATACGGCGGAAGTTTGATATTTGAAGTAAATGATAAAAAATATAGGGTTCTTAGAACTTTTGCTCCAACTCCCGAAGGCGACCGTTTTGAA
The DNA here is from genome assembly GCA_949292985.1 of uncultured Bacillota bacterium. Classification (GTDB taxonomy): domain Bacteria; phylum Bacillota; class Clostridia; order Christensenellales; family UBA1242; genus Caccovivens. Next base: position 8,775 of record CASFBF010000009.1, read on the forward strand.
CTTTTAGATTTACAAACAAACAAAATTTCAAAAGATTTTTCAACTAATCTTGGGGAAGAACTGTTTGAAGTTGGCAAAGAAACTTTTTGCATTACAACTTTTTTTGCTCAGGGTGATATAAACGGTCAGATAAATGACGAGGTGCGTTCACATCTAAGCGGAGCAAGTATTTTTAGCGGAGATGCAGAAATATATTCAAAAGCCGTAAAAAAGTTAAAGGAATTTTCACATTCACTTTTGGTTGCAACTCCTAAAATACATGAAGTTTATGCATATCAAGAAAATATTGAAATAAAAAAACAACAACTGGAAAATCTTAACGGACAAAAAGAGGCTTTGACTGAGCAAATTCAACAACTTGAAGAAAACTTAAAAAATTCACAAGAGCAGGAAAAGCCAGTGCCAGCAAACGATAATTCACAAGTGAAAACCCAGCAATTATCAAATTTAAAAGCACAACGAGAAGACATTGAAAAACAACTTGGTGCTAAACAAAAACAAAACTCTTTTTCAAAAACAAAATTATGGTTTTTGTTTGGGTTTGCTATAACAATGGCGGTTCTATCATTAGTTTTAGGTTTAACAGGTCAGGCAAGTTATTTAACAGCATCAGTTGGTGCGGTTGCAGGAGTGTTACTTATAATTTTCATTATATTCTTTGTAAAATTAAAAAAAGAAGGCGCTGAAACAATTATCGATTTACAGAATAAGTTGCAAGAATTAAATATCCAAATTTCACAAGTGGAGCAACAAATAATTTTAATAGCAACTGGTGCGCAACAAAATATATCAGAACTTTCAAAACGAGCCGAACAAAATACACAACTGGCAGTAGATAAAATCAGGCTCAAACAAATTGAAGCCCAAATTGATGCGCTTGTGGAAGAAATTGATGAACTGGAAGTTCAACTGGTATCAATGCAACAGTTAAGACAAGACAATTCTAACAAGCAGGAAATAGTGAAAAATGTTTTAAGTTTTTTAGAACAGGCAAGAGATAATCTTTCTCAGCGCTTTGTTCAGCCAATGCAACAAAAATTTGATGGTTTTTTACAAAAACTTGAAGAAAAGGGGCAAATTAAACTTAACACTGACCTTGATGTTTTGTTGGATACTCAAACGGGTGTTAAGGAAGATAAATACCTTAGTCATGGTAAACGAGATTTGGTCACGATTTGCAAAAGATTTGCTTTGATTGAAAGTGTGTTTCAAAAACAAAAACCTTTTGTCATTTTGGACGACCCATTTGTAAACCTTGACGAAAGTTCTTTAAAAAACATGTTAAATTTGGTCGACGAATACTCCAAAAATTATCAGATTATATATTTAATTTGTCATCATTCAAGGGCAAAATAAACATTTTTTGGTATTCTTTTCATATATAATAGAAAAAATTGATAAAAACAGTTGCAATTTTTTATCTTATTTGATATATTTATTAAGTCGCAATAAGTTTGGCGACTTTGCGGGAGTGGCTCAGTTGGTAGAGCGTTGCCTTGCCAAGGCAAAGGTCGCGGGTTCGAACCCCGTCTTCCGCTCCAAATATTTCCTACGATAGTAGGATTTTTTTATAGAACAAAAAATTTATAACTTAATATTTAAAATTTGTCAAAAGAAATCTTGTTGACAGAAATTATTTATAATGCTAATATAATCATATGTTAAAATTAGAAAATATTAGTTATGTTGTTGAAGAAAATGGTAAAAACAAAACCATTCTTGATAACTTAAATTTAAGTTTTGATGATAAAAAATTATATATCATTACTGGTCCCAATGGTAGTGGCAAGTCTACTCTTGTCAAAATAATTATGGGCATCGAAACTCCTACAACTGGAAACATTGTTTTTAATGGAATTAGCCTTGATGGTTTAGAAATAAATGAAAGGGCAAACTTAGGAATTAGTTATGCTTTTCAGCAACCTGTTAAATTTAAAGGCTTGAAAGTAAGAGATTTGCTGGATTGTGCAACAGGCAAAAAGAACGATTTTGCATCTTTATGTCATTATCTTTCAGTGGTTGGTTTATGTGCTAGGGATTATGTTGATAGACCAGTTGATGATAAACTTTCAGGCGGGGAGTTAAAACGGATAGAACTTGCCATGGTTCTTTGCAGGAATAGCAAATTGAATATTTTTGATGAGCCAGAGGCAGGTATAGATTTGTGGAGTTTTGAAAATTTAACAAATATATTTAAATCACTTAATAGTGCCACAAATATTATTGTAAGCCATCAAAAGAAAATTTTGGAAATTGCTGACGAAGTTATATTGATAAAAAATGGCAAAGTAGAAAAAATTGGAAAATATAACCAAATTCTTCCTTATATTCAAAATACTCAATGTGAAAAACTGCGAGGTGACCATGAATAAAATTGAACAAGTATTACTTGAAAAAATTTCAAGCCTTCACAAAATTCCTGCGGGTGCGGTTAACATAAGAAGCAACGGTGAAGTTGTTAAAAGAACCTCTACAAGCGAAATTGAAATAGTTCCTAAAAAAGATAAAAGCGGAATTGACGTTTTTGTTAAACCAAATGTTGTGGGCAAAAGTGTGCATATCCCTGTTCTTGTAACAGTAGGCGGTTTTGACGATGTCGTTTACAACGATTTTTACATTGCTGAAAACTGCGACATAACAATTGTTGCAGGTTGCGGAATTCATAATTCTACTTGCAACACCAGCACGCATAATGGTATTCATTGTTTTCACATTTCAAAAAATAGTAAAGTGAAATATTTTGAAAGTCATGTTGGTGAAGGTGAAGGAAGTGGTGGAAAAGTTTTAAATCCTATTACCAAAATTTATATGGAAAATGGCAGTCAGATGCTAATGGAAACTATCCAAATTGAAGGAGTTTCGTCAACAATAAGAAAAACTTTTGCTAGTCTGAAAGACAATGCTAAACTTTCAATTAGTGAAAAACTTCTGACAACAGATTTTCAAACTGCAAAAACTCAATTTGATGTAAACTTGTTGGGAGAAAATAGTAGCGTTGAAGTTAAAAGCAGAAGTGTTGCAAAAAATTATTCGATGCAAGAGTTTAAGTCAAATATTGTAGGTAAAAATCAATGCTTTGGACATGTCGAATGCGATGGAATTGTGCTTGATGAGGCAAGGATAATTTCAACACCGAAAATTGATGCGGTAGATAACAACGCTTCACTTATTCATGAGGCTGCAATCGGTAAAATTGCAGGCGAGGAGTTAACTAAACTTATGACGCTGGGGTTAACTAAACAGCAGGCAGAAGAGATGATTATTCAAGGATTTTTGATGGGATAAAACTGAATAGTAATGTTCAGTTTTTTCTTTTGTGTTTTTAATTAGCAGAATTTAATAAAAAGACTGACAATTAAATCAATTAAATATTCACATCTTACACAAATTTTGCATAAAAATAATTGACTAAATTTGATAATTATGTTATTTTAATTATGTTCATCACAGTGGTACCATAGCCAAGCGGTAAGGCAAAGGTCTGCAAAACCTTCATTCCCCGGTTCGAATCCGGGTGGTACCTCCATATTTATTTTCAGCGCTGGGACAGGCTTTAAACAAATCTGAAATGCGTTGGAAATGAAAAAAACACATGCTGGTGTGGGCGGTCGGGTCCCCTGAAAATGCTCGCATTTTTAGGGCACAGTGGCAGACGCACGGGGCTTAAAAGTCCTGTGCGAAACTTAAAACTAAATACACAGAAATGTAAAAACAATCACATGCTGGTGTGGCGGAATGGCAGACGCACAGGACTTAAAATCCTGAGAGGGCAACTTCGTGTGGGTTCAAGTCCCACCACCAGCACCAAATTATTTAGGTTTATAAGAAAAAAAAGTCAGCAAACGCTGACTTTTTTGTTTTTTAAATTTTTTCTGCAACTTCCCAAGCACGCCATACAACTGTGCGAAGATTGCCAACTTTTAATGCATCTCCAACAATGTGTACATGTTTTGATTTTTTTGCAAGTGGGGCAGGATTATATCCAATTGCAGATATTATGCTGTCGGCCTTAATTTTGTTTTCTTGTCCACCTTTTGTCATAAAAATAACTTCACCGTCTTTAATTTCTTTAACGCTACTTTCAAGGTATACAGGCACTTTGTTTAGTTTAAAGAAATCTCTAAGGTATGAAGAATTTGCAAGGCATAAGCCGTTTGAAACCATTAAATCTTGCAAACTTTCTATAATCACTGGTTCTTTGCCTTTTAAGTATAAGTCATAGGCAATTTCGCAACCGCTTAATCCTCCGCCAATAATTACAACTTTGTTTCCAACTTCTTTGCCATTTAAATAGTCAATCGCATCAATGCATTTATCTGAGCCTGGAACTTTGAGTTTTCTTGCTTTTGAACCTGTTGCAATAACAATTTCGTCAGCATCAAGTTTAGAAATATCGGTTATTTCAGTGTTGTAAACAACTTTTATTGGTAGTGTAGCGATTTGGCGTCTATACCATTCAATTAGTGCTTTATCATTTTCTTTAAAACTTGGAGCAGCGGCTGGTATGAAAACACCACCCAATTTATCTGTTTTTTCATAAATTGTAACTTCATGGCCACGCAAAGTTGCAATTCTTGCCACTTCAATTCCTCCTATGCCTCCGCCAATCACGGCAATGCGTTTTTTGCGTTTAGCAGGGTGGATATCATATTTATGATTTTGCATTGTAAGTGGATTGAGTGCGCATCTTGACATATGTTTGGAATCATCCATAGCCGCTCCGCATGCGATGCCTTTATAATGCGACATTGGGAAGCACCCATTGTGACAATGTATGCAAGGCATAATATCCTTTTCTCTGCCTTCCATAAGTTTTGTAATCCATTCAGGATCGGTGAGGAATTGTCTAGCAAAACCTACGCCATCGATTTTTCCGTCTTTAACTGCTTTTGCTCCTGTTTCAGGAATCATTTTGCCTGCGCAAACAACCGGGATATCAACGAACTTTCTAATATGTTCAACTTCTTCTAAATTGCAGTTGTTTGGCATGTATGCAGGTGGGTGAGCCCAATACCATGCATCGTATGTTCCATTATCACAGTTGAGCATGTCATATCCTGCATCTTGAAGATATTTTGCGGCCTTTTCACTTTCAGCCATATCTCTTCCAACTTCCGTGAATTTCTCGCCTGGCATAGCACCTTCACAAAAGCCTTTGGTTTTACTTACAACTGAGTAGCGAAGAGATACAGGATAATCTTCTCCACAGGCTTTCTTAATTGCTTTAACGATTGCAACTGGGAAGCGATATCTATTTTCAAAACTTCCACCATATTCGTCTGTTCTTTGGTTTGTATATTCAGTGGTAAATTGGTCGAGAAGATAACCCTCATGCACAGCGTGAATTTCTACTCCGTCAACACCTGCTTCTTTGCACATCTTTGCAGTTTTAGCAAAACCTTTAATCATTTTTTCAATTTCTTTCTTTTTTAATGGTCTGCAATAAACACCTTCCGCCCATCTAGATGGCAAACGGCTTGGCGAAGCGCAAATTCTTGACACATCTATTATAGGTTTAAGCATTGCACCTAAAAATTTATTTTTAAGCATTGGTACAAGCATAGTTGGAATTGAAAAAGAACGACCGAAACCAGCCGTAAGTTGAACAAAGAGTTTTGCTCCGTTGGCGTGGATTTCATTCATATATGGTTTCAATTTTCTAAATGCCCCTTTGGCTTTATATAACCAACTTCCACCAATCAAGTTTCTGATAGGGGCGATACCTGGAATGATTAACCCCACATTATTCTTTGCAAGTTTCATAAAGAAGTCAGCGGCGTCTTGGTCGAAATGATGTTTTTCCATCCAACCAAAAAGTGATGTTCCACCCATTGGACAAATTACAAATCTGTTTTTAATTTCAACATTTCCAATTTTCCAAGGTGTGAATAAAGGTTGATATTTCTTTTCCATATTCTTCTCCTTATGACTTGATTATAACATTTTGTTTATATTTTTCAAAATAATTCAAACAAAATTTAATTGCAAAAGCAATTCTCATAAAATAGAAATTTAACCACTTAACTTGTTAATTATAATTAGAAATAAAAAATGATTGCAAAATTTAGCAAAAACAATTATAATATAAGCGTTTAACCGTGTGTAAATTCAAGCAGTTTTGTTCTCGTAGTTCAACGGATAGAACAGTCGCCTCCTAAGCGACCGATGTGGGTTCGATTCCCGCCGGGAACACCAAAAAAAGAGGCAGATTTTTGCCTCTTTTTAATTTAATATCCATAGTGCGTTGTTGAGAGATGTTGCTAGTAAAAGCCAAATAGGGTATAGCCATAGTATATTTACATACCAGTATTTTATTTTTACTATTTCGCACAGCAACAATATTCCGAAAAACGCATTTAAAATTATTATAATGTTGCCTAGCAAAAGTTGATTTAATGTGAAAAATACCAAGCACCATAGTATGTTCATAAGACCATTTATTATTCCTAGAACTATTATGCGTTTGTTTATTTCTTGTTTTTTATAAAGTATTGTGAATATAACGCCGAAAGATAGATAAATAACCGTCCACATTATAGGGATTACAATATTAGGTATCCATTGGCTTGGTTTATTTAGCCCTTCATACCATGTCATTCCCAAATTTACAAAAAGGCTTCCTAATCCTGCAACAAGGAAAATAAACAGCCATGTTAAAATTATGTTAAGATTATTTTTAAAAAATTCTTTCATGGTTTTATGTTATGCATTAAAATCAAATTTATTATTGACGAGAAAAAGTTTTTGTTGATTTAATAAAAAAATGCATAAATATGCATAAAAATGTTTGCAATATTCAAAATGGCGTGCTATAATTATATTATCACATTTGGAGGAAAGTATGCTTGAAACACTAGAAGAATTAGGGTTTGTTACATCAGAAAACGGTTGTTTTGACAATCAGGATAAAGTTATTTTATTACATATTTATAAATCAAAACTAAATGGTGATAAAATTGATTTTGCGCAGATTGCACAGGAGTTAAATGCTGGCAAAAGCGTGAGCGATGAGGAGTTTTATAGTAAAATTAGAACTGCCCATAAAGTTTTGGCGGAAAAAAGGTCAAATGAAATTGATAATGAAAAACTTGGTTCTTCAAGACTTTTCGAAAAATTTGAGGAAAGACTTAAAACTATTCAAGATGCTTTCCAAGATAAAAAAGTTCAATTTGAGACTATGCAAGAGTTGTTAAATAATCAAGATAGTTTAGACGCTTTTTGTCAAAAAACAAATATGTCGGGGAATAAAGATGTTGTTAAAAATGCTCTTTCTAGAAAGTTTGAAGAAATGAAACCAGACTATTTAAAATCAAAAATTAACTGCATTAGTGTGGGTGTAGATTATTCGGCATGGGTCGACGCTAGAACTGGCAAATATTCAAGAGTTTTGGCTTAGAAATTGCTTGAAAATTTAATAAAAAATAAATAAAATCGCTTGACAAAGTGTGTGATTATATATAAAATATAGAAGTCGCAAAAATTCAAGCGGTTTTTTGTTTATATTAGCCCCATAAATAAAAGAGGTTCTTGAAGGCTTGCAAAAATATTTATAGGAAGGATAATTAAATGAAAACTTTTATGGCTAAGCCGTCAGAAGTTGAAAGAAAATGGTATGTTATCGATGCAACAAATTTGCCTCTTGGTAGACTTGCAACAGCGGTGGCTGATATTTTGACGGGTAAAAATAAAACAATTTACACTCCACATGTTGACACAGGTGATTTTGTCATCGTTGTTAACAGTGATAAAATGGTGCTTACAGGCAAAAAACTTGAAGACAAAAAACTTATTTGGCACACTGGCTATATTGGCGGTTTAAAAGAAGTTGGTTATGATAAACTCATGGCTGAAAACTCTCCAAAAGCACTTGAAAAAGCAGTAAAGGGTATGTTGCCAAAAACTTCGCTTGGAAGAAAACAATTTACAAGACTTCATGTTTACAAAGATGGTGAACATAATCATGAGGCTCAAAAACCTGAGCAAATAGTTGTAAAAGGAGCAAGAGTATAATGGCTGAAAAGAAAGAAGTTGTTAAAAAAACCGCTAACGAATTTATTGCAACAGGCAGAAGAAAAAGTTCTGTTGCAAGAGTTAGAATGCAAACTGGAAAAGGCAAAATCACTGTTAATGACAGAGAGATTGGTGAATATCTTCAAAGAGATACTTTGCTTTTAGTTGCTCTTCAACCACTTGAACTTACTGGCACAAAAGATAAGTTCGACATTCGCATTAAATGTGATGGTGGTGGAATTGCTGGTCAGGCTGGCGCTATTTGCCACGGAATTGCAAGAGCACTTGTTAAAGCCAATGAAACTTTTAAGGCTGAACTTAAAAAAGCAGGTTTCTTGACAAGAGATCCAAGAATGAAAGAAAGAAAGAAATACGGTTTGAAAAAGGCTAGAAAAGCACCTCAATTTAGCAAACGTTAGTATAATAAAAATAGACCTTTATTTGGTCTATTTTTTGCTTATTTGGAAAACATACTTTTTGTGGCGGAGGATATTAAATGTTTTATGATATTGTAGTTGTTGGCGCTGGGCCAAGTGGGCTTACTGCGGCAATTTATGCAAAAAGAGCAAACAAAAGCGTGTTGGTTATTGAACGGGGATTATATGGCGGGCAGGTTGCAACCATTGGAGAGATTGAAAATTATCCTGGATATTTAAATATTCAAGGTTCAGAACTTGCTGATGTTTTTTATTCCCAAGCAAAAAAACTAGGTGTTGAGTTTAAAATTGACAATATGATTGATATTGTTGATTTAGGAGATAAAAAGCAAGTTGTATGCAAAAAAGCAACCTATGAGGCAGGTGCTGTTATTTTGGCGCTGGGCAGTATGTCGCGCGAACTTAATGTTGAAGGAGAAAAGCGTTTTATTGGCAGTGGAGTGAGTTATTGTGCCACATGTGATGGAGCATTTTTTAAAGATAAAGATGTTGCTGTTGTGGGTTCTGGCGACAGCGCTGTGGCTACCACATTATATTTAAACAATATTTGTAAAAGTATTTGCATTATTTCTAAATATCCGCAACTTAAATTAAAGGCGTATCAACCGAATATTTTTGAGCGTTTAAAAAATGTGAAAATTTATTATTCTTCACAGGTGCAAGGCATAGTGGGTGAAAACAAAGTGGAGGGCTTGATTGTAGACAGTCAAAAACAACCTATAAAAGTTGATGGAGTTTTTGTTACTATCGGCAGAAAACCAGACACTGAATTTTTAAAAGGTAAAATTGAACTTGATAAATTTGGTTATATAGTCAGCGATGAACTTGCCCATACCTCTATGCAGGGTGTGTTTGCTTGCGGTGATGTTTCAACAATTAAACTTAAACAAATTGTAACAGCGACTTCAACTGGTGCGGTTGCGGCAACTGAGGCTTTAAATTATTTGGCTGAACAGGCTTAATTGCCCTAAATTTAAGGGATATACAAAAAATTTTTATTTTAGATATAAATTTATAACTTTATAAAAGGAATTTGAATTTTAGCCGAGTATATAAAGATTAGAAGGTTTTTTAAAGAGGGTAGATTGAATAGTAGTAATAGAGGATTTTCACCAGATTGGCTTGACGAATTAAAACGAAAAAATGATATCGTCAGCATTGTATCAAAATATGTTTCGTTACAACAAAGGGGTAGTAAGTATTGGGGATGTTGTCCATTCCACCATGAAAAGACCCCGTCTTTTTGTGTTGACCAATATGAAGGTTTGTATCACTGTTTTGGATGCAAAGAAGGCGGAGATGTAATCACCTTCGTTGAAAAAATTGAAAGTTGTGATTTCCAAGATGCCATTCAAAGATTGGCAGAGAATGCCAAAATGGAAGTGCCTCAAATTTCTGGCGACGAAGGTGTTATTAAAAGAAAAAAACAAAAAGATGTTATTTTAAAAATTTTGGATACGGCGGCAGAGCATTATCATCACAACATTTATAAGCCTGAGGCAAAAAAGGCACAGGATTACATAAAGACAAGAGGCTTTACCCGTCATGAACTTGAAGATTTTAAAATTGGCTATTCGTTTAACTGGAATGAACTTATATCTTTCCTTTTAAAACAAGGTTTTTCAAAAGAAGACCTGCTTGCTTCGGGGGTGGCTCAAACCAAAGAGGGGGACAGGCTGTATGATGCCATGGCAGAAAGATTGGTGTTTCCAATTTTCAACTCGTTTGGTGAGTGCATAGGGTTTACTGCAAGGGCACTAGAAAAAACCGATTATGCTAAATATAAGAACACAGCCGAAACAATGGTTTTTCAAAAAGGAAAAGTTGTTTTTGGTATGCACCTTTTAAAGCGCTTAAAACAAGAAAAAGGTTTGAAAAACATAATAATTGTTGAAGGGCAAATTGATGTTATTTCAATGCATAGGGCGGGCTTTAAAAATACAGTGGCATGCCTTGGCACCGCCGCAACAAGCGACCACGCACGAGAACTTAAAAAACTTTGCGATGAAGTTGTTTTGTGTTTTGATGGTGATGAAGCGGGCATAAAAGCGACATTACGGTCAATTGACATATTTAAAAATGCAGGTTTCAAGGTTAAAATTGCTTGTTTGCCAAGTGGACAAGACCCAGATGAAGTGTTAAAACAACAAAACGGCAAAGAAAAAATGGATCAAATTATCGACAATGCAAAAGCAATTATGGATTATTATATTGACCTTGAACTTGAAAAGCACGACCTAACAAAGCCTGAGGAAAAGGCGGAGTTTGTGCAAAATGTTTTGGACAGGCTTAAAACATTTTCCGAGCCAGAACAAGAGTCATACATTTTTAAAATTAGAGATTTAACTGCTGTGCCTGTGGATTCTCTTAGACGAAGTTTGGGGATAACCATTATGCCTACTTTCGAAAAAGAGCAAAAACCAGTTTTAGTTAATCGAATAAATGGCAACAAAAGAGCTGAAACATTTATTTTGGCGTCAGTTCTTCATAAAAAAGATTTTGTTCCAAACAACTTAAATTTTAATAAATTGATTGACGGCAAAAATGAGGAAATTGAAATTATTAAGTCCACTCAGCGAGTTTCCACATTGTTCGATAAGGTGGATGTGGAAAATGAGCCTTTTTGGCAAGATTTAATTTATTTTAATTTTGCAGAAGCCAAGGGCAATGAGAAACAATATTTTGATGAATGTGTGTGGACGCTGGCTGAGGAAAAATTAAAACAGAAAAAAGACGAACTGATGAATGATTATAAATCATCGCAAGATTTGAATTACAGAAGAAGTTTGCTTATCCAAGTGCAAGATGTGGATAAAAAAATAAGAGATAAAAATTTGGAGGATTTCTATGCTTGACAAAAAAGTTGAGGCTGAATTTAAAAGAATTATTGACCTCGCCCAGAAAAAAGGCTCGGTTAATGAAGATGACATTTTTTATAAAATTTTAAAATATGATGTGTCGCCTGATGATGTGCGTCAATTTATTGACAGGCTAGAAGAGCAGGGCATAAGAGTGATTCGCTCTAATGACGATGAAGACATTGGCAAAGACGATTTTACCGATCTTATTCCTGAATATGGTGTGGACGACCCTGTTAAAATTTATTTAAAAGACATCGGCAAAGTGCCTTTGCTTACAGCAGACGAGGAGAGAGATCTTGCTCAAAGAATTGTTCAGGGCGATGAATATGCCAAGGCTAAATTTTGCGAAGCGAATTTAAGGCTTGTTGTAAGCGTTGCAAAAAAATGGGCGTCAAGAGCATCAAGTTTGTCTTTTTTGGACCTTATTCAAGAAGGTAATTTAGGTTTGTTAAAAGCAGTTGAAAGATTTGATTATTCAAAAGGTTTTAAATTTTCTACTTATGCAACATGGTGGATTCGTCAATCTATTACTCGTGCAATCGCTGACCAGTCTAGAACCATAAGAATTCCTGTGCATATGGTTGAAACAATAAATAAAGCGCAACGAGTTATCAGACAACTTACTCAAAAACTTTGCAGAGAACCAAGCACCGAAGAAATTGCAAAAGAAATGGGATTGCCTGAATCAAAGATTATAGAAATTCAAAAAATTGGGTTAGACCCTGTTTCTCTTGAAACGCCTATTGGTGAAGAAGACGACAGCAAACTTACTGATATAATCGTGGATGAAACCGTAAAATCACCTATGGAAGTTGCAACGCAATCTCTTTTGAGAGAACAACTTTTGGCAGTTATTGATACTCTTACTCCAAGAGAACAAGAGGTTATTAGACAACGATATGGCTTAAAAGATGGCAGGGCAAAAACATTGGAAGAAGTTGGTAAAGAGTTTAAAGTAACAAGAGAAAGAATTCGTCAGATTGAGGCAAAAGCACTAAGAAAACTTAAACATCCAAACCGTAGCAAAAAACTTGCTGATTTTATGGATTGATGTTACAATATTTTAAGGAGATAAATAATGGAATTAAAAGCAATTTTAGCATATCAAGATGTGGATAAACAACTTTTCAACCTTGAAAAAGATTTGGCAAAAAATCCATATAAACTTAAATGCAATGCTTTAAATCAAAGCGCAAAAGATTCACAAGTTAAATCTAGTCAGTTGGAAGAACAAGCGGGAAGTATTTTGAGAGAAATGGAAGAATTGAAAAAGACAATTTCTTCTACGAAAAAACACGGCGAAGATTTGTTAAAAGCGGATTTGGAAAAACTTTCAGCAGAGCAAATAAACGACCGTCTCGCTACAAAGGATAAGGTTTTGCAAAATTTAACAGTGCTTGATAAAAGGCTTACAAAACTTGCAGAAAATATCAATCAGGTGTTGGCAGAATTTAATAAAACAATAAAAAACTATAACGATGCCAAGGCTCAATATCAAAAATTTAAAATGGCTTATGACGAAGTTGCTTCCGCTCAACAGCCTAAAATCGATGCTTTGAAAAAGCAATTAGAACAACTTTCCAAACAAGTTGATGCAAAAACGATGGAAATTTACAGTAAAAAACGCAATGACAAAATATTCCCAGTTTTTGTTGAACTTATGGGTAACAATTGCGGAAGGTGCAGAATGGAACTTTCAGCATCGGCACTTTCAAAATTAAAAAGTGAACATATTCTCACTTGTGAAAATTGCAGAAGTATAATATATGAAAATTAAAAAATCGGTTTAAACCGATTTTTTTTAAAAATGATTAACAATACATTATTTTTATAATAATTTTTGTTTTTTAAGTATGCTTTTTACGGCTAAAATCAATTTTTGAACATCAGAAAAAGATGTAAACATTGAAAGTGATGCCCTGACTGCGCCTCTATCTAACAGGCCAAGCGCTTCATGTTTTTTTGCAGCACAATGATAACCGCCTCGCACACATATTCCATATTTCTCATCTAAAATTGAGGACACTTCACTTGAATGCATGCCTGGAATATTAAAAGCAAAAACGCCTTTTGAGTTTTCAGTTGCAGTGTAAATCTCCACTGGGAGTGATGAAAGTTCATAGTGTAAAAATGTTGTTAAATCATCTAAGTGATCATGAATAAGTGAAAAATTTTCTTTGACAAAATCTAAACCACCTGAAAAAGCCAATATGGCAGGAGTGGCGACTGTGCCAACTTCAAAACGCTCAGGAGGATTTTCAGGTTGAATAAGTTCAAGAGAGTTTGTGCCCGTGCCACCAAATAAAATAGGTGAAAGTGCTTGTGGAGAATTTGCTAATAAAACCCCTAAACCTTGCAATGCATAAAAGCCTTTGTGTGGAGCAAGTGAAAGGAAATCAATGTTGTTTTCTTTCATATCTATTTTTTCATGACCGCCACTTTGGGCTCCGTCCACTGCAAATAAAATATTTTTTTCACGACACATTTTGCCAATGGATTTTATGTCCGCTGTATCACCATTAACATTTGAAATATGATTGCAAATTACTAAATAGGTGTTTGGTTTTATACATTTTTCAATATCTTCTTTACTTATTCCACCCACCTTAGATTGAAAAGCAACAGTGTAATCAATTATTCCTCTTTGTTTAAGTGATTCTAGCGGGCGTAAAACAGAGTTGTGTTCGTTTTCGGTGCAAACAACATGGCCACCTTGTTTTGCAGAGCCTAAAATTATTAAATTTAGTGCAACAGAACAATTAGCCGTGAAAATAACATTGTTTTCGCTGTTTAAATTAAACATGTCCTTTACTTTTGCACGGGTTTGTTCGACTTCCATAGCGGTGAGTATGCTTTGCCGATGTCCGCTTCTCCCGGGGTTTGCAGTAAAACGAGTTACTGCACCACTTACTGCTTTTAAAACTTCTTTTGGTTTAACAAGAGTTGTTGCACTGTTGTCAAGATAAATCATTTCATCTTCCTTTTAACATTTAAATCTACTATTAAATATAGTGTTATTGGAGAGAATTTGTGCATAAAGGAGGGGTTATGAGATATGTCTACGCCGTTTTTACTTCCAGAAATGAAACGCTTTCCTTTGCAAGCCAATTAAAAAAAATGGGCATTCCGTGTGTGGTGACTTCCACTCCAAAATCCGCAGGTAGGGCATGTGGAATTTCGGTTAGATTTTTAAAAGATTATTTAGAGATAGTTCGAAACAGTTTAGGGGGATCTTACAGGACATTTAAAGGATTTTACGAAGCATAATAAACTTAAAATTTCATAACATAAATTTGTGAAAAAATTGATTCCAATTGTTGGGATAGTTTTAACTATGACAGTTTGTTTGGTCATAAATTTTTTGATGTATAATCTTTATTATCCTTTAAAATATCAATCGCAAATTATTTTATACGCAGAAGAATATCAACTTGATGAAGCGCTCATATGCGCAATAATAAATACCGAAAGTTCATTTGAAGAAACTGCGGTTTCAAATAAAGGCGCAATCGGGCTTATGCAAATTATGCCTTCAACGGCGAAAGCAATTTCTGAGGCGCTTGACGAAAATTTTGATGTAGAACAATTATTTAGTGCTGAAACAAATATAAAATACGGTTGTTATTATTTATCATTGCTTTTAAAGCAATTTGAATTTGAAGAGGCGCTTTGCGCTTATAATGCGGGGCCAAGCAAGGTGAGGGGTTGGCTTAAAAATTCTGAGTATTCATCTGATGGCCAACATTTGAATTCAATTCCATATTCAGAAACACGAAATTATGTAGAAAAAGTGAAGAAAAACATTAAGTTTTATCAAAATAAATTTAATTAAGTTGACTTTTCCTTATTTATTTGCTAGTCTATTTTCTAGTAAAATAAGGAGAAAATTATGGCAGAAGTAAACAATTTATCAAACGAAATCGATGTTAGAAAAAATAAAATTTTATCGCTTAAAGAAAACGGAGAAATTGTTTATAAATCAAAATTTGATAGAACATGCACAATTAGTGAGGCTCGTGAAAAATTAGGAGAAAAAGTTAAAATAGCAGGCAGAATGGTGTTCAGGCGTGTTATGGGTAAATTTGGCTTTATGCAGATTAGGGACATCAACGGTGCAATACAAGTTTCGGTTGGCAGAAACGAAATCGACGAACAAGATTATGATTTTTATAAGAAAATGATTGATATCGGTGATTTTGTTGGTATTGAAGGTGAGGTTTATACAACCCAAACAGGTGAAATCACTGTTAAGGCTGAAAAATTAACATTACTTTCAAAGGCTCTGCGTCCGCTTCCTGAGAAATTTCACGGATTAACGGATATTGAAACAAAGTATCGTCAACGCTATCTTGATTTGATTGCAAACGAAGATGCAAGAAAAGTGTTTTTAACAAGAAGCAAAATTGTTTCGTTTATTAGAAGATATTTAGAAGATAATGGCTTTATTGAAATCGAAACACCAATTATTCAAACAAATGTGAGCGGTGCATCTGCTAAGCCTTTCTTTACCAAACACAATTCGCTTGACCTTGAATGCAACCTTAGAATTGCAACAGAAACATGGCTTAAAGAGGCTATTGCGGGGGGCTTTGACAGGGTTTTTGAACTTGGAAAAGATTTTAGAAATGAAGGCATGGACGCAACACATTTGCAAGAGTTTACTCAGGTGGAATGGTATGCTTCTTACTGGGATTTTGAAGACAATATTAAATTTTTCCAAAAGTTTTTGAAAACTTTGATGCAAGAGTGCTTGGGCACAACAAAAATCACATACCAAGGCAATGAAATTGATTTTGGAAAAGAAAATTGGGAAAGAATTGACTATATAGCAAGAATGCGTGAGATTTTAGGATTTGATTTTCTCGCAGAAGAAGATGCTGATGCTTTTAAAAATAAATTGATTTCGGCAAAACTTTTTTCAAAAGCAGATTTAGAGCCATATAACTCTGTTCGTGCTTTGATTGATTTTGTTTATAAAAAGAAAATTAGGGAAAACATTGTTGGACCAGTTATTTTATACAACTATCCAGCAGTTTTGAAACCGCTTGCAAGAAGGAACGATGAAGACGAGCGTATTGTTGACGCTTTCCAAATTGTTGTTTGCGGGGCAGAACTTGTTAACGCATATTCAGAACTTGTAGACCCTATTGCGCAACGCCAAACTCTTGAAAGTCAAATGCGTGATAAACTTAAAGGCGATGATGAGGCTATGGACCTTGATGAAGGATTTTTGCTTGCTATGGAGCATGGGATGCCACCTATTTCGGGTCTTGGTTTTGGCATTGATAGGTTTATTATGACAATTTTTGATTTGCCAAATATAAGGGATACCGTGCTTTTTCCAATTATGAGGTAACATGACTAAACAAAAGATAGTAGAGAACTTTAACAAACTTTTCCCAGACGCCAAATGTGAACTTGAATATAAAACTCCATACGAACTTTTGGTGGCGGTTATTTTATCAGCACAATGTACTGATAAGAGAGTTAACATAGTAACAAAAGAATTGTTTAAAAAGTTTAATACGCCCGAGACTATGCTTTTGCTAAGCCAAGCCGAACTTGAAGAAAAAATTCATTCTTGCGGATTTTTTAGAAATAAGGCAAAAAGCATTTTGCAAGCATCTGGCGACATTGTAAAAAAGTTTAATGGACAAGTTCCTTCGGATTTTGATGAACTTTGCTCGCTTAGTGGAGTTGGGAGAAAAACCGCAAATGTTATGATGTCGGAAGCGTTTAAAGGTGATGCGCTTGCAGTTGACACACATGTGCTGAGAGTTTCAAACAGACTTGGGCTTGCAAACAGCAAAGACCCAAACAAAGTTGAATTTGTTTTAAAAGATTTTTTTGATAAGAAAGATTGGTCGAGACTGCACTATCAAATGGTGTTGTTTGGAAGATATAAATGCAAGGCTATAAAGCCAGACTGTAAAGATTGTCCTTTTCAAACTATTTGTAAATATTTTAATCAGGAGAGATAATGTTTTTAGATAGAGTTAAAATTTCAATAAAAGCAGGGAATGGTGGAAATGGTTCACGAAGTTTTTTGCGCACTAAATTGACCATGAATGGCGGGCCTGATGGCGGAGATGGCGGAAAAGGTGGTGACATAATTTTTAGGGCTACTCAAAACATGAACACATTATATTCTTTCCGATTTAAAAAGAAGTTTTATGCTGAAAACGGGTTAGATGGAAAAAAACAACTTAAAACTGGTGCAAGTGGCAACGACCTTGTTATTGATGTGCCTTGTGGAACGGTTATTATAGATGCCGAAACAAACAAAGTGATTGCAGATTTAAGTGAAGATGGCATAACCTTTACAGCGCTTAAAGGTGGCGCTGGCGGGCACGGAAATGCATATTTTAAATCTTCTGTTAAACAAGCACCTGCTTTTTCACAAATGGGGGTTGAAACCAAAGAAAGACAAGTTATTTTAGAACTTAAAACCATAGCAGATGTTGGGCTTGTTGGTTATCCAAATGTTGGGAAAAGCACTTTATTATCAGTTATTTCAAATGCAAATCCAAAAATAGCCAACTATCCATTTACAACAATTTATCCAAATCTTGGTGTTGTTGAAGTAAAAGGACAAACTTTTGTGGTTGCAGACATTCCTGGGCTTATAGAGGGCGCAAGTGAAGGACTTGGTTTAGGCCATTATTTTCTTAAACATGTGGAAAGGGTTAGGCTTATTGTGCATTTGATTGATGCTTCTGAAAGTGAAGGCAGGAATATTTTTGATGACTATGAAAAAATCAATTTAGAACTTGAAAAATACAGCGCCGAACTGGCTAAAACTCCGCAAATTGTGGTTTTTTCTAAAATTGACGAACTAGATGAAAATTCTTTAAATCAAAAAATTAACGATTTTGAAAAAAAATATTCAATTCGTCCGATTCCAATTTCTGCGATTTTGCATGAGGGTGTTGAACAATTAAAAAATACTATTTTGCAAAACCTGCAAAAAATTCCTAAAAAGCCACCTGTTAAAATTGAAATGTTTGACTTTGATAAGCCAGATTTATCCAGTGTGGAAATTAGGCAAGAGAACAGAACTTTTGTTGTTGAGGGTGGCAAGATTGATAATTTTGTTAGAGGAATTGTGCTTGATGACCCGAGAAGTTTTGCTTATTTTCAAACAACACTTCAAGAAATGGGAATTATTGATTTGTTGAAAGACAAAGGGCTGAGAAACGGCGATATAGTTAGAATAAAAAATATAGAATTCGAGTGGATTGAATAATGAAAATAGATGAAGAACTTGTTTTGGTTAAGCCTACCAAAAAAGATGCAAATGATATTATGGAATTTAGGCAGGAGTTTTTAGATGCTGGTGAAACACAGTCAATGCCTGGTTCTAATGGTTTGTTTAAATTTGAAAAGTTTGAAGATTGGTGGAAATATATTCAAACCTATACCAAACAGGAAACAGTGCCTGTTAAGGGGCATGTCCCTTCGTTTGAATTTTTGTTGAAACGAAAAAGCGATGGCAAACTGTTGGGAATGTTACAAATACGAGAGAAATTAACTGGTGAGTTGGCTGTAACAGGTGGACATTTTGGTGGATGTGTTCGACCAAGTGAACGCAACAAAGGTTATTCAACCCAAATGATTAAACTTGGAATTAAAAAAGCAAAAAATATAGGCATAGACAAAGTTTTAATAACTTGCAAAAAAGAAAACATTTCCTCAGCAAAGAGTATTGTTAAAGCGGGCGGAATTTTTGAAAATGAAGTCGATTTCGAGGATACTAAAATACAGAGATATTGGATTTAAGGAGGGGATATGCTTACAAGCAAACAGCGTGCATATTTAAGAGCGCTTGGTAACGCACTCGAACCTGTTATGCAGATTGGTAAAGAGGGTGTTACAGAAAATGCACTTACAGCCATAGATTTATTGTTGGAGGCACGAGAACTGGTTAAAATTAAACTTTTAAAATCCTGCCCACAACAGCCTAGCGAAATTATGAAAATTATCTGTGAAAATAGAAATGCCGAGCCAGTTCAATGCATAGGCTCGACACTCATCATTTATAGGCGTTCAACTAAAAAAGGGTTTAAACATATTGAACTTATTTAAAGAACACTCTTCGATTTTGCGTTTCTCGCAAAAGGGTTGTAAAGCGATATCAAGGCAAATATAATTAAAATCGAAGCAACAACACAGTAATAAATCGTAGCACGAACAAACATTGTTGAAATAATCAAAATTAAAGCAGATATAAAGTATCCTTTCGCTCTTGATTTGTTTAAAGAGTAGGCAACAAGGTCTTTAAAAGCAAGACCTTTTTCTTTTTTATATTTAAGTTTTATTTCCGGCTTGCATTCATATGGTTTATAAAGTTTTTGATATGTTTCATATTGGTCTAAAATCAAAACTTCACATTCAAAATTTTTGGCAAAAGAAAAACTTTCTTTTTGCGCAGATGCGCATGTGATAACTATTTTTGCGGGTTTAACACTTTGAGTTTTTGCAATTATATTTGCAACATTATCTGGCGAGAGAGGGTTGAAAGAAAGGTGTGGAAACAAAACCACTTTTTCACCGCTTTCATGTGAAATTAAAACGTAATCTTTTTTCTTTACAGCAGTGTGCTGTTTCTGTGCCAATATAGTAAAAAAATCAAGCGCATTTTTATCCATAGACAAAGTTAAAAAACAGTTTTCCGCTTCTTCTCGTTCGGTTTTTTTCAGAGCAGAAGCCATTTGTTTTTTTCTTGAAAAAATTCTTGTTATAAAATCTATCGCAAGTGTTATAATCGAAGTGATAACAACCGACCATAAAAGAGAGCGAACAAAGTATCGCACCCAAATAAATGTGATTAAAAATATTAAAATAATCTTGAATATTATTTGAAAAACAAATGAAACCTTTTGCATACACCGTTTTTTGACTATTATTTGTGAAAAAATACATTAAATTTATTGTTTTTTTGTGAATTTTATTATAGAATATTATTATAAAGGGAAGAGATGAGAGAATATTTAATAAAAATTGTAGAGTTTTTAAAGTCTGTTAAATGTAAAAATATTTCCACATTTGATTTAACGGAAAATGGTGAGGAAAAATATTTTATCATTGCAAGTGCAAACAATCCTGATGACACAAAAAAGGTGGCTGATGAGGTTAGCGCATTTATTGGTTATGATAAAGAAAAAGACGGATACTATAAAGGGGAATGGATTATTCTTAATGCCGAACCTATCATAATTCATATTTTTACTGTTTCAGAAAGGGCAAAATATAATTTGGATAGGCTTTATAAAAGCAAAGAAATAAATGTTTCAAAACCATTAAAAAACAAAAAATCAAAGCGATGTCCAGGCAGTTTAAATTAGCACAATAAAAGCAAAAACTTGCATTTAAAGTAAAGTTTTTACTAAATGTAATATTAAAAAACAGAAAACATTTTATTATCTTTTAACCTGACAAAACTCATTGGGTCAGTAGAGTTGTTTTATAGTTATAATAAACATTATATAAATATAATTCTTTTTTTTACCAAATGTTAGATTTTGCATTTTTAACAAATTGTTCTACTTTATCGGAGTTTTTTCTTCCCGTTTCATCTTTGCACCCACTATTAACATCAACACCATAAGGGTTAGCTTGTTTAATTGCTGTTTTTACATTATCTGGAGTTAAACCACCAGCAAGAAAAGTTGGCTTATTTAATTTTTTGATTATTTCTTTACATTTGAGCCAATTACTTGTTATACCTGTTCCACCAACTTGATTTGTTGTAAGATTAAAGCTGTCTATCAAATAATAATCTGCGATTTCGTTATCTACTAGTTGTTTTTGTAAATTACCTTGTTTATCAACATGAATAAGTCGTATTATATCTATATTTGGCAAATTTTTTTTAATTTTTTTAACTTCGTTTTCATTTATATCACTATGAAGTTGAATAATTTCATTTCCTATATATTTTGTGAGGTCTATGATTTGTTTTGCTTTTGTTAAGTGAGTAACCAAAACTATCTTTGCTCTGCCATTGACATATTCTCTAATTTCTTTTGCTTTCTCTTTTGTAATAAAATCAACGCTTGAATGCTCTTGACCCACTAAAACGCCTAATAAATCCGCACCAGCGTTTAAAGTCATATTAGCATCTATAATATCTATATTCGCACAAATCTTAACAATCATAATAACGCCTTTTTTCTTAATCTTAAGCATATTATAGCAATTATAATTTTAATTTACTAGTATTTTAATTAAATAATTTAAAATAAGAGTTAAATACCTGCATTGTTTTGACATAAGTCAGTGTTGTTTGGCACTATCGAAAACAGGCACTTAATAAAAAAAACATATTAAGTAAAAGCTGAATTGCAAGTATAGCAAATACAATCTAATTTTATTTTATGTTTTTCTGCTATATTATCTTTTTATTAAACTTTTTTTATTTTAAAGTAGAAATATTTTTTACTATACTTAACTAATAATAGTATCAAAACTATTTATTTTTTTCTTACAAAAACCTACCAAAAAACACCTTAATTTTCTAAAATAAATGGGCTTATATTTTATTCGCTCCCAAATTTACAAACTAATTGTTTTGATTTTTTTTTATAATATGTTAAAATTTGTTCATGCAAGGAAATATAAAATTATGCTTTATTTGCACTGGTAACACTTGTCGTTCTTTTATGGCTGAAAGACTTATGAAAAAAGCGTTAAAAGAATCGAACATTGATTTTGTCAAGGTTTCATCTCGTGGTTTGCAAGCAACCGGAGAGCCAAGCACTGTCAATGCGTGCAAGGCACTAAAAAAATTAGGCGCAAGTTCTGCAAAAAGAAAAAGTGTTAAGATAAATAAGTTTGACCAAAAAACTTTATATGTTGCCATGACTTCTGCTTTAAAAGCAAAAGTGGCGGGCAAGGTGATTGAAATGAAAGATTTGATTGGTCAAGAAATTCCAGACCCATATGGTAAGGACGAACAGAGTTATTATGACTGCGGGGTGCTGATTGATAAAGCATGCAAAGTGCTTGTTGACAAATTGATTAAAATTGGAGGAGAGATATGATTATTCTCGCATGTGACCATAGAGGATACGCGCTTAAAGAAGAAATTAAAAAGTTTTTTAACAACGAAAGCATAATTACCATTGATGTTGGCACTTATTCAAAAGAGGGTGTTGACTATCCTGATTTTGCAAAAAAAGGTGTTACAAAAGTTTTAGAAGATGAACACAATGTGGGTATTTTTATCTGTGGGACAGGAATTGGTATGAGTATTGCCGCCAACAGAAATCCAAAAATTAGGGCTGCGCTTTGTGTTAACTCTAAATTTGCAGAACTTGCTCGTGCGCACAACAATGCAAATGTGTTGGTTTTACCAGGAAGTTACATGCGTCCTAAAAAAGCAATTAAAATTATTAAAGTTTTTCTTACAACCGATTTTGACGGAGGAAGACATTTAAGAAGAATTAAAAAACTGTAAGGAGAAAATAATGAATAACATCATTTTGCCAGTAATTTCAGATTATGAAAAAGCGCAAGAATTTGTCAAAAGCATAAAGCGTAAAGATTGCGTTTTTCTTGTTGGCACAACAAAAAGTGGTGAAAAGTTTTTTAAAAATTCTAAATATGTTAAAGTTTTTGTTTTTAAGGAACGATCAAAAAAAGAGGAAATTATAAACAGCCTTTCACAAAACATTGAAAATGGCAAAATAATAGTGCTTAGAAAACTTATAAACGCTGGTGAACTTGATAAGTTTATTTCATCTTCAACAGATATCACAGTTTGTGCTACAAAAAAATTAAACAAGTTTTGCCAATTCTTTTACAACATTTGGCAAAAAATAATTAGATTGATGTTCGATTTTTCATTTTTTGAAGGTGATGTTTCAGTTGTGGCATTGAGTGAAAATGCTTCAATGGTTGCAAAAAATTTGAATAATTTGTCTTACGCAACAAGAATAAACAGGTGGAAAGGAATGACACAATCAGCGGTTGAAACATCGTCTAAACCAGCAAAAAAAGAATACGATAAAGTTAAACTGAATGTAATGCTGGTTGGCTGGATTTTGCTGTTTATTGCAATTATTGCTTCTACGGTTGTGTATTTTGTTTTTGAAAAGGCTTCGTTTTTGGCTGGATTTTTGTGGGCTTGCGCAATTTTTATAGGTTTACTTAGCGTTATAATTTCTATAAACGTCTACTTATTAAATATAAAAACAGGGAAAAGATTATTTAAAAAAGCCGAAAAGGAGGAATAAAATGGCTAAGTCAAAATTGAAAATTGGTATAAATGGTTTTGGAAGAATTGGAAGATTAGTTGCCAGAATTTGTGCTGAAAGGGGCATTGAAGTTGTTGCAATAAACGACCCATTTTTAGATGTTGACTATGCAAAATATTTGATTGACCACGACACTATACATGGCAAGTTTGATATTAAAACAGAGGTTAAAGGCGATAAACTTGTTATCGGTGGGAAGGCAGTGTCTTTTTATGCCATAAAAGAACCTAACCAAATTCCTTGGGGAAAGAATGGGGTGAATGTTGTAATTGAAGCAACAGGCAAATTCACAAATTATGAGGGGGCTATGCAACATTTGGAAGGTGGTGCGCAAAAAGTTATAGTAACTGCTCCGGGTAAAAATATGCCAATGTTCGTTATGGGCGTAAACCACAATGAATATAAAGATGAAATGAAAATTGTTTCAAATGCATCTTGCACAACAAACTGCCTTGCACCACTTGCAAAAGTTATAAATGATGCATTTGGCATTAAAGATGGATTGATGACAACCGTGCATTCAACAACAGCAACGCAACTTACTGTTGATGGCGCAACAAAAAAAGATTGGCGTGGTGGAAGGGCTGCATCATACAACATAATTCCATCTTCAACAGGTGCTGCAAAAGCGGTGGGAGAGGTTATCCCAGAACTTAAAGGCAAACTTACAGGCATGAGCATGAGAGTGCCAACATTGAATGTTTCGGTTGTAGATTTAACATGCAATTTGGCAAAACCAACAACATACGAAGAAATTGTTGAGGTGATTAAAAAGGCTGCTAAAACCAATATGAAAGGCATTATTTCATGGACAGACGACAAAGTGGTTTCTTCGGATTTTATTGGCGAAGAACACACTTGTGTTTTTGATGTAGAGGCTGGCATTATGCTTACACCAACTTTTGTAAAACTTGTTGCATGGTATGATAATGAGTGGGGATATTCAAATAAAGTGGTGGATTTGGCAGAGCATATAATTAAAGGAAGCAAAAAATGAACAATTATAACAAAAACCCAAATTCATGGTCTTGGGCAAAAGTTGTGGAACTTGCCGCATATATAGCCATTGCGTGCATTGCCATCGCTTTGCTTTTGAGTGCCATATTTGGAAGCAAAAATATTTCCAACGCTTTCAGGCTTGTTGGTGAAGCCATTGCTTATGTTGTGGCAATAGTTGTGGCAGGGCTGTGGGTTAGGCGTAAAACGCATGTTGCTTGGCTGATTTTGTATGTAGTTTTTACCGTTTCGATTATTGTCCTTTACATTGTTAATATAGTTTTGTAATATGAGAGATTATAAAAGATATATGAGAAAATTTATTATAACTTGTTGTTTGCTCGCCACCATTTTGGTGGTAGCGCTTGTTGAATATTATTGTATAGATTGGGAGAAAAGTTATCTTCTGATGGCTTTTACTGCGTTGTTTTTCTTGTATTGGGCAATTGAATTTGTGCTTGACTATGTTGCTTCTAAAAAAGATTATGAAGAAAGATTTAAGTATTATGCCGCCGAACTTGTAAACAAAAACAACATCTCTATGGAAGAAATAGAAAAAAATAAGAAAAAATATTTTGCCAAGTTCAAGCGTTCTATTATGAATGAAAGATGGTGGCAGATAGGAAAAATTTGTTTGTGTTTTGGCATTTTCATTGCTTTGATTGTTGCTATGTTTGTTTAAAAAGGCTTTGAAGCCTTTTTTCTTTTTCGACATAAATCAAGATAAAAGATTGGGCATAATCAAATTATTGTTGCCTAATTGCTTGTCAAATTGCCCTAGGTGTGGTAAAATATTAGGCAATTGGAGAAAAGGAGAATTTTTATGATTACACGTGAAAAAAGCAAAAAAGGCGAACTTAAATTAAAGTTAAAAGTTTCAGTTGAAAACTGGAAAAAAGCCGTTGAAGAAGCCTATGAGAAAAACAAAGGCAAGTATAACATTCAAGGATTTAGAAAGGGTAAAGCACCAAGAAAAGTTATTGAAAAAACATATGGAGATACTGTTTTTTACGATGACGCTTTTGAAGACATTGTTTCAAAAGAATATGGTGAATTTTTAACAAAAAATAAAGATGTTGAGCCAGCAGATTATCCACATGTTACAATTGATTCCATGACCGATGATGGCTTGGAAGTTTCACTTGTTATAACACTTATGCCAGAGGTTGAACTTGGACCTGTGGAACTTGATGTTAAGAAACAAAAGGCATCAGTAAGTGAAAAAGAAATTAAAGAAGAACTTGACAGATTTGTTGAAAGCCAAGCAAGATTTTCTGAAAGTGATAAACCAAGTGAAAATGGAGATTTCTTGCAAATTGATTTTGAAGGAAGTGTTAATGGCGAAGTTTTTGAAGGCGGAAGTGCAAAAGATTATAGATTAGAACTTGGCTCTCACACATTCATAGAAGGTTTTGAAGAACAACTTGTTGGAGTAAAAGCGGGAGAAGAGAAAATTGTTAAAGTTACTTTCCCTGAAAAATATCCAGCAGAAAACTTGGCAGGAAAACCTGCTGACTTTAAAGTTAAAGTTAACAAAGTGGAAAAGAAAGTTTTGCCTGAGTTAAATGACAAACTTGTTTCTTTTGCCACAGAGTATGGCACTCTTGAAGAATACAAAAATTCAGTTAAGCAAAAACTTTTAGATGCAAAAACTGCGCAAAATGAAAGAAAGTTTGAAAATGACCTTATTGAAGCACTTGTTGCTAAGGCTCAGGTTGAAATCCCTGACAACATGATAGAGCATGAAAAACAACATCTTATTGAAGATTTTTCTAACAGATTGATGTATCAAAATATAAAACTTGACGATTATTTATCATACATTGGTAAAACTAAGGAAGAATTTGATAAAGACTATTTTGAAGAAGCAAAAAGAGCATTAAAAACACGACTTGTTCTTCAAAAATTGATAAAGGACGAAAATATTCAAATTTCGCATGAAGAATTTCATGAAAAGTTGCATGAAATAGCACATGCACAGAATAAAACATGTGAAGAGGTGGAAAAATCTTTATCTGAATACGAAGTTTCATATATTCAGAATGACATTTTGATGAACAAACTTATTGAACTTTTAAAAACAAAAAATAAACAATAGGAGGTTTAATTATGCTTATTCCTATGGTTGTTGACCAAAAGGGCGCGGGAGAGCGATCTTACGACATTTATTCTCGTTTGCTTGAAGATAGAATTATTTTTATAAACGGCGAGATTGACGATAATGTTGCAAACTTGGTGATTGCTCAACTAATCTACTTGGAAGGCAAAAATCCTGATAAAGATGTTTTTATTTATATTAACTCGCCAGGCGGAAGCGTGAGCGCTGGGTTTGCAATTTACGATACAATGCAATACATTAAGTGTGATGTGGTTACAATTTGCGTTGGGCTTGCTGCGTCTATGGGAGCGTTCTTGCTTTCAAGTGGAACAAAAGGAAAGCGCTTTGCTTTGCCAAACAGTGAAATTATGATTCATCAGCCACTTGGTGGGGCGCAAGGTCAGGCGAGTGATATTGAAATTCAAGCAAGGCATATTGCAAGAATAAAACAAAAAATTAACCAAATACTAAGTGAAAACACGGGCAAAAGCATTAAAGTTATGGAGAAAGACACCGACCGTGATAACTATATGACAGCCGAAGAGGCTAAGGCTTATGGGCTTATAGATAACATTTTCGTTACTAGAAAAGCAAAAAAGGAGACCAAGTGAAAAACCCTGAGAATCTTTCATGTTCATTTTGTGGAAAACCTCAGAAAAATGCAAAAAAAATAATCGCCAGCCCAAATGGTGAATGTTTTATCTGTGATGAATGCGTGGCGATTTGCAAAGAAATTATTAGGGAAGACGAGGCGCAATCTCAATTGGAAAAAATTGATTTGCCAATTCCTTCTGACATCAAGGCTAAACTTGATGAATATATCATTGGTCAAGATGAAGCCAAAAAAGTGCTTGCAGTTTCGGTTTATAATCACTATAAACGAATTAACTACAATTTTTCTAAAAAAGATAAAGCCGATGATGTGGAACTTGAAAAAAGCAATATACTTATGATTGGACCAACAGGCTCAGGTAAAACATTGCTGGCTAAAACTCTTGCCAAAATTTTAAAAGTACCTTTTGCTGCTGCCGATGCCACAACATTGACAGAAGCAGGTTATGTTGGTGATGATGTTGAAAATATTCTTTTAAAATTAATTCAAAATGCTGACTATGATATTAGAAAGGCTCAGCGTGGAATTATTTATATTGATGAAATTGATAAAATTGCTAAGAAGACACAAAATGTTTCAATCACTCGTGATGTTGCGGGCGAGGGTGTGCAACAGGCACTTTTAAAAATCATTGAGAGCACCATTGCAAATGTGCCTCCACAGGGTGGAAGAAAACATCCACAACAGGAAACGATTCAAATCGATACAACAAACATTTTGTTTATATGTGGTGGGGCGTTTGTTGGGCTTGATGGAATTATTGATGCAAGGAAAAATTCGTCAACAGTAGGGTTCAATGCTGATGTAAGAACTAAGGTTGAAAAGAAAGATATAAATTTTGCCAAGGAAATTCAGCCAGATGACCTTATAAAGTTTGGACTTATTCCAGAGTTCGTTGGCAGATTGCCAGTTGTGGTTGGACTTGATGATTTAGATGAAAAAGCACTTTCAAAAATTCTTGTTGAGCCTAAGAATTCAATAGTTAAACAATACAAACAAATGTTTAAAATTGACGGCATAGACATCGAATTCACCCAAGAGGCTATTGATGCAGTTTCTAAAAAAGCGATTGAATTAAAAACAGGGGCAAGAGGGCTAAGAACCATACTAGAAAGCAAAATGATAAGGCTAATGTATGACATGCCAGGCAAAAACAATATTGAAAAAGTGATCATTACTAAAAAGTTTATTGAAGAAGAAAATGCCGAGCCTGATGTTGTTTTAAAAAAACTTTCGCAAAGTGAAATAAAACAGGAAGCAATTTAAAAAGCGGAATAACTCCGCTTTTATTTTTTAATTTGTTCTTTAATTATATTAAGTTTATTTCTTTTTAAGAATTCTTGTGTTGTTAAACAACCAGTACGGTTTATTCGTTTCAAGTGTAATAGGGATGTGGCGTCGCCTTTTGTTAATTTATTAATCCCTTCATTGCAGGTTAAAAATGCTTTAAAACCAAGTTCGCACAAAATATCACTGCTTTCTTTTTCGTATTTACCAAAAGGGTATGCAAAAACATTGGAATTAAATCCACACTCATTTTTAAATTTATTTTCCAAACGCATAACATCTTTGGTTAAATTTGTTTTGTAATCTTCTGCACTTTCATTTGGCAATTTGCCAATGCCAAATCTCGGTTTGTAGGTGTGCATAGCATAGGAGTGATTTCCTATTTCAAAAACTCCGCTATCTTTTAATTCTTTAATTTCTTGCCATGTAAGATAGGAATAATTTGGATTATCACAATCTCCGCTTGAAGTAGAAAATTCACAATAACAGCCTACTATATTTAAATTTGCTTTAAATCCAAGTTCTTTTAATATAGGGTAGGCGTATGTGTAGTTATTATAATGACCATCGTCAAATGAAATAACAACTGGTTTTTTAGGTAAATCGCCTTCACCATTACAAAAATCGATTAAATCTTGAATAAATACGCTTTCATATCCAAGTTTTTTTAATTCTTGTAAATCACTTTTAAATTGGTCGGGGGAAACTATATATTGGCTTTTTCTAGATTTTATAATTGAGTGGTACATAATTATTGGAACTTCACGAAAATCATTTTCTGCGTGACAAATACTGATGTGCTGTGGTGGGGTAAAAAGCATAGATATTATTAAAACTGTTACAATAATAAATTTTTTCATAAATTTATTATTTGCAAAAGAATAAAAAAAATCGATAATAAATATCGATTTAAAAAAATGGAGCGGAAGACGGGATTCGAACCCGCAACCGCTACGCAAACTGCACTCTGACTCACTTTGCGAGGCAAAGTTCGGCGCTTCGTTTGTTTGCTTCGCACCCCAAAATTACTTTGTAATTTCGTGGACCCCACAAAAGCTGAGGGTTGCGATTTAGTTTTGGAGCGGAAGACGGGGCTCGAACCCGCAACCCTCAGCTTGGGAAGCTGATGCCATACCATTAGGCCACTCCCGCATCCATATTATTTTATTAAAATTTTGATTTTTAGTCAATTATTTAAACAAAAAAACCGAGCAATATGCCCGGTTTTATTTGGTGCGAGTGGTGGGACTTGAACCCACACTCTTTCGAACACGCCCCTTAAACGTGCGCGTCTGCCATTCCGCCACACTCGCAAACGTTTCACTTTGCTGAGAACATTATAGATTATACAGTTTATTAACATTTATGTCAACCGTTTTTTTGTTTTTTTTGTATACTTTCATATATTTTTTTTGCTAGATTTTATTAACAATGCATGTATAAATTTTTCAATTTAATGCCA
The DNA here is from genome assembly GCA_949292985.1 of uncultured Bacillota bacterium. Lineage (GTDB taxonomy): Bacteria > Bacillota > Clostridia > Christensenellales > UBA1242 > Caccovivens. The sequence goes on from CASFBF010000009.1 coordinate 38,796, forward strand.
ACAAAAAAACATCTTAAAAGATGTTTTTTTATAATTCTTTATCTAATAATTCTTTTTTTCTTTTTTCATATTCATCTTCTGTGATAAAATTTTTATCTTTTAAAGATTTAAGTTTTGATAATTTTTCTTCTAAATCATCTTCAACTTTTTTTTCTGTATTAGTTGGGATAGGTGATTGTTGATAAGAATTGAATCTGCTGTTAAAACGATTTAATCTTTGTTGGCGCTCTTCTTGATCTTTTTGTAACATTTCAATTGCTTCAGGTGTTTCTAAAAAGTCTGGATCTTTGAAAACATATGAATACAAAATATAAAAAATTGTTGTAATACCAAGAAGATAGTTTGAAACACAAAGTAAATATACAAAAGCTTGATTTTCTGACAACGCTGTTAGTAAAACTGCTATGCCACTTAAAGCCCAAAATATAGCAATTAAAAGTTCTGCAAACGCATTAAATCTTTTGTTTTTAAATCCAAAACCAGCAATAACCATTTTCCATATTGCAAAAGCAAGGGCGAAAACAAATATAAAGTATCTTAAATCGAATTGAGCTTCTCTGATTAGAAGAAAAACCAATGCTGATATGGCAACTAAAACAGTTAAACAAATGTTAAATATACCATCAGCACAAAGATATTTCTTCTGACTTTTATAGTCAAAAAAGATTTTAATTTGCATAGAACCTAAAAATATTCCAACTATGAACACTATAACACTGGAACCAATTACAGAAATATTTAAAAAGTTACCACTCATCAAACCGATTATTACTAAAACAATTAAAGCAATTCCAATTAATACACTTGTTACAACAGAAAAAACTTTTGTATCTTTTGTTAAAAATTTATTTTTTTCAGTCATATTTACTCCTTTTTACTTTTTAACAAAGATTTTCAGCGAACCGAATATTATGCTTAAAACAAAGAACAATAATTCAAAGGCATTAAATATAGCGTTGATTGCATAAAGTTTTTTCCACGCCGAAAACAATTTTGAAATTTTCTTTTCTTCTTGTTCATTTAATATTCCCATACTACAAATAATTTCTTTGCCATAAGTTAAAGCTTTAGTTTCAAGCCTTAATGAAATCATTGATAATATGAAACAAAAAATTGTAATAGCTAAACCAACACAAGCAAAAATTAGAGTGATCATTCCTATTGAACTTGTAGAAACTAAATCTACAATCATTCCTATTATAACGATAGGTAAGAATAAAACTGGAAGCCAACCAAAATATCTGTTAAAAGCAATTGAACCAATGTTTTTTGCACCTTCTTGGTGAAGTTTGCTTATGCCGACTAATTTGCACGCAACAGCCAAACTAGTTATTGTCGATCTTTTTGCTGTCAACCAACTTAGCCTAATTGTTTTTGTTTTTCTTTTGTATGTGTTGCCTAAAAACAGACTTGCAAAGAAACCTAATTTTTTAACTTCCACTTCTGGCAAACCGTTTTCATCAAGCAATAGCCGTGTGTAATCTTCAATTGGTTTATTTATATCCAATTTTTTTAAACTGAACCAAACTGTAATCCTATTGGCATTCCATCTAATAAATCCAGCGATGCAGAATAAGATAAACAAAATACCAAGAACGACAAGCAAAATTATTAAATAAATGTTCATATTTCCTCCTTAACTATATTATACAGAATAAATATAAAAACTCAAAGTAATTTTATCATAAATTTAAACGAAATAAACAGCATTTTTTGGTAAAAATTGAAGTTTTAAATTTAATTTCAAAAAAAGGACGAAAAATAAAGATTTTATTTTCGGTCTTTTTTGTTGTTTTAGAGTAAAATTTAGTTGTAAAAAATTATTTTATTAAAGATCTAATTGATAATAATTAACATTTTTGTGAAAGATAGTCTTCACAGCACTTATAAAGGGTTATTGCTAAGGCTGTGGATACATTTAACGATGAATTATTACCGTACATATCAATATGTGTGTGTAATTTTGAGTTGTCCAGTGCATATTGAGATACTCCATATCTCTCATTGCCTAAAATAAGGGCGATTTTTGAATATTTAGCAAAATCTATATTTCGTAAGGGTTTGCTGTCATCACAGATTTCAACACATATTGGTGTATAATCTCCATTTTCTATACAAAAAAAAGCCTCTTCTATTGTAGAGAAAAATTGGTGTGGCACTGTTTTTGAACAGTTTCTCGCAGTTTTTTCAATTTTTTTATTGTCAATATTTTTATTAGTTACTATTAAAATTTTTTCTACATTAAATGCATCCGCCAACCTAAAAGCAGAGCCGATGTTTTCTTCGTGCTCTAAATTTTCTAATATTAATATAATATTAGGCTTAAAATGTTTTTGTTGTGCTTTGAATTCTACGTGGTTTAATTGTTTACTCATATTTCACCTAAATATATTTGTAATTTAATATGTAATTAGTATAGTTGAATTAGTATGCTCGATTATATTAGCGTGAATGGGATTTTGTAAAAATTGCATCGTTCCCGCGTGTTATAAGTATAGGTGCTTGGAAATAAAAAAATGGCATAACTGCCAAATTATTAAAATTTTGGTAGTCGTGAGTGGACTTGAAATAAGGTTCCCTTAAAATTTTTATTTTAAGGGTAAAGCCACCGACCCCCACCTTTGAGAGCAAAAGCTGAAATTAAAAAGATTTTGCGAAGTGGCGTTAAGGGTGGTGCCAACCTGGCAAAGCTTAGCTTTGCACTTGCTGAAAAGCAAGTATAAGGTGGGGGGTATGTAATAAAAAACTTGGCAAAGTTGCCAAGATGCTTATTTGGTGGTAGTCGTGAGTGGACTCGAACCACCGACCCCCACCTTATCAGGGTGGTGCTCTAACCGACTGAGCTACACGACTATATTCGGTTTGTGTCGCATTGATTTATTTTTATCTAACGGTGGCGCCACCTTAGAAGAACCTGCCTTACGGCAGAACCTTGGCGTTCGGTTTCTTACGAAACCTCGGCAACAGGGTGGTGCTCTAACCGACTGAGCTACACTACTATACAAGATAAGTTTTGCAACTTATTGCGACTGTTTAATTATACATTATATAAAACATGTTTGTCAATTATTTTTCAACAATTTTTTTATTTATTTAGTGCTCTAATCAAATAAAAATGTGATAATATTTTTGGTGGGGGTGTAGTTATATGAACGAAATAAAAGGAAATGAAGAAAATACATTGGATTATTTTGGATATACCAAAGAAGAACTTGATAGGTATGAAAAAGCGATAACAAAGAAACTAAACTTGCAAAAACAACAAAAGCCAAAAAACGCCCAAAGTGATTATGACAAAAAAGAGATAGGTTTAGAAAAATAAACGGAGCATTTGCTCCGTTTTTTAATTAAACAAATTGTTTGTTTCAAAATATGGTTCGCTGGAAAGGTAGATTCCAAGTTTTTTCAGTGTAAGTTCATCCGATGTAGGTAATATGTAAGTGGAGTGTGCTTCACACCCTTTTAGTTTTGGTATCATTTTTAAGCAATCGGCCGCTTCTTGATTTGAATTTGCGCAAATAGCAAGCGCAATCAATACATCGTCAAGCGAGAGTTGAGATGAAAGAGAACCAAGCACATCTTTTTTTAGTTTCAAAATAGGAAGCAAAATTTGGTCGCTTATTAGTGGATGGTCGTCTATATTCGCTAGCGTTTTAAGTGCATTAAGTATAACCGCACCAGCAGCAGATATGATGTTTTTTGTTTTGCCTGTTAAAATTCTGTCGTCTTCAAGTTGCAAAGCAATGCAAGGCAGGTTGCTTTCTTTGCCAACCCTTTTTGCGCTTTTAATTACTTCCAATTCGGTTGGGCTGATTTCAAGTTCGTTTAAAAGAAGTTTTACTCTGTCAACAGTATCGTAAGGGGTTTGTCCTTTTTTGTTTGCACAGGCATAATTGTAATATCTTCTTATTATTTCGTGGATAGATGCTTCGCATGCAACTTTATCATCTGTTATAGCAAATCCAACCATATTTACTCCCATATCTGTTGGAGAATAATAAATGTCTTTGCCAGTGATTTTTCTTAAAATGTTTTTAAGGACAGGGAAGACCTCGATATCACGATTATAATTAACGGCAAGTTTTCCGTATTTATTAAAATGATATGGGTCAATCATGTTTACATCTTTAATGTCTGCTGTGGCAGCCTCATATGCCACATTGACAGGGTGCTTTAATGGTAAATTCCAAACGGGAAAGGTTTCAAATTTTGCGTATCCTGCATCAATCCCCCGTTTATATTCATGATACAACTGGCTAAGGCAGGTGGCAAGTTTTCCACTACTTGGTCCAGGCGCTGTAACAACCACAAGCGGTCGGGAAGTTTCAATATAATCATTTGCTCCATATCCTTCTTCGGAAACAATGGTTTCTATGTCGTTAGGGTAGCCTTTTGTATATTTGTGGAAGTAAACCTTTTCACCTCTGTTTTGTAAAAGGTTTGCAAATTTTTGGGCGCTTGATTGACCTTTAAACAGGGTGATAACTATTGAAGAAACATACAGCCCCAATTTTCTAAAATTATCTATAAGTCTAAGCACTTCATTATCGTAACTTAGCCCTAAATCAGCACGAATACGGTTTTTTTCGATATCATTTGCACTTATACACATGATGATTTCGGCTTTATCTTTCATGCTTTCTAAAAGTTTTATTTTTACATCTGGCTCAAACCCAGGCAGAACTCTGGCGGCGTGAAGGTCATCAAAAAGTTTACCACCTAACTCCAAATAAAGTTTCCCACCAAACATATCAATTCTTTCCATAATATGTTGTTTTTGTAAAGTCAAATATTTTTTGTTGTCGAAGGCTTTTTTCATATGTAACTCCTTTTTAAATACAATATTAGTATACTCTATTTCTTAAAAAGTCACTAATTATTTGCAAAATTTATTTAAAATTTGTTATACTAAATTTAACACTGAAACCAAGGAGGGAAATTATGTCAAAAATTACTATAGTGCAATATGGTTGTGGTAAAATGAGTGTTTACACAATGCGTTATGCACTTGAAAAAGGTGTTAAAATTGTGGGTGCTTTCGATATTGATGAAAGCAAATTTGGTAAAGATATAAGCGAAATTATGGGTCAAAAGAAAAAACTTGGGGTTAAAATACAAGATGCAAAATCTTTTGATGCGTTCCTTAAAAAGAATAAGCCTGATGTGGCAATAGTAACAACAATGAGTTTGATTTCTGATGTTGAAGATGCTCTTGCAGTTTGCGCACAAAATGGTGTTAACGCTATAACAACTTGTGAAGAGGCGTTTTATCCACAAAATTCAAACCCAACAATATTTGCAAAAATTGATAAAGTTGCAAAAGAGAAAGGTTGCACAATTTGCGGGTGTGGATATCAAGATGTTTTTTGGGGTAATTTAATCACTGTCCTTGCTGGTGCGACACATAACATTACAAAAATTAAGGGCAGGTCGAGTTATAATGTAGAAGACTATGGTATAGCACTTGCCAGAGCGCATGGTGCAGGGCTTACAGTTCAACAGTTTGAAAAAGATGTTGCTTCTGCTGACAACATTTCACCTTCTGCGAGAGAAAAACTTATAAAGTCAGGTCAGTTTTTGCCTAGTTATATGTGGAATGTTAATGGTTGGCTGTGTTCTCAATTAGGGCTGACAGTTAAAAGCCAAACACAAAAATGCGTGCCTGAAATTGCGAAAAGCAAAATTCATTCTGATACACTTAAAATGGATATCAAAAAGGGCGATTGCACTGGCATGAGTGCGGTTGTTACCACAACTACAAAAGAAGGCATCGTTCTTGAAACCGAATGCGTAGGTAAGGTTTATGATAAAACCGAATTTGACAGTAATGAGTGGACGATATATGGCGAGCCTGACACAACGGTTGTAATAAACAGACCTTCAACTGTTGAACTGACATGTGCAAGTTGCATAAACAGAATACCAGAAGTTATCAATGCGCCAAGCGGATATGTTACAACTGAAAAATTTGTTGCAAATAACTATAAAGTTAAAACGCTTGATAAGTATTTAAAATAAAAGGGAAAAGATGAAAAAAAGATTTTTAATTTTTACGGTTACCGCTGGAAACGGTCATAATTCTGCGGCTAATGCAGTTAAAGAAAAATTGGAAGCAATGGGCGGAGAAGTAAAAGTGGTTGACCTATTGCATGAATATTGCGACAGCAAAACATTTATCTGGATTCAAGAAAAAGGATACGGACTTGCTGTTCAATATTTGCATAAAATTTACAATGCTTTTTTTAGAAAGTATCAAAAATTAAAACCTGAGAAAGCAAATAAATCGCCTGTTCAGGGTGGGCTTTTAAAAATGTATGACAAAGTTTTGCAACTAATATATGATTTTAAGCCTGATGCCATTTATGCGTCTCACTTTTTGCCATGCGTGATGATAACGAATTTGAGAAAACTTTATCCGTTGCCAGCAAAAACCTATTCCTTTATTTTTGATTATGCAGTTTGTCCATTTTGGGAGGCTGCTACGGGAATTGATTACTTGCTTATACCTAATGAAAGTTATATGCCATACATGATTTCTAAGGGCTTTAAAAAAGAGCAACTTTTGCCTTATGGATTGACTGTTAATGAAAAGTTTTCGAGAAGCATTGACAAATCGCAAGCCAGAGCAAAACTTGGGCTTAAAGATGGCGTATTTACAATGTTTGTTATGTTTGGCGGAGGCTTTTGGAGCGGTAACTATAAAATCGTAAAGAATATTGTTAAAAATTTAAAATCTCACTCTTTACAAATAATTGTCGCCAACGGCAAAGCGGAGAAAGATAAGCGTAAGATTGATAAACTTAAAATTCCTGCAAACATCAAATTGCTTAACTTTGGCTTTTCAAAAGATGTTGATTTGTTAATGAGTGCGGCTGATATTATTATAGGCAAGGCTGGCGGTGTGTCAGTTACTGAATCTTTAAACAAATTTTTGCCTATGGTTTGTTGCAAAAAATTGCCTGAGCAGGAAAGGGTTAATGTTGAAATGCTTGTGAGAGAAGGGGCAGGAAAACAATATAAAAACAACCGTGATATGATTAAAATTTTGTCTAATCTTATAAACAATCCAAAAGAACTCATAAAGATGCGCGACAATGTGGCAAGGCTTCGCAAGCCAGATGCAACAACAATGCTTGCGAAAGATATGTTTGAATGTGATGCTGTTTATCCCGAAGAAACAGACATCGATTATTCTAAAATTAACAAACAGATTAAAAAAATATTAAAAACTAAACCAAGTAAGGCATAAAAGATTTTAAAAAGTAGAGACTAAGTCTAATGCAAAGTCTCTATTTTTTAATTCCAACCTTAGTCATAATTTTGCTTATGCTTCCAATAATTTTGGCGGTGCGTTTTTCCTATAACTTATTTGAAAACAAAGGAACAATTTGTATATATCTTTTTAAGATAAAATTGCAATATTTCTTTTTTGAAATTTGTGATAATCAAATAAAAATTCACGACCAAAAACAAACGTCAGAAAAGCAAATAGATTTTGATTCACCAGAACTTGCATTTTATGAAGAATTTGTTGCTCAGATTAAAGATAAAACTAGGTTAAAGTTTTTAGAACTTTATTACAACATTGGTCTTGATGATGCGTTTTTAACAAGTATGGTTTGTGGGTTAATAAATGTTTGCGCACTTATTTTATTTACAGGAATGAAAAATAAAAAACCAACTGCCTCACTCGGGGTGTATGACATTGTTTCTTACAACAAAAAAGTGGTTGAATTTGCCATTGATTTAAGCGTTTCAATTTCTTTGTTTGATGTAGTATATTCTTTTATTAATTCGGTTATCCTAAGTAGGAAAAAAAGCCGAAGAAAAGAAGATATGGAAAGTATTATGTCATAATAGACACAATATATAGGAGGTATTATGAAAATTTACACCAGTAGCGAAACTATAAATGACCTTATTTCATCTTCTATGGATAAAATTAAAACCATAGTTGATTCAAGTACTATTGTAGGTGAAAAAGTTGTTACTGATGATGGGTCCACGATCATTCCAATTTCAAAAGTTAGCGTGGGTTATGTTGTTGGTGGTGGTGAGTATGCTGACCTTTCTTCTAGGCGTGTTGCTAATCACTTTCCAATGGCTGGTGGATCCAGTGGTGGAATGAGTGTTACACCTGTTGGATTTTTAATCGAAACAAAGGGTGAAATTAAATTTGTTAATGTTGAAAATAAATCACTCTATCAAACCATACTTAACATTTTTAACGCACTATTGAGCAAGGTGGAAAAAGATGAAGAAAATAAAGAGCAAGAGTAAATTATCTAACTTTCTTTTTATATTCGTTACTGTTCTGCTTGCAGGACTAATGGCTTTTTCATTTTGTTACGGAGCAATAAAATCGGTTGCAACTTTGGTGCATGCTGATGCGATTACAAGTGCAAAAGCAATGTGCTTGATTGAAGCATCTACTGGGAGAGTTTTGGCTGAAAAAAACAGTAATGCTTCACTTGCTATGGCAAGCACCACTAAAATTATGACTGCAATTACTTCACTAGATAATTGCGATAACATTGATGAAGTTTTTGAAGTTTCGCCAAAAGCAATAGGCATTCCTGGGACTTCTTTGTATCTAAGGAAAGGTGAAAAACACACACTTAGAGATTTGTTATATGGGCTTATGCTGGTTTCAGGTAATGATGCAAGTGTTGCAATTGGGGAACATGTTTCTGGCTCTATGGAGCATTTTGTGGACCAAATGAATTTTACTGCACACAGACTTGGGCTTAAACATACTCACTTTGAAAATACTCATGGACTAGATGAAAAAGGGCATTATACTAGTGCATATGATTTGGCGATTATTGCTGCTTATGCGTTGGAAAATTCTACATTTAGAGAAATCGTAAGCACGCAAAACATAAAGATTACAAATGCAGACGGCAAAGATAGATACCTATGCAATAAAAATAAATTACTTAGAACATTTGATGGCGCTATCGGGGTCAAAACCGGCTTTACTGATGATGCCGGTAGATGTTTGGTTTCAGCCGCTGAGCGAGATGGAATGAGACTGGTTTGTGTGGTTCTTAATTGCGGGCCTATGTTTGAAGATTCTGCAAAACTTTTGCAGTGGGGTTTTGATAATTATAAAATGTATGACCTAACTGAAAAGGTGGACTTTTATCCACAACTTGTGGTGGAAGGCGGAGAAAAACAAAGTGTTCAAATTGGGCATAACCACAAATTTATGTATCCGCTTACAGAAAACGAACTGGATAAAATTTCAACAAATGTTGAAATAGTGCCAAGCCTAAAACCTGTTTTAAAAGTAGGAAGCGATGTTGGAAAGTTTGAAATATTCTTTGATAAAGAGTTGCTATTTTCTGGAAATATTGTTACAATGGAAGATGTAAAGGCAAGGTCATTTAAACAAAGGATTTTTGATATATTTGACCAATGGTAAATTATGAGGTTAAACAAATTTTTAAGCACCGCAGGCGTTTCGGCTAGGCGTAAAGCAGACGAAATTATATTAAGCGGTAGAGTGTCGGTTAACGGCAAGGTTGTAACTAATTTAGCAACACAAGTAAATGAAAAAAAAGATGAGGTGGCTGTTGATGGAAAACGCATCAGTCTGCCTCTTTCTTTTATTTATTTGAAATTACATAAGCCAAAAGGCTACGCATGTTCCAACAATGACGAAAAAGGTAGAAAAACTATTTTCGACCTTGTAGATTTGCCTGAAAGATTATTTTCAATCGGTAGACTTGACTATGACACGGAAGGACTTATCATTTTGACTAATGACGGAGATTTTGCAAATAAAGTTGCTCACCCAAGCGGTGAAATAGAAAAGGAATATATTGTAAAAATAGAGGGCGACATTAAGGAAAGCGAACTTGCTGTTCTTCGAAATGGCGTTGTAATTGATGGTGAAAGGCTTCCAAAAGCCAAAGTTAAAGTGGTGGGGTTACAAAAGGACGCAACAAGACTTTCTGTTGTTATTCACGAGGGGCTTAATCATCAGGTTAGAAGAATGTTTGAGGCTATTGGTAAAAATATAAAACTTTTAAAACGGGTTAGAATTGGTGCAGTTAGATTAGGCGGGTTGAAACGAGGAGAATATAAGCCATTAAACCAATATGAACTTGATGCACTACTGCTTGGCTACTAAAAGAATTTTCAGATTATTGTGCTAATATCATAATTAAAAGGAGTTTGCTATGATTTTTCATTTAGTTCAGTTTTTGGCATATATACCGGGCAAGATAATCTATCCTTGCAAAATTTATGGTAAAAAGAACCTTAAAAAAGGCAAGGCAGTTTTAACTATGAACCATACATCAAATATTGATGCGGTTAATATTGTGCTTGGAACTTTTGAAAAAAAATACTTTCTTGCTAAAAAAGAACTTTTTAAAAATAAACTTTTTGGCGCTTTTATCAAGGCAATGGGCGCTATTAAAATAGATAGAGCGGCTGCTGATGTGGGCGCTATAAAAAATGCTTTGAAAGTTCTTAAAAACGATAAGAAACTTATCATTTTCCCAGAGGGGACTCGCAATAAAAGCGACAATGTTGAACTTGGAGAAGTTAAAAGTGGTGCGGCTATGCTTGCAATAAAAGCCAAAGCACCAATTGTTCCTGTGTGGGTTTATAACAGACCTCATGCGTTTAGAATGACCAAAATATTGATAGGAGAGCCATACGAACTCAGCCAGTTTTATGGCGCTAAAATAACAGAAGAAATTTTAAATCAAGCAAGTGAAATTGTTTCGCAAAAACTTAATGAGTTAAAACAACAGGCGGAGGAAAAATTTAATAAGAGGAAGAAAACCAAATGAGTGAATTTAATTTAGAGGCCATTGAAAAAACCTTTACATCTTACAAGAAAGGCGAGTTGCAAAGTGGCGTGGTCGTGTTTAAGCGAGAAGACGGAGTTATTTTTAATATTGGTGGCAAAAAAGATGCGTTTATTGACAAAAGCGACTTTGATAACTTTGACGATATAAAAATTGGCGACAGATTTAAAGTTATGGTTCTTGGAACCAATGAAGAAGGCATGATTATTGCATCTAAGTCACAGGCGGATATCGCTATCGTTGGTACACAAAATGCACAAAAACTTAAACTTGGAAGCAAGTTTTCTTTTGTTCCTATTGGCAATGATTATGGCTTGAAAGGTAAAATGGGAGATTATGAAATTTTTGTTCCCCGTGAAGAGATTGGTGAACATAGAGTTGATGCAAAAAAATTGATTGGCAAACAATGCGAAGCAGTGGTAACCGAAATCGATAAAGAGAATAAAAAAATAGTTGCAAGCATAAAACTTTTGCAACAACAAACAAGGCTTGCAAATGAAGAACTTTTTTGGAAATCAATTTTTATAAATAAAATTGTAAAAGGAACTGTCAAAAAAATTATGCCATATGGTGCTTTTGTGGAAGTTGGTGGCGTTGATTGTTTTATTCACATTTCCGACCTTTCATTTGATAAAATTCAAAATCCAAGCGAAGTTATTAAGGAAGGTGAAGAATACTCGTTTAAAGTTATAGAAGTGGATAGAGAAAACAAAAAGGTTAAATTGGGCTTAAAACAAATTCTTCCAGACCCGATGATTGATAAAATTAAACAACTTAAAATTGGTGAAGTCTACGAAGGCGAAGTTATTAAAATTTTGGCTTTTGGTGCAATTATTAAGTTGGGGAATGGAGTAACTGGACTTTTGCACATTTCTAATGTTACAGAAAGAAGTGATGCAAACATTTACGAATTTGTAAAACTAGGGCAAAAAGTTAATGTGCAAGTTTTAAGCACTCAGCCAGAAGAAAAAAGAGTTTCATTCGGTTTGTGAAACATATAGTAAATTTATTTGACATAATATACTAAATATGGTAACTTTAAATAAAGGAGGAAAAGAATGCAAAAACAATCGAGACCATTTTTGCTTACTGGGCTTATTTTAAGTATTATTGCTTATGTTGCTATTTTTGTAGCTTATTTATTAAGTATAGTTACATTATTGGGGCTTGCAGGTCAAGAAGCTCTTGTTGATACCGCTATTGCTCTTGTAATAGTTATGGCAATTTTAGTAATGATATTTTCTTTGTTAGGCTTAATTTTTGCGGCGGTTAGTATTTCAAGATGTAAACTTTCGCCACAAGAATTCGCTGGCAAAAAAGGCCTTATAATTACAACTTTTGTGTTTAATGTTATTATTGCTGTTTTTTTGCTAATAGGATTGATTAACACATTTAGTGCTTTAACGCTAATTTTGCTCATTGTCATGATTTTAGCGGCAGTATTCATTATGATTGATGTGGCTAAGAATAAAAAATTACTTGCAGAAACTCAAAATGTTCAATCATCACAAGTAGCAGAAGCAAAAGTGGAAGAAAATAAGGAAGACAAATAATAAAAATCGGCAGTCGCCGATTTTTTAGTTTGTTTTTTACATAAATTTTGGAGCTGGTGATGGGACTCGAACCCATGACCTTTTGATTACGAATCAAATGCACTACCGACTGTGCTACACCAGCATGGCAGTATTATAACATATTTTTTTACTTTTCCAATATTTTTTATTGAATTTACTTTTAGTTTATGCTAAAATCTAAACAAGTGAGGTAATTATGCTATATCATGAAGATGATTTGTTTATGTCTGCTTCAATTCCAGGGGCAGATGGAAGAAAACTTGTTGTTGAATGTGTAAAAGGAAAATCGGTTAATTTTAAAGTTTTGCCAAGATTGGAACAACCAAAAGAGGAAGATACTATTACATTTGATGAAGGTTGTGCAGGTTATGAGGCAATAAGAAATTTCGCAGACAGTTTAAAAAGTATGTCGCAAGGTGTGGTTATCAATGAAAATGCAAAAGTAAAAAATTATATGATGTGTTTAAAATATCAGCATTTCGTTGAAGTTATGTTCGTAAATTCAAAACATGATATGTTAGCACAAAACGATGTTACAGTTAAAGTGGGTAACAAAAATTTAGGTGTAGAGCGTGCAGCCAAAATGCTGATTAACGACATAAATAAAATTATAAAAACAACTGAACTTAATCTTGATTAAATCGCAAAATTTTGCGATTTTTTATTAAAAAATTTGACTTAAAATGACTTAAAATGTTAATGTTATTTACAGAGGTGAAAATGTTTAACATAGCAATTGATGGCACGACAAGCAGTGGTAAAAGTACTCTTAGTGGGCAGTTAAGCAAGCGTTTAGGTTTTAAAAGGCTTGATACTGGCGCAATTTATAGAGGGGTTGCTTGTAATTTTAAAAGAAGAAATTTGGGTGTAGTCAACGAAAATTCCATTGCACAGTTACTGCAACATTTGGAAATTGAAATTAAGTTTAAAGATGACATTCAGCATGTAATAGTTAATGGTGTTGATGAAACCGATAATTTAAGAACAGAAGAAATAAGTATGTTGACTTCTATTATTTCTCCTTATCAAAAAGTGCGTGAAAAAGTATTAAATCTGCAACGAGATTTTGCACAAAAAAATGACTGCGTTATGGAAGGAAGAGATATTACAACAGTAGTTTTGCCGAATGCAGATGTTAAATTTTATGTAACTGCTACCCCAGAGGAGCGGGCGAAACGAAGATATTTGCAATATAAAGATCTCCCCAGTGCGCCAACTTTTGAAGAGGTGTTAGCAGACTTAAAATTGCGTGATGAAAGAGATGAACACAGACAATATGGTAAATTGGCTGTGGCAAAAGATGCGGTGGTTATTGATACAACAGGAAAAACATTGGGTGAGGTTACTGATATTTGCGAAAATATCGTTAGAAAAATTCAAAAGGGAAAATGAGATATTTTAACATCGAAAACAACAAAATTACTTATGATAAAATAGCGCCTATGTATGCGGAACAATATTCAAATGATTTTTCCGACAGTGTTTATATAGACTTTTTTTAAAAAAGTTTGAAAGGTAAAGAAGTGCTTGACGCTGGGTGTGGTGCAGGGCAGTTTAGTGCATATATGGCAAGTTTTGATAAAAATGTTTTAGGTATAGACAACAGCAAAAAAATGATTGAGTTGGCAAAAAGCGCTTTTAATAATTGCGAATTTTTATGTGAAGATGTTTTAAATTTAAATTATAAAAATAAATTTGACGGCATACTTGCTGATAATTTACTTCTGCATTTTAGCACGCCACAATGTAAAAAGGCTATTGAGAATTTTTATAATGCATTAAATGATGATGGGTTGTTGCTTGTTTCGTTGCTTGAAGGTCGGGGAGAAGGTTTTGTAAAACAACCTATTGACGAAAATTTAAGAACATACATAAAGTTTTATATGTACAAAGAATTTGAAGATATTATTGATGAATATTTTTCAATAAAAAAAGTTTGGACAATTGAAAAAATTGGCAGTTTTTCTATGGCAGAAAAACGCATTTTTATGTTTTTAAATAAAAAGCAATAAAATGAAATTACTTTAAATTGTTTGACATATTTTGATATATTTTGTTACAATATAAAAGTAAACACAAGGCAGACTAAAATTTATTGATTTAGAGGTGTAAACACATGTTTAAAAATAGTGGTAACTTTATACAGAAAAATAATTTTAGTGAAGAGATTACGGCGCATTGTTTAATGAGAAAGCGAAAACTATTCGCTTTCTTTGTATCATTTATTACTATTCTAGCAATTGTTTTGGGTGTTGTTTTTGGTGTAAGTAAAAATGAAGGATTAGAAGAAAATACGATAGCGTTAACCGGGCCAGTTAACACAGATTATTGGACAGATAATTCAGAATATTATAACACGACATGGTCGGGTTCTGGTGATACAGCAGATGATCCATATTTGATACAAAATGCAAAAGATTTAGCAGGACTTGCCTATAGTGTAAATAACTCAGGAAATAATTTTGATGGTAAATATTTTAAGCAAACCGCCAATATTGATTTGTCGGATCATTATTGGCGTTCTATCGGTAATTCACAATCATACAAATTTTCTGGTAGTTATGATGGTTATGGTTTTACAATTAGCGGAGTTTTCATGACTAATGGTTATGGATTATTTGGGTATGTAGCGCCTTCTAATTATGATAGTTATATCAAAAATATTGGATTGAAGGACTCTGTAATAGAAGGTAATGGTCATGTTGGAGGTTTAATCGGTTATGTTTTTACAAGTGTTAATGTGAGCACAAACTTAACCGTAACGAATTGTTTTAGCGATAGTAGTGTAATTATTAAAAGTAGCGGAAATTTTGTAGGAGGACTTATAGGGTATATAACACACAATAAATCTTCTTCTGTAACAATTTCTAACTGTTACAATAATGCAAATATTATTGGAGATCAATATGCTGGAGGAGTTGGAGGTATAGTAGGAGGAATTTCTATTAACCTTTCTGCAACAACTTCTAAAGTTACTTATAATTCGATAGTTAAAATCAATAATTGTTTTAATAGGGGAAATATTGAGTTTGCATATACAAGTCAAAGTTATGGCACAGGTGGCGTGGTAGGATATATTTATCAATATGCCTATGCTAACGGTTCGCTTATAAACCCTCCTTCCGCTTCCACACAAATTGACATAACAAACAATTTCAATACTGGCAATATTTCATTTGTAGGTACGCAAACATCATATTATGTTGGAGGAATTTTAGGAAGTTCTCAGTTAAGTGTTTCGCAAACAAGTTATGGCACTGTAAATGGTGTTTTTGCTATGAGTAATTGCTATAATTTAGGGGGCATTTCAAGTTCAAATCAGATGTCTTATGTTGGAGGTATTGCTGGTAACAGTTATGGCTATGGTTCGACATCTTCATTTAGGGTTAAATATTCTCATACCCTCTCTAAAAATTACTATGGAGGGAATAGCCCCCAATCAATCAAGGGGATAAATAATTCAGATAGAACTGGAGAAGCAGAGTATAAACAGTTGGATATATCAAGTTTTAAAACTAAAAACTTTTATGAAAATGTTTCTAACTGGCAAGCGTCAGCAATGTGGGATTTTGATTTTGTATGGAAGTTTGTAGATGCTGAAAATGATGGATTTCCTGTTTTTATACCACAAAACGAAAAACCTGATGGTTGGCTTGCAAACTCAAACTATTATAATACTACATGGCAGGGTTCGGGAAATGAACAAGATCCATATTTAATTCAAACCTCTGCTGATTTAGCAGGACTTTCTTATACTATATACTCTAAAACCGCTGAGATAGTTTCTGGAAACAATTATTTTGCAAATACATATTTTAAACAGACGCAACCAATAGATATGTCTGCTCACTGGTGGCAACCAATAGGAACTGATGATGAAACTAGTTCCTATACATTGTATAATTTTTGCGGAAATTATGATGGTGGTGGTTTTACTATTTCAGGTCTTTATACATACCCAGGAAGCAATTATCAAGGTTTGTTTGGGACTATAAGCGGAGCGACATTAAAAAATATAAATTTAATTGATGGATCTATTAAAGGAGTAGATTATGTAGGCGGTATAGTTGGTAAGGCTAGTAGCGATTCTTTGATTGTTAATTGTTCTTTTTCCGGACAAGTAGTTGGGTCTGATTATGTTGGTGGAATTTCTGGAAGCGGAGGGAATATAGGTAATTGTAGCAATTATGGATTAGTAGGTGGAAAAACATGTGTTGGCGGAATTGTAGGTGACTTAGCAAATGTTAACATGAGTAATAATGAGAGCGATATTTTTGGTGCGTCTGATTATATAGGTGGAATTGGCGGGAAAAACGTTACTGCTATGAATGTATATAATACTGGTGATGTTTATGGTTTGAATTATGTTGGTGGAATTTGCGGTTCCAGTGAGTCTGTAAATATATCTTATAATGCAGGAAGAGTAGAAGGGAAATCTTTTGTAGGTGGAATAATTGGCGTTATAGACGGTCAGACCATAAACAATATAAACCTTGGATCTGTAAATTCTGATAGTGAATTAATGGGCGCAATTGTAGGTGGATTAGAAGATAATTCTATCCCATCATTAGAGCAAATGATAGTCATGCGTGGTGATTTTATTTTTAGTTCTTATTATGGCGGGGATTGTGAAAACATTGGTGGCATTGCAAAAAGAGATTTGCAAGGTACAATTTATTCTAAAACCTTAGCACAAGATTCTTTAAATATTGATTTTTATACAAACAAAAACAATTGGCAAATAATTTGTCCTTGGGATTTTGAATTGGTTTGGGAAATAGATGAAGCGCAAAATTCTGGTCTTCCACAATTAACTGACAATCAAGGTGTTTTGGTTTCGGTAGTGTCCTTTGATAATGGTTTGCTAGAAACAGCTGGATGGTATGGACCAACTACGAGTTATGCCCTTGTGGGGTATGCGCAAGTAGAATCTAAGTGGTTGACAAAAGGACAGGAAATAGGATATCTTCCTTCGTATGATAACAGTGGAGATTTATCTTTTAAAGGCTATTATATAAGTTTATCTGGAGAAGGGACGACAATAACTTCTGACTATGTTGTTGAAGAAAATACAACTGTTTTTGCTATGTGGGAGTTGTCAAAAACATGGTTAGATTATAGATCAACAGTTTTGCAAAAACAAGGCAATGATTATGTTATTTCAAGTGCTGAAGATTTAGCGTTTGTTGCATATGAAGTTTCGCAAGGGAACGCAATGTATATTAACGCAAGTTATATACAAACATCTGACATTGATTTGTCTGGACATTTTTGGTTTCCTATTGGTGACGAAACTAATCCTTTTTCAGGCAATTATAATGGGAATGGTTATAAAATTTTTGGTTTAAACACATTCAGAGATTTTTATCAAGTTGCAGAGCCAATAGATGAGTATGTAGGGTTGTTTGGATATATTGTAGGTAAGGATACAGATAATAAATCTGTGATAGAAAATGTTCAAATAGTGAGCGCATCAATTAAATCTAGAGGTTATTCTGGAGGAGTAGCAGGTTATGCACAGTATGTAAAATTTGACAATTGCTCTAATAAAGCCAATGTAATTGGTACTAACGCAAGTGCAGGAATTGTTGCTGTTTGCAAAGATGGTGAAATAGTTAATTGTGTTAACTATAGCGATTTGGGTGGACTCTCACAAACAAACTATGATCAACTTAGTCAATATTCTGGTGGTATCGTTGTTTTTTTTGAAAATACTAAAATTATTTATTGTCATAATTCGGGCAAAATTTCAGGTTCTTATGCCGCAGGGATAGGTGTCCAAGATATTCTTGAAGGCTCAAATGCAAGTACTGCTTTGCCTTCTTTAATTCAAAATTGTTATAATGAAAGTATAATTTCTGCAGCAGCAGGGGCTTCAGGGATAGTTTCAAGCATAAGTGTGTCACAATCGATTGTTGATAATTGTTATAATAATTCTAATATTGAGGCTTTGCTTGCAGTGGCTGGTGGAATAGTTGGCATAAACCAAGGCACTCTAACAAATTCATATAACACAGGAACCGTTACTTCAGGCTCAATATCAGGAGGAATTGTGGCAGGCAACGAAGGCACAGGCACTATATCAAATTGTTTCAATACAGGCGCTATTTCTGCTTGGGGTGATACAGAAAGTGGATTTAATATTATAGCGGGAGGAATAGCGGGAACTAATTCTGGCACTGGTTCAATTTCTAACAATTATTTTGGTGGTAATTGTAGTAATATAGGCGGTGTTAACAATACTACTACCGATGGTGCAACATATTTACCTACAATTAGCAGTGACGCTAAAACAGAGGAATGGTATCAAGATGAATCTTTGTGGAATCCGGAATATCCATGGAATATAGGTGAAGATTGGTTTATTGTTGAAGGTTATCCTACATTAGAACCGCCTATTACATGGCTTGATGATGCTGACTATTATTCAACGGAATTATCTGGAAGTGGTTCTATATCAGATCCATATTTAATAACATCAAACAAAGAACTTGCTGGTGTTGCTTATTTAATTTTGAATGAAAATAGTAAATATAAAAATTCATATTATAAACTTACAACCAATGTAGATATGAGCGAATATTATTGGGTTCCAATAGGCATATCAAATGAACTTGCGTTTGCTGGGCACTTTGACGGAGATGGGCACACTATAATAGGGTTGAAAGCATATCCTGGTTGGGATAATGTTGGACTTTTTGGAACTGTCATTGGAACAGAAAGTAATTATTCAGTTATACAAAATATAAAAGTTACGGATTTTACAGTAAATGCTGGTGAGAATTCTGGTTGTATTATAGGATATGGTGAACATGTTAACATATTAAATAATAAAGTTAGCGGTGAAAGTAATACAATTTTGGGTTCGAAAAACGGTGGTATAGTTGGTTATACAATGAGTTGCAATATATCAAATTGTTGTATTGAAGGAAATATTAGCAGTGAAGGTGATTCAGTTGGTGGAATAGCAGGGTTCGGTTATGAAAGTGAGTTTAATAACTGTTATACTACAGTGACTTCAACTTTGAATTCTAATATTTTTGCCAACAAAGTTAATTCTGGCCCTCTAGGTGCTATTGTGGGAGGCGCGGAACTTTGTGTTGTATCCAACTGCACAAATAGTGGAACTCTTAATTCATTTTATTCTTCAACAAATTTTCAAAATATAATTTCTGTTGGCGGTATTATTGGTTATGCAAACAATACTACTTTGGTTACCAATTGTAATAATGTTGGTACAGTAACTTTTAATTCCCTTGGCTTAGCATACGTAGCAGGGATTGCAGGCACCGCACGCAATTCTATAATTGGTGATTGTAATAATTACGGAACTTTAATTTCAACAGTTGAAAATCCTAGAGATGGTGTTATAATTATAGGAGGTATTGTCTGTTACGCTGTCTCTTCTAATGTCTTAGATTGTGTTAATTATGCTAATATTGAAACTTTCATGTCATATAGTGCTGGTATTATTGCATCAACAGTGGATATGAATACTGGTCAAATAGATCCAACAGGACAAAGAACAGTTATAAATGGATGCATAAATCAGGGGAATATAAAGACATTGATTTGTTCAGGAATTATTCTATGGGCAGGATATATTGATATAAATAATAGTTGGAACCTTGGAGAAATAGGTTGTATTGAGGGTTCAGAGGTTTCTAGTATGGCTGCGGGTATTTCTGCTATGGTAATGACAGCAAGTTTTGATAACTGCTATAATATAGGAAATGTTTATGGTAATGAATCAGAAATTTCAAGTTCTTTTATTATTGATGCGTCGGGTGAAGTTTTAATGAATCATTGTTTTAATTCTGGTAAATTATTTACTTCTGAGCAAGCAGGTATATCAGCAGGCTTGATAGGCAGAGCATCTGATATTACACAATTAACCATAACTAATTCCGCTTGTGTAAATTATGTTGAAGGAAGAGGTGCAGTTGGGTTGATTGGACAAATACGAGGGGCAGAAAATGTTGTCATAAAAAATTGCTATGCAAATATTAATTTAAATTGCGCCACTACAGATACAATAGGCATTGGGTTAATACATCAAATAGAAAGTACTTCTGTTGTTATTGAAAATTGTAGCGCCATTATTAATATTAAGTCAGAAGAATCGAACACAATAAATCAAGAACACTTGGATAGTTTTTTTGCTGAGTCAACTTTAGAACCTGAACAAGTTGTAAAAAATAGTTATGCAATAATTAAAAACGCAACAACAGGAACCGAAATTAAACAAGTTATAGAAGATGGTGGTATGGATGAAAATTTTGAATACGTAGAAGGATTATGTGAAGGTTTGCCAGTGCCTAAAAATATTTATATAGTTGAAGATTATTTAACTCAAACTGGAATTCTAGAATATTTACAAACAAACTTTGGTGTTGAAAAAATTGCATAAAAAAAGGCTTTTCTAAAAGCCTTTTTATTTACTTCGGTCTAATTTATTATCATAAAATTTCCTGTATTTATTTTTTGTGAAAATTTCATCAATTTTGTCATTATAAATTGATTCATTGTCTGTTGAAAGCATGTTATATAAAAACTTTTGTTCGTTTTCATTCAATTTATCAAAAAACCTGTCATTAAATTCAAGCCATGCTAAAAAGGTGATTTTGTCGTTTAAATTTTTTTCTATATCACATTTAAGGGAAATTAACGCTTGGGCACATAAACTTTTGTCAATCGCAGACATTCGCTTTTGAGTTAGATAATATCTTAAATTACTATACCTTAAATAATCTGAAAACTCTTTATACATCTTTTAACTCCTAACATAAAAATATCAAAATCTTTTTATTTTGTCAATATAAAAAAATAATTTTTTTATTAAAAAACTTTCGATTTTTCTTGACATCATTTTTACAATAGTGTAAAATAAATTCGCAAGCATTTGATTGTGTTTGTATAAATGAATTTGGCTCGGTAGTTCAGTTGGTTAGAACGCCAGCCTGTCACGCTGGAGGTCGTGGGTTCGAGCCCCATCCGAGTCGCCAAATTTCATTTGTTGCTTTTTAGTTATGCCCTGATAGCTCAGTCGGTAGAGCAAAGGACTGAAAATCCTTGTGTCGGTGGTTCGATTCCACCTTAGGGCACCATATGCTAAATTGTGGATATTTTGGAAGGTAGGCTAAAATTCCAACAAAATCAATTTTGGCATTGCTTTAATTTAAATGGAGTAACTATGCTGGCGTGGCTCAACGGTAGAGCAGCTGACTTGTAATCAGCAGGTTGTAGGTTCGATTCCTATCGCCAGCTCCAAAAACTGGGGGAACTCAGTTTTTTTTATAATTTTTGATGATTACAAGTCAGCGCTGACTTGCATATTGAAAATTTCTTTGCAATTTTCAATTCACTGCGGCTCACACCTGCAAAAACATAAATGTTTTGCCGTCTTTCGCCTTGTAGCCAGCTGGTTGTAGGTTCGATTCCTATCGCCAGCTCCAAAAACTGGGGAAACCCAGTTTTTTATTTTATTTATAATAGTACATTGAGTTTCGTCGTTTATTATGTTATAATTAAAACATTAGGAGGGATTATGCTTTTATCCAAAGATAAATTTGAAGAATTAAAAAAAGTTTTAAATACTAATATTAAAATATTGGGAGAAATAGACAATCATGTTAGTTTAGATATTACTGATTTGTTTAATTTGTCAATTCAACAAAATTGCGCTGACAAATTAGAATTGATACTATGTAAAAACAACACAAATAATAAAATGGAAAAGTTTTCTGCTTCTTTTGTTTGTATAATAGACAAAAAAAGGCATTTGATCACAAGCGCAACTGGTGCTAGTGGAAAAGAAGCACTAAACAATTTATTTGGTCAGGAGTTGATTTCTACTGATTTTAAAGATATTGAAAAAGTTTTTAAACACGAAAAACCAGGCCTTATAATAAATCCAGACCAAGATGGTGGATTATATTGTTGGGTAGGGATAGCGAAAGAATTTGATGTAAATCATGATTGCGGTGGTGGCATAATCACGAGCGTTGGTACTGATGATTTAAAGATTGAGAATTTTCATTTTGAACAGATAATAGAAGATGTTCATAATAAATTTTTGGATTTAAGTTTAAACAGATTAAATGTTTGGGGCAAAAAAGGAAGGCCATACTATTCGTTCAAAGGTGTTGACCTTTCACCTAAATAAATGTATGCATAAATTAAAAAACGCATCAATTTAGATGCGTTTTTTTTTGGTGGGAAGGGATGGATTTTAATAATTTGTAATTATGGTATAATTTAAGATAATTTATGTTAAATTTTATCTTAATTTGTATCTATTTATCTTATTTTAATTGTGTTTTTTATTTTTTTGTTCCTAAAAATGTGCCTAA
>CASFBF010000010.1 GCA_949292985.1 uncultured Bacillota bacterium
TAATTTTTTAAAAATAAATTTAATTGTCTTTCATACTCAATTTCGTTGCTTGGATAACTCATGGCATGTTCGGCATCTTTTGCTATATATATTTGCTTTAACCCTTCGGGTGCGGCAGCATATAATTTATGCACATTTTCAGTTGGCACAAAACTGTCTTTATCACCATGAATAAACAAAATTGGCGTTTTAGATTTTTTTACTTGAACTGATGCATCTGCTTTTTTCATATCAAATTTATAAACGCTTTTTGTATACATGTTAAAAATGTTTAAAAGCGGAAATGCTGGCAAATGTGTTCTGTGATTGAACACATACCTAAATTCTTCAAACGCATTTACATATGCGCAATCAGAAATAATTGCTTTAACATTCTTAGACAATTTTTCACCACTTGCCATGCAAACTGTGCTTGCACCCATAGACAAGCCCATTAAAACAATTTGATAGTTTGGATTTTTTTCAAGCATAAGATTTATCCATTGAATTAAATCAAGTCTATCCAGCCAACCCATTCCAATCATTTTACCTTCACTATTACCATGAGCCCTGTTTTCAACAGCCAAAATGTTATAATTTTTTTCAACGAAATACTTAGTATATAATTGCATTTCACGATAGTCTGCGCCATATCCATGAACAATAATTGCAAGTTTATCTGTTGAATTGCCAAGAAAATGCCCAACAAGTTTAAGGCCATCTTTTGATATTAGCGACAATGTTTCGAAAGTAAATTTGT
The DNA here is from genome assembly GCA_949292985.1 of uncultured Bacillota bacterium. GTDB lineage: Bacteria > Bacillota > Clostridia > Christensenellales > UBA1242 > Caccovivens. Next base: position 740 of record CASFBF010000010.1, read on the forward strand.
CCCACCAGCAAAAATCAATTTTGTAATTTTCTAATGTTTTTTGCATGGTTTTATTTATTGCTCTTTTAACACTGCTTTTTCGGGATAAAGTTATTTTAAAACAAACAACCCCAATCAATAAATATAAAGCCATAACAACAACTAGTAGCCCTAAAAGTGATAATATAACGATTGAAAATATTTTCATTTGTTCTCCTTTTTATTCTACAACTGCTTTTATGCTTTCCCCCGTTCCAGCATCTTGATATGTCAACCAATATCCAAAACTTTCCTTTTTCTCACTGTCAAGCGGAAACCAAACAGGATAACCAGAAAGTTGTTTTGGAGGAGTTTTTTGATAAATACCTGGCACTCCGTAGCAAACATATTTTATGTTGTTTTGATCGTCATAAACAAGCCCTAAAATATAGTAGTCGCCTTCCCCATCAAACTCAACTCTCACCCATTTTGAATTAGGAATAGCCTCTTCTAAAAAGTTTTCTTTGGGATTGTTTTCAAAAAGTTTATCAATTTGTTGTTTAATTTCATCGATAAACAGTTTTTTCTCCTGCTCTTCCTCCCCAAAAAAACATTTTTTATATTTACAGTTACTGCACTTGTCATCGTCTATGCTTTCTGAAAATGATTTTTCTATTTGCTGGTCAATTTCTTCCTGCAATTCATCATCGTATTGCACGCCGTAATCATCAAGTTTTTGCTCTACTTCGCTCATACTGCTTTCGTCAAGCACTTCATTTGCGATTTTACCCAAAATTTCTTCTTCACTTTGGGTTTTTTGAGTTGTTCCAAACAAGATTGGACTTGCCTTAGCGCCAACAAAATTTACAACTGCACAACTAAAATCTTCGCTTAAATCAGTGCTGGTTTTAAAATTATAAAGCATGTTTGAAGTGCGCACCAACCCGCATTTTTTTACATTACCGTTGTCATAAAATCCAAGACTGATAATCCCCTCTGGCTCTTTGCCAAAATTATATAATCTAAGCCTTCCAGTAATAAGTTCACCATTATTTTCCAGCGTTAAAACTGCTTTTTCTTTTTGAGAATTTATGCCTAAAAGCACCAAACTTTTCTTTGTAAACATATTTTTCACCTCTTGCTATTATATTTTACTAATAGATGCAAATATGCTCACATAAGAAATATTTTATTTTCTGTCAGATTTTGTCAGACTTTAAGTTTTCGATTTATCTGCCTTAAAATCTGTTTAACTGAAAAACCAGCCTTTTGATAAACCTGTTCGCCAGCACCACTGCCCATGTAATTTTTAACATCAATTCTTAAATCGTTTTCATTCAAATACTTATACCAAATGTTATCATTGGAAGCCTCGATTGCAACTTTAAGTTTTGCATTTTTTTGTAAAACTTTGTCTTTATAACTTTCGCTTTGATTTTCAAAAACTTCAAAGCAAGGAACGCTTACAACACTTACATCACAAACCTTTTCAAGTTCTTTTGCAACATTTAAAGCAAGCGCAACTTCACTTCCAGAAGCCATGATAACAACATCAGCCTGTTTTTTTGCAGGCTTTAAAACATATCCACCCATACAAGCATTTTTGAAAGATGAAAGATTATTTTTTGCAATTTTCTGTTTAGCCAAAACAAGAGAAGTAGGTTCTCTATCAACTATGAAAGTTTTATAAGCTGCCATAAGTTCGTTGGCATCACAAGGTCTAAAAACATTAAGACCCACAATTCCTCTTAATGATGCTATTTGTTCAATAGGCTGATGTGTTGGACCATCTTCCCCAATCATCACACTGTCATGTGTTAAAACATCAAGCACAGGCAACTTCATCATTGCGCGCATTCTTAACGCTGGCAACATGTAATTTGAAAATGCCAAAAATGTTGAATCAAAAGGTAAAAAGTCTTCATACAAACTTATTCCGTTGCAAATTGATGCCATGGCATGTTCTCTAACGCCAAAATGTAAATTCCTGCCACGCTTATTTCCAGCAAGGTAATCTCCGCCGTCTTTTAGATAGGCTTTTGTTGACGGAGCAAGGTCAGCAGTTCCACCAACTATTTGTGAAAGTTTTTCAGAAATTTCGTTCAAAACGACGCTGTTCATATCTCTCATAGAAAGGTCGTTAAGTTTTTCTGACATAGCCATTTTTTCAAAATCAAGTTTTTTAACATCAAAAAAGGAAACTAACTTTTTATATAAATCAGGGTGAGTGGTTGCATATACTGCCAAATCTTGATTCCATTTTTCATGTCTTAATTTACCATTTATGGTTGTATCCATGCAAAATTCTCTAACATCGTTTGGGATGAAGAAACTTTCTTTAACGCCAAGTTTTTCCTTGAAAGCAATAAGTTCATCTTTTTTCATAGGGTGTGCATGAACCGCACTTGTTCCCTCTTTTTCGGTTCCAATGCCAATTGTTGTATGGAAAATTATAATAGTTGGTTTGTTTGATTTTTTTGCTTGGGCAATTGCGGAAGAACAACTTGAATAGTTGTTGCCATTTTTAACTTCAATAACTTTGAAACCCATCGCCTTAAATTTTTTGGCAACATTTTCTCTGTTTGCCAAATTAACACTTCCATCAATGGTAACTTCATTGCAATCATACAAAATAATAAATCTTTTTAAATTATATGCTCCTGCTATTGAACAAGCCTCTTGCGCCACACCTTCCATAAGGTCTCCGTCACCAGCAAAACAATAGGTGTAATTATTTATAATTGGAAAGCCTATGGCGTTAAAACGCTCTTCCAACATACTTTCAGCAATAGCCATACCAACTGCGTTTGCAACGCCCTGACCCAAAGGACCAGTTGATGTTTCAACCGCATTTATTAAACCAAATTCTGGGTGGCCAGCAGTGCGAGAGTTAAGTTTTCTAAAATCCTTTAAATCTTGCAAACTAACATCAAAACCAAACATAGCAAGAAGTGAATAATAAAGGGCACTTGCATGACCGGCAGACATAACAAATCTATCTCTGTTTAAAAAATCGGTGTCAGAAACATCAAACATATAGTGGTCTTTAAAAAGTGCAAACAAAATGGAACTTGCCCCAAGTGCTGTGCCAGTATGGCCAGAACCCGCATTTGAAACAGTTTCTGCTGTGAGCGCTTTTAGATAATTGATGCTTTTTTGAATAATTTTCTTCATAATTTTTGATTTATCTCCTTAATAATTTTTGCAAAAGCGCTTTTGCTTGCACTGTTAACTTCAATCACCAAGTCGCAATTGTCGCTTAAAAATTTATCTCTATCTTCAAATGCTATTTCGTTTATTGGTTCTGTTTTTGCAAGTTTTCTTTTTGCGCATTTTAAATAGATGCTTGGATGAATTTTTTTAAGCAACTCATAATTATTTTTATATATATCATATTCCACAAAAATAACCGAATTTTCATAAGTTGCGATATCTCTGATAACCGATCTTTCGCGTTTAGTTAAATATTCAATCCCGCATTTTTGTAAAATCGCACCACTGTCAAACAAATCATATTCAATAAGTTCTTTGCAGTCTGCATAATGCATGCCTAAAACATTTGCTAACTGTGAAGATAGCACTTGCCCGATTTCTTTATTTAAAGATGTAATTAAAATACTTGTCCCCAATTTCATAACATTATTTTAGCATAAAATCATTTTTAACCAAATTAAATTAACTATTATTTTTTATTATCTTTGGAAGGCTTTTTGCGTTTAAAATCAGGCAAACCCCAAGTTATAAATAAAATCATTGCCAAAATTACAGTAATTAAAGCATAATCAATCATTTGCCCCTGACTTTCACCAACCACTAGCGAACCATTTTTTATTGATATTGTTATATTGCCGTCATCTATGGTTGTAAAATAATTAACATTGAATTTTGTTAAATTGCTGATAACTTCGCTAGATGGATGCCCATAACTATTTTTGCCCACGCTTATAACTGCATAATAAGGTTGGACATAACTAAGCAACTGCTCGCTTGTTGATGTTTTTGCGCCATGATGACCAACCTTTAAAATGTCGGATTTAAGAGAAAAACCATACTCCTGTATAATTTTATTTTCCTCCGTTATTTCGGCATCACCCATAAACAAAAATTTAAAACCGTCAAGTTCAATCTGCAAAACCGCAGAACAAGCATTAGTATCGCTGTATACTGTGTCAGGATATAGAAAATTAACTTGGTAATTTACTCCTTCTATTGCATTTAACGCATCACTTGTATAAAACATTTGAGCGCCCTCTTCTGAGTAAAACGCATTTAAAACTTTATCATAAATTTGAGTATCATGCACCGGATAATCTTGCAAGTTTTCTTCCGATGCACTTGCAAACATTGGTCTATAAAAATTTTTTACTTGAAATTCTTGAAATATTCTCACTCCTCCGCCAATATGGTCGGCATCTGGATGTGTAATTAAAAAATAGTCAATAATTTCAACTTCTTCGTTATTCAAATATTCCACCAATTCATCACTAGAACTTGTTGGCCCACAATCTATAAGCATATTCTTGCCATCATCAAATTGAATTAAAGTTGCATCACCTTGCCCCACATCAATATAATGAACTACAAAATCAGGGTTTTCAACAACATCACCCCAGTTATATACTTTTCTTGAAATTTCTTCACGCAAACCAATAACCACACCAATCAGTGCGATTAAAATTATGCTTATCATAATTCTAATGATAAGTGAAGTTTTAGAATATTTGTTAAAGTTTATATTGATTTTTTTCATATGAACTCGATTTCATTTGTTTTTATTTGAACCTTTGGCTTAAACATTTTTCTTTTTTTCAACAGTTTAATTATCTCTGGCATTATATCAATAGTGGCTTTATAACCCTCTTCCACCATATCCTCAAAACCGTCTGTGCTTGTGGATTTAAATCGTTTTGTTTCTGGGGCAATGACAACATCTGCGTTGATGTATCCTTTTACTGCATTTGATTTCATAAGGATTCTTATAGAGCAAGAAAGAACATCAATAAGTTTTGTAGAATCAGTGCCGTATGTTCGTGATTTATTACAATCAACTGCAACAACATAATCGCAACCAAAATATCTTGGTATATCGGAAGGAATGGTGTTTTGTAATCCACCATCACACAGCAACATATCTCCAAACTCAACCGGAATAAAAACCCCTGGCACACAACAAGAGCCTGCAACTGCCTTAGCAAGATTTCCATGAGAAATGCACACTTCTTTGGTGGACTTTATATCAACAGCCACAGCAGAAAACTTTGTTTTTAATTCTTCAATATTTATATCTCCCAAAAAAGATTTAACGACACTTTCAATCCCTTCGGTTTTTGAAGGCATAAGCGGAATTTTATTTGTTCTTATATCTTTTACCTTCATCTTTTTTGCTATTTCATAAATTTCTTGCCAAGACTTGCCAAATGCATAAGCCGCACCAACCATACTGCCCGCACTTGTTCCTGCGACATAATCAAATTTAATTCCATATTCCTCAAAGGCTTTAATAGCGCCAATATGAGTGAAGCCCCTTGCTCCACCTCCGCCAAAAGCAATGCCAATTTTAGGTTTTCTTCCAACTATCATGATCATTCCTTTTACACATAAATTATGTTAAAAACAAGCAAATATAATGCATTTTGTTGCAATATAGCGCCAGATTTAACGGAAAAATCTAATTCTTCTAATAACGATGAAATTTTGTTCAACTGTGCTTTTGAAAAGCCTTTTGCAAGTTGTCTCGCCTTTATAACAGCAAATTCCTTAACACCTAAAAGTTTTGCCAGTTCTAAGTTTGGCAAATCAGAAATCGAAGCATAAAACAATCTTCTAAACTGATTAGCAATTAAAGTGAAAACCCCTTGTTCCTTTTCCATGAGTTTTAAAATTTTAATTGCCTTATCTCCATTTTTTTTGCTTAGTGCTTCGGTAAGTTCAAAAACCGAAAATTCAGTGTCTTTGGTCACCAATTCGTCAACCATATTTTTTGTGATAAGTGGACTATTTACATCATAATAAACCAATTTACCAAGTTCACTAAAAATTCTAGTTAAATATCCGTTGCACGCTTCTATAAGCGCCGTCAATGCTTCCGAACTTATTTGTTTGCCTTGTTTTGCTAGATATGCAATCACCAATTTGCCAACAGTTTGCTGGTCCATTCTGCTTGCGTCAACAAAAACAAAATCCTTTTTTAAATATTCAAAATTATTATTGTAATCCAAAATCAAAACTGTTGTGGTTTTAGGAATTTTAAGTAATAATTCATAAAGATTTTTTTTATCACTTTCGGTAATTTTGCAACCTTTAAGCACAACCAATCGCTTTGGGTCCGCCATAGGCAACATTTCAGTAGTGTTAAAAAATTTGGTTAAATTAAAACTCTCATCATCAAAAATATTGATGTTAAAATCGTCCATTGTAATTTGGCAGGCATTTTTAATCATGGAAAAAGCCTTATCATAAAGATAATAATCATCTCCTTCTACAAGATAAACTCTTGCAATACCATCGTTAAGGCGTTTTTTTAATGTTTTCAATCAATCCTCCACGCTTTGCCTGTGTCAAAAATGTATTTAAAACTTCCAGAATCTTTTACCGAATAATCGCTAAAATCACATGATTCATAAGTCGCAATAAAATAGTTAGTCTCTGCGCTTGGCTGATAATTTTCTGCGAACACAAAATCATATCCACCTTCTGCCAAAGCCTCTTCTATTGCTAAATTATTATAACTCGAATTTGAAATGTTTGTAAAGAGAATTTTAACATCGTCAAATTCAATCTTGTAGATGCCATTTTCTTCGCTATATTTAAAATCACTTGCAAACCCTTGTTCCTCTTCAAGAATCAAAGCACCAAATTCTTCTCCATCGCCACTGGAAGAGTCCAATATGTAATCAATATGTTTTAATCCTTCTTGGGAGAGATAATATTTAACCAAATATTCATTATAATTTACACATAAAACTCTACCGCTTTTACTTTCCAAAACCAGTGTGTTGGAATAGCCAGAACTAAGCAGACTAACACTTGTTCCCCTATAAGAAAAATCGGATTTTGTCATTGTGTAGCAAGCAAGTATCAAACAAACAAATGCAACTGTAAACCATTTAAAAAGTGAAGTTGCCATAAAAAAATAACTGCAAGCAAATGCTGCCAAAAATATTAAACAAGTAACCATCGCGTCAAGTGGCGTTAGATAAATTTTAAATGAAGTGCTTGCAAAAAAGTTTGCTACATATTCAATTGCTATAAAACCCCACTGGCACGCCATTAAAACTGGGCCTATCGGCGGAATAATCATCACGAGCACAACAAGCACAATCAGCAACGGGAAAAGTATGCCAAAGAACGGAACAACAATTAGGTTTGCAAAGAAACTTAAAAAATTTAATTCGCTGAAAAAAGATGCCAAGAATGGCAAAATGCCAACCTGAGTTGCCAAAGATATTGCAATTAGGTCAGCGATTTTGTTAGGCAGAAATTTTTTCAAAACTTTGGAAATAGGTTTTTGTAAAACAAAAATTGAGGCAACGCAACCATAACTCATTAAAAACCCTACATCAAGCGCAGAAAGTGGTGAAATAAGCAAGGTTAAAATACCAGCGCACGAAAGAGCAATCGCCCCATCATATCTTCTTCCAAACAATCCTGCTGAAATTAAAATTAAACCCATAATCATGGCTCTTATGACTGACGGCGTAAATCCACAAATATATGCATAGGTTAAAAGTAAAACAAAAGTTATAATAAAGTTCGCAAATTTATTCACTCCGCACTTTTTCAAAATCCAAGCAATCAAACTTGTTAAAAAAGTTACATGTAATCCCGAAACAGTTAAAATATGTATGATACCCGAACTTGAAAAAGCACTGTAAACATTCTCATCTACGCCACTTTTATCACCAACCAAAACAGCATAGGCAATGCCCGCATATTTTGCGTCCATATTTTTATAAAGCACATCGCTTATTGCCTCTCTGGCTTTTTCGTCAAATGTCAAACCTCCACTAACAATGTTTAACTGCGACATCTCGGCTGTGGAATTATATGCAACACCGTCACGATAGTCACTTGAATTAAAACTGCCAAGTGTAAAAAGTTGACGATGTTCCAAATTCCCATTATAAACAATAACATCACCAATTTGGAAGTCACCATTTTCTGTCTTATAAATACTTAAATAAACATTGCTAACGCTGTCACCATCAGCCACCACATTTTCTAGAGTCAGCGTTGTGCGACCATAATCAGCGTCATATTCTACATAACACACTCTTCCAGAAATATCAGCGTCTTGATATTCTTTTCCTACAAATAAATTATGACTTAAAAAATAAAGTCCATTCCCCACAAAGAATGATACAGCAGTTAAAATTAAAAGCAAATACCTAACCTTAACAAACGAATAAACAATTAAACTAACAAAAACAATCACTATCAGTGCAATATAAACTCCGTCACCCGAATAAAGTTTTCTAGCACTAATAATACCTAAAAGCAAACTTAAAAAAACCACAACAAGTGGGCGAAAATTGATTTTAAATTTTACTTTGTCTTCTGTTTGCAACTCTTCCCCTAATTATTTAACTGCATATTCAGCAAATTTAAAATTTTCAGTAAATTATTTACTAAAAGTTTAACATTTTACAAATGCTTTGTTGTATCAATTTATAGGCAAAACACTGAGCAAAAACACTTGTTAACTGCGCCCTACCAAATAATCAATTTGAATATCAAAAAAATCAGCAAGTTTAATTAACCAAAAAATATTAGGCTCAATCTGACCACTTTCCCAAAAACTTACTTGCCTTTGGGTGGCGCCAATTCTTTTTGCAAGTTCGGTTTGTGTTAAACCACATTCAATTCTTAAATCTTTTACTCTTTTACTAAAATTTTCATGTTCCATACTTGATAGTTTAGAATATTTATTACTAATATTATACATTTAGTAAATTTTTGTCTAAATATTTTGATAAAAATTGACAAAGTTCGCAAATAGCGATTGCATATATTTCGGCAATATTCTCAATCTAAAAAAGAATAAATGGCTAAAAAGAGGTTAATAAAATGAGCGAGAAAGACATTTTTAAAACGAAACTTGACAAAGCGGTAAAGGTTTTTGAAGAAAAACACGGAGACCTAGCGAAATTTGCGCTAATGGAAACTTCTTTTGACAAACCGCATAAACTGCTAAGGAAGAGAGATTTTCTTCTACCAGAGCAAGTTTTGAAAGAATTAGAGCAACTTGAACTTGCTGACTTATATGATTTGGAAAGGAGCGATGGATACAAACAGCGTTAAACGAGGAGAAATATATATGGCAGACCTTAGTCCTGTTGTTGGAAGTGAACAAGGCGGGATTAGGCCTGTTTTAATCATTCAAAATAACGTTGGAAACAAATATTCCCCTACTGTAATTGTAACCGCCATAACTAGCAAACTAGACAAAGCCAAATTACCCACACACATTGAACTTTCATCAGAAAAATATCACCTTCCGAAAGACAGTGTGGCATTACTTGAACAAATACGAACGCTTGACAAACGCAGATTACGAGAAAAAATTACCGTTTTGGAAGACGGCAAAATGAAAGAAATAAATCGAGCGATTTTAATATCACTCGGCTTCGCAGATAAAAATTAAAATAAAAGGAGTTGATCGCTTTCAACTCCTTTTTTCATGGTAGCCCCTAGGAGAACCTTACCCCAAAAATGAAAAATCATTTTCGGGGACCCCACGAACCCATGGGTTCGATTCCCTTACAAAGTTTTATTAAAAAGCCTTGCATCGCAAGGCTTTTAACTGGTAGTCCCTAGGGGAATCGAACCCCTGATTCCACCGTGAGAGGGTGGCGTCTTAACCGCTTGACCAAGGGACCAAACTAATGACTTTGTAAGTTTAACAAATATTACAAAAAAATGCAAGGGTTTTAATTTAATTTCCGTTAATTTGAGCAATCAAATCAAAATATTCCTGCCAGCGATATTGCCTTATCGGCATAGGAGCATGATTATCAAAATACAAAATCATTGCTGGTGAAATGCCATGATAACTATCCACCAGTTCATAAAACAATAATCTCCCCTCTTTTATCAATTTTTTTGCTTTTGCATGATAATTGTAATACATACCTTTATCATGTATTTAATTTTTAACTTTAATTCAAAAAAACCGCTTAAAGCGGTTTATTCGGTTGCATAATTATCAAAATATCCTGTAATTAAAACAATAGGCGTTCCTTTGTCTCCACTTCCACTAACAAGGTCGCAAAGAGAACCTACAAGGTCGGTGTATCTTCTTGGCGTTGTGCCCAAAGAAGAGTTATCTTCTTTCAAATTTTTGCTCTTCTTTTTTATAATATTTTTCATTGCATCAACCGCTTCTTCACCATTTAAATCTGAAATTTGATTATCGGCAACATATTTAAGTTTAATTTCATTTGGCGTTCCCTTTAACCCTTCGGTAAATGCAGGGCTTACAACAGGGTCGGCAAGTTCCCAAATTCCACCAACAGGGTCTTTAAATGCTCCGTCACCATAAACCATACATTCAAAATTCAAGCCTGTGCGTTTTTTAAGTTCTGCCTGCAATTTATCCACAAATTTTTGACAGTCTCGTGGGAACAATTTAATTGTTCCATCGCTGGACATATTTGAACCTAAAACCCCAAACTGCTCGTGATAACCATGTTTAGTAGATTTTTTATTCAAAATTTCATCAAGGCAAATAACCTTTTTTGCACCGCTGGCAAGCAATAATTTTTTATTGCGTTTTCTCGAATGAATATCTGCGCATATAACCTTGTTTGTATGTTTTAATATTTCACATGGGTCGTTGCTCAGTATAATTTCAGCCTTATTCCCGCAAATTTCAGAATATGCCTTAATATAATCTATTCCTGTAAAAGGATGCTCAACACTTCCTACAAGTTTATAAAACTGCTGGCTTGTAAAATCTTGATTAAAGTTGTGAATGCCAAGATCATAGAGTTTATCAATTGAAACAAGTGGATTACCAACCTCATCAAAAGGATATGAAAGTTGAATAACAAGTTTATCAACCCCTTCAACAATACCCTTTAAAATCTGCGAAAAACGGTTTCTAGACAAAATTGGAAAAATTAAGCCAACTTTTCCCTTTCCCATTTTGGCTTTAACTTCTTTTGCTATGTCTTCTACACTGGCAAAATTGCCTTGACTTTTTGCTACTACTGCCTCAGTAACAGCAACTATGTCCTTATCTTTTAGTTTAATTTGATTTTGTTTTGCGGCTTCTAGCACACAATCGGCGGTAATTTTAACAAGATTGTCGCCTGCCCTTATAATTGGTGCCCTAACCCCACATGCTAATGTTGTAACTGCTCTCATGTTTTTTCCTTTGTTAAGATTATATCCAAAAAAATCAAACTCTCCAAATAAATTTTTGTTTTTGCAGAAGTTCTGGCAAATTTCCTGCACCCATTATACAAATAACACAATCCTGCGAATAAGAATTTAACTTATCTATAAGTGCATTCACGTCATAAAACATAATCACTTTTTTTTGCTCTGCAAGAAGTTGAACAAGTTTTATTTCCACCTCACAATCTTCTTTCTCTCTGGCTGAAAAAGTTTTAAATAAAATAATTTCGTCAAACTTACAAAGACTTTTTGCAAAATCAGCCATAAATGCCCGTGTTCGTGAATAAGTGTGCGGTTGAAAAACCGCTATTTTTTTTGCTTGCATAGTTTTAACGCAGTCATAAACGGCAGAAATTTCTTTCGGATGGTGGGCATAATCAACAAAAATTATATTCGAAAGGTTGCTTTCCACTCTTTCAAAACGCTTTTGTAAGCCCTTAAAACTTTCTAAGCCATACTTGATATAACAATCGCTGATGCCTAATTTTTCAACTGCTTCAACAGCAAAAAGTGCATTTTGCGCATTATACTTGCCACCGATTTTCATTTTAATTTTAAACCGTAATTGTTCGCCATTCATTATATTAAAACTAATATTTCCTAATTTATCAGTTTTTAAGTTTTTAACAGAATATTTGGTTTTTACAATACTATTTTCACTTTGATTGTTAAATTTTTCAAAAGATTTTCTTTCCCTAGCAAAACTTTTAAAATAATCTAGGTGTTCACTTTCAATATTGGTTACAACACTTAAAAAAGGGTGTAAAAAAAGGAAGTTGTCATGATATTCACATGCTTCCGTCACAAAATATTCTTTTTCAGCAATATCATAACTCTTTCCAACATCAATAAGTATAGCCCCCACATGAAGAGAAGGATTTTTACCCGCTGTTTTTAAAATATGGTAAATAAGGGCTGTAACCGTGCTTTTCCCGTGCGAACCAGCAACGGCAATAACTTTTTCATACCCTTTTGAAATTTCCGCTAAAAATTCTCCCCGAACTTTAACAACTTTTTTTTGTTGCAGAGCATAAGCAACTAAATCAAAATTTAAGTTAAACGCTGACGAATAAATTATTTCATCAGCCCAATCAATATTGTCAAAATTTAACTCATTATCAATTTCAATTCCACAGTCAAATAATTCTTGCGATTTTTCTCTGTCATAACCCCTAACTAAATTTCCCTCTTTTTGGGCAAACCTAGCAAGAGAAGACATACTAACTCCGCATATCCCAACAAAATAATATTTTTTCATAGAGTTAAATATGATTTTGAAATAATTTTAGTTCATTTGTTTTTCTTCAACATCTATTTCTGTTGGTGTTAAACCTGACTTCTCTGCTTTAAATCTAACATATTCAGCAAGTAAGGCAATAAGTTCACTGCTGGTTGGCTTATAACTCCAATGATTTTCATCCATATCATAAAGTCTGCACAAAGGCTTGAACCCAGTTTTATAAAATCCTATGTCAGTAGAATGACGCATGCTTCTTTCAACCACAGAGCCATCAATTGAAAACTCTTTTCCAACCAAAGGATATAAATTTTTTGTAACTTTTCTTAAAAGCGAAGGGTCTTCAATCACCTTTAAAACACATTGTTGCAAACATCTAAAACCTTGTAAGTTTGCAGGCATACCTAATTCCAGCAAAAGTTTTGTTACTTCTTCCCTTGTAAAAACATCAAAATCCGTCATATTTCCTCCTTTCACAACCTGATTATACAAGATAACAAAAATATTACAAAACAATTTTAAGTATTTTTGTAAAAAAATAATAAATTTTTTACAAAATTATGTTTTTTCAGTAAAATAAGGACTTTTTTAGACAAAAATTGCTGAGAAACACTCACTCTGCGCTCGCTTTCCTGCGCAAAGCGCAGGATTTTTGTTTGCAGTCGCAAACAAAAAACCGACTTTTTTCAAAGTCGGTTTGCGAGCGCAGAGAATCTTTATCCAGGCTATCACTCATAACTTAACATTAAGGGTTGTATGCTGACGGTCGTTGCTTTTCAATTTTGGCTCTAACTGTTTCGGTTGTGGTTGTTGTAACTTTTTGAGGTGGAATAAATTCCACATCATTTTCGGGCAAAGTCATGCCCTCACCCAATTCTTCTGTTCCTTCAACAATCAAACCACCTTGTGGCCAATAATAATCATGCCTTATTTCTTTTTCTTCGACCAATTCACCGTTTTGCAAATATTGCACATAGCCTTTACTTTCATAACCCTCTCTTGGATACCTCACTCTGTAATATTCACCTTTATAAACTACATACGCAGAATATTCACCATTAGTATCTTGAATAACCTTATCACCATTGTGTGGTAAAACTTTTATAAATTCTGCCCTTGTCTTAACGGTTTTACCTTCTTCAAAAGGTTGTCCATAAATTTCCACATAAACATTTTCATTGTCATAATATGTTTTGATATAAATCGGCGCTTCCAAAGAATTTCTAAAAACTAAATCCGAATAACCTTCTGAAACCATAGCATCAAACGAAAGAGGAACATAACTTGCAGGCAAAGAGTGGTGATTTGCTTCCAAAATTTCAATATCAGCCAACACCAAAGCATTGTATAGCGTGGTTGAGGCTTGGCAAACGCCACCACCTGTTCCTTTCACATATGCCCCATTTAATATAACATTTGCCTGTTTATAACCATTTTCGGCTGTTCTTGAACCTGTGACATTGTTAAAACTCATTTCCTGCCCCGGCATCAAAACCTGACCATTAAAAGCAGTCAAAGCCCTTGCAACATTATTTTTTCGTGCATCAGAAGATGAAGCATAATTAGTTGAAAATGTTGAACGCAAAGTAATGGCATTTAAAATTTGCTCTTCATCTACTTCGAATGGAACTTCAATAACTGGAATTTCAATTGTTGCTTCTTTATCTGTTTCCAATGCTTGATCGATTAGGGAGTATAATTTATCCCTATCAACAACGATTGCACTTTTGCCTTCGCTTAAAGAAAACATTTTTTCAGCGCTTGGATCAAATATAACCTGAGGTGGTTCTCCTGGCTGTTCTATAACGGCCGCTATATCTTCAATTTTTTGTTCAATACCACCAAGCACAGTTTTATATGAAACTGAAACTGCCAACCCATTCTTTTTTATGTTATTTGTATCTTTAAATCGTTTGATAAAATTACCTTCATGCCCAACCTTTAAAACTTCGGTTAAAACCGGTTCAACTTCATTTGTCACTTCAAAATCATTTCCAGAAAAAGTCCATTTTTGGTCTTTGTAAGTAAGGGTTAATTTAATATCCGCCCTTGTTGACAATAAAGAATATGAAACAATATTTTCGGCTTGATTTCGTGTCATGCCTGAAACATCAATTCCGTTTATTGTTGTGCCTTTAATAAAAGTGTCGTTTGGGGAAAGATTATCAACAAAATAAAATTGACAAAAAAGTAGTAAAGCAACTGCAATGAATGCTACCGCTAGTCCCCAATATAAACCTGTTTTTTTACTTTTTGTTTTTACTTTAACTTCGCTCATGACCTTATTATGAGTAAAGTTTTAAAAAATATGTCGAAAAAAAACGCTTTCTAAAAAGCGTTTTAAAATTTATGATAATGCTTTCTTCCAATATCCCTTAAAAGTTCAGAAAGTTCATTTTGACATTTGCCTTCAAACACATCACTAAGTGCTTCCATAAGCACGCTTTCATAAAGTTTTTCAGGCATAGAAGGAAAATGTTTTTTTAAATCTTTTACAGTGATTTTTAAATCGCTGACCCTAATAACAAGTTTATGTGATATAATATATTTGTAAAAGAAATTATATTTTTGTGCTAAAATTTTAAATTTTTTATTTAAAAGTTTATAAATTTCAGGGAAATTATCAAAATATTTAAAGAAAAATTGTTTGTTTTTTAAATGATTTAAGGCGTCATAATATCCAGAAACTATGTTTATAAAAGTCGCCAAGCGCTTTTTAGGAACACCTGAATCTTGCAAAACATGATTTAAAAAGTAGGAAACACTTGCAGGCTTAACCGAATCAACTAAATCTATTGCGAATGCAAGAGTTTTGTCCTCACATTTTGCAATCATATTTGGTTTCACAACTTCCAAATCAGGTTTTATTTGCTTCCATACCCCTAATTTATTGTATAAATTTATTGCTTTAACAGCGCCTTTATTAGAAGTTTTTGTAAACAATTTTTGAAGTTCTTCTGCCACTTTTGAAATGGTTAAATCTTTAATATTGGAAATGTTTTTCTGCGCATTTAGAAATGTTTGTTTCTCAATTGAAAAATTATATTCACCCGCCAGACGAATCATACGCAAAATCCTAAGCCCGTCATCGTTCAGCACTTCACTGTTTATTGCGCGTATTTTTTTTCGTTTTAAATCTGACATGCCATCAAAAGGGTCTTTTATCTCGCCCTTATTGATATTGTAGTAAATGCTGTTAATAGTAAAATCACGCCTGTTAGCATCTTCGCTGAGATCTTTAACAAACTCCACACTATCTGGACAATGCCCTCTTGAATAGGTTTCCTTTCTAAAAGTTGCATAGTCGAAACTTTTATTTCCACAAATTATTTTACAAGTTCCAAAAACTTTGTTTCTGTTTTTAATTGTAAACTCACTGCCAGCCAATTTTTTTTCAAGCGCTGACAAAGTCAATGCACTACACACATCTTCGTCTTCGCAATTTTTCCCTAACAATGAATTTCTAACATAACCGCCAACCAAATAAAAATCACCGCCAACAGTGCGGGCAAGTTTTTTTGCAACTGAACTTGGTTTTATTGAAATATTCATAGTTTAATCCTAAACTAATTACAATATTTTGTCAAGCAAAGATAAATTATTTGACAACAAAAATTGAATTTGTTAATATTTATTAAGATGAAAAAAAATGTAACGGAATTTGAACTTGTTCGTTATCAAACTCAAAAAGACTTTGGGCTTGACGCAAAACAAATTTCGGAAAGAATGGAACATAATTTAACGAACGAAGCAAAAGTAAAATCTACTCGTTCGTATCTTTCTATTTTTATAAAAAACATATGCACATATTTTAATTTGATATGGCTCATAATCGCAATTGCCCTCATTTGCGTTGGGTCATACAGTGATTTATTGTTTTTGCTGGTAATCTTTTGCAACACGGCAGTTGCCATAATTCAGGAATGCCGGGCAAAACACACAGTTGAAAAACTTTCGCTTGTAACTCTGCCCCGTGTTAAAGTAATAAGAGAAGGCAACCAAATTGAATTACCTGCCGAACAACTTTTGCTTGATGATGTGATTATTTTGACTAATGGCGAGCAAGTCCCCTCCGACTGTGTAATATTAGACGGAGAAATAGAAGTAAACGAAAGTCTGCTTACTGGCGAATCAAATGCAGTAAAAAAGAAGTGTGGCGACAATTTGCTTTCTGGAAGTTTTCTAGTTTCTGGCACATGCTACGCCCGCATAGAAAAAGTTGGAAAAGACAATTATATTCAAACCATTGCGGCCAGGGCCAAAGAATTTAAAGCCCCAGCATCCAACCTTTTCAAAGATATAAACAGCCTTATAAAGTATATAGGAATTTTGTTAATTCCGCTAGGCATACTCACCTTTGTCAAAGAATTTGTATTCTTGCCAAACGGAATAAACGAAGCAATAACAAACACCGCTGGCGCTATAACAGGCATGATTCCAGCGGGCATGTTCCTTCTAATTACAATTTCGTTGTCGGTTGGAGTTGTGAAATTAGGGCGTAAAAAAACTCTTGTTAAAGATATCTATTCAATCGAAATGCTTGCACGAAGCAATGTGCTGTGTTTGGATAAAACAGGAACCATTACTGACGGAACAATGATGGTGAAAGATGTTATCTACACATCAAACCACAAGAAAAAAACTGTTGATGGAATAATAAGCAACATTTTAGGAGCACAATCCTCCTCGAACGCAACAAGCAATGCAATGATAAAAAAGTTTGGGGTAAAAAATAATCTTAAAGTAAAAGAGAAAATTGAGTTCTCCTCGTCAAGAAAGTTTTCGGTAACAACTTTCAACAATAACAAAACATATTATCTTGGCGCACCAACTTTTGTAAAAGCGAAACTCACGGCTGAACAAAATGCAATTATGAATGAAAAATTACAACAAGGTTTCCGAGTTATTGCTTTAACAGAATGTGATAAGCCATATGATGAAGAAAAAGGCGCACAAGTTGGCGTAACCTTGGCACTGTTTGTTTTAGAAGACCACATCAGAGATGACGCAATAGAAACCATTCGTTGGTTTAAAGAAAATGAAGTTGAAATAAAAATTATTTCGGGAGACGACCCAGTAACAGTTGCAAAAATTGCAGAACGAGTTGGCGTTGAAGGATATGATAAATATGTATCACTAGAAAATGTCAGCCTAGAAGAAGTTGAAAAAATGGCTTTACAGTTTACTGTTTTTGGCAGAGTTTCACCTGAACAAAAATATGCAATTGTAAAAACACTAAAAAAGAACGGCAAAGTTGTGGCAATGACTGGCGATGGTGTAAACGACACCCTTGCTTTAAAGGAAGCCGATTGTTCCATTGCTATGGCTGACGGTAGCGAAGTTGCAAGAAATATATCTCACCTTGTTCTCTTAAACTCCAACTTTACTTCCCTACCAAGCGTTGTAAAAGAAGGCAGACAAGTTGTAAACAATGTGCAAAATTCTTCGGTTCTATACCTTATGAAAACGCTGTTCACAATCATAATGTGTTTAAGCACAATTATAATGGTTGTACCTTATCCGTTCGCACCAAGACAAATGTTCCTGTTGGAACTTCTTGTAATCGGTTTGCCATCGTTTATATTAACATTCCAACCTAACACCGAACTAATAAAAGGCAATTTTATACCGCAAGTTCTTAAAAAGTCTATTCCAAGGGCGCTTCTAATGCTGGTTGCAGTGTTTGTTGTAATTTTCCTTGGGTCAGACCACTTCAACACATTAACTCAAACCGAATACAATACTTTAATAACTTTAACCATAACTTTTACTGGATTTTTGAATTTGGCTTGGCTGTGCCAGCCACTTACAAAACTTAGGGCTATCACACTTGTGCTGTCATTTTCGCTGTTAGTTGGGGCTTGCCTGATTATGCCAGAGTTCTTCACAATGACAGATTTTAGTTTTGTTGTTATTATTACTTTCTTTGCAATTATGGCATGCGCAATTATAGTTCTGCTTATCACCGCACTTTTTGCGGGAAAGATTAAATTTAAGTGGCCAAAAAAGAAAAATAAAACGCCTGAATAGGCGTTTTTTTAATGCAATTTATAATTGTTTAATAAGTTTTATAATTTGCAAGTTTATCATAAAGGCTATATGTGTTCGCTTTTTGCGTTACTTTTAACGCATAAGTTGTTGCATTATCTGCATCGCTATATTTTACCCCTACATACATATCCAAATTTACTAACTCATCTGTTTGAGAAATTGCAAAATATAAAGAAGTAAATGTAAGAGATGCGCCATTATAAATTGATTTATACTCAGTTCCGTCGTTATAGGTCAATGTTTGTGGATTTTCATATTTAAACTCAACATAATAACCAGATTTTAATTCACTTAAAACATTACTTAATATCAAACTTTCAGATTGCCCTGAAATTTTATAATCCCCTAATCTGCCACTAAATAATGCTACTAAATAAGAAGTTTCAAACACATCTGCAAAATCTTCCATAAATTCTGAGTATTTTGCTTGGTCATCGTCAAACTCGCCGTAAATTTGTGATTGATTATAAATAGTAACTCTGCTTGGGCTTCCTATTAAATATGGTTTTAAGTTAACAGGAACACATGCACCAACAATAATTAACACAACTAATGCCAACACTAAACCCAGCAAAGAAAGAGCAATAATTTTATTTTTCTTTTTCTTTCTTAACGCAACTTCATGGTCAAGCATAAATTCTTCATTTGGCATAATCATTCTCCTTTGTTGTCGTTTTTATCTTCCTCTTTTTCTACTTTTTTAGTTTTGGAAGCAGTTTTAGACTTTATCCTTGTTGGTTTTTTCTCTGTTTCCTCTGCTTTTTCTACAACTGTTTCAGTCTCTTTTGTTTGTTTAGGTTGAGCAGATTTGTTTAACTGTGCTTGGTATTCATCAACAATCATTTGATATTCATCTTTTGTTATAATGCCATTGTCAAGCAATTTTTTGCCTTCTGTAACCTTATTTTTATATTCTTCCAATTTTTTTACTTGAAGTTGTTTTTCACGAATTTTTGCTTCTTTTGCTTTTTGAGCCTTTTCTTTTTTCTCCATAAATTTAACAATTTCTTCTGTTGTTTTTCCTTGCATAATCATGTCAACTTCTTCTTTGTAAATGGTTTCTCTTTCAATTAAAAGTTTAGCCATTTCTTCCAACAGATTTTTGTTATCTTTAAGCAATTTTTTTGCTCTGTCATAGTTGTATGAAAGGATTTCTCTTACTTCATCATCTGCCTCAGCAGCAAGTTTTTCGGAAAAATCATTTTTAGTTTGGTAATCTCTGCCCACAAAAATAGTTTCCTGTGATGAAAGTGAAACAAAACCAAGTTTCTTGCTCATACCCCAATCAAAAACCATTTTATGTGCAATTTTTGTAGCCTGCTGAATATCACTAGAAGCGCCTGTTGTGATTTCACCAAATATCAACTCCTCTGCAATTCTGCCACCCATACTCATGGCGATTTCATCCATAAGTTTGTTGTAACTTGCAAAAGAATCGTCATTTTCAGGCCTGCTCATAGTGTAGCCACCAGCCATTCCACGAGGAATAATTGAAACCTCTTGAACATCATCACAATTTTTGAGTAATTTTGCCAGCATTGCATGGCCAGATTCGTGGTAAGCGGTAATTTTTTTATCTTTTTCTGTTACAAGCCTGCTCTTCTTTTGTGGGCCCATAATAACTTTGTTTATACCCTCGGTTATATCTGTCATGATAATGGTTGGTCTGTTTGCTCTTGCTGCCAAAATTGCGGCTTCGTTAAGCATATTTTCAATGTCTGCGCCTGTAAAGCCTGCTGTGATTCTTGCAAGCGTTTTAAAATCAACACTTTCATCAATTGGCTTGTTTCTTGCATGGATTTTTAATATACCTTCTCTGCCCCTTACATCTGGCACATGAACATAAATTTGCCTATCAAATCTGCCCGGTCTAAGTAATGCAGGATCTAAAACATCACTTCTATTCGTTGCTGCCAAAACAATAATTCCTTCGTTTGGTTCAAAACCGTCCATTTCAACCAAAAGTTGATTTAATGTTTGTTCTCTTTCGTCATTGCCTCCGCCTAAACCTGCTCCACGCTGACGACCAACAGCATCTATTTCATCAATAAAAACAATGCAAGGTTTATTTTTCTTTGCTTGTTCAAACAAATCTCTAACCCTTGATGCACCAACACCTACAAACATTTCAACAAAGTCTGAGCCTGAAATAGAGATGAATGGAACATTGCTTTCACCTGCAACCGCTCTTGCAAGCAAAGTTTTTCCTGTTCCAGGATTTCCTACAAGCAAAATGCCTTTTGGAATTCTAGCACCAAGATCTGTGAATTTTTTAGGATTTTTCAAGAATTCAACAACTTCTTCAAGTTCTGCTTTTTCTTCGTCTGCACCTGCTATATCCGCAAACTTAACTTTTGTTGAAGCATAAGCCTTAGCCCTTGATTTGCCAAAACTCATTGCCCCCCTGTTAGAGCCTATCATCATTTTGTATAAAGCCCAAACCATAACTCCGCCAAAAACTATTATAAGCAGTGTTGGCAAAAGTGATAAAAACCAGTTGTCGCTAGGTCTATTGGTGTCATAGGATATGTTTGCCCCACCCTCATTAGCGGCATCAATTTTTTCAATAATACGATTTATATCATTTGAAGATGAATATTCGAAATAATAGTCGGAATTATTTGGGAAACTATCTGCAAAATCGCTTCCTTCAACTAAAATATAACCAATTCCATCATAATAATAAAACCTTGCCATCTTAATATTTTGAGGGCCTGTTTCGCTTTCGCTATAAGTTCCTGAAATAAAAGCATCTACATCACTCAGTTCAACTCGCTTGCCAGGATTTGAAGTGTCAACAAACAAAAAGCAAACAAGCAAAACTAAAAGCAATAAAATTATTAAATACGAAAACTTAAATCCGCCTTTTTTTTCTTCCAAGTTTTTTACCTCCAAGATATAGCATATTTTATCACAACAAAAATTTTTTTCCAACCAAATTAAATACAATACATATAACTATATATCTTTTCTTACCTTATTTTGACAAATTTTAGATGCAAGTTTAATTAGGGAAAACCGAAACAACCACTTTAAAAACCACATGACTTAAAAATTCATCAGGCGAGCCAATTTGCTTCAAAAGTTTCTTTGTCTCACTACGGTGCGCCCTAAAAAACTGCTCATAGATTTCCAACACATCGGTTTTATTTTGAACAAATAAATTGATAGAGTTGCTTATTTGTTTTTTTACGGTTTCTTCAATTTTTTCTTTTACAGTATCACTGATATAACTTGCTTCATTTTTCTGCCTAAGGTCTTCTTTACTGCCATCGACTTCTGTCAAGTTCACAAATAATCTTATGCTAGTTGTGCAAACAGGAACACCATTTTCATAATCAAACCTTTGTCTAACTTGTTTTTGATTCACTTTATAAGCAAGTTGAGCGTTATTAAAATTTTCATCATTAACATCTTTTAAAACCAGCAATGCGCCAGTTGTACGAGAGTTGAACCAATTAAGGCCTCTCAAAATTTCTCTATCAATATTTAAAACCCTAACACCTCGTTTAATAATAATCTCATTGCCGTCATTTATGAGTTCAAGTTTTTGACCTTCTTGCTCTCCACTCTGTCCAGCGCCACTTTCCCCGCTAGATTGGCTTTTAGAACTTTCCGACTGCATATTTGAACTTTGCTCCCCAGATTGTTGAGTTGAATTATCCGTATTCAAAGGCTTGTCGATGGGAATACCATCATCAGTTGAATTCATAAGAGGCATGTAACTTATAAGTGAAGTTTCAGTTGGTGAATAATAACCCTGCAAAAATGAGTTTATAGAAGTATCGTTCCAATACACATAATTGGAGTTAAAAAAAGTAAGTTCCTCCAAATTTAAATCTGCTTCTGCATCAAGTTCTTTTACGAACTCCATAAAAAGTTTAGTATCAACATTTGTGCCAATCAAAATGCAACTTTGTGGAAGCGAAGCCACCCTAACAAGATAGTTTAACGCAGGCGCTATATCTTCATTTAAAAGACTTTCGCTGACAACTGCTGTGTGCGTATGAAAAAGTGAAACTGCTTTCCCCAGTTGCAATCCAGCCTTAGTTAATGCCTCGCTAAGTGTTCCGCCAGTAGTCGTAAAAATTTCATATTTTTCAGTGTAAGATTGATTTGGATAGGATAAAAAGGTTAATAAAGTAACTTCGTATTCATCTTGTTTTTTATCCAGACCTATTGCAGTAACTATTGCATTAGAAACACTTTCTGCTGGTGCTATAATAGCAGATGGAAAGAAAAATAATGCGATAAAAACAAGGGCAAGAAGCATTGGCGTTGCTTTTATAGTATTTAAAAATCTTCTCATTCTTGCCTCCTGCTTTTTAATTTAATAGAAATTAAAATTAAAATTGGCATAATAAAATGTAAGATTGCAGCAAAATATCCCATAAAGTTTACTCCGATATTGATAACGGCTAAATAATTTATAATTGATGAAACAACTATACCCACAAAAACAATGTCAAAGAAAACTACGGTATAAACAATAGACAATTTAGAAAACAACTTCATAAAACACTCACAAAAAGCGTAGCAATAAATACTTAATTGCAAAAATGACAAAAACATAATAGTAACAATTGCTACAATATCCAATCTGCCCAAATCAATGAACCTATATGAAAAAGTAATAATGTCTGATATAGCATTTTTATGAATAAAAGATGTTTGGCCAAAAATGCTGTAAAACATAAAATAAATGACAATAAGAATTGCACAACTGAAAAATATGTACTTGCAAAATTTAAACTTATCTTTTTGTTCAAAGTCTATTTTATCCATTAAAACAAAAAGCACAAGCATATCCCCAAAACAAAATAAATTATTAAAAACACTTTTAAAAAATTGACTTGCACTACTTTCAAAAAATAAAGGAAATCTATCAAAATTAGCAAATGATAACAAAACTATAAATATCATGCATCCTATAATAAAGAAATAAAAGAATTCTAGACTTCTGCCTATTGCTCTTATTCCCCTTAAAACTGAAGAAGTCATTATTATTAAAAAAGCAAAAAGGAAAAGATAATAAGATACATCAATATAAACCTGTATGTGAAAATACATATATGAAATATTAAAAAGCAACATAATTTTAAAGAAAAAATATAACAATAGTAGCACATAAAAACTTTTTGCTAAAAATATTCCTAAATTATATTTGATAATTTGATAAAAACTTAATCCGGGAAAAGCCAATTTTAACTTAAAAAAAGCATAAACAATAATCATCTCTAAAACAAGCAATAAAATTAAAATAAAAAACCCATCTGCTTTTGCCGATTCGAATAGCAGAGATGGTAATACCAACACTTTATTTGCAAACAACAAGAGTGAAACTAAAATTGCACTTTGTCGCGCTGATAGTTTCTTTGTCATTTTTGCCTCTTTTTATTTTTATTTTTAAAAGATTGCGGACGATATTTCATATTATTTGTTGGTTCCATAAAAACCCCATCTTCCAGATCATTATAAACTCTTGGAGCATATGGTGCTAAATATGGTGCTCCATAAGAATCTAAGGAAGCGAGATATACAACCAGATAAACCAGAAACCCTACAATACCTAGTAGCCCCATAGAACCACCCACAAATAAAAATAGCCATTGTAAAATTGTAAGTTGATAGGCTTGTTCTGGCACAGTATACAAAGCAATTTTTGCGAGAGCCACAATAATTACGCCTGGTGGAGAAATTAACCCGGCTTTTACACCAGTATCTCCTAATATTAAAGCACCGACAATGCTTGTTGCCAACCCCAAATAACTTGGCAATCTAACTGAAACCTCATATAAAATTTGAAACAAAAGACTAATAAACAGCATTTCTAAAAATGGAGTAAAAGGCAAACCTTTTGTGGTGTTTGTTATAGTTATTAAAAATTTTATGGGAATAACATTTTGATGATAAATTCTTAAAGCGATATAAATGCCAGGAATTACAACTGAAATCATAATGCCCAGTAATCTTACGATGCGAATAAAAGAAGAATAAATATAACTGTTGTAATAATCATTGCTAGACTGAACTTCTTCAAAAAACAAAAACGGCAAAGTTAGAACAATAGGCGAGCCGTCAACAATAATAGCAACTCTGCCCTCTAAAATTTTACCAGCGATGATATCTGGTTTTTCCATGCTTCCAACTTGTTTAAAAAGAGATTTAGGATGTTTTTCTAAATATTTAATTATGTAATAAGAGTCTATAATTCCATCTACATCAATTTTATTTAATCTGTCAGTAATATCTTTTACAACTTTATCATCAGCCACACCGTTTAAATAAGCCAATGTAATACGAGTGTTGCTATATCTACCTACAAACAAATCTTTCAATACTAAATTTTTATTGTAAAATCTGCGTCTAATTAAAGTAATATTGGTTTTTATATCCTCGGTAAAACCTTCTCGCGGACCCTGTATAACCGAAGAAGTTGGTGGCTCTGATGGAACGCGTGCTGGATACTTTAAAATATCAACTGCAAGTAATTTTTCTTCTCCTGAAATTATTAAAACCACATTACCTTGTAAAATTTTATTTAATGCTTGATTATTTTCAATTTGAGTAACTTCTGATACTGAAATACAGGATATTAAATTATTAAAAGATAAATTTTTACAATGAATAATAGGTTTGCAAATTCCGTCAACAAACAAAGCATTGTCCACCATACTTTTTAAGTAAACAAGGCCAACACATGAGTTGTCTTTCTGAATAATTCTTGTACCAACATCGCTGGGAGAATTAAGTTGTTTTTTAAAAAAATCTATTTTAGATTTTACATCAGACAAAAACATACCACCTTCCTTTGAAGATAGTATGTTTAAAATACTTTTTGTTATACTCTAAATAGACGACTTCGTTACCAAAGTCAACTCATCTTCATACACATTAAAAATATTTTGACTAGGCCTAACTTTTATTTGGACATTATCGTTATAAAATAATTGAGCCGAAAAAATAATTTCATATCCTTCATTTGTTTTTATAGATTCAAAATCATTTTTATCAACATAATACATTTGATCACTCACAAAAACATCAACACCTTCAACACTTTCAGTAGACAAAATGTGGATATTATAAAACTGATCTATATAAGCGTTAATAAAAGGCAGTAACTTGTGTATAACTGTTGTAGATATAATGTTTGAGTTTTCACTTTCAAAAAAGAATGATTGGTTGGAATTGCTTGTTACATACACTTGTCTTTCACCGCCTTTAATCAGCGACAAATCAAAACTAGTGTCATCAACATCCAAACTTACTAATTGATCACCGTCAAAATAATATAGGTTATAAAACTCTGCTCCCCTAACTTGTTGCCATGAAATGGTACAAGTTAAATCATCAAAATTAACAACTGGCGCATCAAGTTTGATAGTAGGTGTATATTCTATTGAATCGCTGTATTCACCTGCCAAAATCCCCGATTTTTCTACCAAACAGTAAGAAATATTATATTGCGTTCCAAAACTAAGTTCACCGTTCCATAATAACTCTGTAATATCAAATTGTCTAGAAACACTGTTGAAAGTTTTTATTTCATCACCATTAGTGAATTTAAAATTATAAGTTTTTTCCTCTGCATATGGAGCGGAAATATAAATATGGTTTGAAATGTTTTCGACTTGTAATTTTTCTCCTTGATCAGGCTTAAAGAAAAACACAAGCAAAAGGCAGGCAATCAAAATTAAGATTGTCCCTCCGACTACACTTGATATTATAATTATTTTTTTTGTTTTAGACACAATAGTATTATACAACATAAATAAAATGTTAACAAACGAATTTAATTTAAATTTTAATATTGACAAAATAAAGTTATTGTGATAAAATAAAGGCATGTAGTGGAGGAAAATATGGTAAATATAGATTTTTTAACACCATTTCAAATTACGACTTTTGTTTTAGGAATTGTGTTTTCAATTTTAACAATCGCTATGGTATTTTATACATTACGACATGAAAATGGTTATAGAAACACATTTATAAAAGTTTTGTTTACTTTAATACTGCCAATGATAACATTTATAATGTGGTTTGCTTGCGCATTTGCTGCATACGCAATATTTGATTCAAGCGAACTTTATATCATGTTATTGTCAATCGCTTGCGGGGCTGCACTCTCAGGATTATCATATTTGATTGCATGGTTGATAAGTAAATATGCTGTAAAAAAGACAACAGTGGACAGCAAAATTGAAATATACGCAATAAATAGAATTGAAAAGAAAATTGAAAATGATTCCAACATTAAAAGTGAACAAACAGAAGAAAATAAAGAAGATAAAGAAAACCAAACAGAACAAGCAGAAATCATAGAAGAAACAGCAAAAGAAGAAAATGTTGAAGATAAAGAAAACGAAAATAATCAATAAGAAAATAAAGACGAAGAAATAAAATAAGGATGATTGCAAAATCATCTTTTTTTAAAATAAAATAATGGCTCATCCAGCCATTATTTTGTTTTTGTGTATTTTATTTATCTTTTTTATATGTCAAATAAGGTTTTGGAACTTCCACGCTTTTATCCATTGATGTAAATGTTTGGCTGAAAGTTGCTTTGGAGTTTATAGTCAAACCACCTGGCACTGAGGTTGTGTAACTTGTAAAAGTTTCTTCTCTAATCATTCTTTTTAATTGACCCGTGCTTTTGGATATAACAAATGTGTAATCGTATTGAGTATAAGTAACAACAGGTAAAGATCCATTCTTTTTATAGTAATAATCGAGTTCATCTGGAAGTTTATCTATTTTATAAGAAAACTTAACTATCGTATAATTTTTATTACTTCTAGTATCATATGTTTTAACTTCAACTGTGTCTTTGGTGATTTCAAGAGGAAACTCCATAGAATATACAACCACATGTTTTTCTAGTCCCTGATCCATTGAATAAGATTTTTTGTATCCTGAATCAGCATTTAAATTATAGGTTCGAGAAGCCACATTATAATCTTCTGTTCCAACACAAATGAACGAATTCTTTTCAGTATCTGTATTGATTGCGCGATATTCTTGCATCACCAAATTATTTGATAATAACAACCCCTCAATAAGTGGGTCTGCATCTGCATAATAGAAATAGACATCTTCTAAACTTTCACTTCCGCATCTATAAGTATTTCCGACGGCATACTGCACTACGCCAACTTCAGCTCCCTGCCAAATACCGGTGTTTTGAACAACATATTCTATTGTAGAAGTACTTCCTGCCCCATTATTATAAATGTTCAAAGCGTAATTTACTAAATCAATGGCGTTTGTTGGCAATTCAAAATCATCATTACTAGTGTTATTATCCTCATCCGATGCATCTGGCTGCTCTTCATCAGGTGTCAGCCCTGCTGTTGGGTCATCTGATGGAACCGTTGTATCTGCTGAGGTAGGAGTTGCAAAAAAACTAACTCCTATATACGCACCAAATAGAAGCACCATTGTGAACATCAATAAATAATATTTAACTCTTTTAAACTTCATTGTTAATTGCTTGTCCTATTTTTTTTATAAACAATCCGCCAAAACAATAGTTTTGTTCATATTTTTAAACGACTGAATTGTAGTTGCTTGAACATTTACTGAAACACTACCTAAAACAGGCGCGTTGATTGCTGTTGCATAAAAATTTTCTGTTCGTTGAATTTTTGTTATATACCCATTATTTTTATTTATAGTAAAGCTTATTTCGATAGATGTATAGTTGATGTTGGTCATTTGACCAGTACAAGTGAAAAAGTTAATGAAATTATCAGATAATGAAGAAAAATTGTTTATTTTTAAAGTTATTATTCTAACATTTTTGTTCTGAGTATTATCCCTGGTAATAATACAATTAGATTTTGTGATATTTATAGGAAAACCTTGCCCCTGCAAAATTTTATACTCATCAAGTGCTGTAGAAGTGTCTACGATCTTGTTCAATGTTGCATTTTCAAGACTATAAGTTTTCGCTGTTGTATCATAATCATTTGTGGTCGCAATTTGTGTAAGGCCTGTATCTTCATTTATATAAAATCCCTTAAAATAGTTTGCAACCATACTTCCAGCAACACCTGTTTCATTTGAATGATAGTAATTTTCTTCAATTGAAACACTTTCACCCAAAGAGTTGATCCCTTTGTTTACTTTACCATCAACATATTGCACAGCACTAATACCTACCGCCTCATTAACAATCGTAGTACTGAAAGTACTTTCATAACCTTTGCCATTTGCAATAATATTTAAGCCATATTGTATAAGACTAATCGCATCAGTTGGTATTTCGACATTGGCAGGTGGTTCTTCATTGTTGCCATCGTCTTCTAACTTATCATCATCTACATAACCTTCATCAACGTTATCTTCAATATTACCCTGATTTATGTTCATTGAAGAATCAGTAAACAAGAAAGTCATGCCAATATAACAACATATAAGGGCAACAAGACCAATCACAAGAAAATTATATCTCAGTTTTTTAAAACTCATTTAATCCAATCCATAGCGTCAGATTTTCCTGACTTTTAACTATAACATACTTTTCGCTTTTCGTCAACAAAAATTGATAAAAATTCCAATCTTTCGTTATTTATACATATTCATCATTTGACAATAATATTTATAATTCTTCCAGGAACGACAATTTCTTTTACGATTTGCTTGCCTAAAATCAAACTTTTAACTTTGTCATTTGCCTTTGCTTTTTCAAGCAATTCGGCGTTGTTTAAAGATGTTTCAACATCCATTCTTGCGACTATTTTGCTGTTTACTTGTAAAGCGATTTCAACAGTTGATTTAACAAGTTTGCTTTCATCACAAACAGGATATTTTTGGTTGTGAATTGAATAATTTTCACCAATATCTTCCCAAAGTTGTTCTGCAAAATGTGGAGCGGCTGGTGCAATCAACCTAACAACATCTAATGCAACACTTTTTGCAAGAATGCTATTTTTGTTTGGTAACTTGTCATATTTATACATTGCATTTATGAGTTCCATGTATCTAGCAACTGCTGTATTGAACGAAAATTCTTCAAAAGACGAACGCATTTCTTTTATGCAATATGCCCTTGCATACTCCAATTCGTTGTCAGCAGATGTTTCACCTTGTCCTTCTGGCAAAGCCACCCAACTTTTAACAATTCTTTCAACCCTATCCATAAATGCGGTCATATGTTTTAAACCTTCGTCGTTCCAAGGTCCGCCATCAATATAGTTCATAGAAAACATCATAGTAAGTCGAAGAGCATCGCTTCCAAATTCGTTTACATACTCATCTGCTGTTCTTCCACCATTGCGTTTTGACATCTTTTTACCATCTTTGCCAAGCACCATGCCTTGATGAACCAATCTTTTAAAAGGTTCTTCAAAGTCAATAAGCCCTAAATCATGCAAGAACATGGTTATAAATCGTGAATATAAAAGATGCGCTGTTGCATGTTCCACCCCACCAACATATGTGTCCACAGGGCAAATTTTGTTGATTTTTTCAGAAGAGAAAATTTGCTTATCATTATGTGCATCTGGATAACGAAGTTGATAAAAACTTGAACAAACAAAAGCATCAAGTGTATCAGGATCTCTTCTTGCGTCTGCCCCGCAAACAGGACATTTTACATTCATATATTCTTCCACTTTGCCAAGAGGCCCTTCGCCTTCTGGCTTATAGTCGTGTATTTTTGGCAAAATCACAGGCAAATCTTTTTCAGGCACTGGCACGGCTCCGCAATGAGGACAATGAATAATTGGAATTGGGCAACCCCAATATCTTTGCCTTGAAACAGACCAGTCTCTCAATTTATAGTTAATTTTTCTTCTTCCTGCGCCCATTTTTTCAAGTTTGTCACAAATGGCGATTTTAGCCTCCTCGCTTGACAATCCGTCAAATTCTGCTGAGTTAATCAATCTTCCATATTCAGTATATGGTAAATTTACTTTTTCGCCATTTTTGCCTTCAATTACTTGAACAACCGGCACATTATAAACTTTTGCGAAATCAAAATCTCTTTCATCATGTGCTGCAACACCCATAACAATACCTGTCGCATAGGTTGCAATTACATAATCGGCAACATAAAGAGGAACTTTACTGCCATTAAGTGGATTGATTACATAAATTCCTGTAAAAACACCTGTCTTTTGATTGTTTGTTCCGCTTCTTGTAATTTCATCCTTTTTCGCTGCTTGGGCAACATATTCATCAACCTCAGCCTTATGCTCAGGCGTAACAAGATTTGGTAAAAGCGGATGTTCAGGCGCAATAACAAGCCAACTTACGCCATAAATTGTGTCTACTCTTGATGTAAACACTGTTAAAGTTTGTTTTCCGTCCTCTGTTTTAAAATCAACTTCACAACCTATTGACTTACCAATCCAATTTTTTTGCAAAATTTTGGTTTTTTGTGGCCAATCAATATTATCAAGCCCTGACAACAATCTGTCAGCATAGTCGGTTATCTTAAAAAACCATTGTTTCATATTTTTTCTAACAACTTCACTACCACATCTTTCGCAAACACCCTCAACCACTTGTTCGTTGGCGATTACAGTGTTACAAGATGGGCACCAATTAACTGGTGCTTCTTTTTGATAAGCAAGGCCTTTTTTGAATAATTGAACAAAAAGCCACTGTGTCCATTTATAATACTCTGGTTTGCAAGTGATAACTTCATATTCCCAATTGAATGTTCCACCAATGTTTTTTAATTGTTGTTCCATAACTGAAATGTTATGTAAAGTAGAATCTTCTGGGTGAATGCCTGTTTTTAAAGCAAAGTTTTCAGCAGGAAGTCCGAAACTATCAAAACCCATAGGCTGAAAAACATTATAGCCCTGCATCCTTTTAAAACGCCCAAAACTATCTGAAAGCCCAAAATTCCACCAATGACCTAAATGCAAATTCAAACCGCTTGGATATGAAAACATTTCAAGCAGATAATATTTTTTATCAATATTTTTCTCATCAAATTTATATAAATTATCTTTTTCCCATTTTTGGTTCCATTTTTGTTCTATCTTAGCATAATCCATAGTAATAACTCCTCATAAATATACACCGAAAAGTTTATCACTCCTAGGCAAATTTGTCAAATAAAAGTATAACTAAAAGCATGATATTTTTTTAAAAAATTGGTAAAAATAATTGACAAATATGTTTTAATCGATTATAATAACAAAGTCTAAAATAAATCTTTCCATAGACAGCAAGTGCGTTGCGTAAATGCCAACAGGCATGCTTGCCGAGGAAAAAGGATAAAAGTGAAGTTTCTCTCTTGCCCTTTTTCTTTGGCGCAAGAGATTTTTTTTGGATAAACACAAAACAAAATAAATAAAAGGAGGAATCATGAGTGCTAATTTTGAAGCAAAAAAGCAGATAGTTGAAGAAATTAAAGATAAACTTCAAAAAGCAAAATCTGTAACTTTTGTAGACTATCGTGGCCTTACTGTTGAAGAAGACACAAAAATGCGTAAAGAATTTAAACAAAATGGCGCAGAATACAAAGTCTATAAAAACAGATTGATGCTCCTTGCACTTAACGAACTCGGAATCAAAGGTGCCGAAAAATACCTTGAAGGCACAAGTGCCGTTGCCTTTGGTTATGATGACGAAGTTGCACAAGCAAAAATTGTATGCGACTACGCTGAAAAAACCAAAAAACTTAGTATAAAATTTGGCCTACTTAATGGACAGTGCGTTGAAAGCAAGGAAATTGAAGCTCTTGCAAAACTTCCAAGCAAAGATGTTTTGGTTGCAAAACTGCTTGGCACGTTACTTGGCCCTATCTCTGGGCTTGCTAGAGTTCTTAACGCCCCTACACAAGGGCTTGCAATCGCTCTTAATGCGATTGCCACAAAATAAAAATTAGGAGGAAAATAAAATGGCAGACATTAAAAATCTTGTTGAAGAAATTAAAAAACTCACAATCGTTGAAGTAAGTGACCTTGTAAAGGCACTTGAAGAAGAATTTGGCGTAAGCGCTGCTGCACCTGTTGCAGTTGCTGCTGCTCCTGTTGCTGGTTCTCCTGCTGCAGCAGCAGAAGAAAAAACAGAATTTAACGTTGTTTTGAAAGAAATTGGAGCAAACAAAATCGCTGTTATCAAAGTTGTTAGAGAAATCACAGGTCTTGGACTTAGCGAAGCAAAAGCACTTGTAGACGGCGCTCCAAGCACAATTAAAGAAAATGTTCCAACGGCTGAAGCAAAAGACTTTGAGGCAAAACTCAAAGAGGCTGGCGCAACTGTTGAACTTAAATAAATTAGGCTAAATAAATTTTGTTTTGTGTTAAAAAACTCGCTATGTTTGCGAGTTTTTTTTAATACATAATGAAAAAACCACTCAAAATTTGAGCGGTTTTATTTTAATTATTGATTAGATTGTTCTCCATTTTCACCCTGTGATTCTTCATCAGTGATTACTACTGGACTTCCCTCTTCAAGAATTTTTAAGTTAGCCTGAATTGAAGCAATATCTTTTCTGATTTCTTCATTTTGGTTTTTAAGAATGAAGTACATTTTTTCAAGAACTGGGAATCTGTCTTTATTTTTCTCCATAACTTCTTGTCCATGTTGAACAGAAAGTTTCAAGCCATCGTACAAATCAAGATCCTCAGCAAGTTTCTTTGCTTTTTCTTCATCAAGGTCTTCATAGTTGTTTACACCATAAAGCACAAGTTTTTGTTTAGCAACGATTGCTTCTTTTCTGTTAAGTTTCTTTTCATCTCTTGCAAGAGTTTTGTTGATTCTAGCAAGTGGAAGATATTCTTTTTTGCAGGCTTTAAGTTCTTTCTCGTTGTTTTTAAGTCTTGCTTCAAGTTCAACAAGTTGAGCCTCATATTCTTCCTTAGTGAAAGCAGGTTGAGAAACAACAACTGGTTCAGCGTCTTCTTGTTTTGCTTCTTCAATTTGTTTAGAAAGTTCTTCATATCTTGCTCTTTCTTCTGCAAGTGCCTTTCTTGCTTCTTCAAGTTCTGCCTTGATTTGAGCGTTTTCATCAATTTTTTCTTCTTCGATTTCAACAGTTTCTTCTTCGGCTGGAACTTCTTCTTCCTCTTCAACTGTTTCTTCTTCTTCAACTTCTTCGTCAAGTTGTTCCTGCATACGCTTCAAAATTTCTTCTTTTCTCTTTTCAAGCGCAGCCCTAGCCTCAGCGATGCGTTTTTCTTCATCATCTTCTTCGCTTTCTTTTTCAGCAGGCTCAACTTCAACAGTTTCAACTTTGTATGCTTCAATCTTAGGTTGAGGTTTGAATTCTTCTGCTTCTGCATCGGTGGCAGCAATTTCAGCAAGAAGTTCGTTTACCTCTGGATTATTTTCTTTGATTTCAGCAACATCTTCGGCAGGAAGTTTGCTAATTTTCTGCTCATATTTCTTTGCAGAATCCTTTTTCTTATTTTTAATTCTTTCAGCCTCGCCTTTTGGATCAATAATTGACATCAACAAATCGCCCAAGAAGAAAATTAAAAATCCTCCTGCAATAATGATACCAAGAATGATAACAACTGTAAGAACAATC
The DNA here is from genome assembly GCA_949292985.1 of uncultured Bacillota bacterium. GTDB lineage: Bacteria > Bacillota > Clostridia > Christensenellales > UBA1242 > Caccovivens. The sequence goes on from CASFBF010000010.1 coordinate 34,885, forward strand.
TCTCCCATAATTTTTACCTCTTTTTTTGTAATTTTTATGTTTTTCAAGCATTTGCTTGGAAACACCATTGTGGTGGAGACGGTGGGAATTGAACCCACGTCCGAAACACGTTTGAAAAGTTTTTCTCCGTGTGCAGTTTGTGTTTAATCTTGAAAATTTAATTCCACAAACAAACTTAAATTTTCCAGCCTTTTCATTTGTTCACTTTAAGCAAAAGGCGTTCTTAAAGTGAGGTTCCACTCTTGTTTGACACCCTAGTTATTTCGAGTGGCTTAAACAACCTGGGCGCTGTTAGGCAGCAGCCTGAACAGTTTTGTAGTTATTATTTGCGTTTATTTTTTTGACAAGTTTTATGGTTTCATGTCATCAACCACACGCTTTATACTTTCCTTACCTGCCCCGTCGAAGCCTTATCGCCCCCCAGTTTTAGTAAAACGGTCAACCTCGCGCTTTACTGCTCTCTCTTTCATAGTTTCGCGTTTGTCGTAAAGTTTTTTACCTTTTGCAAGTCCAATTTCAACTTTAACTTTACCCTTAGAGAGATAAACTTTGGTAGCCATAATTGAAAAACCTTTTTCTTTAACAGCACGTTCAAGTTTTTCAATTTCTTTTGAATGAAGCAGCAGTTTGCGATCTCGCCTTTCATCTGGTTTAAACAATGAAGCGTTCTCATATGACTTAATATAAGCATTTTTTAAGAAAATTTCACCATTTTTGATTAAAACGTAACTTTCATTTAAACTTATGCCATTAAGTCTAATTGATTTAACCTCACTGCCCACCAGAACAATGCCTGCTTCGGTTAGGTCGGAAATGAAATAATTATGAAACGCTTTCTTGTTTGACGCTATCACCTTTATTTCGTTATTCATTATATCACCTTTTTTTAACTATTTCAATACCCTTTTTGATTTTTTTTCAATTTTTTGTGCATTTTGTAACAAAAATGTTAATTTGCAGGCACAAAATCGACTTTTCTTGTAAATATATTTGAAGAAATCAATTTGACTTTAAGTTTGTCACCAATCTTATAAGAATGTTTTTGACCTTTAAGTTCCATTGCGCGTTCGAAATACAGATAGCCGTCGGTAGGCAAATTTTCTATTCTAATCAAACCTTCAACCGAATTTTCTAAACCAACGAAAATGCCATAGTTGGCAACACTTACAACAGTTGCATCAAAAACTTCACCGACATGGTCTTTCATAAGATATGCACGCCAAAGGTCATCAACATCTCGCTCAGCCTTTTCACTATTTCGTTCAGTAATTGAACTTTGCTCAGCACTTTCCATAGTAAATTCTTCAAGTTCTTCCAACTTTTCAGGAGTAAGAGCATTGTGCAAATCTTCTTTAATAATTCTGTGAATTGTAAGGTCTGGATATCTTCTTATAGGCGAAGTAAAATGGCAATAATTTTGCAAAGCAAGCCCAAAATGCCCTAAATTTTGGTTTTTATATATCGCTTTTTGCAAACTTCTTAAAATAATTTTATTCGCTGCTTCTTGATAAGGTTTATCTTTAATCAAATCAAGAAGGTCTTGAACAAAAGATGGAGTTATATTTTTAGGTTGTTTAGGGCAAGCAATTCCAAGCCCGTTTAAGAACTCGAGCACCCCTTTAATTTTTTCAGCCGTAGGCTTTTCGTGAATTCTGTAAACAAAAGGAATTTGTTTAAGTGAATAATGCTTTGCAACGGTTTCATTTGCAAGCAACATAAATTCTTCTATTAACCTGTGTGCATCATTTCGCTCACGCTTTTCAACGCCAACCACATAACCTTTGTCGTCAAAAACAAACTGAGGTTCGGCAATATCTAAATCCAGCGCACCGCGTTTTTCTCGGTTTTGTTGCAAAATTTTTGCAAGTTTCGCCATGAGCAGTATTTCATTTTTAAATTTTCCTGCTTTTGCGTCGTCATTTCCCTGCATAACAGCATAAACCTGAGTGTATGTCAATCTTGCATGACTTTTAATCACGCTTTCTTTAATTTGGTAATCAAAAACTTTACCAAATTTATCTACTTTCATAATGCAAGAAAGAGTAAGCCTTTCCACACCTTCATTGAGAGAACATATTCCATTAGAAATATCAACAGGCAACATAGGCAACACTGATGTTGGGAAATATGTGCTCGTCCCACGCTCAAAAGCAACCTCGTCAAGCGCATTACCTTTTTTAACGAACTCTCCCACATCGGCAATATGCACCCCTAGTTCAAACCCTTCGTCATCAAGCGGTGCAATAGAAACGGCATCATCAAAATCTTTGGCATCTTCGCCGTCAATAGTGAATGTAACAATTTTTGTCAAATCCAGTCTGCCCTCTTTTTGTTTAGCAGTAACTGGTTTGTTCAGTTTTTTTGCAAGCGCCTCCGCCTGTTCAGGAAATTGTTCGTATAAATTATGTTCTCTAATTATTGCAAGTTCCAAAGATTTAACATCGTCAGCATCTCCAAGAATTTCAACAACTTCACCAGAAAATTTACCACTTGGTCGCCTTACAAGCCTTACAACAACCCTTTGATTTAACAGCGGGCATTTGTTTGTTTTTAAAATTGAAATTTTAAATGGTATTCTTGAATTATCTGGCTCTAAAAATAAATTTTTGCTTAATTTTATAATTTTTCCTGTCAAAGTTTTAACAGGCTTAACAATTTTTACAACTTCGCCATCGTTTCCACCGTCAGTTGAAAAAAGTTTTATAACAACTTCGTCGCCATCAACTGCTCCACCCGAAAGGTTAGCAGGAATAAAAACATCGTCAATTTTACCTTCAATTTCACAAAAACCAAAACCCTTGGCATTTCCAATGTATTTGCCTTTAACATAACCATGGGAAGGCAATACGATATATTTACCTTTTCTTATTTCAAAAAGTTCGCCATTGTCCAACAGTTTTTTGCATTCAGCCATAATTGTTTCAACTTTTTTTCCTAAGACATCTGATAAAAACAAAAAAAGATTGTCTGGTTTAGAAAAAACCAAACTATCTTTTGATAAAATTTCTTTAATTCTGTCTTTTAACATCATGCTGTTTTATTAAAGATTTCCGTGATGAAGTAAACAATAACGCTTACTAAAATAATTGAAGAACAAACAATGGTAATAATTTTAAGTTTTCCATCACGAGTTGCACCCTTGTTTTTTGTGTAATAACTTTCCTGAATGCCTGTAATTGGGTCGCCACCCGAAGATGTGTTTGATTGCATCAAAACAGTTATGATGATTATAATTGAACATGCAATCACCAAAAAGAACAAAATATATCTTAAAATAGGCAAAAACGATGTAACCCAGTCGGCTTGAATTTCATCTGCTAATAATAAACTAAACTTCATGCAAAACTCCTTTTTAATGTTTGATACACAGATATATAATTATACCAATTATTATTGCCAAGAAAAGAAAGGAAAAAAATTTGAATTTGAATTTACTGCCCATAAACCCTTTAATTAGGTTTATAAAAAACATAAAAGCAATTGCCACAAGAATTATCATCACCACTGCAAATGTGGCATCGCTCCAACCTCTAACCCAATTATTTAGGTCTGTAAACACATCGCCAAGTAGTGACAAAGCCATTCCTTCCTCCGTAACAAGTTAAGTATATCATAAAGAAAAAAGTTTTTCAAGCATATTAAATGCAAATAAAGTCATTTTTACATGAAATTTAATTAAAAAAACCTTCAAAAGAAGGTTTAATTTGTTATTTAAAAATATTTTTTAAGGTGATGGTTTTTGTTTTGGTAACTTGGTCAAAGGTGCTCATTGCTCCTTCTGTTCCTATTCCAGAGTTTTTATATCCCCCGAAAGGCATTTCAAAACTTCTATGGAAACTTGCACCATTTATCACTGTTCCGCCACATTTTAATTCTTTGCAAACTTTAAATGCGGTCTTCATGTCGGAAGTAAACACACAGCCACTAAGCCCGTAATTTGAAGAATTAGCAATCTCAATTGCTTCTTTCACATCATTACATGGAATAATGCTTACAACTGGTGCAAAAACTTCATCATCTTTTGCAACATCTGCGGTTTTAGGTATGTCAGTAATTACTGTTGGTTGCAATACTGCACCTTTATGCTCTCCGCCATATATAATTTTTCCGCCCTGACTTACTATGTTTTGAATTTGCGCCACTGCTTTTTCACATGCAGATTTTGTAATCATTGCACCAATATCGGTCTTTTTGTTTAAAGGATTGCCAACAACAAGTTTGCTAATTCTTTCCACAACCTTTTTTTCAAACTGTTTTAAAACATCTTTTTGAACAATAAAGCGTTTTGAAGCACAGCAAACCTGACCTGTATTATACATTCTGCCCCAAACAACTTCCTCAACTGCCAAATCAATATCGGCATCTTTAAGCACAATAAAGGCATCATTCCCGCCAAGTTCCAACGCAACATGTGCCAAATGTGACGCGCCATTAAGATATGTGGTTTTACCAACTTTTGTAGAGCCTGTGAATGTTATGCCGTGAACATCTGGATGTTTTGCAAGCGGGTCGCCAGTTTTCAACCCTTCGCCTGTTAAAATTTGAACAACGCCTGCTGGCAAGCCAGCCTCATGCAAAAGTTTTACAAGTTTTATAAGAGTAAGTGGATTTTGGTGTGGCGGTTTAACAATAACAGTGTTGCCTGCTAAAATTGCAGGCGCAACTTTTTGGTCAAACAAGTCGCATGGGAAATTGAAAGGTATAATTGCAACTATAACACCAAGTGGCTCTCTCACAGTAAATTGCAAAGTATTTTCTTGACCAGCCTCTGTGCCTGATGGAATAACATTTCCATACAAATGTTTTGCTTTTTCCATAAATGCCTCAAAGCCGATTTTAATATTGCCAATTTCTGCATATGCTTGCGTTATAGGCTTGCCTGTTTCTTGGCACAATGTTTTTGCAAGGTCGTCCTTGTTTTCATCAACAAGATTTAAAAACTTCCTTAATAAATCAACTTTTTCATGAACCGAAACTTGCGCCCATTTTTCTTGCGCTTTTTTGGCATAAGCCACCGCTTTATTTACATCTTTTTTGGTTGAGTTTGGAACTGTGTCAATCACCCTTCCAGTATACGGATTAACAATTTTTAAAACACTTTTATCGCTTGCATCAACACTTTTACCATTTATGATATTTTGCATGTTCGCCCTCCTACTTAGTTATTGCCGTGAATGAAAGCATCAATCCACCGGTTGTGTTTCTGCCGTCATCAACATAACCATATTCACCAAAAGTAAATTCCATAATGAAAGGAGCGCCGTTAGTGTTTTCAATAATTTGTTTATAAACTTCACCAATCCTGTCGCCAATACCAGCCCTTCTCCCACCACAATGAACAAGATGATAACAAATGGCAGGTTTGTTTAGTTTTTCATTTAGTTTTTTAAGTGTTTCACCAACGGAACTTATCAGTTCGTCTTGGCTTGCTTCCATTCTTATAACAACAGTTTTCTCTGCAAGATTTGCACCAATATTCATAGAATAGTCATCGTTTGCAAACATTGGGTGGCGAATAGCAATCAAATCGCCAAGCCTGTCCTTTATTCCAAGCGGACTGGTTATTGTCGCAGACAATAACTTGTCGCCCATAAGTTCGCCTGTTTTCATTCCACGCCATTTAGCATATTTTTTAACCGCAGGCACACCATCAATACTTACAAGAGTTCTTGCGCCTTTGACTTTTGTAATAATTCCCATATCTTCTGTTTCACGATAAGCGCCAGTGAATTCATTTGCAAAACCATTGTTCATATAGATAAGCGCAACTGCCACTCCTTCGCCCGTAGACTTACCGTCCAAATATAAACTCCAATTTCCAGAAATGGTATTATCGGCTGCTGAGCCACCAAAAAGCGGAACTCTGCCAATAACTTTGTTTGCACCTTTTAAGAAAAACTCTTCTTCTGTTGGGCTTGCAGTCATATACATTACATCAGGTTGCAAAGCATATGGCATTTTTGTCATCGCTCTTGCATGTTTTGTTGCCGCCTCACCAGCATCTCTTGCGGTTGGATATGCTTTTCTGTCTGCAAAGCCAACACCAACAACCATATTTGGGTCAGCAAGCACCATAATTCCCACAAATGATTTATCTCCCCCTATGTAGCCATCTGGCATAATCACGCCAGTAAAACTAGTGTTCCCAATTACTGGGCAATCGAAAATTTCCTTTATTCCTTTAATAACATCTTTAATTTTATAGTCACAACTCATGTATGCAAAAACAAGTTTTGCATTTTTATTTTTGCCCGCCATCTTAGCGGCTTCAAGCCCGGCTTTGTAAGCATTAGTGTTAGAACTGTATCCTGTTAACGCTTTCATAACCCCTCCTTTTCAAGACATCAACTTGACATTATTATTATAAAATTTTTGTTACATTTTGTCATGCGAATTTAATCATTTTTAAAAAAAGCAAACTTGATAGTTTGCTTTTTTAAATAAATTCATCAATTTTTCGCTAATTCGACATTAAATGTGATGCGACCACTTGCGTAAATTGGACTATTTGATTCAAAATTTAAACTTAACTGAGTTTGATAGAAATCTTCAGGAACAGTGTCGTCTAAATTAAACGAAAAACCTGTTTCGGATGGGGTATAAGTTCCCAAACCTTCACTAAGCATGAAGGTAAAGCACTCTCTAAAAGTTTTACCAGGAGTTAACACAACCGCTTCATCAGTAGTGCTTGGTCCTGCTGTTAATCTATAAATATAACTCGCACCGTCTATATCGTTAAACACATAATTTGGATCAACTGAATCGCCAGTAAGTTTGAAAAATACTCGACCAATAGTGTTAGTTGATGAATTGCCATTCGTGCCGTCAGCTAAACAAAATTCAGTTACAATTACTTTAATATAAGTTTTCCCTTCAATTTCAACTAACTCTGCACTATCACCCTTAAAGAAAGGCTCACCTTGACCGCCAGCACCTCCTGACAAATTGCTTTCTTTGTTTACAATTTCAACTTTCAAATTGGTAACTTTGTTATCAGTTTGAACTGGCAAATATGCCACTCCATCTTCCGTTATAGTTGCAGACTCTACAGAAATATTGTGAGATAATCGTGCAGGGGTAATTTCTTTTGTAATCTCTATGTCATTTATAGTAGTAGAACCATCATCCATTTTCCACACAAAATTAGTTTTATCTTTCAATTCTAATTTATATTTATGTTGTCCCACTTGATTTGCCACAGTTCCTTTCACATCACCATTTCCAGAAACAGTAAATTCTTGCCAATTTGAACCATTCCATTTATAGAAATTTATATACTCACTAGGATAAAACATACTGTTTATATTTAAGAAAATAGTAAAATCGAATGTGTCCCCGTTGCCTTCCCAATATTCATAACTATTAGTAGTTTGTGTAAAAGCGATCTTTCCTTGTTCAATTTCAATTGCCACACTGCCATAAGCAACAGTTTCATAATTGTTATCATCAGGTACAAAAACAACTGGGAATTTTCTACCCTTTGCATCAAAATTTATTGTTTGATTTAAAAATGCGCTAGACCATTGAAATTCACCCGGTATTTCATAACCATATTTATTTTGATATTTTACTGGATTACTAAAATCGTTCACAATTGAAATATCGCTTAATTTTATATTACCAACTGTCACATCATCATTTAAATCATCATAAGAAAATTTTGCAGTAAGACTTCCTTCGTTAGGATTTTCTACTTTGGTAATGTTTGCAGGTTTAACAGTGAAAGGAACGGGAATAGTATACTGATCTTCATAATTCTCAGAAATAACTTTTGTATATAAATAGTATCGTCCAACACTGCCATAAAACCCTATTGCATAGTTATCGTTGTTTTCTAAATAAATTTGTTTTTCATCTTTTGATGATAACTGTTGGTATTCGGCATATTGTTCTTCATTTAGATATTTAGTATTTTCCTCATCTATCTGTATATTAGATACCAAAACTTCAATTGTTGGCGCTCCTTCACCATACTCGACTAAACTAGGATCTAATCTCGCATAGTAATCACCTTTATATTCGGTTTTTGCAACAGTAAAATAAACAAAAACTTCAAACGAATTTGAGTCATTGTAAGTATATTTTATTTCATAATAGCCCACTTTAAGATTTTCTAAATTATCAATTGTTTCACTTTCAGCCCCATCGCCATAATAAGTATAGGCAACTGTTAATTTGCTGTCATTTTCTTGAACATTTTTTGTCGTGTTATTACTATAACTTAAAACAAGATTGAAATCATCAAGCACTGGACTTTCTCCATATTGGATGCTTCCTTTATCCCATGAATTTTCATGATTTATACCCGTGTCTTTTTCTATAATATCCATAGAAATAACAGACGGAGTTTCTTCACCACATCCAGTAAACAAAATCACCCCAGGAACAATCAGCGCTAAAGCGAACAAACCAACAAAAAACTTTTTCTTCATATCTCCCCCTTTGTTAAAATATATGAATCAAAAACATTAGTTTAACTAATCTCATCAATTTTAGTATACTAAATTTTTTAAATTTTACCAAATCTTTTATTAAATAAATTTAATTTAATTACAAAATAAAGAAAAACTGCAATAAAAGATTGACATAATTTTAAATTATTGTTATTATTAAACCGCGTTACACGACTTAATAATATGCTGCTGTGGCTCAGCCGGTAGAGCGTCGCCTTGGTAAGGCGGAGGTCACGGGTCCGATTCCCGTCAGCAGCTCCAGAAAAAAATATTAGCCCAGGCGGGCTTTTTTTTGTAAGAGACTGCCTTCCCAGGGCGAGCTTCTTTTTTCAAAATCATTCATAAAGTAGTCTCCATAAACTTTCTATCATTTCAAAATATCAAGAACCTCCTTAAGTGTCTAACTTTTGGGGTACACCCCAATAATAAAGACTTATTATATATATTTTAAGAGTTCTTCAAATTTTTCACCATAACCACTATCGGCATTAAAATGTCCACCACCATCTATTATTATCGATTTTTCTGCGACGCATCTGGAAAACATATCTAATAGATAAAACGGCACATATGGGTCGTTTTTACTATAAAAACAAATTGTGTGTTTGCAATAATCTTTGAAATTGTCTATATTATCCATAAGAAAGGTTTTATTAACATAATCATAGTCTGGAATATTTATATATCCATTAAACCCACTTATACTAATAAGTTTATCAATTCTTAAATTGTTGTTTGTTAAATATTTTATGATAAAAATTGGTGCGATGCTTCTACCAATAAAAGTTGTTTGTTCATTTATTTTATCTTTGTATTTGTCTAAAACGTTTGCCCAACTAGAATATGTTTGGCAATCTTTCCCAATAGGAAAGTCTAAAGCAAAGACTTGTCCCTTTTTACTTAATTGCTCTTTTAACCATGGCAAAAAATGCTCATTACTATTTCCAAAACTCCCATGGACTATAAAAAATGTTCTCATATTCTCTCCTTAATAATTTTTTATATAATTATCTCATCAAGTTTATTAAACACAGGTTTGTAAGCTTCCCATTTAAAAACAACTTTGTCATCCTTTGCTTTAACAACAACTTCGTTTGTAATTAACTTACTCGCACGAATAACTAAACCTTTTAAAAATTCAATTTCTGTCATACTAAACTCCCTAAATTATATCTCTTAAAATTTCTGTCACATATTTCATTTCTTTCTCACTTGAAAGAATGGATATGAGAAGATTTTTATCAAAATTTATAATCATGTATTGTCCATTTGTTCCATCTTTGAAAAAATATCCGTCACGAGATATGTGCATTATATAACCAACACCGGTTTTAGGCAAAACTCTTTCTGGTTTTATGGCATAAGGTGTAATTATTTGTGCAGAACACATTTCTTCAATAAATTTTTTAGAGATAATTTGCTTGCCATTAAAGTATCCTTTGTGAAGAATGAGTTCACCAATCTTAAATAAATCATTATGCGAAATATAAAGACCAGTTCCGCCCGGGCAATATTTATCATAATTTTTCCATATAAAGTTTTTTATACCAAGCGGATTAAATATTTCTTTTGATATAAATTCCGTTATGTTTATTCCGAATGCCTCTTGAAAATAAATTGAAAGCAAAAATATTTCTGCATTATTATAAACATATTTCTCGTTTGGGTTATTTGGTAAATCATAATTCAAAACATAATCTATAAATGTTTTTTCATCTCTTCCTTTGATAAATTTTTCACTAAACATCTGATTTGCATATCCTGCAGAATAAGTGAGAAGTGTTTTAATCTGCCACTTTTTTATTTTCTCAACATTTTCTTTTTTTATTGTTGTGAGATTTTTGAGAATAGGATAAACATAAGTTTCTGTTGTGATTGGTTGGTCTTTATCAACCATTTTTCTATCAATAGCAATTCCGTAAGCCAATGCAATCATAACTTTACTAATACTTCTCATTTCGTGCAAACTATCTGGATTATAAAAATAAGATGACAAAAGCCCATTATCATCAATCATAATGCTATCAATTTTTACATTTTCACAAGTCGATGTAAAAATTTTTTCTTTTTGTTCCTTAATTCTTTCTATTAATTCCATAAATTTATTATATCATGAATCTTGCTAGTTTGTATCGTTTTTATAAAACTTTCTTTAAAAGTTTAATTTAGTCTTACAAAGTTTTAGGCAGTTTTAAAACACATGATTTTATTAAAAATCTAGGCGTAGGTGTATGTAGGTAAACAATTATTGAATTTTTTTGATCTCTAAAATAAACCATAATCCATCACATAGTCTGGAATTTTTGTTAAACAATAAGAAAAATGAATTACAAAATTTATCTAACTTTTGAAGTAACTTAGTTCCAAATAAGATTAGTTTTATTCAAATAATTGTATTTCTTTATATACACTTTCAACTTCGCCTTCGTCCCCCTCTATCGCAACAACCTGCATTTTAGGTGATCTATAATCATCGATTTCAAATTTTACTCCACCTTTTTTATAAATATATCTTTTTCTAAAATTGTTTGCCGCCTCATAAAATTCTAAAACATTCAATATAGAATTAATAATTTCTAAATTATCTTTTGTTACAACCATAGGTAAACTTTCGTTTGATATATTTAAAGACTTATTTTTTTCTCCAATATTTTTACAATCAAACAATATTTCCTTTTCTCCATTTTTTTCTTCTGTTGTGACCCTTGCAATTATATGGTTACTATTTCTGTTTTCATATACTATTCTGTTCTGTGTTACGATACAGACCTCTTCATAACCATTTTTTTTACAATAATTTATATAAGGCTCTATTGATCTTACTTTAAAACTATATTCATATTCTTTCATAAACTTTCCTCCTATTGAATTAATATAACATATTTTAATCTTTCAACAAATTATATTAATATATTTTAGATGAAAACTTAATTAATTTTTTTAATTTATAAAAACCAAAGTGTTTTTCAATCTTTTTTTTGTTCGCATATTTAAATTTTTCTATTAAACAAGATAGCTTACTAACAAAAATTAAACTAATTTAGATAGTTTTAGGCAGTTTTAAAGCACTTAATTTTATTAAAAATATAGGCGTAGGTGTATGTAGGTGCACAAGTTTTAATAATTTTTGCACCTATTATAAAAATTACTAGCGTTTCTGCTAGTATTTATAAGGGTTTTATTAACATAGAGCACAAGATTTGGTAAAAATATTTTTAAATTGGTAAGGCGGAGGTCACGGGTCCGATTCCCGTCAGCAGCTCCAAATTAAATATCGCTAAATCCTTTTTTTACGTGGCTTTTAGCGATTTTTTAAATTTCTACTACAAAAACACAAAATTATATCTGTAATTAAGCATAGTTTAGATACACATTTTATAATAATACTTAAATTGTGTGAATGTTGGTAAAGTTACCCCATTAAAACAAATGCACAATAATAATTAGATTTTAAGTCTTAGACAATTATTAAAAAAAGAGATAAAAATCTCTTTTTTGTTTTTTACAATGGCAAATCTTTTTTATCAAATCTAAATATTCCAATTATAAATGTTACAACTCCTATTGCTAAAAGAACTCCCAATTTCCATAGATAACTTAGCGATCCGCTAAGAATTGAAACAGTATCAAAGAATGTTATTATTGAAAGGTAGTTAAAGAAATCCATAGCAGAAATTCTCATTGCACTTGGCACAACAGAAGAGCCGAATAAACCTAATATTGTACAAACAAGTGAGAAAATAGTAAGGCCACCACCTATTCCTAATGAATACTTTGTTCGATTGAAAATAGCCGAACACATAAAGCAAAATCCTGCAATAGCAAACATAGTTAAAAATGCGCCTAAATTAAACAACAAAATTTCACCATAATTTATAGCAAAACTATTTCCCCCAACAACCGCAACTGAAACCACACTCACCACAGTTAACAATGCGAACATTGCAAAAAGTGCACATATCAAATATGTCATTTGAGTAACAGTTACTGCTCGTCTTTTGGTAGGAGTTGAAAGAACATATGCCATTGAACCAGAGTCAACTTGCCCAGCCAACAACCCATTTGCCGTAATAATTACAAAAACCATTGGCAATAACAAGCCTGCTATTCTGTAAAATATTGAGCCAATAATGAGCCCATACATATCCATATTCCCTAGTTCAGTTAATGCTTCTGCAACCTTTTCAGGAATTTGATCAGAAATGCTTTGGCAAGCCAAATCTTTTGCTTCTTGCTCTTGTTCAGCAGTAATTGCTGAATCTGGACTTGCAGTTTTAAATTCGTTTATCCAAAGTTCATACGTCGTTATTGCTGTGTTAGATAATACTTTAACTACAACTGCTTGTTGTTTTGCTTCTTCATCTCCAAGTTTATCTTTTACAGCATTGTAAGTATTTTCTGCCATAAATAAATTTATATCGTTGCGCGCTGTAACAGTATAATTTTGTCTGTTATAAACATAAACCTGACTATTTTTTTCTGCGTCTGCTTTATCTTCTTTATACGTACCAATGGCTTTTTGTGCTATTTGTTTTGCACTTTCTGCTTGGACCAAAGCATCTTCTTCCGATGTACCTTCTTGCTCTAAAGCCGACTGGTAAGCCTGTTGAAACACAACACTATAATAAGTTTCTTCAATTAAATCTAAACCTGTTAATGAAGCATTAGAATCATGAACTAAAAGCAACTGAATTAAAAACATTTTCATAGTTTCTTTGTCTATTGTTTCAGAAGAAGGTAAACTTGATTCCATATTTTCAACAATAGTTGTAGCAACGCTTTGCTTAGTGGCCTGATCAGGATTTTCTATTTTTGCAATTTCTACATCATACATACCTGTTAAAAATCCCATCATTGGAGCGTAGGCTTGAACAGAATCATACATATCCATGCTGTCTAAATAAAGTTCATAACTATCAACTGAATCTTCTTTTAAACTAGATTCACTATCGGCTTGCACAAAAACATTTTTTAATGAATCTCTGATATCGTTAATTCCGAGATTTCCAAGAACAATAATGACTATGGCAAGCATAATACATGTAGAAAGAGTAACTGCTAACCATTTAACCCAATGGGCTTTCATAGATTGTTTAAAAAGGGCTTTACTAAACATTGTTTTCTCCTTTTTGTTTTTTATCTAAAATATCTTTGAAATATTTTTCAAGATTATATTTAATTTCAGAAATAAATTTAACGCTATAATTTTTCAAAACGGAAAAAAGATTTTTAATGTCTTTATCAAATATCTTTATAGTTACCTGAAAATATTGGGGTTGATCTCTAATAATTTTAAAACCATCACTCTTAAACTTTTTGTAATCGTTTTCATTAGTAAATTCAATTTTATAAGTTTTGTAAGGCAAACTTTTGATTTTTTTCATATCAGCGATATCAATTATTTTACCATCCATAATCAACGCCACACGATCACAAGTGGTTTCCAGTTCATCAAACATTTGACTGCTCATCAAAATGGTTTTGCCTTTTGCTTTTTCTTCTTCTATTAGTTCCAAGAACGTTAATCGCATAAGTGGATCTAATCCTGTTGTTGGTTCATCAAGAATCAAAATATCTTTATCCGCCATAAGCGCAGCAACAACGGCAGTTTTTTGTTTCATACCTTTACTCATTCGTTTTAAATTTGCAGAAGTATCTAACTGCAATTTTTCGATAAGGTAATTTGCGTAAGACATATCTTGTAGTTTTAAAAGTTCAGCTTGATTTTTCAAAAATTCAGTACCATTTTTTAAATCAGGAAAAGCAATCTCCCCTGGCACATATTCAACATATTTTTTTATTTCGCACGAATTTTTCCATGAATCTAACCCCAACACTGAACACGACCCTTTTTGAGGTTTTGAAAATCCCATAATATGCCTAATTGTTGTTGTTTTGCCACTTCCATTTGTACCAACAAAACCGAATACTTCTCCTTTTTCTACATTAAAGGAAATGTCAAAAACTCCTCTATTTTCGCCGTAATCTTTGGTTAACTTTTCTACTTTTATCACTTCCATTAAAATGTACCTCCAAAATCCTTGTCTTCCTTGTAGAAATGCATAAAATAGTCTTCCAGAGTAAATTGTTTTTGTTTGAAAGATTTAATATCGCAATTATTTATTTGTTCAATCAACATATTTACATTTTTATCATTAACTGCGACTACAGCAGAAATTGTTTGAGCGTTTATTTGCTTTAAATAAATTTTATTTAAATTGATAGTGTTTTTACGCAATTTTGGCAAATTTTCACAAAATTTCGTTAAATCTTTATCTGTTTTAAAAAATATTTCGAAAGTTTTATTTTCATTATGCTTAATTTCATTTGTATGAAAAGTTGAAACAAGTCTTCCATCTTTGATGATTGTTATTCTATCACAAGTTGCTTCTACCTCATTAAAAACATGTGAAGAGAGCAAAATGGTTTTATTTCTCTTCTTCTCCTCTTTAATAAAATCAATAAAAACTTGTTGCATAACGGGGTCCAATCCACTTGTTGGCTCATCAAGAATTAACACTTCTGGGTCACTCATAAAAGCAGTAACAATCGCTAGTTTTCTTTTGTCGCCCAAACTCATTTTTTTAGTTTCACCAGAAGGGTTTAACTTAAACTTATCCAACAAATAATTAAGCCTATCTTTATTTTCTATTTTTCTTAATTTAGACATCATTGCTATAAATTCCCAGCCTGTCAGACCTTCAGGTAAAGCAATTTCACCTGGTAGATACCCTACATTTGCTAGAATTTTATAGTAATTTTTAAAAGATTCTAAGCCAAACACTTTTGTTTGCCCTGATTTTGGTTTAGAAAAACCCATTATATGTCTTATTGTAGTTGATTTACCTGCTCCGTTTGGACCGAGAAAGCCGAAAACTTCACCTTGCTTAACAACAAAAGATACATCAAAGACACCTCTACCATGTCCATAATCTTGTGTTAAATTATCAACTTCAATCAAATTCATCTTATATCCTCGACACATGTTATATGATGTATTACAAAATAAGTATACCATTCATGCGATAAAAAAGCAAACTAAAACACATTTGCAAAATAAAATTTTTTAGAATTTTTTATACATGCTTTTTTCAGTTGATAACTTTTTTACATGTTGCACGTAATTTTTAAAATACCGTATTAAAGACAAATTAAAACAATCATAAAACACAATATTAAATTGCATACAAAACTATTTCCGTAGGGTATAGTTCTGAACCAAAATTTCTCAAATAAAATTTATAATTTTTATTGTATAAATTTATAAGTCGAGCTATTTGAAAATAATGTTCGTTTTTATGATAAATTGAAATCAAAAGTTTTGGTTTATCTTTCATAATATGTTTTTTGCAACCTTTTAACGCACGCAATTCATCACCTTCTATATCCATTTTTATCATACTAACTTGTTGTTTGACATCATCATCCAAAGTTACGCATGCTACTTTTTCACTTCCTTTTAAAGCGGTTCTATTGGCAGAAACATCTTGAAAATTTTCATCTAAAAAAATATTTGAGTTTTTATCTCTTAACCCTGCATGTCGCAAAACGATATTATTGTAAGAATTCAAATTTTTATTTAAAACGGGAAGCATATTTTTGGTAATTTCATAGCAGAATATTTTTTTATAGCAATCTTCCCCATAACAATTTATTAAATCCAGCGTTGTGTCTCCCACATAAGCGCCTACATCAACGAAAACTTCATTTTTGCATTTAGGAATAATATCCAAATCAAAATAATGATATTGTTGCGTAGAGAGAGATTTTTTTAAAGAAGTAAAATCATAGTACACCCAGTTCCTAATAATTGAATACAACAAAAACTTAGAAGTATAATCTTCTAACTTTTTATATAGCCAAATAAAATCATTAATGTGAGTTTTTAAAACTTTGGCTTTAAGTTGAATTTCTGTATAATCATCTAAATTTTGTGAAAGGGTTCCCCAAAAAGTAAATCTTTTAAAATAATCTTCAAAAATTTTTTTAAAATGTTCTGGCAAAAACAAATAGTTTCTTTTAATTTTTTGAAAAAGTTCGTCTTGGGTTAAACTTTTTATTTCGTTTGTCAACTTATAAAAATTTTTATCAATATAATTCATACTTACTCCACAAAAAAGTTTATTCATATTTAATAAAAAAGTTGAATTTTTTGTCGAAAAGTATTGACGAATGTTAAAATTCATGATATATTATTTATATGGAAAACGAAGTTATTTTTACAGGAAGATTTAATAATCGTAAAGGACACAAGTATGATGCAAAAATGAATGCTAGGCACGCCGACTATCAAAAGGAAGGTTTCAAACAAATTGCAGCATACAAATCTAAACAGGTTAGTTTTAACCCAAATAAAAACAATCCTGAATTTACAAGATAAACTCGCACATAATGCGAGTTTTTTCATATATAACAATATGAAAATTGCACTCATTGGGGCAAACGGCAAACTGGGCAAAGCCGTTTGCGAAATTTTAGAAAAATCGCATGAAATCTTTAAAATAGACATACAAGACGGCGACTATACATATATCGAGCAAATTGAAAAGGTGCCAGATGTTATAGTTGATGTTTCTTGTGCCGAGCAATCAGTTTGCAGTGCTAGTTTTGCTAATGTTCTTGAAATTCCGTTAGTGATTGTCTGCACAGGCCATGACAGCGAACAACTTGATAAAATTCAAAATACTAGTAAGAATATTCCAATATTTTTAGCATATAACATGTCAGTTGGCATGCAAGTATTTAAAAATGTTGCGGAATATGTGGCAGAAAATTTTGAAGGTGATGTTCACATACACGAAATCCATCATAAAAACAAAAAAGATGCGCCAAGTGGCACAGCCTTAGAATTAAAAAAACTGTTGGATAGTAAAAATCCAACGGTATCATATGCTCGTGGTGGAAACATTGTTGGCGAGCATGAAGTTGATTTTTTTGGCGAAAACGAAACAATCACCCTAACTCACACTGCTCTATCACGAACCTGTTTTGCTGAGGGTGTAGCAAAAGCAACAGAGTGGATTGTTAAACAGCCAAACGGACTATACAATATGCAAAATTTGGTTAAAAAAACCGAAGAAATACAGTTAAATTAACTTACTCACCAATAATTTTAATCAAAACATGTTTTTGACGCTTCCCATCAAATTCATAATAAAAAATTTGTTCCCAAGTGCCAAAATCAAGTTCGCCATTTGTGATTGCAACAACAGTTTCCCTGCCCATAATTGTTCGTTTAAGATGTGCATCGGCATTATCTTCAAAACCATTGTGTTTATATTGTGAATAAGGCTTTTCTGGTGCAAGTGTTTCCAGCCATTTCTCATAATCCTGATGCAAACCAGACTCATCGTCGTTTATAAAAACACTGGCAGTTATATTCATGGCATTTACAAGCACCAACCCTTCTTTTATGCCACTATCTTTAACTGCTTGACGCACTTGATGCGTTATGTTTACAAGCCCACGCCTTGATGGAACATTAAACCAAAGTTCTTTTCTGTAAGATTTCATAATTATCTCCTATTAAATTTTAACAAAACTTGATTATAAAGTGCAAATATTTGACACAAGTTTGACAGATAATTATAATTTTAATATGAAAACATTTAGTAATCTTGACGAAGGTTTTGTATGTGTTGTGTGCGGAAATAAAGTTGAACCGCTGAAATATTCTTCACGCGACCATTGCCCAAACTGCTTATGTTCTTTGCATGTTGATATAAATCCAGGTGACCGTCTTAATGAATGCAAAGGAATAATGAAACCCATCTCCATCACGCAAAACAGCAAAAAAGGATATATCATTCAATATAAATGTCAAAAATGTGGACAAGTTCACAACAACAAAGTCGCTGATGATGATAATTTTAAAACCATTCTCTCGGTATCAAATGGCAAATATAATTTTTAAGGTGAAAATATGAAAATATTAAATAAACAAGACAGTTTTAACCAAATAAAAAAACTTGGACTTAACAGAGTCCCAGAGATAATTGCATCAAAAGACGATATATCAAAAGTGGAAGATTTTTTGAACAAAAATCCAGCACCTGTTTATGTTATTCGCGATGTAGAACACGCAATGGGGAAAACATATTTTGTAACTAGCAAAGAAGAATGCATAAAAAAAGCAAAAACCTACCCTTCACTATTTTCACTTGCCGTATCCATTAAATCATATCCCGACAGAATTTTAACAGGCGACATATTTGTAAGTGGCGACAATGTTGAACTCACCTATTCGCTTTCTCCTGATGGTACACATCGAGATCTTGACAAATCGCTTTATGGCTCGCTTGATGAAGATGCGCTGTGGTCTATTCCAGGTTTCAGCGATTTGATAAAATATATTTCAGATAAAAATTTATTTGACATTATTGTAGAATTCGCAGTATATAGAAATAAGGTTGGAACGAACAAAGAAAAAGTGCTTATTACTGAACTGAGAAGCGAATATTAAAATAAAACATTAAAAGAGCGCAAAACTACGCTCTTTTTTATCTTTCAAATTGATTATCAACTGATTGAGTTATGTATGTTTGTGGCTCTATGTTGCTTTGAGTTGATGCAAGTTGTTTATGTTCGCTAACAAGAACTGCTGTTGTAACTACTGCACCCAAAACTACTGCGCCCATTAAAATAACGCCTAAATCTTTTAAAGCCTCTTTTGGATTGGCAGGAATTGGAAGATTGCGCGTCCTTACAACATAATCATACTTAGATTGTTTAATCCTTTCACGAATTTCATCTTTATGCTGATTATAAATATTAGTAAAACGTTCTCGATCAACGACTAAATATGATAATATTTTGTTTTCGCCATAATTATCATCAACTCTGTAATTTGTTTGCACGCGCACAGGTTCTTCTTGCGCACAATAGTAAATTACTTTTCTATGAAAAACAACTTTGTCTTTACCAAACGCAAACAAAACTGCATCTTCTTTTGCAACAAATTTATTTTCCGAATCATAAAAATAAATATGAGAATTAGAAACATTTTGTTGGGTTATTGTATACACTAATCTTTCATTTTCATTCTGATATTGAGAATGTAAATCAAGAAATTCTTTTATATCCTGTAAATCATCTATAATATAATTTTTAAATAATTTTTCAAAATCTTGTGAAGTTATTTCAAAATTATCAAAATAATGTCTACCTAACATGTCCGCATATTTACATTGATAATACATCTTTCTATATTGATTTTTTGCACTCATAACCCACCCTTTTACAATATAAATTATAACATTGTAAGTACCACATGTCAATATGCAAAAAAAATCGCTTAAAAAGCGATTTTTTTTACATTTTATCCAACATTTTCATCTTTAACAACAACAGGCATAACTTCACGATACTTTTTAACACCTGTACCTGCTGGAATAAGTTTTCCGATGATAACATTTTCTTTAATTCCAGTAAGATTATCAACCTTGCCTTTAAGCGCTGCATCTGTCAAAACTCTTGAAGTTTCTTGGAAAGATGCTGCTGAAAGGAATGATTCTGTTGAAAGAGATGCTTTTGTAATGCCCTGCAAAATTCTTTTTGCAGTTGCAGGAACTCCACCCTCTTGAAGAACCCTGTTGTTTTCCTCTTCGCACTTGTAAGTGTCAACAAGTTCACCTGGAAGAAGGTTTGTATCACCAGAAGATTCAATTTTAACCTTTCTAAGCATTTGTCTAACGATGATTTCAACGTGCTTATCGTTAACACCAACATCTTGGCTTCTGTAAGCGCCAATAACTTCGCTAAGCAAATACTCTTGCAAACCTTTCAAACCTCTCAATCTTAACAAGTCAGTTGGATTGCATGGTCCTTGTGTAAGTTGGCTACCAGGTTCAACTACATCACCATCTTTAACAGCAAGAACAGCAGGTTTTTTAATTTCATATTCTTCATCACCTTCCTTAGAAGAAACAGTGATGATGTAATATTTTTGGTCTTGTTTAATTTTAACTTTTCCAGCAACTTCGCTAAGCACGCACTCGCCCTTAGGTTTTCTTGCTTCGAAAATTTCTTCAACCCTTGGCAAACCTTGTGTAATATCGGCTGTAACAGCGGAACCACCAGAGTGGAAGGTTCTCATTGTAAGCTGAGTTCCTGGTTCACCGATGGATTGAGCAGCAATAATACCAACTGCTTCACCAACCGTAACAAGATTTTTACCAGAAAGATTTCTTCCATAACATTTTGCACAAACACCATGTTTGCATTTACATGTAAGAAGTGAACGAATTTGAACTTTCTTAATGCCTGCTTCTTGAATTTGAGCGGCTTGTTGTTTAGAAATCATTTCGTTAGATTTAACAATAACTTCCTTAGTTTTAGGGTCAACTATATCATCAACAGCAACTCTGCCATAAATTCTTTCTGCCAAAGTTTCTTGAACATTTCCGCTGTGGCTTAAATCGCTAACCCAAATTCCTTTAACTGCTTCACCATTATCAGCAAAGCAATCTTCGCTGGTAACAACAACATCTTGTGCAACATCAACAAGTCTTCTTGTAAGGTATCCAGAATCGGCTGTTTTAAGAGCAGTATCCATAAGACCTTTTCTTGCACCTCTTGCAGAAAGGAAGTGTTCAACAGGTTGCAAACCATGAATGAAGTTGCTTCTAACAGGAATGTCTATTTTTTGTCCTGATGCGGCGGTTTTAAGACCAACCATACCACAAACAGAGTTTAATTGTTGTGCTGAACCACGCGCCCCAGAAACAATAATTGTTTTAAGAGGGTTTCCATCTTTAAGTTCGTCCAAAGCCTCGCCTTCAAGTTTCTTTTGAACAGCAGCCCAAACTTCAATATTATTATCAATTTTCTCATCATTTGTGATAAGTCCACGCTTGAATAGTTTTTCATTTTCAAGAACTTTTGCCTCTGCCTCTGCTAGATATTCTTTCTTATGAACAGGCTCTGTGCCGTCGAAAGCGTTGATTGTGTTTGCAATAAGTGTTGAGAATTTATATCCTAAATCTTTAATTTTATCAATTAAAACAGAGCAGTCTGTTGTTCCCATCTTATCGTATGCAAGTGCAATAATGTTTTTAAGGTCTTTCTTACCAACTGTTTTATTGATTTCAAGTTCGCAATAATTTTCAGGATTTGTTCTATCTAAAAGCAATCCTTCTGGAATGTTTTGGCTGAAAATTATTCTACCGATACTTGTTGGAATGCGTTTTGAATAGGTTTTTCCATCAACTGTTTTTGTAATTCTAACTTGAATTTGTGCTTGGATATCAATAACATTTGTTTGATAAGCAATCATAGCCTCTTCAATAGAGTTAAATATGCTGTTTTCACCTTTCTTTCCAGGCAAAATTTGTGTCATTGAATAGCAACCAAGAACAACGTCCTGTGTAGGTGTAACAATAGGTTCCCCATCTGCAAGTTTCAAAATATTGTTGGAAGCAAGCATAAGTGTTCTTGCCTCTGTTCTTGCGTCAATAGAAAGAGGAACGTGAACAGGCATTTGGTCACCGTCGAAGTCGGCGTTGAAAGCCGTACATGATGATGGGTGAAGTTTGATTGCTCTACCCTCAACAAGCACAGGTTCGAAAGCCTGAACAGACAATCTGTGAAGTGTTGGCGCACGGTTAAGAAGAACTGGGTGTTCTTTAATAACTTCATCAAGAATATCCCAAACTATTGGTTTTTCTCTTTCAATCATGCGTTTAGCACTTTTGATGTTGTTTGATTTATTAAGTTCAATAAGTCTGTTAATTATGAAAGGCTTAAATAATTCCAAAGCCATTTCTTTTGGAAGCCCGCATTGATACATTTTAAGTTCAGGACCAACAACGATAACACTTCGTCCAGAATAATCCACACGTTTTCCCAAAAGGTTTTGTCTGAAACGACCTTGCTTTCCTCCAAGCATTGAAGTAAGAGATTTTAAATCACGCTGTTTAGAACCTTGAACCGCTTTACCTCGTTTTCCGTTATCAATCAAATTGTCAACGGCTTCTTGCAACATACGCTTTTCGTTTCTGATAATAACCTCAGGAGCGCCAAGTTCCATAAGTTTTTTAAGACGGTTATTTCTGTTGATAACACGACGATAAAGGTCGTTAAGGTCAGAAGACGCATATCTTCCACCATCAAGTGGAACCATAGGACGAAGGTCAGGTGGAAGCACTGGAAGAACATCAAGAACCATCCATGTAGGGTCGTTGCCACTTTTCAAGAATGATTCAACAACATCCAACTTTTTGATGGCTTTGATTCTTCTTTGCCCTTTCATTGTAGGCAAACCACTTTTAAGTGCTTCACTTTCTTTTTTAAGGTCTACTTGGGAAAGAAGTTTTTTAATTGCCTCAGCCCCCATGCCAGCCTCAAAAGAGCCATAACCATATTTTTCAACTGCATCACGATATTCTTTATCAGTAATGATTTGTTTATAAACAAAATCGGTTTTCTTAGGGTCGATAACAATATAGTTTACATAATAAACCACTTGTTCGAGTGCTTTTGGAGTTAGGTCTAAAAGTGTTCCAATTCTTGAAGGAACAGATCTAAAATACCAAATATGTGTCACAGGAGCAGCAAGTTCTATATGACCCATCCTTTCTCTTCTAACCTTTGCACGAGTAATTTCAACCCCACATTTATCACAGACAACGCCACGGTAACGAATGCGTTTATATTTACCGCAGTGGCATTCCCAGTCTTTTCTAGGTCCGAAAATTTTCTCGCAAAAAAGACCGTCCTTTTCAGGCTTCTGTGTACGATAGTTGATTGTCTCAGGCTTAGTTACTTCACCATGGCTCCATTCTCTAATTTTTTCTGGTGAAGCAATGCCTATTCTAATTGAATCGAAGTTATTGAGTTCAAACATAACTTTCTCCCTTTTATATCTCTAAAACTATAAATTATTCGTCAAAATCTCCAAAATCATCGAAGAGGTCTGCTGTATCAATTGCTGATGAAGATGTTTCTTCTTCATAAGATTTTTTAACTTCATCTTCCTCTTCATCTGTTTTTTCAGCCTCTTGCTTTAACAAATCGTCAAAATCAAGAGAAATGTCATCAAAATTGTGTTCTGCTTCAATTGGAGTGATGTGTTCATCTTGTTCGTCCATAGAAAGTTCATTGATTGAAATTTCTTGGTTTGCCTCAGTTAAAATCTTAATATCCAATCCCAAAGCCTGTAATTCTTTTACAAGCACTTTGAAAGATTCTGGAATTCCAGGCTCTGCAATAGGTTGTCCTTTGATAATTGATTCGTAGGTCTTGGTTCTTCCAGTGATATCGTCTGATTTAATTGTAAGCATTTCTTGCAGAACATGGCTTGCGCCGTATGCTTCAAGTGCCCAAACTTCCATTTCACCAAATCTTTGTCCACCAAACAATGATTTTCCTCCAAGAGGTTGTTGAGTGATAAGTGAGTATGAACCGATTGAACGAGCGTGAATCTTGCTGTCAACCATGTGTTCGAGTTTAAGCATATATTTATAACCAACGGTTGTAAGGTTGTCAAAAGGCTCACCTGTTCTTCCGTCATAAAGTTGAACTTTTCCGTCTGCTGGGAAATTATTGCTTACAAGCAATTCTTGAATTTGGTTGATGTCTGCTCCATCGAAGTCAGGGGTAGCAATCTTCCAACCAAGCGAGCCAGCAACAAGTCCTAAGTGAGTTTCAAGCACCTGACCGATATTCATTCTGGAAGTAACACCAAGTGGGTTAAGAAGAATATCAAGTGGTTTTCCGTTTGCCATGTAAGGCATATCATTTTCAGGCATGATAATTGAAACAACACCTTTATTTCCGTAACGACCTGCCATTTTATCACCGACAGAAAGTTTGCGTTTTTGAGCGATTGTAACTCTAACCATCATGTTTACGCCGGCGTCAAGTTCGTCTTTATTTTTCTTTGAGAACACTTGAACGTCAACTACAACACCTTCTTTACCGTGTTTAACACGAAGTGAAGTGTCTCTAACTTCTCTTGCCTTATCACCGAAAATTGCACGAAGAAGTCTTTCTTCTGGTGTAAGTTCTGTTTCACCCTTAGGAGTAACTTTACCAACTAAGATATCTCCCGATCTAACTTCTGCACCAACACGGATAATTCCGTTTTCGTCCAGATTTTTAAGTGCCTCTTCACCAAGGTTTGGAATATCGCGAGTGATAACTTCATCACCAAGTTTTGTATTTCGGCAATAAACTTCTTCTTCCTTTAAGATGATTGTTGTGTAAACATCTTCTTTAACAAGTCGTTCGTTAATCAATATAGCGTCTTCGAAGTTATATCCTTGCCAGTTCATATATCCTACAAGGATATTTTTACCGAGAGCAAGTTCGCCGTTATCACAACCGTAACCATCATAGATTACATCGCCTTCTTTAACCTTTTCGCCTTTTTTAACACAAGGTTTTTGGTTGTTACAGGTTTCTGCGTTGGTTTTTTCAAATTTTGTAAGAGGATAAATATCTTCGTCGCCATTTTCAGTTAAAATTCTAATTTCATCAGCACTTACATATGAAACTGTTCCTGCTCTCTTAGCAAGTCCAAGTGCCCCGCTATCTCTTGCTGCACGATATTCCATCCCTGTTCCAATAATCGGTGCTTCTGGTCTAAGCACAGGCACAGCCTGTCTTTGCATGTTTGCACCCATAAGCACACGGTTAACTTCGTTTGAGTTAAGGAATGGAATGAGTGCACTTGCCACTGAAATATATTGACGTGGGGAAACATCAACATAATCAATTTGGCTTGCAGGCACTTCACCCATAGACGCGCCATGTCTTGCCATAACACGCTTGTTAATAAATCTGCCGTTTTCATCAAGAGGTTCAGTTGCTTGTGCAATGTAAGCCTTATCCTCTATATCAGCCATTTTGTATTCATATTTCTTTGAAACAATGCCTGTTGCTTTATCTACTGGGCGGTAAGGTGTTTCAAGGAAACCATATTCGTTAACTTTAACATAAGTAGCAAGTGTGTCGATAAGACCAATGCTTTGTCCTTCTGGGGTTTCAATTGCGCATATTCTTCCATAGTGTGTGTAGTGAATATCACGAATTCCCACATCGGCACGCTCTTTCTTTACACCACCAGGGCCCACAGCGGAAATTCTTCTTTTTTGAGAAAGACCAGAAAGTGGGTTGTTTTGGTCCATAAGTTGTGAAAGTTGGGATTGTGAAACAAAGTCTTTAAGTGCTTTGTTGATAGGTTTTGGATTGATAATCTGAGAAGGAGTAACTTCACTAAGTTCTTTACCCTGCAAAGATTCTTTAATATTTGTAACAAGTTTTTGAACGCCAGAACGGAATGCTTTTCCAAGAAGTTCACCAACTGTTGAAAGGCGTTTATTTGAAAGGTGGTCCACTTTATCAT
Organism: uncultured Bacillota bacterium; assembly: GCA_949292985.1. Taxonomy (GTDB): domain Bacteria; phylum Bacillota; class Clostridia; order Christensenellales; family UBA1242; genus Caccovivens. The sequence continues at coordinate 60,682 of CASFBF010000010.1, forward strand.
AAGTTCCAACACCTTCAAGGCAATCAAGATAAACACTGATTGTTGCAAGTATATCATCCATAGTAAGAGTGGTTACTATTAAGTTTTTAGCATTTTCCTTAATCGCTTCAAGACGCTTTTCTTTTGTCTTGTTTTCTTTCATAATTTGCATAAGGGTTGGATAGTAAACTTCCTCAGTAATTCCAAGTGCTCTTTCATCGCAAGGAATAACAGCCGAAAGTCTAACTCTGTTATTTCCCCTCATAAGATGTTTTCTTCCGTTTACTTGAATCCAAACTTCGTTTACACCAGCATCTTGAATAATTCTAGCCTTTTCCTCTGAAATAATTTCACCTGCTTTAACAATCACTTCATCTTTAACAGCGATATTTTCAGCAGCAACAAGTCCAGGAAGTCTGTTTGCAAGGGCAAGACGGTTGTTAAACTTAAATCTTCCAACATTTGCAAGGTTATAATAAGCATCTGTAAAGAAGAAGGCATTCAAATAATTTCTAGTAGATTCAGCAGAAGGCACATCTGATGGACGTGATTTTCTTGCGAATTCTAAAAGTGCTTCATCTTGCGTTTGTTGTGGCTCACGGTCAAGGGCTGCTTTAATGTATCTGTTGCCACCGAACAATTTTTCAATATCGGCACTTGTGAAACCAAAGCATTTAAGGAAAACACCTATCGAGAATTTATGTTGTCTGTCTACAACCATTTTAACTGCTTCGTTTGCGCCTTGTTCAATTTCAAGCCACATTCCCCTTTCAGGAATCATTTGCGCACGAAGAGTTGAGTTGTCCTCTTTTTCTCTTGTAAGATAAACACTTGGCGAACGAACAATTTGAGAAATGATAACTCTTTCAATTCCGTTTGTAAGGAAAGAGCCGTCTTTACTCATAAGAGGTATATCACCAAAGAAAACTTCCTGTTCAACTGCTTCGCCTGTTTCTTCAATTACAAATCTTGCTTTAACTTTAAGCGGAACAGAATAAGATGAACCCCTTCTTTTACATTCTTTCATAGAAAATTTAGGTTCATCAGCCAAGTTTATATCAAGAAAATAAAGTTTGGCTTTTCCGCTATAATCAACAACAGGTGAAAATTCATCAAGCACGCTTCTAATGCCTTGCTCGATAAACTTTTTATATGAACTTTTTTGAATGTCCAAAAGGTCTGGAATTGGAGCGATTTCATCAAGTTTTGCAAAAGAATATCTTTCTGTTCTACCAAATTTTTGTTTTTTAAGTGATAATGCCATGTCATTCTCCTTATCAACTGAGAAATATGTTATATTAGAACAAAAAAAAGGGTATAAAGCACCTATTAAAGCACCTTAAAAAACCCTTTTTTTAAATGTTAAAATACACCAATTCCCCACTTGCACATAATCGTCTATTGAATTCTAGCATATTCAAAAAATTTTGTCAACAGTTTTTTTACAAATTTTCGTCAAAAATTATAGCCAAAAAACCTGAAAAATATGCTTATAAAAGGCTTTTTTCAAAACTCAAAACCGAAAATCCAGAAGCGGAAGTTTCCCACAGTGAGTTGTTTTTAAATAAATTATAGAACGATTGCAAAGTCTTTGCTAGTGGTTGTATTGCAGTATCACCAAAATTTGTGTATAAATCTGTTCCGTATTCGTTTTGGGTTAACGAGATATCGGAATTATATTTTTTAGCAAAAATAGTTGTGTAGCCTTGGTTTAAAATATCTGCATCGCCCACTGTTGTGACTGAACCTGCTATGCTACTATTATAAACATTTGATAATTTTAAATCAGATGATTGAATTATTGAATAAGAAATTTCCTCATCTTCTTTGTGTTCCCAATCTTCAAGATTTGCATATGTTCGTTGCCCTATTGCAAAGTATCTATCCATTTGTTGTAAACCTTCACCACTTTGCAATATATATGATGGATGGTCAGCGCCAAATTGAACACCGTATACTTGTGCTGTTGCGTCAGAAGAATTATTATCTTCAACAGTGATGTTATATGCTGAGGTAGAATAAATGTTATTCAGGGTTAATGACGACCCAGAATTATTACCAATAATGCCACCGAAAAAGGCTGTTATTGCACTGGAATAAGTATAAGTGTCAATAATGATTGTGGCTACCTGAGAATAACTATCGCTTACAGAAACAATCGAGTTTTGATTGACGAAACCAACTATACCACCGATAATTGGTCTTGCTAACTGTCCTTCAATTTTAAGAGAAGAACTTTTTACTGCTGCCTGCGAAATTGATACTTGTCCTGAGATTTCGCCAACGACTCCACCTAACACATTTCTTGCCACAATATTTCCATCAACTATAACTTGCGAAATTGAATTGTTGTTTCCCTCAACTTTACCAACAATACCACCAATAGAATCAACAGTGTTAATAACAACTGTTGCGGTTGGCTGATTACCAATAATGAAACCTTGTTGCATATAAGCCATTGAAATGGTTCCACCATTTCTTAACAAGCCAGCAATTCCGCCGATTGCATCAGCGACATATGGAGTTAATGAGAAAGTAGCGCTTGTAACACCATAACTATAAACATAGACATTTGATAAAGAACCTTTTACCTCTCCTGCAATAAAACCTCCATACTTATAGGCAGAAATTTTCATAGAAGAGTTTATAGCAACCACAACATTGCTTGCAGAAACAGATTTTGCAATTCCTCCAAAAGCGAGTCCTGCTTTAGCGCCCAATATGTTTAAAGCGCCTCGGGAAATGTTTGTGCCACTAATTTTACCTCTTCCACCCAAATAGCCTATAACGCCACCTGCAAAGGAAAGTTTTGATAAATCTTCGCTTTCATAATCATTGGTTGCACTGGTTGCAGGGACATTAGTTGCAAAAGCCCCAATTACTGAATCAATATTTTTGATATCATAATTGCCCAAAGCAAGCCCAATAACACCGCCAACGATATTTTTACCAGTAACCGTAACAATTTCATCTGCCTCAGTAGTTTCCATACCTGAGGTAGAACCGTAAATTTTAATATTGTAAAGATTTGCATTTTGGATAGTTCCTGCTAACGCCCCAACAATATTTGAATTTGTGAAAGCCACTTCCTGAGGCACAACTGTTAAATTCATTACACAAGCATTTGCACTTGTTGAGCCATAAATGTTTGCAAACAAACCTGCGCTTTGGCTTGCAGCACTTGAAGAAAGTTGTATGCCAGAAATCGTGGCTCCGTTACCTTCCAAACATCCTGATAAATTAACAGAATAGAGATTTGTATAATCAGAAGGCAGAGAAGCATAATTTATATCATTTATAATTCTATAATTTCCAGATGCGATTTTATTTGGAGAATTTAAATAATTTTCCATAGTTTCTGGCGAATAAATTATATAAGGATTAAACACGCTTCCATCTTCTGGGGTATTTTCTGCGGTGATATATTGATAAATCAAAACCCCATTGGCATCAGTTGTTGTGCCTATGTTTTCTTTTTGACTTGACGCAATGATATTGGCAGAAACTAATTCAAGTCTACCACCTGCAAATTGCATACCATCAAACTTATCCCCAGTTGTTCCATCGCTATAAAACCAAACACTGCTATAAGACGGAACACTTGAATATGAATAATTTGCAAAATATGTAGTTAAATTTGCAAAATCATTTAGTGTAACTTCTCCTGAGTCATTTTCATTGTATGTAAGTTGAGTAATTCCTTCATGAGAAAGTGGCGAAAGAGTTATGTTAATTTTATTACCCCTAATATAATAGCAATCTTCAAAAACACCATCGCCTTCGCCTGCAAAATAATAGTTTGTGGCACTGTTGTCACCTATAATTTTACTAGTTGAGAAGCATCTTTCAATACTTGCCACATTAGAATAAGCAAACCCTGCACTTCTTGAAGAAGTTAAAATTGGAATGTTGGAATAGCAGTCTTCAATAATCCCCTGATTTGTATGAACAAATCCACCTACTTGCACACTTGAGTCCAACATACTTTCAGTACCATCAGCGTAAACCTTATTACTTGTAACATTTCCTGAAACATAACTTGTCAATATTTTAGCGTTTTCAGAATTTGTGGCAACTAGTCCACCCATGACGAAGATGTTGTTATAAGTAGAATTACAAATAATCATACCTTCCTTAAAGGCTGAGGAAGCGATTGTCCCTTGATTTACACCGGCTACACCACCCATGCTTATCAAACTTTGTGCTTTAATGTTAACTCTGCTGTTTGAAATAAATCCTGTATTTTGCCCAGATATTCCGCCAAAATAATAACCTTCGGTAGCAGGAGTTGAAGTAAAAGTTAAGTAAACAGTAGTATTGGAATGAGTTTGCACGCTAGCGTTTGTGATTGATCCATTGTTCACCCCAGCAACCAATCCAAAGATAACTGCAGTTGAAGCTGAAGAAGTGAATGAAACGGCGCTTATATCTGCACTTCCTATTTCTAAAGTGATATTTTTCAAAACAGTTGAGGTTGAAACATTAGCAAACAACCCTGCTTGACCGATTGAGCCTATGCTATATTGCGAATCATTGAAAATAAATTTGTAATTATTACCATCAAGATATGCAATTTGTGTATCTAACGGTACAAATGACTCTGCAGGAATTTCTATATCATTAAGCAGAATATAATATCCCCCTGGCAACATTTCTAAAAATTCGTCGTAAGATGTGATAGGATTTGGGCTTTGTTCCGAACCACGCATAAAGGCGTTTATATCAAATTCTGTGTAAATTGGCTTTACACCTCCACCTGTGGCCTCACTTTCGCTTACAAATTCATAAACACCATTATTGATTTTATAATATGATTCAAATGAAAGGAAATATCTTCTTGAAGAAATTTGTTGAGTTCTTAACGGCGTTAAAGTCAATCCCTCGGTTTTTAAATATGGAATTGTAAGAGAATTATTTGATGTTAATATGCTTGCAGTTGAATCAGATTTTTTAAGAGGTATTGAATGAACAGGAATTCCAGATTCATTATTGACATTCAAATCTGTATAAATCGTCCATTTCCCATTGGTAGTTAATTGATTCAAGAAATTATTAACTAATGCCACAACAGTGGTATTATTTACGTTATATTCAATCAAATCTCCAAAAGTAACTGACAATCGTGCCTTTTCACCTAGGGCAATATCTATTACACCATTGCTCATATTAGATATTATATCAAGATTTACAGGATTGCCGTTTGCATCATAATAATTGTAATTTATAACATATTCTAGAATAGTAATGTTAATTTCATCATTTGCTGGAACCTCTTGTCCAAACTCGTTAACTCTAGAAGCGGTAAGTAAAATAGAGAAAGTGTTTTTATTGGCCTGATAATTTATAGCATCGTTAGTAACAACAAGTTGATAATATCCGGTTTGTTCATCTTTAACGATTTGAGCAAGTTGCGGATTTGAGGTTGTCAGTTGAATATTGTCATAACCAACTGCCTGTACATTTAATAAATAAGAAAGCCCTCTTGCAACTTCTGTTTTGCCAGGATATTCTGCAAAATCAACCGATACAAACTCTTGCTTATAAATTTGATATGAGAATGTATTTGAGAACACACCACCATTTTGAATTACAGAAACATCTATAGCAACATTTTGTCCATCAACCACGCTATTATTTGAAAACATATATCTTACATAAAACTGCCCTTGATATCCATCAATACTTTCTAAAACTTGTCTTGAAATTCTAATACCATGGCTTGTAATTTCACTACCTGAAATTTCAATAAATGTTCCAGTTGTGCTTTCGTATGTACCTAAAACAAATGAGGCTATACTTGAACCTTGCAAACTATTGATAGCATTATTATTTATCTCTACGTAATCAAAATCGGCATCAATAGGAGAAAGCGTTATTGAGAACACCCCAACTCTACCAGGCACAACAAAATTTGAATCCTTAATTTCTGATAATGAAGGGAAATTATTAACAATAATTGTGTCAACATTTTCTTGGTGTAACGATATTTCAATAACTTTTAAAGCAGTGTTAGGGTTGCTTTTTGCTTTTAAGTTTAAATAATAAGTTTTATAGATATTCTCAGTTTGTCTATTTTTGAAAGCGGTTGAAGTTTTATCCACGCTAATGTTTAAATTAAATTTAAGAGATGATGCTTTTGAAACGAACGCATTAAATAAATCAGTAGTTTTTCCTTCTTCATCAACTACTTCAAGTTCGTATAAACCTTCAACTAAATCAGCAACCAAACTATCGTTTTTATCATCAGATGTTATTACGATTAAATCATTGTCTCCACTGCTTGGAGTTAAAACATATCTGTCCTTTTTTGTATTTATTGCAGTTGCGCCTTCATAGTAGTTTATAGATACATTTTTCAAAGTGGTGATTTCAAGTTGATATGTCTTTCCTTCCACATCTACAATAATAGCAGCGGAAAGATTTATAATATCTTGCATAGTTGAAGTTGTTGTACTCTGACTTGTTTTAACAAATGTTAAACCGTCACGAGAATCGACGTATGCTCCGTAAGTTAATTGCTTATCCGCATCACTATCCGCAACACTCACAGAAGCAGAAACCGAATAATTTTTTGCAAGTTGAATTAAATTGCCATTTATGGTTACAAGTCCATCTCTTGAAATTGAAACGCTTTGAGAATTTATCTGAGTATTCAACAAATAAGATGGCGAAATTAAAACATCGACACCGCCATTAGAATAAACATTAAAACTTGCATTTTGCCCAAGCGTTAAATTCCCTATGGTAAATATACCAGTTTCTTTTGCGAGAACAATCTCTCCGTCTTGAACTATGTCATTTTCAATTTTATAAGATTGAACATTAAAATAATTTATAACATTAAAATAAATGATTTCATTTTCTTTTTGATTCAACAAACTGCTGATTTCGACTTTAGCCAAACCAGTACCTTTAACTACAATCTGCCCTGTTTCAGAAATTTCAAGATTAGCACTTAACGAGGTCATATTTAAGTCAGAGCCTTCAATGATAATAGGATATAAACTATCGCCAATATTTAAAGTGTTTAGTGGTGATAATGCCTGTTGTGCTAAATGTAAATTTGATGTTGTAAATGCACCATTTTGATAACTACCAGAAGCCTCAAAATAATACATATTTATAACGTTAACATTGGTATTGCCATCTGTTGAAGAGTAGGCATAAAAGCCATTATCGCTGTTAGGATGAATGCTAAGTGCTGTAGAAGCATCTTCAAAATTAAATTTATAAATGACACTTTCTGTTGCACTATTAACTACAATGAAATCCGCATAAAACTGATCTAAGGTAAAGTTTTCTTTTATACTAGTTGATTGCTTGACTTCCTGTCTAGTAATATAAGAAGAAAATTCAGCAAAATTACCACAACTAATTTGCGCTTCACTGTCTTCACTTAGTTTAGGCAAATAAAAAGCGATTTTATCTAATTGCTCTTGTTTCGAACCTGTATAAGAAGAAGTGTTGGCAAATAACACGCCCATTGAAGCATATATCCCCAGATGTACGCCATCATCAGTTGCTTGAATTTTAATACTTGAAGCAGTTTCAGGCAATGTTACATTTGCTTCAACTTTAACGCCAACCAAAGCAATTTCGTTACCGCGAACAAACACACGCGTAGTGATATCTTCCAACTTTCCTGCGGTCATAGTTCTAACAATACCACCTACACTGTTTGCAAAAATTTCTCCTCCGGCAAGGATCTGTGTTATTTCACCAGATGAGACAGCGACAACGGAAGAAGCGTTTCCCGTCAATTCCCCACTGTAATCTTGAACACTAATAAGTGCATAAACTGAATATGCAGAATAGCCAAAAAGGTCAGCCCTTTCGTCTTCACTTCTACCATTGATTTTACCACCAGCACTTGTACCAGCGATACCTGCCACAAAAGTATTGTCACTGTATTCTTTTGAGGCTTTTACCAACATTTGACCGTCAAAAAGAACATTCATATTTTTTATTAAGCCCTTGTTTTGTCCAACAAGCCCACCTATGTTACCCGAAACAACTGAAATATTGCTGGACAAAATTTTTGCGGAAATACTGCCTGTGAAAGTGATGTTTGAGTTATTAAAGTCCCCACCTAAAATTCCGTCTTTGGTAAGAATTCCGCAAACCAATCCTACATTAACATTGTTATTCGTAGTCTCAACATTTATGCTTCCTTCAAATTTTATTCCTGAAATATTACCAGAAATTTGAGGAAATAACCCAAAATTATTATCAACGCCATTTTTTATATTTATTCCTGTGATAACGGCATCACCAGTTAGGCTAATTATAGACCCCGAAAAAACCCTATCCTCTTGTTTAGTTATATTCTTTCCTAACGGTAACTGATCGGTGTAAGAACTTAAATCAATTGTAGTTTCCAGCCTATAATGCGCTTTCATAGCGGCAGAACTTTGGCCAATATTGATTAAATCTTGTGCATTTTGAATCCAGAATGGATTTGCGATAGTGCCATTTTCGTAATTAAATGTAATGGAAACTATGCTGTTTTCGTAACCAGAAATAATTTTTTCATTGACAAACCAAGCATTAGGGATAATTTGCAATACCCCTGACAACTGACTAAAATTAGAATTATCAGCATTAGAAACGCTCTCATTTAACTCAACTGAAATAAGCCATGTTCCATTGTCATTTATCTTGGTTATTGAAACATTCTGATTGTTTTGCGAAGTTTTTGAATATAAAACATCTGACAAATTTATCAACAATGGATCGTCGATGTCGGCATTTGTTGAAATATATCTAACTACTATATCTTTATCCGTTGCGTTATTAGGATTTAAAAATACTGCAACTTGGAAAGTTGTTTCGCTTGGAGAAAAAACGAACTGAACATCTTGGTCTAAATTAGTGTAAATGTTAGATACATTATCATAAGCCTGACCTTGAATGTTAATAGGAAAATATTTTGAAATACCATATTGTCTTAACGAAGCAAACATGGTAAAACTAAATTCATAACCATAATTTGGATTAACAGTAAAGGTCATAGTGTTAGTATCAAACAATCCAAAATAGTTGCTGGCAGAAATTCCAATTTTGTAAATATTGCCATACACCATTTTATCGGCCAATTCATTGTTTGTCGCATTGAAACAAAGGGTGGTATCATTTAGAGTCCAATATATGTATTGAGTTTTAAAAGTGTCGTTAATCATTTCATCAGTCAAAGGATTATAAAACCCATAAGCGTTAGAAGGCGAAATAGTACTAGTAAATGATGTTGTTTGTAACGAAGAATCGCTTATATTATTTCCTACATACAAAGAAACACTGCTTGCGGAGATATCACTGCCTGCAACATTCAAATTAAACTGTGAAACTGGAACTGTACTTACAAAATTAACTCTGGCATATTTAGTGGTGGTTTGTTTTATAAAATCTTTATCGACAACAACACCTTTAACAGCAAAATCTAAAACAGTTTCACCAAAAGAATTCGTTGAAACAGTATATACGGCGTTGCCATTTTGGGCTATGCTTAGAATATTTCCATTAGTGAATTTGTAGGTGATGTTGTCAAAAATTTGTTTTCCATTTGATGATGTAAGTTCAACAGTAGCATTTTTCCCATAAGTTATTATTGGTTGATTATTAGCATCAATGCTTGATGAATTTTGCAAAATAATGTTCATTTCATCATTTAATTGTCCTAACTCTGGATCAATGCTAGGTTCAACTTTTTCATAACTTAACACACCATTATTTTCTGTACCAGCAATATTTACAGAAAGGGAATCAAAAGTATTGATAACTCTAAAAGTAACAAGTTTAGAAACACCATTATCTAGCATTATTTTATAAGTCGCAATACCAGTTTTTCTTGGCGTAATTTTTAAACAAACAGTGTTTTGTTCTGTTTCAAATTCAACCAATTCAGCATCAATATACTCAACAATTACTGAGCCTTCATCGCCACTATAAAATAAAGGAGTAACGCTTTTAAAAGCATAATCAGAAACTAAATGTGCAAAAATTTCAGCTTGTGAAGATGACGAAACAAAAACGCCTGAATTTTCATTATTTTCATAATATTCATATGGAACGCCGGCATCATCAAAAACCAAAGAGGTCGCACCAGTAGAGATAGTGTAATTTACGCTATAAACAACTGAATTTGTATCCTGAGAAATATAATCACTAACTACTTCAAACTTAATTTGTTTAGACTGCGTACTTTCACCAACTGATGAAGCTCCCCTAATAAAAATAGGTTCGTTTATGTTATAAACTTTAAAAGGAGATGAAACTGTTTTATTTTGATATTTAACAATCACATCATTACCAAAAGTTACTAACACATAATCAAAACTGCTATCTGTTCTATAAACATCAATTTTAAATTCTTGCCAACCGTAATCGCCATCATAATAATTATAGAAATGGTAGTTATTTTCTGGAGCAGTTTGTTCATATCCATTAACTACAATATTTTCAGGAGCCACCCTTATTAGAACAGGCAACTGTAAATTTTGCGAAACCGAACTATCGTTTGCATTTTCAAACGATTGATCCCCTATGGAATAATATAATTTAAAATTTAAATTTGTTGTTATGGCTTGAATAGTAGCGCTTGAAACTTGATATCTATATGTGGCAAAATTTTCTTTAAATAAAGGGTCGCCTTGATTTGCCAGTTGTTTGGTAATTGTAAGCAAAGAACTGTTTTCTGCTTTATCTTCAAACGTGATGAAATTTTCTTCGTAGACTGTACCTGAATTTTGTATATATGAAGGCACTCTGACAATAAAATCAACCACATCTGCACCATCATTATCGTTTGCAATAATTGTAATTCCATCTTGTATATTTACAGGTTCATCATCGACTATAATTTCTATTGAATTTTCAGGTAAAGATGGCAAAACAGTAAAATATGCTAAAACTGATTCTATCTTTAATGTTTGCGCATTTTCATATCTTGCCATAAAGTTAATTTGAGTGCCCAAACTTACAACACTACTGCCAAATGTTTCACCATTTTCTTTTACAAAACTGAGAATGTATTGTTGAGTATCATTATCGTATGTTAAATTTGCACTAACAAAAGCATTTTCATCACTTATTTCACTTGCTAATTCAGTTTTATGAAATGTTAAAGTTCTTTCAGTAGAATTTGAATCAAACTTATACATATTTTCATTAGGAACAAATGGTGAGTCTTGTGTAACATATAAAAGTTGTTCATCTTTTAAAGCAACGGAAGAAGAATATTGTCTTACTTCAATGCTGACAAATGCTTGCTTATTCCCTTCCCTAGATGTTGCCACAAGTTTTGTAGAACCGCCACTTATTCCAGTTACTCTAACTATTGTTTGAGTTTCTTCTTGAGAAATAATCTGTAAAGAAACATGTTCGCTAGTAGCAGAAGCGACAGTACTATCAATTAACGCAAAACTTAATGCACCATCTACTCCCTTTTCATAATTGCCGAGTGTAAAGGTGACATCTGCGCTTTCGCCAACAAAAATTGAAATATTAGTTTTGTCTGGTGTGATAGTAAGTTTAGAAGCAGGGCTTTCGCCACAACCGACAAAAAAGAGGCCAGAGAGCAAGAAAACGACTCCCAGGCAAATAATAGTTATCAATTTTTTAAATTTGTAACTAACTTTTTGCATAAACCCCTTTTATTCGTTGGCGTTTGAGAAAATAGACTTGATATAGTCTTGAGCCACAACTTGAATCATAGTTCTATTTGTTGGGCCAGTAATCAAAAACGCTTGTCCCAAACCAGCCGTAACGATAGCGTTTTGTTCTTCTTCGTTAATACCACCTGATTTTTTATAAAGTTCGACCAAGTCATTGATATCGTTTGGTGCAAGCGAGAAAATAAGTGAGTATTGGCAGGCATTGATAACAGCGGTAGATTGTCTTTGAATTTCCTCGCTACCAACAAAGTCGGCAATATTTTGTGTAATAACAATTTGCATGCCCCAATATTTACGAATACGTTTAGCCATTTGCGCCATGAAATCAAGAGCAATTGGGTATCTAGGATTAATAAACACGTGTGCTTCATCGACGGCAATGATAATTTTACGATTATTTTTCTTATCACCTTTATGATATTTTGCGTTAAAATCCTTATTATTTATAATTTCGTTGTTCAAGTATCTAAACACCAAAAGCATTTGCGCATTTGTAAGTAACGAGTTATTGTTTGCGATAAGCGATTGAAAGTTAAAACATACAAAGTTTTCGTTAGTCTCAATTGAAGTTGGTCCGTTCCACAATTTACTGTTTCTCCCGCCTGATGCAAATTTTTTGATGTAAGTTTCAATAGTCATCAAATTACGCATAGTAAAGTCATCTTTACATGTTTTTATTCTTTGCAAAATCAACTCATATAAATCATCAAAAATTGGGTAATCTTTTGGTTTTAAATTTGGTATGTAAGTATTTTCGTCTATGCCTTTTTTCTTATAAACATCAACAATCAAAGAGTTCAAAAGTTCAAATGCATCTGAGTTGATACCTTCCAAAATGCTTCTGAAAAATTGCTCCAAAAATTGCAAATGTTGAGAATAAGAATCGTTTACAATTTCAACAGTTTTCTTTTTCTTTTTTGCTTTAAATGTTTCTGGATCGAAATCTTCATCATTTTCATCATCTTCTTCTGCTTCTTCCTCTTCGTTTTCATCAAGCGAAGCTATGATATGAAATGGGTTAATAATACCGTGCATTGAAGAGCCAACATCAATATATTTCCCACCTAGATGTTCCGTTAAAAGAGCATATTCTTTTTCTGGGTCAAGAATAAAAATTTTGCAGTTATCCGCAGCCAAATTTGCAAGCAAAGTTTTTGTGGCATAACTTTTCCCCGAACCTGACTTACCAATAACCATCATGTTTGAATTGACACGAGTATTATCTCTGGCAAAGAAATCAACAAAAACAGGGTATTCATTATCACCTATATAAATACCTGTCTCGTCTTGCAATGCACTTGAAATGAATGGGAATACAGCAGCAAGAGTTGAAGTAGGAATTCCACGTCTATAATTTTTGATGTTATCTCTTCTAGATATATTTGCACTGATAAAAGCATCTTGTTGGCGAGCGAACATTTCACTAAATTTAAATCCACTTTGTTTAAGCATCGCCTTAACATCACGTTTTGCAGCATCTTCACAAGTTATGTAAGTGTTAACATCATAAAGTTGTTGGTTGTTGTTTTTAAGATTTACAAGCAACTCTCTAAGAGTATCAACGTGCGTTTCAAGTTCAATTCTGCTAGAAGAACGACCTGTTCTATAAAGTTTGCTTTCCATATCCATTATGGCTTTATCGATTGAACGCTCTGCATTATACTTTGGAACTTGATTAAACTTCATTACAACTTTGGTTCTATCTAAAAGGAAAATATCCGCACCCCAAGCATTACCAACATTTAAAGGATAATCAGTAATAGCATATGTTCTAAAAGCATTATCATCAATAAAATATCGTGCTGCTTTAAATCGAACTTGTTTTGGCTTTGCCCAATCTATATGTTGAGAAAGCGGAATGCTTTCGAGATCTCTTTGATCAAACTCTCTGCCATAGTTTGCTTTTAAAAATATTGTTAAGTCAGAGCCATACAATCTCTTTGCGCTAACAGGTGACAATGATGAAGCCAAAGAATTGATCATACCGTTTACGGTATTTTCCAAAAGGTCCATATCTTTGTCAAAAACGACTACATAAAAATGATCTTTGTATACTTTATCACGCCTATTTAAATTTTCCATGAAAGAAACGCGTTCTTCAAAGATAGGGCTTCTAGCATCAACTTCTTTTTCAGTAACTTGGTGTTCAAGTTGCATTTCTAAAAGAAGGTCATATTTTTTGTTTTCGTTATAAATGTAATTATCAAGCACCATTGCTAAATTTAATTTAATAATGGAACAGGTTTGGTCAGGGGTTAATCTTCGTAATGCGTTTGCAAAACTTTCAATAACGTTATCTTGAGTATATTCGGTAAGAAGCCCAAACAACACAGGCTTAATTTCAATAACTTGTCCATAATATGTACCAAAATTTATAAAGCGATCTTGGTAAAGGCCTTCAAACGGAATCATTTCGCCTATATCAGATTTTTTGCCTTTACCTGGGTCAGCGGAGAATTTTTTCTTCTGCGCCATAAACCTGAACAAATATGCGCAAGTAACATAAAATCTTTCCTCATCAGCAACTTTAATAAAAATTGAAAGATAAAGGATAGTAAAAACAGCAGCCACCCAAAAATGTCCAGTAAAATTTGATGCGAACAAAATAACTGCTACTGCCACACCTATAACAGCCAAAATTAAATCTAAACCAGTAACGCCTTTAACAAATTCAAGTTTAACCTTGGTTCTTCTTGGAATTACACGTTGCATAGTATTTCTCTCCTTGTAAATATTTTACTACAAACAACTTGAAAAATACAAACGATTTAACCTATTTGCAATTATAAAATAATATATTTAATTTATTGTGTTTTTTTGCTTCATTTAATTTTTTTTGAGTAATTATTTCGAATTTTTTGATAATTAATTCGTTATTTAAACCGAAAATATCTCTTGTTGCCATTTTTCCTATTAAATTTTTTGCATCAGTTGAAATTCTATATGGTGTTGCAACTACTTCTTTTATCTGAGGAGAAGACATTATAGACACTATTTCTTCATGGTGATTTGTATGAAAAACTGGTTTTTGTTGGATATTGTCAAAAGATTTTTTCTTTTTGCCAATAATTATTGCATCGTTGCCCCAAACGCTGATTTGTTTAGGAGCAAAGGTTAATTTGTCGGTAACAAAAGCCTCAACTTTAAAGTTATTTAACAGAACCTCTTTAATTTTACCCCAATCTGTCCCATTTTTAGTAAAAACTCTTTTCCCAATTGGATTAGATAAGTTGTTATCTACGCCATAAAATAAGCAACTTCGATTTTCTACAAAAAAACAGTCAGTTGAATTTTTGATAAACTTTGTTTCAACACAACCTTCCAATTCACTTTCTTCATCAACGACAATCAAAGATTTAATCTTTGATAAATTTTCATCAAAAACAGCATTGAGAACATAACCTAAGCCATTACCTGAACCTAAGCAATAAATTTTTTTTGAAATAATTTCTGTTAATTTTTCCATACCACAATTTATTAAAATAAAAATAAAATTATGAAATAATTAAAAAAAAAGACAAAAAATAACAAAAAAATTATTTTTTTTATATTTTTTTATTGACTTTTAATAAATTATTTAATAAACTATTTTTTATGAAAAAGAAAAATAAAAAAATAATTACAAAAAATATGACCATAAAAGAAGTTTTAAAAATAGATGAGACTTTGGCTGATGTTTTGATGGGTTTTGGTATGCATTGCATTTTTTGCCCTATGAGTCAAATGGAAACTTTGGAAGAGGCTGCGCAAGTTCATGAAATAGATATAGATTTTTTAATAAAAAAATTAAATGAAAACGAAAACAGCGGAAAATAACTCCGCTGTTTTTTAAATATCCAATTTAATTTTCATCATTTGTTTCAGTTCTTCAATGCCTTCTTTTGTTTTTGTAGATATAAAAATTTCATCACGTTTTAGTTCAAATCTTTCACATAAAAGGTCGCATTTGTTATAAACCACAAGCCTATTTTTTGTAGCCCCAATATCATCTAAAACCTTGTTCGTAACCCTCATTGATTCAACATAATATTTTTCCTTATCGTCAGTCAATGAAGTTGCTGTTGGGTCAACCACATGCAAAATTAAATCAGCATCTTTGGCTTCTTCCAAAGTTGAAGCAAACGCATCTACAAGTTCGTGCGGAAGTTCTGAAATAAAACCAACGGTATCAATTATCATAACCGTTTCACCATTTAAATATAATTTTCTACTTGTTGTATCCAGCGTTGCAAAATATTTATCCTTAACATAAATATCTTCCCTTGTTAACACATTTAACAAACTGCTTTTACCAGCATTTGTATAACCGACAATAGCGATACGTTTGATAGCATTTTTTTCACGCTCTCGCCTGTTAACACTTCTTTGTTCTTTAATTTTCGCAATTTGCTTTTTTAAAGTGTCAATTTCCTTTTCAAGCAATCTCCTATCAAGTTCTATTTTACTTTCACCTGGGCCACGCATACCAACTCCGCCACCACTAAATCTGCCATCACTACCTTTCAACTGACCGATTCGTGGCAAATTATACAAATTTTGAGCAAGTTTAACTTGCAATTTTGCTTCGTTTGTTTTTGCGCCTTTAGCAAATATATCAAGTATCAGTCCTACACGGTCAATAACTCTAACCCCAAACGCATCTGACAAATTCTTAATTTGAGAACTAACCAACTTATAATCAACTATAACAACATCAACTGGATGACTTTTTAAAAACTCACAAATTTCTTTAACCTTGCCACTTCCAATAACGGTTGATTTATTAAATTCTTTAATATTTTGCGAAAAAACTCCTTCCACCTCCAAATCTGTGGAAAGAGCCAATCTTGTAATTTCATCAATTTTCCTATTTTTACTTTCACTTTTCTTTGTAATTACTACAACCAAAAGTGCCTTTTCTTTATCAGAAATTGTTGAATAAGATTTCATGTTTTAATTATATCATATCTGCGCTGTCATCTGCAAGCACATTTGGCTCACTGGTAGAAATTATAATATTCCTAATTTGGCCATCGTTTGATAAAACACTAAACAACCACAACGTACCATTTTCTTGTCCTGTTAAAACATCCATAACCCTTAAATATGCCTCGGCATTGAAATTCTTGCCTTGACAAAGAGGCTCAATAAAATCTTTCAAATATTCAACGCCTATCTGTAAAGCTTGTTCCGAAGAAACGCCAAAATCTTTAGATTTATTTACCAAATTTGCGGTTAAATCTCCACAAACAATTTCTATTTTTTCATTGCCAGTTAATTTTGTTTCTAAATCTGCCATATGTTTTCCAGTTCTATAATTAAATTCTAAAAGCACATCTTTCTCTTCACCATCAATAATTATTTTACACAACTCTGTCTCGCAAGAATTTAGTTGTGCAACAATCAAAGCGAAGTTTACTTTTTCTGTACTTTTGCCATCATACTTAAAGTCATCCTCTCTTTGTCCTGATGCCAAAGATACTTTTAAATCCTCGTTATCTGAAAAAAAATAAACGTTCGTAATTTCTGACATATTGTTTTTTACAAGCGAAAGGTTATCCATATCTCCACAACCTGCCAGTCCAATAATAGGCACCAAACATAACAGCCCTAAAAACAATTTTTTTAACATAATTTCCTCCTTTGCCTTAATTTATGTTTTGCAAAATGCGAAAATGTGATATAATTTGTCATATGAAAAATTTATCTTATTACTATAAAAAAGCAATCAAAGAAGGCTTTGCAGTTGGTGCATTTAATTTTTCGAATTTAGAAACATTAAAGGCAATTTGTTCTGCTGCACAAAAAACAAACAGCCCAGTAATAATAGCAATAACAGAAGGCGCATTAAATTACTTCGGCATTGACTTTGTTGTAGCAATAACCAAAACTGCAAAAAAACAATATTCCACCCCTATTTTTTTACATTTAGACCATGGTCAGAGTTTTGAAACTTGCGCTCTTGCCGTCGACAATGGCTTTGACAGTGTTATGATAGATGCAAGTTCTCTTGCTTTTGAAGAAAACATAAAACTCACAAAACAAGTGGTTGATTATGCCCATAAAAAAGGTGTGCTTGTTGAAGGTGAACTTGGTCAAATTAAAGGCATTGAAGACAATCTTTCTAATGAGCAAAATCATTTCACAGCCCCTTTACAAGCAAAAGAATTTGTTGAAAAAACCCGAGTTGATAGCCTTGCAGTTGCAATAGGCACAAGCCATGGTGCTTACAAGTTTAATGGCGAAAGTAAATTAAGATTTGATATTTTAAGTGAAATAGAAAAACAATTGCCAGCATTTCCCCTTGTTCTTCATGGCGCATCAGCAGTAAATCAGGAATTTGTTAACGAGGTCAATCTTTATGGTGGAAAATTAGGATACCCAAAAGGCGTAGATGAAAAATTAACCAACATTGCAGTAACAAAACACAATATTGTAAAAATAAATATTGACACCGATTTAAGAATTGCCTTCACGGCTGGCGTGCGTAAATCACTCAAAGATAACCCTGAAAACTTTGATGCACGAAAATATTTAAAATCAGGTCAGGAAAATGTTGAGAGCGTTGTAACTCATAAAATTAAAAATGTTTTAAACAGTTATTCAAAAATTTAAAAAAAGCAAGCGCATATTCGCTTGCTTTTATCGTCCCAATGTCTTACCAGCATCTTTCCCTGCCTGAACCGCATTTTGTGCAAGTTCTTTTGCTTTTGCTTTTGTTGCTTCACTATCTTTCAAAACTTGCTCTCTGTCTGTTTTTAACAACATTTGAGCATCAAATTTTTGTAACTCTGAAATAATGTTTGCATATTCCTTATAAATTTCATCAAAAACCGCAAATTTTGCTTCACTATCTACATCTGCAATTTGCATTTCTGCAACATTTTGTCCAAAGTCGTTGCCTTTAAATTTGCTATTGTTTAGATATCCAATTGTTAATGTAATCGCTTCTCTAAGTTCATTTGATTTTCCAAGCGATTTTTCTTTATATAAACCCTTTTTGTTCCCCTGAGCATACAACTCTTTAACAATCAATTTCCTAAACTTTTCTGCTTCTTGCTTTGATTTAAATTGAGATTTCCCGTAATTTGCATACTTGTCAGCAGAAAGTACGTTTAATTTTTTTACATCTTCAAGTGCGGTATCTTGGATCTGTTTTATCTCTTTTGCTTCAATCGAGTCCATACACTGAATAAGTGGAAGAATAAACATTTGTTGATATACTTTTTTGCCAGAATCATTCATTCCACAGTTTTCAAGCATAATCAAGTTTGCAAGCATTACTTCTGCAATTTCTTCTGGTGTATCTATAATTTTATCTTCTTTGTTTTCAAATATCTCTTTATCTAAATAAGCAAAAGCGCCTAATGCCGAACCAACATTCCCTAATTCAGCATATGCTTTCTCTACATCTTCAAAACTTGGGACTTCTGTTGGTTTAACAAGTGAAATACCGTTGTCTTTTATTATTATAAAAGGATAATTAGAGCCTTGGTTTGTTATACGAACAGCAAGATCATTAACCTTTTCAATACTTCTATGCAACTGTTGCTCTAAAACTAAATCATAGAAGAGAGCACCTGCATCTGTGTTATAATTCCCGCCGTTACTGTTTAATTGTTCAAGTCTGGCTTTGCAAAGTTTTACTGCTTCTTCTCTTACAATTCCATTATCGATATCAAAAATTCTTTCACTAATACTTTTTCTTAAAGGAATTGTCAAAGTTTTTAAAATTTGATTATAACTTTCGTCATCTTTAATAATGCTTCTCAAAGTTAAAATTGTTGCTAAATATACTACTGGCATTTTCAAATCAAATTCCTCACCAGATGTTTTTTTCTCAACAACAAATTTTGGGCATTTGTTAACTATAAAATCATTAAGTAACGAGCAAACCAAAAATTTAGATCCCTCTTCTCTTGAAATAGGCGTACTAAATTCTTTGTCAGCAGTCATATTAAATTTAAAAGAGCGTTCACCATCTTTAACTTCTTCATGAACTTCACCCATTTTTCTTACAATATCGTAGTACTTGTCTACGTCTTCTTTCATTTGATCACTTGAAGGCAGTTGTTTGATCCAAGCATAAATTTTACCAAAATCACCTTCACCTTCTTGATATAACCTTTCGCTCTCTTGCTTTCTTTTTTCAGCATTGTCGCCAAACATACCCATGTTTGCCATCTGATCTAAATCTTTTAAAACTCCACCGAGGGTTCTTCCACCAAAAACACGCCTATATTCCAAACCATCTCTTTCCATTTTAACCTGTTTTGCAATAAATGGAAATAAAACCGCAACTTCTTCACGTGAAAAATCATGATTAGTTTTTTTCAGCGATTTTTTAGCGCTTGAAACCAAATCTCTTTTTGTGATCGTGCTTGTTCCATTGTAAATTTTATCAATATATTCAGAAATGTTTTTTACTTTAAACATACTGTCCCCCTCATTACTTGTATGATTATATCACTTTTGGAGACAAAATTCAATAGGTAACATAAAAATTATTGTAAAATTACCATTGTTTCTTTCGTAATGCCACTTCTGTAAAAATTAACAACAACGGCATCGCCCTGGTTATAGGACAACACTGCTTTTCTTAAATCCAGCAAATTATGAACTTCCATTCCGCCGAATTGATAAATTAAATCTCCTTTTTGTAATCCCGCTTCGGTGGCAGGCCCATCGGTTGAAATGACATAAACGCCATCACCATCTAACTTCTCACCATAAGCAAGGGCTATGTCACTATCAAATCCAAATACGCCTAAGTATGGTGAAACATAATTGGTGTTTTCTCTTATTTTTTCTGTTACTATACTTCCAATTTCAATAGGAATGGCAAAACCGATGCCTTCGCCTTCTGTGGCTTTAAGTGTGTTTATTCCTATAACCTGACCAGCACTGTTAATAAGTGGTCCACCAGAATTGCCAGGATTGATTGCTGCATCATGCTGAATTAAACTTTGTAAAAAACTAGCGCCTTCACTACTTTGTGTTTCAAGCGTTCTGTTAGTTGCACTGATTATCCCATGAGTAACGGTGTGTTTAAATTCAAGCGTTAACGGCGTGCCAAGAGCAAAAACTTCTTGCCCGATATAAACATCACCAGTGTTGACACCCAAATATGGAATTTCCCTAGATGAACGAACAACAGCCAAATCTAAACCTGGTTCTGTCCACAAAAGTTTGCCTGTTCCTGTGGTTTTATCAGCATAATATAAAGTTATGTTGCTTCCGCCTTCTACAACATGATTGTTTGTTAATATTAAACCATCATCGGTTATAGCAAAACCGCTTCCTATCGCATAACCATCAGGCAAATCCACTGAAATACCAACAACGGCACTTCTAGCCTGAGAAAGCATATCACTAAGCGATGTGGTGCTTTCAGTTGCTATGCGCCTTACGCTCATATCAACACTTGGATCGCCCGTTTGAGTTCCACAACCTGCGAGTAAAATAGGAATAATTAAGATAAAACTAAACAAAAAACAAAAAAATTTCTTCATAAACTCTCCTTTTTTGAGAAGTCATGAAGAAATCTTAAAGTCTAAACATCGTTCCAGGATTAGGACTTGCCACATCAATTTTAACATGCACCCCTTCAATAATTCCATAATCTCTAAGTTTTTGAGAGATGTATGAATATGCTAAATCAGGAGTGTTATTTTCCCTGCTTAAATGCGACAGCACTATTTGTCTGCTTCCACTTTCAACAAGATATCTAATCAAAAGAGCGGATTCGTCATTTGATAGATGTCCTCTGCCCCCTGAAATTCTATGTTTTAGTGCAAGCGGATAGCGTTTGCCTTCTTTAAGCATAGTTTTATCATAGTTGGCTTCAAGATATACTAACTGACTTCCCCGAATACTGTCTAGTATTCTGTCGTTAGTATGCCCAACATCTGTTAAAATACTAATTTTTGCTCCATTATTTTCAAAAGAATATCCAAAACTAGGCACATCGTGTGGAACTTCAATGGCATGAACCACTATATCACGCAAAGTAAAGGTGTCTGTTTCATAAAATCTT
This sequence comes from uncultured Bacillota bacterium, assembly GCA_949292985.1. GTDB lineage: Bacteria > Bacillota > Clostridia > Christensenellales > UBA1242 > Caccovivens. Next base: position 82,345 of record CASFBF010000010.1, read on the forward strand.
CGATTTTTAGATGGTGTTTTCACCAACTTAAATTTTAAATTATCCCAAACGCTTTTATGTGCAAAAATTGGCTTATCAAATTTATACGAAAATGCGTCCACGCCTTTTATATGGTCGTTATGTTCATGGGTAACTAAAATGGCATCAATATCATCTGGGGAAACATTGATAAGGCTTAATCGTTTAACCGCCTCTGCACAAGAAAGACCAATGTCAACCAAAATCTTGACATTTTCACTTTCAACATATGTCATATTCCCGTCACTGCCAGACGCCAAACATATAATACGCATGGCAATATTTTATCACTTTATACAACTTTTTGCAAGATTTTATTTATTTGCCAAAATCTTTTTCAAAAACATGCCAGTAAATGATTTAGGATTTTCTGCAACCTGTTCCGGAGTTCCTGTGGCAACAACTTCGCCTCCGCCAGAGCCTCCCTCTGGTCCTAAATCAATTATTTGATCGGCACACTTAATCACATCTAAGTTATGCTCAATAACAACAACCGTGTTTCCGTTGCCAACAAGCCTGTTTAAAATATTTATAAGTTTTTTTACATCATACATATGAAGTCCGGTTGTTGGCTCATCTAAAATATAAAAAGTTTTGCCCGTTTCTCGTTTAGCAAGTTCAGTTGCAAGTTTAACCCTTTGTGCTTCACCGCCTGAAAGCGTTGTGGCAGGCTGGCCAAGTTTAATGTAAGAAAGCCCAACATCATAAAGCGCCTGCAATTTATTTTTAATACTTGGAATAGAAGCAAAAAATTCAAGTGCCTCTTCAACCGTCATATCTAAAACATCGGTAATAGTTTTGCCCTTATATTTAACTTCCAAAGTTTCACGGTTGTATCTTTTGCCCTTGCATACTTCGCATGGAACAGATATGTCTGGCAAGAAATACATTTCAATTTCTTTTACTCCTGCGCCATCACACGCTTCACATCGTCCGCCATGCACATTAAATGAAAACCTGCTTGCAGTAAATCCCCTCATTTTTGCATCAGGTGTTGAAGCAAAAAGTTCTCTTATTGGAGTAAACACACCCGTATATGTTGCAGGGTTGCTTCGTGGAGTTCTGCCAATAGGCGCTTGGTCTATGCAAATTACTTTGTCAAGTTGCTCAACTCCCTCAATTTTATCAAATTTGCCAAGTTCCAACTTACTTGCATTTAAAGAATTTGATAAATATGGATAAACTACTTCATTGATTAAACTAGACTTTCCACTTCCCGAAACACCTGTAACAACTGTAAGAACACCAAGCGGGATATCTACATTCATTTTTTTCAAGTTATTTTCTGCCGCACCACGCACTTTCAAAAATCCAGAAGGTTGTTTGCGTGAAGATGGAATTTCAATTTTTTCCTCACCCCGCAAAAATTTCGCAGTTACAGAATTTGGACTTTTAAGAACTTCTTGTAGTGGACCGTTTGCCACAATTTCTCCACCATGCACGCCTGCATATGGTCCAACATCAACAATCCAATCTGCCTCACGCATAGTGTCTTCGTCATGTTCAACAACAATCAAAGTATTTCCTAAATCACGCAGGTTTTTTAAAGTGGCAAGCAATTTTTCATTATCTCGCTGGTGCAAACCTATGCTTGGCTCATCTAAAATATACAAAACACCAACAAGTCCTGAACCTATTTGTGTGGCAAGTCTAATTCTTTGCGCCTCCCCGCCAGACAAAGTTTCTGCCGAGCGTGAAAGAGTAAGATAGCCAAGTCCAACATCAGAAAGAAATTTAAGCCTTGCAATTATTTCTTTTAAAATGCTTTCAGCCACCACCATTTTATACTTTGCAAGTTTAAGGTTTTGCATATACGGCAAAAGTTCGCTTACAGGCATATCACAAATATCAATAATATCTTTTCCATTTATTTTAATTGAAAGTGCCGATTCATTTAGTCTTTTCCCGTGGCAAACCTTACAAGTTTGATTTCTTAAAAACTTGCCAATTTCAAAGCGCATGAATTCGCTTTTAGTTTCAGCAAGTCTGCGTTTAAGGTTGTTTATAAGCCCTTCAAAACTTAGCGCATGCGAACCCCTAAAACGCTCTTCCATTTTATTTCTATGCTCGCTTTTAAAAATATCCAGTTTTTCCCCATTGTTTCCATATAAAAGAATTTGAATATCCTTTTTTGGCAAATCTTTTACAGGCTTATCAAGAGCAATTCCGTATTTTTCACTGAGCGCATCAAAATAAAGTTTAGCCATGCTTCCCTGTTCATATTTCCAGCCAGTTATGTTAAATGCCCCTTGTTCAATTGTTAAATGTGAATTTTTTAGCACAAGCGATTCATCTATATCCGCAATTTCTCCTAAACCCGAACAATTTGGACAAGCGCCGAATGGCGCATTAAAAGAAAACAATCTTGGCGTGATCTCTTCCAAAGTCCAACCGCACGTTGGGCATGAATAGTTTGTAGAGTAAAGTTCTTCTTGACCATCAAAATCAACAACTGCAAGCCCTTCTGCAAGTTTAATTGCAGTTTCCAAACTTTCGGTTAATCTTGCTTGAACTCCTTCTTTTAAAATAAGCCTGTCAATCACAACTTTTATTTCGTGCTTAATGTTTTTGTCAAGATTTATTTCTTCATCTAGCGTATACATAATTCCATCAACCAGCACACGAACATATCCGCTTTTTCTAAGCGAATCAAAAAGTTTTGCAAAGGCACCTTTTTCGGTTCTAACAACTGGGCTTAAAATTGTAAGTTTTTCGCCCTCTGGATGCGACATAACATCATCAACAATTTGGTCAATCGTTTGCCTTGAAATAGCCTTGTGGCAATTTGGGCAATATGCTTCTCCCACCCTTGCAAACAACAACCTTAAATAATCATAAATTTCTGTTACCGTTCCCACGGTGGAACGAGGGTTATGGTTTGTGGTTTTTTGGTCAATAGAAATGGCTGGCGACAATCCTTCAATTGCCTCCACATCAGGTTTTTGTGCTTGTCCCAAAAACATTCTTGCATATGAAGAAAGGCTTTCAATATATCGTCTTTGCCCTTCTGCAAAAATAGTTCCAAAAGCAAGAGAAGTTTTACCTGAGCCACTCACACCAGTAAAAACAATTAACTTTTCTCTTGGAATAGTTAAACTGATGTTTTTTAAATTATTTTCTTTTGCTTCAATAATTTTAATAGTTGTATTCATAGATAAATTATAACACAATGCTAAAAAATTATAAAGAAAAAAATAATAGGTGAACCTATCATCTTTACATACTCATCTTTTCAAAAATTTCTTTTGCTATTTTTAACTGTTTGATATCTTTTTCTTGTTCTTCAAATGGCAATTCACTGAAACTTTTTCCTAAAACTGGGTCATCTTTTGCCCAATTATTCCTTTTAAGCCATTCATCATGAATAATTTCCCCAGCTTCTTCCCTGCTTAATTCTTTGCCACTTTCAACAATGCTGGCAACAACTTCTGCCGCTGCTTTGTTCTCCGCCTTCCAATCTTCACTCAACTCAAAATATGTGCTATTAGCAATATCTATTTCCACATTATCATTATCTATTATTCTAACATTATGTGGTAAGTTTGAAAAATCTAATGCTTCCACAAACGTTAAGTCTTTAACTTTTTTCCATCTTGGCTCATATACACTATCACCTTGTTGCATTGTTTTTCTCCAATCTTCGTGCAATGCACTAGCAATTTTTTCACTTAATTTCATACTTTCTCCTCATATCATGAATTTTATAACCATTTTTTGCTGTCATAAATAAATATTTTTATTTAATTTTTTTACCCAATTTTTTCTTTAAATTTAGTATTTTATTCCTTATTTCAATTGCTCTTTCAAAATCAAGAGAGTTCGACGCCAACTTCATCATCGAAGTAAGTCTTTCAATTTCGGCAGGAATATCCTTTTTAGGAATATCTTCACCATCAAGTTTCTTGGTGATTTCCAAAGTGTTTTTAACAAGTTTTTTAATAGTTTTTGGCGAGATGTTGTGTTCTTTGTTATATTGCATTTGAATTTCACGCCTACGCTGTGTTTCATCAATTGCACGCCTCATAGAGTCGGTTATTTCATCTGCATACATAATCGCTCTGCCATTCTCATTTCTGGCAACTCTGCCGATAGTTTGAATTAAAGCACCTTCGCTTCGCAAGAACCCTTCTTTATCCGCATCTAAAATTGCAACAAGTTCCACTTCTGGCATATCCAAACCTTCGCGCAAAAGATTTATGCCCACAAGAACATCAAACTCTCCACTTCTTAAACCATTTATAATCTCCACTCTTTCCATAGTGTCAATTTCGGAATGAAGATATTTCACCTTAAACTTTCTATCGCCCAAGTAAGTTGTTAAACTTTCAGCCATTTTTTTGGTTAATGTTGTAACAAGCACCCTGGCATTGCGTGAAATTGTTTTGTTGATTTCACTTATTAAATCGTCAATCTGCCCTTTTGAAGGTCTTACTTCTATGGTTGGGTCTAAAAGACCAGTTGGCCTAAGTAACTGTTCTACCACTTGTCCCGCACGGGATAGTTCATATTTTGCAGGTGTTGCAGAAACATAAAGCGTTTGACCCAATCTTTCATTGAATTCATCAAATTTTAAAGGTCTGTTATCCCTTGCTGCTTCTAATCTAAAACCATACTCAACCAGATTATCTTTTCTAGCCTTATCACCATTATACATTGCCCGAATTTGAGGTAAAGTCATATGACTTTCATCAATAATAGTTAAAAATCCTTTTGGAAAATAATCTAGCAAGGTAAATGGTGGTTCACCCGGTTGTCTTCCGTCAAAATATCTTGAATAATTTTCAATACCGTTGCAATATCCAAGTTCACTCATCATTTCAAGGTCATACGCTACTCGCTGTCCTATTCTCTCCGCTTCCAAGGGCTTGCCTTCGTCATTAAATTTTTTAATGGCTTTTTCTCTATCTTCGCTGATCTGCGCTATTGCCCTTTTTAACCTTTCGTTGCCAACAGCATAATGAGTGGCAGGATAAATGGCCGCATAACTCACCTCGTTAAGCATATTGCCAGTTATTGGGTCAAACTCATATATTTTTTCAATTTCATCACCAAAGAAACGAACTCTGATTGCCATTTCAGATTGGTTGGCTGGAAAAATATCCAAAGTATCGCCTTTCGCTCTAAAAGTTGAGCGTTTAAAATCAATTTCATTCCTTGTGTACTGAATGTCAATAAGCCGTTTTATAATATCGTCCCTATCAACAATATCACCTTTTCTTAATGAAATGTGAAGGTTATAGTACTCCTCAGGGCTACCTAAACCATAAATACACGAAACTGATGCCACAACAATAGTATCATTTCTTTCCAACAAAGAAGATGTGGCAGAAGAGCGAAGTTTATCAATTTCATCGTTTATTGACATATCTTTTTCAATATAGGTGTCAGTTGAAACAATATAAGCCTCTGGCTGATAATAATCATAATAAGAAACAAAATATTCAACTCTGTTCTCAGGGAAAAACTCTCTAAACTCATTACAAAGTTGCGCCGCCAAAGTTTTGTTATGTGCAATAACCAAAGTAGGCCTGTTTAGTTTTGCAATTATATTAGCCATGGTAAAAGTTTTGCCACTGCCTGTAACACCAAGCAAAACCTGCTCTTTCAACCCCTCGTCAAAACCTTCCACAAGTTTTTCAATTGCTTGCGGTTGATCGCCAGACGCAGAAAAAGGTGCTTTTAACTTAAATTTATCCATAGTTATCCTTTAAAAATCATTTTTAACACAAGTCCAAAAATAAAACTGACGGTCGCCAAAAACAAACTTCTTAAAATCAACAATCCAAAAGTTTTTTTCTGGCGCTTTGTATCAACTAAAAATGCCTGACCTTTCTTTTTTAATGTTACACAATAATAATACCCCATTTTGCTTTCTGAAACAACAAAATCAATATAGTTTTCGTTTGAAAGTTCGCTCATAATTTCATCTAGTTCTGAAATAGATAAAACAAATTTTTTAGATAAAGCCGCTGCAATTTCACCCGGCGAAACAAGGCATGTTCTTTTTTTAGGACACACCTTGCACAAATATCCCATGACAAGTTTTTCTTTACGCGTCAAAAAGTCTCACCTCATAAAAGGGCTTCAACTTTTTATTTCCTAAATGTCAAATTTTTACACAAAAAAAGCCAGTTATAAACTGGCTTGTGCACTTTTTAGAAATGCGCTTGATCTTTTTCTTAATTTTAAATTGTTTTCTATTGCGTCTCTTTTTTGTTCACATCTTTCAAGTTCGCTTTCTTCCCTGCTCACATCATAATCATAATCATAAGGGCTGTCTAATAAATCTGATATTTTTTCATCGATATCGTGTATCTGCTTATCAAGTTCTTGCTTATCTTTAACAAGAGGAAATATGCTTTTCAAATATTCAGTTGCAATATCCTTATCTAAATTAAAACCTTTGTAAAACATTTTAATAAATCTGTCATCAAGTTTTTTAAAAGATTGTTCAAAATCTTCCATTGTGGTGTATCCAACTTTTCTAAATCCCTTTTTCAATTCGTCAGTAACATCACAAAATCTATCACATAACAAATCTTCAAAAATTTTTGCTAATTCATATTTTTCTTTTTCGAATATTATATCAACTTCATCTTTTTCAAATCCAAAAACTTCCATCCAATTTTCAGGCATATTCTCATACCCGCTTTGTATTTTCATTGTCCCCTCCCAAATACATTTTTATTTTACTATAACGTTGCTCACAAGTCAATACATAAGATTTATTTTGTCTAAAAATGTCGATAATATGTTGCAAAAAAAGTTAAAAATTACAAATAATAATACATGCTTGATTTAAAGTCCAATTTAGTATTAAAAATATTGCAAAAAGAATGTCATGGCTCGGGATATAAAGTTATCGATAAAGCAGACATAATTTCTTCCATGCCTGCAAAATACAGAGTGGACGAAGATGGTCTGGAAAACATAATAACTTTTTTAGAAAGAAATGAATGTATTCATGTTAAATATGATGACGACAATGTTTACTGCCTTTGCATTTTGCCAATTGGAAATCAAATAACTGAAAATCAAATAGTTCAAAAAAAGCAAAAACCAAATTACTTGATTTTTGCTGTTCTTTGTTTTGTTTTTGCTTTTGTAGGTGGCTTGGTTGGCTCAATTATTGCAAAATTTATAAATTTTTAATAGTTTTCAAAAGTTCTGTAAAATTCATTATTTTTCATTCCAAATACACCGTCTATTCCAACAATAATATGGTCAACAAGAGGAACACCCAAAGTTTTTAAAAGGTTTTCAATATTTCTTGTTCCAATCACATCTTCTTCCGACGGCTTAGCCTTGCCTTGTGGATGATTGTGTGCCAAAAGCACATACATTGGTTTGCAATTTGAAATAAAGTTGACTATTTCAAAAGGATTTATTCCTACACTTTTAATTCCGCCAACAGCAAGTTTAATCTTAGCCTTAACTCTATTTGAAGCATCTACGCCAACTATGTAAGAAGTTTCAACATTTTTAAACCTTAATCATTCTTCAAAGAAGTCAGCAATGTTTGAACGGTAAGCAAACTCATATTTTTTGTCCAAAGATACTTCTGTATAATAATTAAAGATATCAACAAAGCAGTGTAACTTTTTGGCTGAAACTTCCCCCATTCCTTTCACATCTTTTGTCTACATCCAATCTGCGTTTAAAACATTTGCAATGCTTCCAAACTTATCCAAAAGTCTGTGCGCTATTTTATTTGTATCACACCTTGGAATTACATATGTTAAAATAAATTCAAGAGCGACAATTTCACTCATGTTTTCAATTCCAGCACGACAAATTTGATTTAGCAACCTAACTCTGTGCCCTGCGTGCATATTTGATTCTTCTTTTTCCATAGTTTTCCTTCAAAAATCTATTATAATTTCAACTAATTTTAACAAATTTTGATGAAATATACAAATAAAACTTGACCCAAAGTAAATTTTATAATCTTGAAAAAACTTAATAAAAAACGGCTAAGTTTAGCCGTTTTTTATTAGATTGCTTCGCCATTTGAATCATAACATAGCGCGCTGGTGATACCTCCAACAACAAAGAAATATTCTTTATGCCAATCAAAATCTACTCTCCATATTCCAAAATCAACTCGAGCACCATAGTAAGTATACAAAATATTCCCTGTTGGTGACAATATATTTGTGCCTTCAATCTTTTTTCCTGCTGTATTAAATTTGCCTATAAATGTTATCCTATCTCCATTCCATCCGGTTGATTGTTTTTTTGCTATACCCACATCTATACCCGCTATAATTTCCCCATTAGTAGTATTTTGAATGTTGCTAACCGATCCATTTCTATAAGCATTTAGATTTGCATGATATGTCCAATTGTTCTCGTCCACATCTATTCGGTTTTCTGGCCCGTCATGTTTTTCAAAATTTAAATATAAATTCAATCCTCCCCAACCGTCATTACCTCTAGAGCCATCATAAAGACCATCCAAGCCATCACGCAATGTTCCAGATATAACATAAGGTTCCTGTTCTGAAGCAGTATGAGTATTTTTATTTGTGGCAAAGTAGTATGCTTTGCCTGCTTCTCCTTTTTTACCTCCTTCAGTTGCTCCGAATGTGCCATTAGTAGGGGCTGTTCCATTTGTTTTATCAGTTCCACCTTGTCCATCAGCACCGCGTCGACCATTGCCACCATCGCCTGCTTTAACTATACCAAAGTTATAGATGTTCACAGAATTAGACTCTATGTTAACGTGAGAAATGGCATAAACATCTTGCCCTTTTTGTCCATCTTCACCCGCACTTGCTCCATCTGCACCTCTTACGCCTATGATTGTCCCATAATTGCAAAGCGAACCTGAAACATTTTTCAATTCAGTTGTGCCTGATCCTGCAATACCAGCCATATCACTTTCATAAATCGTATTGGAAAATGATGTAAAATTACTTATATTCGATAATGATGAACTAATTATTCCTGCCACACCACCGGCTTTAATCCCAGATAAATGTTTTGCTGTACTTATTGTACCAAAAGTTTTTACGTTCTTTAAGTTTGAATTAAGACTTACAGCCAACATACCTGCTTCTACGTGTGATGAGTCAGAAACAATTATTGAACCTGCAATAGATATATCTTTAACAAATTGAGAACTAATATTTTCGAAAAGTGCATTGTTGGAAATAGAAGTATAATTTATTACATTATCGTTTGTTGATGTTAAATTTAAATTTAAAACATAATTCTGATCTATATTTTTAACATTTATATCTTTTGTTATAACAACTCCTTGATAATTGGTTCTATTTTCTCCACCAAAACTAACTCCCACTGTTTGTGCACCTGATTCTTTATCGTTGTAAGTTGCAGTAATTCTTATTTCTGCGTCATAAGTAAATGGTCCTACTGACGTCTCAGTTGTGTTAGCAGGTGATTGTCCATTAATTGTATACGTTGCGCTCCCTAACAAATCCGCATTATCTTTTACCGGTACATTTGCAAAAACAGAATTTATTTTATTATTTTCAAGCAAGATGTTAACATTTGTTTCTATTGCATGAGTTTTAATACTAAATATTATATATTGGTTCGCTTTCAAAGTCGTATCGTTATATATAAATTTTGAAGAACCATTATCATCACTTATTTCAAATTTCCCGCCTTCTGTATTCGCTTTTACTGGTTCGCTTTCAGTAGTAAAATCTTCAAGCCGATAACTAACGCCTCCAATAACAACTATTCTTTTTTCTCCTTGAGTCGTAATTGTAAAACCAATAAATTCTAAACTTCCGCCTTCTTTTAATTTGTAACTATAATTGTTTCCTTTTACATTTATAACGCAATTTGACCCCTTATAAGTTTCAAATATTTGCAAAGAGTATGTTTTGTTTTCCTCGTCTTCAACTATATTATAATAGAAATAGTTGTTTTTATTTTCAATGAAAGTAATCCCTTCATTTATTTCCCAGACATTTTCCCCTTGTTTAAAAGATGTAAGAACCCCATCTGAATTTATTTCAAAATTGTAAGTGATACCACCAAACTCAACTGTTCCTGGACCACCTGTAGTAGAATTTATTACATCACTTTGTGCATAAGAATTTTCGTTTATCAAAATTGGGTCTTGCGTGTATACAACAGCCGTTGTAGCATTATCTCCGTCTAAAATTAAGTCATCATAATTATAATCATATGTTGTCGACTGCGACCCAGAAATTTTGAACACCGTTTTTACTAAACTTGAACTAGTTCCATTCAAATTACTAAATGGAATTGGTTTTTTACTGTCGCTTGTTATCACTCCTACGCTATTTGTTCCATAACTATATTCAACCCACTGATTCTCAGCAACATTTATTGAAATGTTATCTAGTCTATAATTTCGAGTATAATAGTAATTTTCATAGTTTATGGTTGAGTTTTTCCCCGCGCCACTTCTTGAACTTGATGAAACATATTTATTAGCATTGCCATTAGCAATATATGTAGCAGATATCTCATCATCTTCTGCTGCGTAAGTTTTTGTTTCAGTTGAACCAAAAGGTGAATCCACATAAGAATTATCAAATTTGTATGTTATAGTAACAGCACTCCAGTCTTTTTTTAAGTTATCAGCAACAGAACGAAGATTTCTATACAAATACAATGTTAGGTGTGTTGTATTAGAACCTTGGTCGTACGTAAAATTAGTTGCCATAACATAACCTTTGCCTGTAGCGTGCGTAAATTCAATTTGAGTCGAAGTATCACCTAAACTAATAGTTTTATTACTTGAATCCCAATTTAATCCACCATCTAACGATATTGAAGCTACTTTCCCCTGTATAACTCTGGTTAAAGTAATTTTAATCCGTTCATTACCTACGCTTCCCAAATCAGTTACTTGCCTTGAGGATAAGATCACATCTCTTGCACTATCATCATTTGTGTTATTTTCAGCCACATACTGAGTAATGCGCTCATAAGTAGAACTAGTATTTGTATATGTACCCTGTATACTTTGAGACCAGTTATTTGATGAAGTATGGTTCAAATATAAAGTTTTCTGCTCAGTAGAGATTTCTCCTTCGTTAAGATTTAAAGTGATAGTTTTCCCATTTAAGTCGTTTAAAACAGCATCGTTGTTTGTCCCTTGATAGACTAAATCCGTCCCGTTATATTGGAATTGATATGTACTCGTGCCTTTTACAGAATAATTGTTTCCACTTGTTAAATTGTATTCACCGTTAAGTTTTATTTTTAAATTACTTCCTACAACAACCAAATTACTAGCATTAAGTTTAATTGTTTCAACATAGTTTTCCCTATACGCAGAAACTGTATATTCAACATCACTGCTTCCTGATTCAGTGAAACTATAATTTATAGTTACATAAACTTTTTCATCTCTGTATTCCGCTCTTCCTGAAACATTATCAATACCGTCACCATAACTTTCAACATTTACAACAAATTTGTAACCAGCGTCGTAAAGAGTTTCAACATCAATCCCACCTATTGTTGATATTCCATTATCATCTTGTTTGGTAGCCATATTGCTTGTCAATACCGCTTTTAACTCAGCCCCATTTTCTACAAACGCATATGGTTCAGAGCCAATATAAATCGTCTTTATGTTACTCGTTTCAGTATTTCTGGTTTTGATTAAAGTTAATGAGTCTATAGAGGCAACTGGCTGAATCCATGCTCTGTCAGCATATGTATTTTCAACCTGCTTAACTTCCCAATAACGAGTTTGAGTTTTAGTAACAGAATCATTGTAAGTTATGCTTCTTGTAGTTTTAACGTAATACTTACTTATCCCACCTAATTCATCAAGTTCTGCTACAACAAATTGAGGCTCGTTTGATGAATCCATATCAATTTTTAACTCTGCACTTATATCCAGTTTGGTATGAGTAAAATCATTACCTTCTTTTGTTTTCGAAAAACTTGGTTCATTTTCAGGAACATTTATGTTTTCTTCAAAATCTGCACTACCGTACAAGCCATTTCGATATGCTTTTTCTGCATTTTTACAATTTGTTGCTGTAATATTTACACCACTCGCGTCTAGACCTATTTCAGAAACAAAAACATTTATTATGTTGTCAATATTGGCTTTAAATTTAACGGTCCCCTGTTGACTTTCACGTGTATAAACAATTTCTGCGTAATCGTTTTTCATATTGCCTGTATTTCCTAACGCTTCGATGAACCCCGAATTTTCGCAACCACTAACATTTGTTCCTTGCGCAACAATGCCAGCCGCATAAGCAACGCCTTTATTATTCCCCGATGATGAATTGCCATCTGCGTTTATATTTTTGTTACCTGCCTTAACCATTGAAGTGTTATAACAACTTGTAATAGTTGTGGCTTTCCCTGCAATACCACCAGCATAGTAGTTGCCTGAAACTGTTGCGGTATAACCATTAAATACTGTATTTTCGTTTCCACAAGAACTTAATTCCTTTGCTTGACCCGCTATTCCTCCAACATAACTTTCTGCTACATTAACATTTATTGGGGCATAATTAAAACAATTTTCTATTTTATTGGAACCTTCACTTGTAATCAAACTTCCAATAATCCCACCTACATATGTATTTGAAGTAGATGTATCTGAAGTAGAACTAGTGACAGTTACAGCCACATAATTTTTACAATTAGAAATTTCAGTGCTAACATTACCATTACCAAACAATCCGCCGATGTTTGTTCCAGAACCAGTCAATGTTCCCGAAGCGATAATGTTGTCAGCGCTCCCTGTAACCGTGCTTGCAACAACCGCATCTCTTGTTACCTCTGCATTAGTAACACGTAAATTTTTAATGGTTGCAACAGAAGAGAATAAAGTAGCCTTAAGCCCGTTTATCGTGTGCCCATCACCATCAATAATTGCAGAATTTTCTTCTACACCTGGCCAAGTAGAAACATAACTACTTGTTTTGGATAAATCAATATCACGAACTAGTTTGTAATTTTTACTTTTATCGGTTGAAATCAAAGCAAGTTTGGTTGCGTTAGGGATTAAGTAAAATTTTATATTGTCAATTGTTTCGGTAGTAGAAATATTGAATGCAGCAAAATTTCTTGTTGGATATGCGTAGTTAAATTCAATGTTTTGCTTCCAGCCATTAATAGAGGTTTCAGCGGTATTATTGTAATTTAAGGTTTTTCCACTTGTTGTATTTGTTGCGCTAGCGCCAACATTTTCTTGAACCTCAGTTGCGTTTCCATCATACCAGTTAGATTCTAATGAAGACGCACTGCCAAACACACCAGTTGTGCCGGTTACATTTTCTTGTGTGTAGTCTTTTTGGTTTACTTTGCTTATGGTATAACAGTCGCTTGCTGTTGAATTAAGGCCATTTGTGAACGCATAAACATCAGCGCTGATGTATGAAGCCACTTCGCCAGTTGAATATGTTTTGCTGAAATAATTGTATTTGGTGTTGTCTGTTGAAGCGATGCCTGAAACGGTTCCTAAATCTGTGCCTGATTTACCTGCACGATAAACAATATTGACCGATGATGTGCTTTCAGCAATGAGTCCACCTTGCATCAATCCAACCAAACCGCCGATATTTTTTGCACCATTTCCACCAACCGACAGTGTTCCTGTTGCGCTACTTGCAAAAATAATTCCGCCATTAAGGTTATTTACTAAACCACCAACTTGTGAAACATCATTGTAAGTATCGCTTACATCATTAAAATTATTATTTACGATAAGACCAGAAACAAAACTATGTTCACCAACTGTTGAAATTGGTTGTGTTTTTGTTGCAAAATCTCCAATGTAAGCAAAATTAGTTGCATCGTCAGAAGGATAAACCCCAGCATAATAAGTTATGCCATTAGTATTAGTCACACCAGCAGTTTGTTCTGTGGTAATAGGATTAAATTTTGTACCTTCATCTCCTGAAATATAACGATTAAGGATATCAATCATTGAATTATTGGTTTTATTAACTGTGCTAAAACCTGAGAAATTTGTAGTCATAACATAACCAGTGTCAAGCATCTTTTCATCATCACTTACAGCAAGCACTAGTTGAGATGAATAGTAATTGTTGTTTGTTAAACTTGCACTTCCCCCATCACCTATAAGTGCGCTTGTTATGTATGCTGATGAAGCAAGTCGTGGATTATTATTTGTAAATGCTATTATATTGCCTTCTGCTGTAATGTTTGGTGTCTCCGCATCGTTCCCAGATTGTCCTACGATACCACCAAAATAGTATTTATCTACCTGAGAAGCACTGTCCCCGCTATCAGTATATGAATAAATCACATCTCCATAGTTTACAGTGTTTTTAACTGATATTGCGCCTGCATTCCCGTCAAATATTTGGCCGATAATTCCCCCAATAGAATGTGTTTTGTTTGTGTTTGGAACACTGAATTTAAAAGCACCACCAAACACAACATTTTGAATTGTTTTGCTTGTGGTATCACTTATGTTATTAACGGACCCAATAAATCCACCTGCATTTACATTATTTTGTGTATTGATAAAGAAGTTTGAAAGAACTTTAATGCTATAATTTGATGAATCTCCCTTGATTGATATTCCTTGATTATCCGCATTAGCATAAGAAGAACTGCCTATCACTCCACCAATGTTTATGGTTCCATTAGTTCCCTCAGTAGTCGAGATAGATGTGATACTATTTGACTCAAAACTTTCAACTTTAACACTATTACCTTGATTGCTTCCTATTAAATCACCTACATTTAATGCGGTTGTTGTTTTAGCCACAAAGCCAACATAATTATCTCCGTCAAAATTGTAAGTGTTATTGTTTCCATTAGAATCTGAAACCAAATTCACGCTTGAATAGTTAATCCCAATGAAGCCACCAAAATTCATGCTTTCAACATCAATAGAGTTAGTACTATTTGCTACAAAAACGGTTTTGCTTAATGAAGCCTTATTATTTTTGAAAGCGTCAAAACTTACATCAACATTCGAAACAACACCCAGCGTCGCGTTGTTCTCACCAATAAGTCCGCCAATTGAAAGTTGTCCATCAAACTCTGAGTAAGTATCTTCAGCACTGAATGTTTGCAATGTGCCATTTACATCAAGATTTTGAACATTGAACGAGCCTTCTGCCTTCCCAAACAATAATCCAAAGTTTGTATTTGTTAATTTATAATTTGTAGCGTTGATGTTACCTAATTGTATTAAAGTCGATATTGAACTATCCCTAGTAGAAGTGTTGCTTACTTCAAAATTTTGAAGTATTGCACTTCCTGCAATACCGCCAATTTGAGCGCTAGAAGCAGAAGTGTTAACACTTAAAACAACCGTTTGAGAATATGATTGTTTTGTTGTAAGTGTTAATCTTGCATTTTGTGAAGAAATTTCACCAAAATATCCACCTAAGTTGAGTGTTCCTGTACTTCCAGCAATGCTTATTGAAGAAGTTAAAGTTGAGCCTTCCGTTACAGTACCAGTAAGTTCTGGTGCTTTTACTTCAATAACCATGCCTGCATAATTTTGCACTGGCGTTGTAGGCTCAGACGGCTCGGTTGGCGTACCATCATCAGTTGAAGCACTTTTTACATTTTCATTAAGCGAACCCACATACAAACCAGCATAAATATTTCCACTGGTTGTTGCATTTACTTGGAATACATTTTCTCCGTGTTCTAAATTAGGATGTTTAATTGTAATATCTTGAATTCTAAGTGCTTCAAAAATAGAATTTTGTGAAACACTACCTGCAAGTAATCCGGCATTGTTACTATTAAATTGTATATAGCTTGAACCGCTTCCGTTATCACCACTATTTCCAGCATTACAACAGAAAATAAATTGTATACTTTTGAACGAAGTATTAACGGCACTAGGAACAAGCAGTCCCGCACTTGAAGCGACAGACTCAATAATTATAGGCGAACGAACATAAAGTTTAACGCCTTCAATATTTGCATCGGTAACGCCTGCAGAGGAAATTACACCTCCACTGATTTTTTGCGTTTGTTGATTTTGTTCGAAAACGATATTTAAGTTTTTAACATTTAAGCCTGAACCAGTAGTACCAAATAAAGGTTTATCTATTATAATTCCTGGATAGCCTGAGCCTGATGCTCCTCCAATTTCCTCATAGTAAGATGTTCCAATAATAGTTGGAGAATTATCTACACCCCAATCAGAAGAAGTTGTGTACCCTACAATTATTCCTGAGAAACCTTCAATGTTAAAATCATAGTTTCTTAAATCAACCATGCCATAACTATCGCTGTCGGCATATCTTCCCCTAACCCTTACTTCAACTGACGAATTTTGCATTCTAGCAAGAACGATTTCAACATTGTTTTGGTCGAGATAAATATAATTTACGCTATTAACAAATTTGATTTCAGGGTAGAGTTTTCCTGTTGTATGAATCCAATTTTCATTACTCCAAGCCTTTGAGTTAATAAACGCACCGTTTGTAATTGTAAAGCCCTCATTTTCAGATGTAAAAGTTGAAACAGAAGGGATAACAAAATAATATTCCAAATCTGATGCTTCAGAATAATTTTCATACGGTACAACATTGATTTTTACACCATTTGCAGAGTAAGACTTCATATACCCAAAGGATTTAAGTGATGTGATTTCACTTGCCCCAACACCTTCTGAACTGCTGATTGCGGTTGTTGAAGGCATAACAACAATTGTCGCACCATTTTTAACAAAGCCAGCCACAGCATAAACATTTGCTGTTGTTGTGTCTACGGCTGATTGTAAATAATAAGGATTATCAATAACACCATAATGAGCAAATGAGTTAACTGATGACATAACTAACTTAGCGTTTTCTTCAACAACACCAAACAAGCCACCGAAAGAATGTTCTGCAGTTTGTGTTATTGCACCACTGCCATTATATTGACCACCATAAGCGAACACATCGCCGATTGAATAAACTTCTTGCAAATAAAGGTTAGTAGAGATTCTTAATTGTGTAGCATTGTTATCAATATAGTAATTATTCCCAGCAATCAAAGCACCAGCAATACCACCTGCATATGAAACGCCATCAGAAGTATAATTGATTGCGTTCAGTTTGTTATACCCCACATAAATTGATCCAGAAGCCATAACGCCCATCAGTCCGCCTACGTATTTTGGATAATATCGATACTCGCTGGTCCCTGCTTGACCTTTGTATTTAAACAAATCAAGCACGCCCCTTTCTGTTGTGTTAGCGCCGTTTATATAATAATTATTTGTGTTTGCCTCAATGTTGTTTTGAACATTTTCTTCGTGCTCTGAATAAAGTTGATAGAATTGGCCATTTGCTAATCCTGCAATTCCGCCTGCAAAATAGTTGTATGAAAGAATATTTGCATAAGTATTTTCACCCTTTGCAATAACTATTCCAATATCTTGTGCCTTGGTTTGATAGCCTGTGTAACCAAATACGCCACCTGCTATTTCACCACGAACATCAACTGAACCTTGCGTTAAAAGTTTAGACACAGTATAATCAATGCCCGCATCGCTTGTATAAACAAAACCTGTATAAGTTGCTTCTAAAGAATTATAAATATCCAAATAACCAACTATTCCACCAGCGAGCGAAACTTGTCCTACTCCACCATTGTTCAAGTTGTTTGAATAGAAATTATTTATATTTTGACGCTGGCTGTTTCTAATATTAGACGGATTAAAGCCACTTCTATACAACATACTTGACAATGAAGAATTAGAATTATCATTATCGTCATAGTAAGAGGCTTGCACAATAATATCATTCACTGTCAAGCCTTTAAGTGTTGTCTGCCCAAATGCAGCGCCGATAATACCACCTGCGATATTTCTTCCCAACACACCAACGCCAGAAGATGTGCTGTCTGGTTCACTTTGTGACAAATCAATGTTGAAAATAGTAGAATTTTGAACAAGTCCTACAAGTCCACCTACGACATATGAATTTGAAGCGGTAACATTATCCATCAGCAAATCAATATTTTTAATAACTGCATTTTTGGCTTGCATAAACAGACCTGCCGAATTATTAGAAGAGCGAATCGAAACATTATTAACCGAGAAACCATTTCCGTCTAATATTCCAGTGAAAGTTTTATCTATTGATTTGACTTCGGCATTTCCTTGTGCATTGTTGAGTTCAGATAAATCAATATCTGCAACAAACCTATAAGCACCAAATATTTCACTGCTATTAAAGTATGCACTTACGTAAGTGGAAGTGGAATCACCCATTGCATTTTTAAAATCAGTAGCCGAACCAATTAAAATAGGATTTATGGCATTACCATATGCAGTATTATATTTTATTGCAGAAGAATCGGAAGTGTTTTCTAAAATAGCATAAGGCAAGAAATACACATCTTTATCACTAGGATCCACGACATAATATCTATGGCTGACAGTTAAAGTTTGAGTGCTTACAAGTTGTGGACCATAATCAGTCATCAACCAAACGCCATCATCTGTTGAATTTTCACTTGCGAAAATAAAACCATAATAAGCATTTTCTGATTTAATTTCATTTTTATCCACAAGCGACGCTTGATTTGAAATTACATTTTGAACATCGCTTGAAGAATCGTCATTGTAATTTTCATTTATATAATATGACAATTCTATTTTGCCAGTATTTAAACTATTCCCGTTTTTATCAACACCTGAAAAACTTAACTGTAACAAGTCTGCCATTTCTATATAAGAAGCAGATAGAGAATTTTCAATAAATCCTTGGTTTGTGTAAACAAAACCTGCACTTGATCTACTTTTAAGTTCTGTATCATTTTTGATTAAAATATTTGAGTAGCCATCAGAAATAGTTCCACTTACTAAATTATTAACAACGAAACCTGAAACAACACCTCTTGAAGAAATGTTCGTTTGTTTTAAATGAACAGAAGTAATTTCTTCGCCTTGTTTTTGTTGTCCTGCTGCCTGAACATAAGAAGTTCTTATCTCTCCTGAATTGCTAATTACAAATCCTGCTGTTTGCGATGAAGTTAAAGAAGCGCTGTTTGTGATTTGAATATTCTTAACACCTGAGGATGCGATCTCTCCTGAATTTGTAATCACAAACCCTGCCATTTGCCCCTGAGCCGAGAGCACGAAATTAGGCAATGATAGAGTGGAATAAGTTGTTCGATTGGTATCTTCAATTTGTTCACCAATAACGATAATTTCATCTCCGCCTACTTTTGAATTTGTAATACTACCAGCATTGGTAATCACGAACCCTGCAACGTTGCTTACTATTGAAGAATCACCTATATAATATGGAGTTGAACCTTTAACGAAATTTACAATAATTCCCACATCTCCGCTAGTAACCGTGGCATTATCATTTTCATAAGCGATTACCTCGCAATTAGTAATTACCCCGTTGTTAGTAATAGCAAAACCTGCAATATTGATAGTACTATAACCTGAAGAAGTGGTATCTACGGTAATCTTGCCCCCACTATAATAATCAACTTTTGTATTTTTAATGGTTGAAGTAGTTGGTATGTCTGTGAAAAGCGCCAAATTTAAAGTACCCGAACCCTGTGTGTTAAATGATTGAATATGAATAGTATGTCCATTTCCATCAAGGTTTTTAAAGTTGGTGGCAGAAATTGGAGTATAATTTTGTAAATAAATATCATTTAAAAGTATATAATCTTGCGCTGTGCCTTCTTGCGCAACTTGCAAGAAATCTTCAGCGTTTTCAATTAAAAGAGGCAAATCCAAATAAGATAAAACATTAACATTTACAGCAAATGTGGTGGTAATTGGATATGAAACATTTTTATTTGAAAGGGAAATTACATCTTTTAATGTTATCTGAATTGGAGTAGAAGTTGTTACTAAACCTAATACAGTCAAAATACCATTAGAATTTTCATCTGATTGTTTATATGTTAATCGGAAATTAGCATTTGAGTATGTCCATACCCCATCACTTGTTGGCTCAAATTTTAGTTTTTGATTGTTGATGTACAGGCGTTCGTAAATTGGAATTGGGTTGTTATTTTGATAGTTTATGGCAAAAGTTTGATCTTCATTTATATAACTTCCTTTTTCTGAGAAATCATTTCTTGCTCTATAAAGGTTGTTTGCCAATTCAACTTCGTCTGGATTAGAGTAGTCATATGAATAAGTTTCAGGGGTAAAATTATAATCGAAATCTATAGTTATAGGAATACCTATGTACGCATCAAGAACGTCCAAGTTTAAATTGTCGTTATGAGATGCTCCATAAACTTCTGCGCTAGTAGGCAAGAAATCAACAATGGTAATATACGCATACGAAGTTTTAATTTCTTGAACACCATTTATTGTTCTAGAAACCTGTGCACGAACAGAGAACTCACCATTCTTTACAACTGGTTCTTCATTTTCAATTAAACCTGTTAAAATACCGGCATCTAATTTTGCATACAAATTTACATACAAAGTATATGTACCATTTCCGTTATCAAATTTTTCCCAAGTATTTTCAGGTGCGATAGTAATTCCTGATGTGTTTTCAGGAATAAGAGCATCTAATGTTTGATCATTTCTAAGTAAAATTGAAAGTTGAAGATTTCCACCTTTCGCAATAAGCGCACTAACATCTCCATCAATAGTGATTTCTGCTTCAGGCAAAAAGGAAATATATAATTCAAAATCAGAAGTTTGACAAACCAAATCGCCGTTTGCATCATAGAAATTAGCAGAGATAACAAACTTTGTATCCTGAGCAATATTTCCAGCGGCTGTTAATCTGAAAGCGAAGAAACCATCATCTACTCTGCCAATGCGAACACCATTTGCGATATAAATAACATTAGAAGAAGAGTCTGTTGTATATTGAGATGTGGATTGCTCAAATCTGTTCATCTTTGTTATACCAAGTACAGCGCCATCGGAATTTTGATATGTCAAAGTCATATATTCGTAATATGCAAAGTCAGGGTCTATTACAACTTCCATAATAGAACTACGGCCAGGCGATATAACTGAAACCACTTCATCTGTTCTCGAATAAACATTTACACCATTTTTTGAGGTTGTGTTATCTGACTTATAATTTGTAATATCAATATGATTTATTGGCTGACTTGATAATGTTAAATCAATCTTTGAGTTTTCTTTATTCGTAGTTCCTGTTTTAGACGAAACAAACAAACTATAATATTCATCGTCCATTATAGTTGATCGATAATTGTTGGCAATAGAAATTGTCAGTTTATATGAAATAGAAGTTGTTGTAATATTATAAGCGAGTTTAGAAACGTGAATATTTATGATGTCTTCGCCAGCGAATGAATAAACAAAGTTATCACCTTGTTGTAGTGAAGATAGAAATGCTTGTGATTGATTTTTCATTATGGAAAGAACCAAATCATCATTTGGCTCATCGGTTACAAGCACAACATCAAGAACAGAATCGTAGGCTGGTACAATATTGAGTGAATCAGCGCTTATTCGAATATCATTTGCGCCCAAAACAGGCGTGATAGAAATTTCGCGTAAAGTTGATTCCATAATAGCATTGTTATATTCTTCAGCCAAATTATTAACTGAAATTTGAGCCTTTACAGTAAATGAAGTTTGATTTTCTAATGCTTCTTTTGTACCTGACTTTACTGTAATGTTCCCCACCATACCATTAGTGGACAATTCTACATAATTTTTTAAATTATCATTGTCCAAAGTCATGTTTATTTTGGTGGAGTTCAACATTAGATTAAAGGCTTGGCCACGCAAATAAACAATGTTCGTGGTGGAAAAATTAACGATGTCAGTTTTACCTTCTTGAATAGTAAATCCTGATGTTTCAATATTATTATGTTCAACAGTGAAATCTTCTATCAAATACAAAATTTTTATAGCGAAAGGTTTGTTTTGAGTATAGTTCTGTTTTGAAGATATAGTTAAATTGAAATCTCCTATATCTTTTAGAATTATATTGCTTCCAACAACTTCCGCAATATTGCTGTTGCTACTTACAGCCACCAATTTATTCCCACTTTCTCCAAACAATTTAGTCAATGAAATAGTGTTATATGATGTAAGTTCACTATTTTGACTATCTGAGAGATTTGAAGAATTGCGTAATTTATAAAAATACAATATGCCACTGTTATCGTTTACCTTAACAGACTGATTTGTATCTTCAATATTAAAATTAAGAACGCTTTCAGTGTATTCATTCTGGTAGAAAGTTAAATGTGCTTCGCCATTTCTAACATATTCTTTAAAATTGGTTGTATCACCAGTAAAAATCCAATTCTGCAAGTTATTTTGGCTCTGATAATTGATTCCATTTCCCCAATAAACATCAAAATTATCAAGATTTCCCTTTCCTTTTTCAGCAATGCCATTATAAATCATGGAGAAAGAGTTTACAACACTTCCACTTTCTGCATATCCCACAAAAGCGCCTATTGTAGCGTTTTCAACATTTAATAATGGATTTTTTGTTGATGAACTGTTGTCAAAGTCGTAATTATACACATAACTGTGGCTAATTTCTCCACCTACCATATACCCAACAAATCCACCTGCATATTCGGCAGTGATTAAATTGGTGATATTAGTAGTAACCGTTTCCCCATCTATTTCTTGTGATGATAGAGCGAACACATAAAACTCCGCATAAGCATTTGAAATTGTTCCGCTGTTATATCCTGCAATTAAACCTGCATATGTCATTGTGTCTGCTAATTCAATGCTTGCGCCTTCCACTCTTACATCACTGATGGAGCCTGTGTTATAACCAGCAACTGCACCTCCAAAAATATTACCGTCTTTTTCAAAACCGCCAGCAACTTTACTAGGTGAAACAGTAGTCTGTGTACTGTTTACGGAAATTGTAATATTACTCAATGTTCCTGCATTTGAATTTGCAACAAAACCTCCGCCTGTAACATTACCTACAAAGGTCAATTGTTTTACAGTACCTTGTCCTGCTATATTCTCGAACAGTGGTTTAGATTCGCCAGTAAAATTGATTACAACGTTCTGATCATACCCCTTTAACGAACCTGTTAAAGATGAAAGTGAAGCCCAATTATTTAAATTCAAAGAATTCATCAAAACATAGTGTTTGTTTGTTTCTATATTTTTTAGTTGGGTTTCAGTATAAATTCTTGTTGCAGTTGCCTCACTTAAACCATCGGCAACAACAACTTCAATGCGTTTTATAAATTGGTTGTAATAAACTTTTGTTTGAGTTGTGCCCTCTATTTTATTGTAGTAACCCAAACATATTTCTTCATAATTGTTATGCAGTTCTGTCAGTGGAGTCAATTTAGTAACTGCGGTTTTTCCTTCGTCAACAAAATAAACGAACTGTTCGATACCTTTTTTAACTCTAACAGCATCTTTTGGATAAATATAGATATAACCTGTCCCTCCAATTGTAGCCCCCGCTTTAATGCTAACAACACCTAAATCACTAATTTCTACCAAATCTGGTTGTGTGCCTGCATTAGGAACAAAAGAATATGCAATGTCAGTATTATGAGCATCACTTGGTTGTACGTCTGTTATAAGTGGATAAGTTTTATCAGAAGTAGAACTACCATATATGTCAAGATAAATTATGCCATCACTTGAAGAGTTTTCCCAATCTATACTTTCAACTCTGTCAGCATTTTCAATAACTAAATCGATAGTGGCATAGTAAGTGGTGTTAAAAACTGTATATTGAATTTCAATTTGATCAACAAATGAATGATAGCCATTGGTAGTTTTAGCAGAAACATCAAAAGTAATATTTTTGTTGGTAATAACAATGTTTTCAATATCATAGTTATCAAATTGAATATAATCGGAACCATTCACTCCATTTTGTTCAATAACTGAAACAAAAGATAAGAAATCGTTACCAAAATATGTCACATTATTGCCATCATTTCTATAAGAAATAGTAACTTTTGAAGTTGCCAAATCTTTTTCTTCTTGTGCAACAGAATCAAGAGCAGTTAATACTAAATTGGTTGGATTTGCGGATAATTTAGTAGGAGACGTATAACTTTCAAGATAGAAAATTCTGTATGCTAAAATTTGTCCATGCGCTTGATCATAACCTGTAAATGTAAAGAGTACATAACCTTTAAAATCGTTAGAAGCCAAAGTAAGTCTGTTTGTAGAATAATCAAAAGTTGCGTATTTATCTTGTTCGGTTTCAGCGTTAACAAACAAACCTAAAATTTCATCAAGGTTATCCGCACTGATGTTTTCAGGGCTGGCTTCATCAAAATATCTGAACGCGAAAGAAATTCCTGTTGCAGAATTGGTATTTAAATTTAACGTAACACTGCTTCCAAGTTTCATGATCAAAGATTGAAGAGAATAATTGGAATTTAAAGCACCAAAATCTTGATTTTGGTATTGCACTTGTGAAATTGAGGTACTAGATTGTCCCTGATGAGTTACAGAGGCTTCGACCATAGGCAAATAAGGTGCAACGACAATGTTTTCAATAGATCTGAAACCATTTTCGTGAGTAATATACAGCGTTATAGTCAAATTTTCGTTGGAAATGTTTTGTTTAATATTTGAAACATTAAAACTAACTGTTCCTGTTCCTGAGTTAAAAGCAAAATTTGAAACTTTAAATAAATCACTTTCAACTTCATTTAAAGCCAAACCTTTGTTTATCCCTATAAGTGAATTGGAACTAACTTCAACTTGAATTGTGTTTTCCCCATATGTAGAAACATATCTAATATCTTGACTTCCTATGCTAAAATTAGTGTTTGGCGAACGATAACAAACTAATTTTGTTTCCAAACAAACGGTTGGTGATTGTTGCGAAACAAATTTACAGTTAATTTGTGTTTCTTCAACAAAATTTTCGGCAGTTTTTATATAAATAAGCGAATTGTTTGCAATTCCTTCTGCAATATAAACACCATTTTTTTCTTGTAAAGTAATTTGCTGGCCTCTGTCATTATAAAGGCGAATGTAATTATTTATATTTTGTCCACCATCAGCATACAATTCAACATCAAAAAGTGCTTTATCATTTGCTACCGTATCAGGCCCTAAATTAACCACAAAAGGACGACCAAACTGAAAAGAACTGTCGCCGTTGTAATTATCGTATATATCAAGAATATCACCCGAAGTTACAATTTGGTTGTTTGATGTAACCTCAATTCTGTCGATAACATCAACAAGATTGATTTTAAAGTTAACCGAAGATTTTATATAACTAAAACCGTCATACCCTACATCGAAACTTACATCGAGAACTTCTGGTGCAAGATTTGAATCATTGGCTTTTGTTTTAATTTTATAGATAATTTGAGTAGAAGTTTCTGAAACTGACGTGTTATATGTTGTAATGCTGATTCTATCACTTGCCTCGCCGATAGAATTTTTGACATTTCTACTTACAGTCAATTCTGGCAAATCCCCACCTGTTGGCGCATTAACAACCATTTTTACATAACCAACAGCTTCTTCTTGCGAATCGTCATTTTTAACCAAATTGAAAGTTTCATTTTCTGTTATTTCATCACTAAAAGCATCAGGATTTCTTGAAAATTCAAGTTGAACATTTGGCAAAGCATTTATTACCGTCAAATTTACATCTGCATAAAATTCTGGCTTATATACTGAAACGGCTTTAAGCAGAACATTTGTTAAGGAGCATTCTTCGCCAACAAACAGCACGTTGCCCTGCAATGAAATATTTTCATCTATACTTACAAGTTCCCATTCAACGTCTTTGCGATTACTCTCTCCACCTTCTCTTGAAGTAAAAGACAAAAATCTATCACTGTCAAGAATTGTGGTTTCGCCCTTAACTACATACTGATTACTGAATTCACTTGAATCTTGCTTTTGCTTAACGCCAAGGATATCACTGTAAACATAAATGTTAATAACTTTCTGTCCATTTCCTTCATAGGATCGCAATACAATGGACGCATTGCCTTCACTTTTGCCTACGATGCTGATTGTGGTTGAATTGGTATTTTGATTGTAAACAGCGGTGGTTGAAATTATGCTTTGATAGTCATTATTAACTTCTACTTTGCCTGAAGAAACACCCTCTACGGTTGCGATTATTTGTGCAGAAGTTTTATCAGAGCCTAAATCAATTTCAATACAATCTTCACTAACAAAATCTTGGGAAGAAACAACGATGTTAGCCTTAGGTGTTTCACCGCAAGCGGTAAAAATCACCCCCCCAAACAGCAGGAATGTGCTTAACAATGCAACGAAAAATTTTGACAATTTATTTTTCATTTATTCCTCCCAATTATTATTTTTAAATTGTGAAAAAATATAAATTTTTATCACAAAAAAATAATAATATTTAATATAAAAGAATTATAAAACAAAAAATCGAAATTTGTCAATTAAATTGCAATGTAAAACAACTTTACAAAAAAATAAATTTTTGATATTATTTTTGGCATGAGAAAAATATTATCACTTATGAGAAAACTGATCGAACAAGAAGGATTGATTAAAAATGGCGATAAAATTGCTATTGGCGTTTCTGGTGGGAAAGATAGTTTAACTTTGCTTACAGCCATGCGAGAATACCAAAAATATATCAACCCAAATTTTGACCTAACAGCAATCGCAATTGACCTTTCAAACAGCGAAATGGATTATAGTGAAATAGAAAGTTACTGCAAGCAAATTGATGTGGCTTTTCACCTTGAAAAATCGAATGTTTTTGAGATTTTGTTTGATGTAAGAAAAGAGAAAAACCCGTGCTCTCTTTGTGCGAATATGCGCAGAGGATTACTAAACACTACCGCCAAAAAATTAGGTTGCAATAAAGTTGCTTTGGGGCACCATGCTGATGATTTAATAGAAACCTTTTTGCTTAGTTTGTTTTTTGAAGGAAGGCTATATGCACTGCAACCAAAAACTTATTTGTCCCGAACTGAACTTGAAGTGATTAGGCCTATGTTGTTTGTAGAAGAAAAAGAGATAAAAAAAGCATCAAAAAATATGCCAATAATTAAAAATGTTTGTCCAAAAGACCATTTTTCTGAGCGAGAAAATGCAAAAAAAATATTAGAAAAATTCACCGAAAATTATCCTGACTGTAAAAATAAAATATTAAAAGCGTTAACTAATCCACAAAGAAATAAATTATGGTAAAAAAATAATTATTCGCCTTATAAAATAAGGCGAATAATTTTATGCTGTTAAATATTTTTCTTTTGTTGCTTGACCACCTCTAATATGTTTTTCTGCAAAATTTATTTGCAATATTTTTTCTATTTTTTGGTATTTTTTTCCATTTATTTTTCTAAGTCTGTTCGACATATCTACATGAACTGTGCTTTTACTAACTCCGAACAAGTCGGCTGTTTGTCGTAAAGTGCTGTGAGTTGAGATGATATATTCTGCTTCAAGTAAAACTCTTTTTGTGATGTCATCTTTCACGGCAAAATCCTCCTTGTAGTAAACTATTCGGAATTTTGTCGTTTTATGTCAAAATTTGAATAAAAAAACAGGGCGTGTGCCCTGCCTCATTATTTTTTCTTATTACTTTCAATAATTTCACAAATTGCATTTACGGACCTTATTTTATTAACTTGGTCATCTTTCAACTTTATTCCAAACTCATCTTCCAAAGTCATAAGCATTTCTACAACATCAAGTGAGTCTGCACCCAAATCTACAACAATATCTGCATCATCTGCAATATCATCAGGTGAAATGCAAAGTTGGTCTGCAATAAGTTCTTTAACCTTTTCTCTCATGTTTGCCTCCACTTGCTACATTATATCATAACTAGTATGGTTTTAGCAAACAAATTCATTTATTTTGAAGTGAAATATAATCATTTGGGTCAACTTCTTCACCGTTTTGTAACAAACTGAAATCCAAGTGTGCCCCATAAGTTGCTTCGCCCGCTGCGGTTGTTGACATTTCACCAATTTTCTGTCCCTTTGTTACTGCATCTCCCTCTGCAACAGCAACATTTTCAGCAAGCGAACTATAAACGCTTACAAATCCGTCGGCATGCTCAATTGTAACTGTATAACCTGTCATATATTTATACGACACATCGGTTACCGTTCCGTCCAAAACAGCCATAACAGTTGGGTCTTCACTGGCTAGGTCAACTGAGAAATGCGCTTCCCATTTATTGAGCGTTTCATTATATTGCAACTTGGTGTCAGAATAATCTTTTATCACCGTTGCATCAAGTGCAGGCAAACCAAAACTTAATGGTTGTGTGCCAACATCAACAGGTGAATCCTGTTTAGTCAAAACCCCAACCAAAGTTGCAGTAATTGCAATAATTACAACTGCCACCCCTGCAATAATGTAAAGCCCAAATTTTTTGACGAAAGCGTGAAACTTGTTCTCCTTTCTGATTTCCATATCTTTTCCTCCTTGACAACTTTATTGACACAATTTTTTTGTTTATACATATTTTTTTTAAAAACCTGTCATAATCAGTGGAAACCCCACCAAAATTTGATTTTCGTCTAAAACAATTTGAACATTTATTTTTTTGCCTTCAATAAACTCACATTTATCAAATTTAGATGTGTAGCCATAAATGATTGTTTTGTCCTGCAAAGATTGAGTATAAAAATTGGTCATGTTTAAATAGTTTTTTAAATTATTCATCTGGTCACATTCAAGAGTCATAACTATACATTTTGGGTGCAAAGAATTATAAAATTCTTGTGCGTTTGCTGGCTCGACCTCTACAATCGCATCGCCACCATTTGGAGTATATTCCAGCCCAAGATTTTGCACACTTTGCACATCTGCCACAAAACTTATTGCTTTTACATTTTCAATTCCAAAAACACTTTGTTTTGGCAAAAATGAGCAAAAACACACTGCAAAAATTACAAAAATAAAAACCATCAACTTTTTCACAACAATGTTATTGACGGTTTTTTAATTTTTAATAGCCCCAAATTTCAGTTTTGTCTAAACTTGCATCAAGTGCTTCAACTATAATTGTTACAACATAACTTTTATTCGAATTGTAATATTCATCATCTAACAACTTAATATATGTTGCAAAAGCAATTTTATTTGATTGCAAAAGAGGTTCATCGAAATAATAATATTCATTCTCCTGCGTCCAATGGTCGCTAATTCCCACTTCCAAATTTGTTTCACTTTGCTCATGACTAAACACCACTGCTTTGGCACGAATATAAAGGTCGGTATCAGCATTATTGGTTATGTTAATATATTGAGGCAGTTTTTGCCCAGGTAAATACGAGCCTGGAAAAGTGAAAGACACGGCTTTGGACTCAGTTTTTTGCATGGATATATTCACTGTTTGACCAAGTTCTAAATCAGATTGCAATGATGTTACATTTGAAAAAAACCAGCCCGAAATTCCTAAATACAGACTTATTCCAAGCAGAATGACCAAAACAACAATAGCAAAAATAAAACCATAAGTAGATTTTGATATCTTTCTCATGGTTTTATATTTTGCAAATAACAATTTAATATTCTTAATTCTTTTTTAGTTGTCTTTTGCGCCTGTAAGCCCGCTCTTGCCTAAAAGACGAAATTTGTTTGTCTTTAAATTCCTTACTTTCGAGTTGAAGTTTACGCTCTACTTTTAGCCAGCGATACTTTCTATTGCCATATGCTACATCATATGTCATCATTCCAAAACCTAAAATCAAGTATAAGTAATAGGTGAAAAATCTCCACAACAGCATAGCCCAAACAATTGATCCCCCCGTGAAGTAAGGGGCAAATATTGCAAGGAAGGAAACTTCATTCATTCCTGTTCCGCCTGGCAATGGGATAAAACTTGAAGCCAAATCAACCAATACACCCATTACAAAAAATGTTCCATAAAGTTCTGGCGCATAACCATTAAATACGCAATAAATGAAGAACGGTAGTGAGTAAATTAAAACTGTTCTAATGGCCATTGTCATAAACATAATAAAGAAGTCTTTTTTGTTTTTAACATATTGGCGCATTATGTTTTGGTAATCTTCAACATAGTTAGAAACTCGCTGATATTGTTTTTCGTAATTTTTAACAATTTTCATTTTTTGTAAAAGTTTGAGCGTTTTTGCCACAAGTTTTTTACCCACACTTTTACTAACCGAAAGAAAAATAGTAAGAAATAACATTGCAAATGTAAGCACAAAACCAATGTAAGAAGAAATATTTACAAGTGAATTAAACGAAGAATAATTTACAAAAGAAACAATAAGGGCAATCGACGAAGCAATAAACCACGCCAACTGTTGAAAAAACAATTTTGCTATTGGAATTGATAGCGCCGAAGTTGAAGGCACATCTCTGCCCATCAAATAAACAACTTGGAAAGGTTGCCCCCCTGTTGAAAGAGGTGTTATTGCATCATAATATCTTCCACAAATATTGGTTTTATAACCTAATGCAAACCTTGGTCTTTTGCATGCTTTCCTAATTAGGTAAGATATGGATATTGTATCGAAAAATAAAGCAAAGCAGAATATAAGAATACATACAAAAAGGAAACCAATATCAACCGAAATTTCTGTAAGAGAAACAAAATCTCCTGCCAAAATTTGATAAATGAAAATGCCAGCAATGACACAAATATTTATCAAGAACATGACAACATTCCAAATTTTCTTTTTCTTTCCGCTTCTTTTTGAAACCGCTTGCTGTGAAGCATCTAATTTGGCTTTGTCTTCTTCTGTCTGCTGAGGAATTTCAATTTGCATTTGAGAAAAATTAGAGCCATTAGGCTCTTGTTCTAATTGCTGATTGTTTTCCTGCATATTTTCCACGGTAAAATATTAGCAAATTAAAAAACTCTTGTCAATCAAAACAAGAGTTTTATTGTTAAATCAAGTCTTTGTAAGCATCTGGATAGTATTCAATGCTGACTTGGCTTCTCAAAAATTGTAAATCCATGTTTTCGAATATGGAGAAATTATCTTTATTTAATTCATCGAAAATAACATCAAACACGGTTTTATCTACGCCCGCTTTAAGCCTTGCTTCTTTGCTGTCTAAAACTTGAATATCGTTAACTGTTAGAGTAAAATCTTGGTTAATTCCTGTGAAAAGATTTTGAACTTTGCCTTCATACACCATTATATGCAAACCATATTCTGTTCTAATTAAACCAGAAGCATAATCTCCATCAGTTTGCATATAAATATCGCCTATTTGTGCATTGCCTTGATTATAAAGTGAAATTGCAGCATTAGTAAAGTTTTCCACCATGTTTGAATAGATTGTGTAAGATGTTCCATTTTCAGTATCTGGTGTAGTGTAATCTATTCCTATAATATAGTTACGGTCAGAATTAAACATTCCGTCATCTTGATTATACTTGTAAATAAATTCTTCAAAATATTCTGCTTTTAAATATTCGTTGTCGCCTGCTGTGGCAAGTTTAAGTGCAACTTCTTCCATAACTGCTGCGGCTGACTTTGTTACTGTTTGTCCATTTTCACCCTTAATTTCTACCCACTCGCCATCTGAATTTTTCTCTCTAACTGGGAATGAAAGGTTGTTGTAAAGGTCTTCAATTTTTGCTTGTGCCTCACCAATTGTTTCTGGCCCGTCACTTTCTCCGTTAACGATTGCTGTAAGTCTATCATATTCAGCCTGTTGTTCATCAGTAAACTTCGCCAATATGTGTGAAACATAGAAAAACTGAGTTCCTGTTGTTTTAAAGTAATTTATTTTTGAAACATCTTCCAAAACATCATCTTCATAAGTTGAAGCATTTTCAGTTACATATTTGTTGTAATCGGAAACCACACGGTTGGTGTAAACATCTAAAATATTTGCTATTGTAACGCTGGAATTGCTACCCTGGTTTTGCTCTTGATAAAGGTCAACCATAAAACTATCATACAGCACGCCATAAACACGCATAATTTCTCGCTGGAAAACCGATTTGTTATCAGTTGAAAGTCTCATGCCTTCTTCGGAAGATTTTGCTTGACTTAAATATTTGTTAAAAGCCTGTGTATAAGTTGGGTTTTCTCTAACAAAAGTTAAAACATAATTATATAAAGCGTCTAAATCATTTTGAGTATTGATATCTCTATCCGCCCCACTCCAATAATCGTGGGAATCAACATCTGATGTCGTTGTTTGTTCTAAAACTATTGAATATGTTCCGTCATTATTTGAAACAATGTTTGCAGTTGGGTTATAAACTTCTTGGCTTACAACCCCATCATCAGAAGTTTCTTCTTCATCTTCTTTAATATTGTTTAAATCGTTATGATAACTTATTATATTGTCTTCAATTGCCTCATAGGTTGTTTCCCAAAGGTATGTTTTTTGCTTTGTAGTTAAAACTTCACCGCCATTTGCTTGGCTAGCCTTTTCCTCAGCCGAATTTATAACCAACTTTTGATTTATAACTGCATCTAATGTGTATTTATAAGCCTCGCTTAAACTCATGCCATAATTTTGATAATATTGATAACCATATGAATTAAATGCAGTGATTAACTCTTTTTTTGTTACTTCTTCTTTTTCGCCATTTTCATATGTGAAAGAAGCAACTGGGGTATTGTAATACTTTGACATGTCAGTTGTAACAAGAGAACATCCCGCAACAAGCGAGACGCAAGTCAAAAGGCACATACAAACCGACATGAAAAGTGCAGTAAATTTATTTTTCTTCATAGCCCTTCCTTAATTGAAAATACTTGTAATAGTATATAATAATCAAACTTAATTTTCAAGCAAATTAAGCCTGTTTTTTAGAATTTTCATCTTTTGCTTCACTAAACATATCTATAATTTTATCCAAAAGTTTGTTTAAAGGTCTGTCTTTAACAACTTTTATTATCGGCAAGTTTTCAAATCTTAAACTTGCATCATACTTATTTAAAACACTTAATAATCTTTCATCAACAACTTTATCTGATTTATAAAGTTCCATTATAACTGAGTTGTCATATTTGATTGATTTTACATCAAACTGCCCTGCAAGATTTTTGATGAGAGCAATTTTTGCTAAATTTACAACACTTTGCGGAACTTGGCCAAAGCCCTCCGCCAAGGATTGTAATAAACTTTCTAAGCCCTCTTTATTTTCTTGTTCTGAAATTTGCATGTAATATGAAATTCTATCTTCGCTGTTTTCAATATAATTTTCTGGAATGAAAGCATCAAGTGGTAAATCAATTCTAATTGGTTTAATTTCTTTAACAGTTTTACCCTGCAACTGCGTGATTGCTTCGTTCAACAATTTTACATACATATCATAGCCAACTTTTTCAATATGCCCGTGCTGTTGTTTGCCGAACACACTTCCCGCGCCTCTAATTTCTAAATCACGCATAGAAATTTTAAAGCCACTTCCCAGTTCTTTAAATTCTTTGATTGCTTCCAACCTTTTGTATGCTTCGTCGGTCAATGCCTTGCCGTGTTTAAAAAATAGATACGCATAACTTAATTTATCACTTCTGCCAATTCTTCCTCTCAGTTGATAAAGTTGTCCCAAGCCAAGCCTATCGGCGTCATAAATTATCATAGTGTTTGCAGAAGGCATATCAATTCCATTTTCAATAAGTGTTGTGGAAATAAAAACATTGTATTCCCCTTTAAAAAGCCTGTCCACAACATTTTGCAGATTGCGTTCGGTCATTTGACCATGCGCAACACCTATTCTAGCCTCTGGAACTAGGCTTGCAATATGACCAGCAACTAAGTCAATGCTTTGAACCCTGTTATAAATAATAAAAACTTTGCCACCTCGTGCCAATTCTCTTTTAATTACAGACGCTGCCACTTCATCATCTTCACCTGTCACATAGGTTTGAATTGGAAGTCTGTCTCTTGGCGGAGTAGTTATAACCGATATATCTCTTATCCCCGAAAGCGACATGTGCAAAGTTCTAGGAATAGGTGTGGCAGAAAGAGCAAGCACATCAATATTGCGTTTTAAATTTTTAATTTTTTCTTTATCTGCAACCCCAAAACGCTGTTCTTCATCAATTATAAGCAAGCCTAAATCTTCAAATTTAACATTCTCGTTTAAGATTTTATGAGTTCCAATCAATATATCGATTTCACCATTTTTTAATCTTTGTAAAATTGCATTTATTTCACTTGGCTTTTTAAATCGGTTAAGCACTTCAATTCTAACACCAAAATCTTTCATTCTTTTTCTTGCAGACGCCAAGTGTTGTTCGCTTAATATCGTTGTTGGGCAAAGAAACGCCACTTGCTTTGAATTTATCACCGCCCTAAATGCAGCCCTAAAAGCAACCTCGGTTTTGCCAAACCCTACATCACCACAAAGCAACCTATCCATAACTTTTTCGCTTTCCATATCCGACAGAACTTCTTTGATGGCTTGTGCTTGGTCGGCGGTTTCTTCAAACTCAAAAGCATTTGCGAAAGCATTTTCCAAAAACTCTTCTTTTGCAAACTTAAAACCTTTGGATTTTTCCCTCTCCTTATAGGCTTGCATAAGTTCAAGAGCAAACCCTTCCAACTTTTCTTTAACCTTACTTTTTAAATGTTCAAACTCTTTTCCGCCAAGAGTGTTCATTCTTGGTTGCTGTTCGCCGATATAAGCCGAAAGTGAACTTGCTTGCTCGCTTGGCAGATACAACATTCCACCATTGCGATATTCAACAACAAAGTAGTCTTTTTCGAAATCCCCAATTTTCATGCGTTCAATTTTTACGCATTTGCCTATGCCATGGAACTCATGAACAACATATTCGCCAATTTGCGGACGATAAAAAGCCTGCTTTTTTGATTTTGATAAAAGTGTTGGTTTTTGTTTTGTAAGGTTGTCGCTTCCTATTGCAAAAATGTTAAATTGCGGAAATGAAAAAGAATTTGGATAATAAAAACTTGAAACATAAATTCCATTCTTTTCAAAATCGCATTGCTCAAAATCGAAAAACGCTATTTCTTTGCCTAATAGAAAATTTTTTATTCGCTGTTTTGCCGGTTCGTCTCCTGCGAAAAGCAACATCTTTTTATTTACGCTGTCAAAAATTTTAAGGTCTTCACCTAACTCAGAAAAATTATGAATGTAACTTATCTCTGCCCCAGAGCCAATATCATAACCACCCGACAATGTGAATGACAAATCTATTTTTAATTCATCAAAAGTTGCAAAATCTTGCTTTTTAAACTCGCTCATCACTTCAAAACTTTTAAGCAGAAGTTCAATTTGCCCTTCTAATCTTTCTGTTTTGTCGGCAACGCAAAATTCGCAAATATCGCTAACATTATTTTCGCCCATCAATAATTTTGCAGGAAAAACAACAAAATTTTCAATTTTTTCAATGGTTTTCATGGAATTTGGGTCAAATATTGAAACTTGCTCAATGATATCATCAAAAAAATCACACCTTATGGGCATGGCTTCACCGATAGGAAAAATATCTAAAATGTCGCCACGCAGGGCAAACTCGCCCTGAACCGACACCAAACTTACTCGCTCATAGCCGTTTTTAACAAGTTCTTCACAAAGCGATGGAATTTCTTTTCTTTGCCCTTTTTCAATAAAAATTGGATTTTTAAAAATTTCAAGGTTGAACTTTGTAACAATTGCGTTAGGAAGAAAAATAATGTGCTGCAATTTTTTATTAAGAAATTTAGATAGTGCTCCCGCAAAATCTTGAAGGTTGTCGTCATCAAATTTGCCAACCTCTCTTCCTACCGAAACAATTTCACATGACTTGCCAAGTGCGTTAAGGTTTCTTTTTAACTTTACCGCTTCAACAAAGTCAGCAGAAAAAATAATGCCGCGCCCACGCGAGGCAATAATTAAGGCTTTTTCACCCTCTTTTACTCCACTTATTTGCTTTGGCAAATTTAGATTTCTGAGTTTATCAATTATTTTAGTTATTGAAGCCATCGTTCAATTCTTTCAATCCCTTGACTAATCAAACTTTGTTGCAGTTGAGGGTCAAGATTACCAAGAACAAAATCTTTTAAATCTCCCTCTGGCTTACCTACGCCAAATTTTAACCTTTCAAAATCTGTCCCAATCGTTTCAACAATATTTCTAAGACCATTATGCGTTCCGCCACTGCCTTTTTCACGATATCTTATTGTGCCTTTTTGAGTATCAATATCATCAACCAAAACCAAAAATTTTGCGTCTTTAAATTTTTTCTTTAATAATAGCAATGCTTCGCCGGATAGATTCATGTAAGTTTGAGGTTTAACCAGCAAAATTTTTTCACCGTTAATTTTACCTTCACCGTAAATTGATTTGAAGCCTTTTTTTGAAAACTGTATGTTTTGTTGTTTTGCAAATTCGTCTAAAACTTTAAAACCTATGTTATGAGCATTATTTTCATACTGCTTTCCCGGATTGCCCAACCCCACTAAAATTTTCATACCTCTTCACCACCAACAATACTTTTACCAAGCAAAATTGCTCCGCTTTTTATTACGCTATCTTCAATATAATTACCGCTTTTAAGCACAACATTCTGCTCTAACACGCTTTCACCTTTAATAACATTCATAGGCTCTATAACAACGCCCGCTTCAATTTGCACATCTGCGTCAATAAAAATAGTGTTTTCGCCTTTTAAAATAACCCCGTTTTGTTTATGAAATTCACGAATGCGTTTGTAAATTACATCGCATGCGTGAGCGATATCAACAGCGTTTGAAATTTCTCTAAATTCTTCTGGCGCAAAATTCTTTCGTGCTGGCGAAAAAATTTGTGAAGTTTCACTTAAATAATCAACTTTAAAAACAAAACCTTTTGGTAAAATCAGCGCTTTCATGTCCTTAGAACAAAAATAATCAAGGATGTTTAATATGGTTTTTTGTTGTAAAAGTGGCGTGTTCGAATAAAGCACAAGTATAATTTTTTTGCCTTCCGCATTGTTTTTTATTGTTTCAAGTAAAACTTCGTCTGCTGGTTCATCCAATATCTTTACAGGCATTTTAACGCAAGCAAGTTTAACCCAGTCAATCATGCTTTTCCCGCAAATATCAAAATTGGAATTTTCTGAGCGGAAAATAACAGTCATAACCTCTTCTTCTATCCAGTCATAACTTTTAGAAGCAACAATGGTTTTGTTAAAAATGTTGCTTTCCTCTTCTTCCACAATTTCTTGTTCTAAAATCATTTCTTCCATGTTCTAATTATAAAATTTATCGTTTTTATTGTCAACAAAAAGAAAGACTATGCCGACCTTGGATTTAAAAAATTAAACATATATTTTTTTAAAATACGGCAAAAATATTTTCGTTAAAAAATATTTTATGATATACTTGGCTTATTAAGAGAGGTGAACATGAGCACAACAAAAACTAAAATTTTTGTTTTAACAGGCATAATTTTATTGTCAGTTTTACTTGTTTTGACGTTTGTTTTTGCAATGCCTGCTTTTTCTAGCAATGCTGAACTACTTATTACTAATAGTTTTTCAGATAAAATAACTGCAAAGGCATACGATGAAAACGGGAATGAACAAACAACTACTGCAACACCTATATCTTTAACCACCCCTTCATCAATAATCGAAAATTATAACAGTTATTCTTTTGCATGGTTTAAAATTAAGTATTTTGAAATAAATCTTGACACATCTTCTCTTGTAGATGCACAAGAATATAAGTATAGTTACAGCGTAACATGGTCACCAGCAACAATAGAAGATTCTGCAATAAGTTTTGCAACAGCACACACCTTACAACTTGAATTATTTTCTGAAACAGTTGAAAATAAAGAGGATATAACAACAAATTTTAAATTCTATATAGAAACTAAAGATGGTCAAGAAATTAACACTGGTGATTTTGTAGGTGAAGATGTTTTTGGCGACTCATTCAAAGAATATGGTGGTTGGGGTGTATATATGTTCAGTTTTACTTTCCAAGACCAAATGCAAACTGCAATTTTTGAATTAAAACCAGATGATGTTTATACAATAGGCAGAGCGCCAATTTTAAGTTACGAAATACAACCAAGCACCACAGGTCTTAAAAACGCCTATTTGTTTTCAGTAGATGAGGCATATAAATACGTAAATGGCTACCAAATAAATTGGTACGTTGAGGGCAAGGCTGAAGATGGAAGAGCATTTGTACTTTTGCCAAGTGATATTGATGATCCAAACACACAAAATTCGTTATATGGCGCTGACTCACAAGATTTAAGAACAGGTCACACATTTTTGTTTGATCCTCCTGTTGAAGGAGCATGGGAAATTAAATGCGAGATATTAGAGCCAAATCTAGAAACCGTAGCGTTCACTGCTGTGAGCGAGCAGTTATCAACTGTTAACGGTTTTGATACTATGACTATTGTTTGGATTGTAATTGGCGCTGCCACAGTCATTGCAATAATAGTTGGAATAGTGATTTATGTTTCAATAAAGAAAGAACGCGTATATTAAAAATCGGCTGTAAAGCCGATTTTTTTATAATACATTATGCAAATTTGCTCCCATAAAATGTAAATAACTTTGACTATAAAACTTTATAGAATCTAAACATGCCCTAAATTCTTTTAGGTCATTTTCTTTTTGATAAACTTTTAATTTACTAATTTCAAGACCAATCTCCTGAATGTTTTTATGGTTTACCAAATAACACATTGCACTTTCGTTGTTTTTCCAGTGATATTCAAGGTCATCTACCGCCAAAGCAATTTGCAAAGTTCTAACATCTTCCTTTTCGTCAGTTAAGTTTTCTAAATAAAGGCAATCTGTCATTGCATCACACAAACCACCAGTTACTACAACTTCTTCTACTATTGAAATTGCAATTAGAAATAAAAAAATAATCACAAGCATAACTTTCGAAAAAATCCTCATGCCGCCCTCACATTTTCAAAAGTTTGCTTAGAGCCTTGTTTAAGTTGCAAATAAACTAAACCATTATCGTCAATAGTCATAACGAGAACATCTTTTATTTTTGCTTTGCCAACTTTATTTTTTAAAAACTTTTCAATAAAGTTTTCATCAATGTTTGCCAAAAGCATGTTGTCTTTTAAAATTTTTCCTTCGCTTATGATATTTATTGGAATAACCGATTTTTCAACCTCTGCCCCAACGCTTTGATTGGTTGCAGGCGCATGCTCTGCTTTTGGCAAAACACTAATTTTCCCATTTGTCTCCATTATGGCATAATCAACTTGCTCCAAAGAAAAATAGCCCAAGCCACGCATTGCTTCAAAAAGATCGTCAATAGTAAGGCTCAATTTTTTCATTGCTTTATAATCTAAACCATTTGGATTGATTACAATAACAGGCTTACCACTTACAACTGCTGAAAATTTCGAACTAAACCTTGTAAGCAATGTAAGCACAAAATGCAAAATCACAAGTGTGAAAAGAGGCACAATACCATGCAATACAGGCACAGAAATTTCCGCCATTGGAATAGTTGCTAAGTCTGCAATAATCAATGTTAAAACAAGTTCAAAGGGTTGCATCTGACCAAGTTGACGCTTGCCCATTATTCTGAACACAAACAATACAATAAGATAAATTATAATCGATCTTAAAACAATAGTTAACATGTGCTTAGTATAAGCAACAATGTTTTTTTTACGCAAAATTTATGCTTTTTTAACTTTTTTAACTCTTTTTGGCTTAAATTTAGATGAAACTTGAACAAAATATCCCTTAACATCAACAACATTAAACACCATGCAAAGAAGTAAATAAAACACAAAACCAATGCCACATGAAATTAAAATTGAAATAATTGAAGGCATTACAAAGGCGCATAATTTAGCAATAAAAGTAACCAGCGCAGCGCACGGAATGGTAATCAAAACCAACGAAATAAGAGGTTTCAAAATTCTTAATTTAACGCCAGTTTTTCTTTTCAACATAAAAAAGTTTAGAACCGCTGTTACGCTCATGCAAAGCCCCATTCCCCAGAACAAGGAATTGATACCACACAGCGCAGGTAAAAACCAAATTGAAAGGAACATGAAAATGGCGCCTATAAAATAGTTAACACAAGAGCGCACTTCATACCCAAGAGAATTAAGAAGTGATGAAGTGATGTTATTTAATCCCATTGGTATCATAATCCATGCTGCCGAAGCCAAGATTGCTCCGCTAAGAGAATCGTCATAAAGAAATTCACCAATCAAATCTCCTGCACCTATAAAAAGCGGAACAACCATTGCTGAAACGAACAAGGCAAAAATAACAGCAGAACGAATTCTTGATTCAATATGGGTTTTGTCATCTTTTACCACCGCCATTGATATATCTGGTACAAGTGCAGTGGATAGCGAACCTATTAAAGTTGAAGGAATAAACAATAGTGGCAGACTCATTCCCACTGCAACGCCAAACAAACTCATTGCTTGTGAAGAACTGTAACCAACCGCAATAAGTCGGGCTGGCACAATTAAAGCAACCAATGGTTGAGCCAAACTGCCTGCAACCCTTACGCCTGTTATAGGCGTAGACCTACGCAAAATTTGCTTATATTCTTTTCCTGGCTTGGAAATTTTTCCGCCATAAATAAAATACAAAAGAACAACAAAAACCATAGACATTGCACACGCAATAGTCAGTGACCAACCCACATTAACTGCATTTGAAATAGCGCTTGCAGTTGGAGCAAGCATTAAAACACATAAAAAAATTCTAACGATTTGTTCGTATAGTTCACTGATGCATAATGCGAAATAATTATCCTGTCCCCACAACGCACCTCTAAAAACGCTATAAACCGAAGAAAAAACAAGCGCCGGCAACAAAGCAATTAAAATCATAATACATGCTGGGTCGGTGAAAATTCCAGCAAAAACCTTGCGGAAAATTAAAATAATTACACAAAGCAATAAACTAACAACCAACCCTATAATCAAAGCCGAAGAAAGCACTTTGCCCTGACTTTTTTTATTACCATCAACTCTATATCTCGCTGTTAACCTGGATATTATAAAAGGAAGCCCACTTGACACAACAGTTAAAAGCACCATAAAAATTGAAAAAGCCACTTGATAAAGCCCCAATGCTTCTGCACCAATAGTGCGTGATAAAAATATTCTAAATAAAAAACCTATTATTCTGGTTAAAATAGAAAATCCCGTTATAATTACCACTGTTTTGACAAGAGATCTCATTTTTCCTCCAAAAATATTGTATTAGTCTTCTTGTCCATTTAATACAATAAGATAAGAGAGGTAAAAATGAAAAAAATCTTTGCACCATATTATATTGTCAAGAAAGGCGACACCCTTGCTTCAATCGCACAAAAGTTTGATATAAGTCCCACACAAATATTAGTAGAAAACTATTTAACGCCTAGCTCAATAAAAGAAGGCACAATTCTTTCTATTACCAAAAAGTGATTGTTTTTTGTTTAAGTGTATGCTAAACTTTTGTAAAGGAGCAAGCATGTATTTAGCACGAGAACATTGGACAACCTTTGACGGAGAAGAATTCAAAAAATATTTATTAACATTCAGCAAGGGCGCAGAAAAATCCGCATGGGAAAAGAGAATTATAAACACTTCTCTTGACTGCATTGCTGTTGACAGCAAGAAATTAAATGAAATTGCAAAACAGATTGCAAAAGGAAATTTCTTGGAATTTTTAAATTTAAAACTTCGAGATAATTATTCTCTATTTGCGTTAAATGGAATGCTAATTTCTAAAATTAAAGATTTTGAAACTATGAAAAATTTTCTTGACGACTATGCAAACAATTGTGATAACTGGGCATGTTGCGATATTTTAAAATTTCCAATTTCAAAAAATAAAAAGTTGTTTTTTGAATGGGCTAAGGAATATATTGCAAGCGATAAAACATTTATAAAACGAATTGGAATAAGAATATTATTTGGATATGTCAAAGACGAAGAATACTTGCCAGAAATCTTCAACATTCTTAATAGTTTTAAAGAAGAAACACAATATTATGTAAACATGGCAAACGCTTGGCTTGTTTGCGAACTGTTTACAAAACATCGAAATGCAACATTAAAATTTTTGCAAAACAACAATTTAAACGATTTTACAATAAACAAATCCATTCAAAAATGTAGAGACAGTTTCAGAGTAAGCCAAGAAGATAAACAACTTTTACTGAATTTCAGGAGGTAAAAATGGACAAAATCACACAATTACATAATTTAATAAATCAATCACAAAATATTGTTTTTTTAACGGGTGCAGGCGTTTCAACTCCAA
Organism: uncultured Bacillota bacterium; assembly: GCA_949292985.1. Lineage (GTDB taxonomy): Bacteria > Bacillota > Clostridia > Christensenellales > UBA1242 > Caccovivens. The sequence continues at coordinate 124,381 of CASFBF010000010.1, forward strand.
GTGGAATAACCGATTTTGAAACTATATACTCTCAAAGGTTTATGGGATTTGAAACTATTGATATTATGACAAGCGGATTTTTAGATGAATATCCCGATGTTTTTTGGAAGTTTATAAAAAAATATTTTTCACAAAGTGTTGAACCAAACTCTTGCCATAAATACATTTCTTTATTACAACAAAATAAAAATGTAACCGTCATTACTCAGAACATAGATAATCTACACCAAAAAGCAGGAACTAAAAATGTTATTGAACTTCATGGTACTTTTCAAAAATGGCATTGCTCATCGTGCCACCAAAATTACAACTTTAAAGAAGTTTTAGAAAATGACAGCCTTTTATGCCCATTTGATTATGGCATCATAAGACCGAACGCAGTTTTTTACAATGAAGAAATATCAAGGCTAACAATTTACAATGCCCAAAGAAGTGTTGAGAATGCTGACACGCTGATAGTGGCAGGAACAAGTTTGCAAACAGAACTTCCTGTTTATTTAATTAAAAAATTTGTTGGTAAAAATTTGGTAGTGATAAATAGAAATCATGTTAAACTTGACACTACAATAAATTTAGAAATAAATGACGACATTAAAACGGTTTTTGATAAACTTACCTTTTTAAATGAAAGCAAAACCGAAAATATCATAGAATTTAAATAAAAAACGGCATGAAAGCCGTTTTTTTACTTAAACAATTTGATAAATTTGAAAATTAAGATATAATAAAAATATGAGAACAATAGAAGTTAATTTAGAAAACATAAAAGATATTTATAACGAATATAACTTCAAAACCGTAAATGACGATTTTGAAAATTACATATTAAAACAAACAAAAAACTTACATAAAAATGAAAACGCAAGCATTCAAATCACATGCAAAGAACCACCATCTAAAATAGAAAAAGAAGAGGCGGTTAAAGCCATAAAAGCAAATTTTGAAGAAGAAAACATAGAAATTCGAAATCGTGTAAAAAAGTTTTACATAATAGGCATAGTGTTATTTTTGATAGGCTGTTTGTTTTTAATTCCAATACATTTTTTACATGTCTATAATGCGCCCGAAGTTATATCTGTAATTTTCGAAATAGTAACTTGGGTTTTTATTTGGGAATTTGTTGAATGCGTATCTTTTAGAACTTTTAGTGAACGCTTAAAAAAACGACGGGTAGATAAAATTTTAAAAGGCGAAATTATTTTTAAATGAAATTTAACGAGATCAAAAAAGCCATAATTAAATATTGGAATAGTTTTTTAGAGGTGCTTTTTCCTACAAATTTAAAGTGCCTGTTTTGTAATAACGATATTCCTGACCATGATAAACAAGTTTATTGCGAAGAGTGCAAAACATCCGCACCTTTCAACAATGGCAAACGCTGTAAAATATGTGATTGCATTATGGAAGGCGAAAATGAAATTTGTGATGCTTGCTTAGAATATAAAAAACATTTTGATAAAGCGGTTGCTCCAATGAAATATGAAGGCGTTGCTAAATCGTTAATATTAAAATTAAAAAACGACGGCGCAACATATCTTGCTCCTGATATGGCAAGGCTTATGAGCGATAGGCTTAATCAAGAAAATTTTTCTTTTGATTTAATAATCCCCGTTCCACTTTCACCTAAATCTTTGGCAAAGCGCAAATATAATCAATCCAAACTTTTAGCCGATGGACTTGGGAAAATTTATAACAAACCAGTAGACAACACAAGTTTAAATAAAATTGTTGAAACCAAACATCAAAAAGACTTAAACCTAACCGAAAGAAAAACAAACTTGAAAGGTGCATTTAAAGTTGTGGATAAAAGTCAGGTGTTTGGTAAAAATATTTTGCTTGTTGATGATGTAGTAACCACGGGTGCAACTGCAAATGAATGTTCTTTGGCTTTAAAAAAGTATGCAAACCATGTGTATGTAATAAGTTTTGCACGCAATCCATTAAAAAATAAATAAAAATCGCAAAAATGCTTGACTTTATAACATTTTTCACATATAATCAAAAGCGTCTCTATCAAAGAGCGTTTTGTGGCCTCATGGTCAATCGGTTAAGACGCCGCCCTTTCACGGCGGAATGAGGGGTTCGACTCCCCTTGAGGCTACCAATAGATCAAACGAAGAATTTGTCTTCGTTTTTTTATTTTAATTAAGCAGAAAAAGTCGAACCCTTGGGTTCGCGGGTTCCCTGAAAATGATTTATCATTTTTAGGGTGTGGTTCCCCTTGAGGCTACCAATAGATCAAACGAAGAATTGTCTTCGTTTTTAATTTTATAAAACAAAAAGGGACACCCCCTTTTTGAATTATTTAAACTTAAGCGTTTTTTATCTTTGGTCACTAATATTTGCATTGCTGTTGTTTTGTTGCAATTGCGTAACATTGTCATATGGAACACCCGAAGTTGTTCCCGAAAGCAAAGCAATATCTACGGCATTTGCAGGGCTTCCCCACGAGTTGCCACTAAATTGCATCAACGCTTGGTCTACAACCCAACCCCGTGTATTAAATACAACATTGTGTGTTACAAATCCGCTTGAATTTGGATTAAAATATCCCGCTTGGCGTAAAGAATACAGAATGTTTCCATCAATCCAGTTATTAGTTGTTGATGTTTGAGTAACTATTCCTCTATTTACTATCCAAGTATCTGAACCACCTGATTGCGTAGGTCCAAATATGATGTTGTTTCTGACTATATTGTCGTTACTGCCCAACTGTATAAATTCCACTGGGTAAGGATTATCACTTGTAAAAGTAAGCCCTTCAATAGTATTGCCAACTCCTGTGACTAAAAAAGGCACAACATCGGCAGTAAGATAAATTACCGCACCAGGTCTTCCAATAATACTTATATAATTTTTGTTTATATTCATTGTTTCAGAATATGGATAGAAACCTGCATCAACATATATATACCCACCAGTTTTTACAACAGCCAAAGCGTCTTCTATGCTAGGTAAAGGATTATCTTGCGTGCCTATGCCACCAATAGTTCCACTTTTAACATAAAGCATAGAATTGTTAACCCCCAAAACACCAGTTGCACCAGTTGCTCCCGTTGCACCAGTCGCTCCCGTAGGTCCCGTTGCGCCTGTCGGACCAGTTGGCCCCGTCGCACCTGTTGGACCTGTTATGCTTAAACCAGTTGCACCTGTTGCCCCCGTCGCTCCTGTCGCTCCCGTTGCACCGGTTGGACCTGTCGGTCCTAAAACAAACTTTACAGGTACAGCGCACCTATTGCATCTGCAATTATTTTTTAAATTACAAAATATATTGTACATAATATAAAAGTCTCCTAAATTCATGTTATGAAATTTAGGTCAATTTGTACACTTTTACATCAAAATCTATTTTAAGAAAAAACCAAGACTTCATGCCTTGGCTTTGTTTTTATTAAATTTTACTTCAATTGCAAGCACACCATCTTTCATGTCTTCTTGTGAATAATATTGGCGCATATCTTCTGGTGAAGCCTGCTGATTGCTTTCGTAACCTAAATCTTTTTTATCATAATGATTGTATAACTCTTCAAAACTATCAAATTTGGTTATATCAACAATTGTTGCTTTAAAAAATTTGCTTTCATCATCTCGATTTTTAAAAATAATATGGTCGCCTTTCAAAAGAGTTTTGCGTTTTTCATCATTAACTCTCATTTCAATTTTTTTGTCGCCATTTACAAAACTGTTAAACGCACTGGTGCTAAGTTTCATCTCAACAGTTTTAGGCAATGGTTTTGTGTTAATGCTTTTTCTAAACACAAAATATCTTTGCCATAAAAATTCAGTAACGAAATTTATAACCATCATAATAAAAGTTACAAGCGTTCCATTCCAACCTATATCTTCCAACGCCCTACCACCAAAAACCGAGATTGGAATAAATGCAGCATAATACAGCAAGGTCCAAGCCATTGCTATTGGCACATTATTTGCAGATTTAAATGTGAATTTTCTGTTAAAAGTGAAATTCCAAATAACCGACAAAACAATTGATATTAAATAACTTGGCCACCAAAACCAGCCAATTGCATCATACAAAATTTCAAACGAAACAATTTGAATTACGCCTGCTGAAATTGAAAAACCAAGAAATTTAAGCGCTCTAAAAATTTCATCTTTATTTAACTTTTTTGCTTTTACATTGGTTTTTTCTGTGCTAACTTCGCTTTGTGAAACTGTCTTCTTCATGGAAGTTATTATAACATAAACTGAAATTATGTTGTAACAAATTTTCGTTTTTTTTAACTTATATTTTTAAAATCTTCAAGCACACAATTTTCTTATCAACCAAACTTATTATGGCCAGCAATCTTTATTCATTTGGTCCCAAAAATTTTGTGCCATCTGCAATTTTAATTTTATAAATTTGAGCCTGTGCTTCCTGGGTCCATGTAACTTTAACTTCAAACTCTCTGTTAGTTTCACTTACCAAAGGCGTCAAAACAAAGTAATTCATTACTTGACCGTATACAGTTTGCATAAATGCCCCGCCTGTTATTTCTTCACCTTGAAAATTAAGTTTTGCTTTGCTGTAATCGGTCACATCGCAAGGCGCATAAATTTTAAAACCAATTCTATTCCCTGCTATTTTTCCCAGACTTTCATCAGCCTCATAATATAAAACCGCCTCACCTAAGCCTCCAAATGTTGCGGTATGTGTAACCTCATCATACACGAAAGAAAGATTCCCGCCAGTCAACGAATTATCTCTTTCGACCTTGCCATATGTATATTCTCGCCCACAACCCGTCAAAATCAACGGTATAAGCATCACCAGCGAGAAAATAACGATTAAACTTTTTTTCATGATGTTCTCCTGTTTTTAGATTGCGCTATATTAAAAATAAATATACTTAGCGCAAAAAAAAGACAATCATTTAGAAGCATCTAAATCGTGATTTTTTTGATCATTTACAAAATTTTTGCCTTCTGCAATTTTCATCTGCGCTTTTAAAACATCCGCCCTTTTGATTTTATACCTTGAAAAAATCAAAATCGCACAAGCAAGCGCTATCGAACAGCCACAAAAAACTATTGTGCCAAGACCTGTTTGAACACTTAACGCCTGAATAGGCTGAGAAGAATCAAACTTTATCGCATCTAATAGTATTCCTATTATCAAAAGCGAAATCGAGTTTGAAAGGTTATATGTGAATGAATAATATCCTAAATAAGAACCTGCTTTGTTTTCACCAATTTTGTATTGTTCAAGTGTAACAACATCGGCATACATTGATATTGGCAATGATTGCATTGCTCCAATTCCAAATCCACAAATAAAAATGCAAACAATGACAAAATAATAAATAAAGTTTGATGGCACATATTGCCTAAACACAAATGAAATAAGCGTCAACCCAATACCCAGTAAAATTAAAGACAGCGCAGAAATCAATGCTCCCTTTTTATCTATACGTTTTGAAAGCGCAACCCAAAATGGTTGCGATATGATTGCACCCGCAAACAGCAAGATGAGTAACAAAGATATTTGAGCAGTGCTAAAATGATAACAGTATGTGAATAAATGCATACCAACCGAAGTTAAAAAAGAGGTGGCTATTTGTGCTATAGAATATCCTGCGATAACACATGCAAAGCCTGAGTTTTTAAAAACTTCAAAATATCCCAGCATCAATTTTTTGAAATTATGTTGTTCAGTTTTAACCTGCGAATATTTAACATGGGTTTGCACTCTTTTTAAACTACCAAAAATGGTTATCAGCCCAAAAAATATAACCAAAAGTGAATTTACAAGCGCTATTGTAATAAACCCTGATTGATTAGCCTCAGTAGAATTTGCGCCCAACGATAATGATGGCATGATAAAAAACATTAAAATACTTGGCAAAATCATGCCAACAATATTAAATGCGGTTTTATAAGATTGAATTTTTGATTGCTCGTTATAATCTGGTGCCATATCAAGTGCCAGTGCAGAATAAGGCGTTGACCAAAATGTGTTTGCTGTTTCAAGCAACAATAAAAAGAATAAAAGCCAGCAAAACATAAAACCTTGCGAACCTTTTGGCATACTCCATAACAACACATTGCAAATCCCTATCAAAAATATAGCCACAACCATGAATTTCAACCGTTTGCCAAAACGGCCATTTTTTGCTCTGTCTGAAATGTTGCCTACAAGCGGGTCGCTTATCCCGTCCCAAAGTGACGCAATACCAATCGCAATTCCAACCAAAGTTCCCGACAACCCCATTATTGAAGTGCAAAAAAACATTAAAAAAGAACCTATGGTTTGTCCGAGACTGTTATATCCTAACCCACCTATTCCATAGCAAACTTTATTTTTGAAAGGCAAAGCATTTGAGTTTTTTTTCACAAACTTATCTTATGCTAAGCCCAAACAAAAAAGGACAAGTTAATTGACTTATATTTTATTATCAATTAAATTGCTTATTCCTTGATGTGAATGAATTCACATTTATAAAATTTATATTCAGTTAGTTTACGATTTTTTGCAGGATTTGAATGGGCACAAACATAAATTTCATCGTCCTCAATTTTGCTTATAAACAATGAATGATAATATCTTTTTCCATTATTTAAAAAAATTATATCACCTTCTTGAATTTCATCACGCCCAACAATTTCACCATTGGGGGCTTTTTCAAAATTAAGCAAATAATTCCTAAAAAATTCAACGCCCGACCAACTTGCTGACCGAAAATTAGGATTAACATAAAACCAACCTTCAAAATCGTGATAAACCATATCAAATCCGCCAGCATATAAACATTGACTTACAAAATTTGTGCAGTCTCCGCCTATACCGCCAAAATAATAAAAGTCTGGATTTTTTCCCAAGGCATATTGGTTTGCATACCAAATAGCATTTTGTCTGTTATATTTCATGTAATTTTTTATTCCAATAAGACATTTTATGTGAAAAATAGTCAAAAAACGCCATATTTTTGATAAATTTTAAAAAATTATAATTGACACGAAACAAGTACTATGGTATCATTGCTTTCACTAGTGAAAGGAGGAAGCCATGGAAAGCATAATTAACCTTACTGAAAGTAAAGAAACAATAGAAGCATTAAAATTCTTTTCAGACCCTAAAAATGACCCTCTATACCAAAAAATGACTGAGGAAAATAGAGTCTTCGAAGATTTAAAAATAGAAGTTTCTAAAAACAAAAAAAGTAAGCCTGCTTTAAATCTGATTCTTGAAAGATAAAAACTAAGCAATAAATGCTTAGTTTTTTTAATTAAAAAGTTCACTGATTGTTTTTTGCTGATTTATCAACAAGTCTGTTAACAAAGTAAATCTCTTAACAGTGTAAGCGTTTGAAACCATTCTCTTTAAATTTTTCTTTTCCCCAACAAGCACCACCATTTTCTTCGCACGAGTTACAGCAGTATAAATCAAATTTCTTGTTAAGATTAAACTTGTGCCAGCGATAATAGGAATAACAACAACATCGAATTCAGAACCCTGAGACTTGTGAATTGTTATTGCATACGCAAGTGATAATTCCCCAACATCTGCCCTAGAATAAGTGCAACGCCTGCCATCTTCAAATAGCACCCTAGTTTCGCCAGTTTGATAATCTATGTTTTCTATCTGGCCAATATCTCCATTGAAAACTCCTTCGCCCTCTTCATCTATAAACCCGTTGCGCTTGTGCCAAACCAGATTATAATCATTTGAGGTTTGCATAACTTTGTCGCCCTCTCTGAATATTGTTGAACCAACCACTATCTCCATTTTATATTGAGCAGGCGGATTAAGCATTTCTTGCAATGTTTTGTTTAAATTATCAATTCCGCACACCCCTGCTTTAAGTGGAGCCAACACTTGTATTTGCATAGGGTCGAGTTTTGTAAAAGATGGAATTCTTGATGTAACCATTTCAATAACCGACTTATGAATATCTGTTAACTCAGATTTTTGCTCAAAGAAAAAGTCCTTTGATTTGTTATCAATAACTGGCATACTTCCACTATTTATAAGGTGAGCATTGGTGATAATTAAACTTTCATAACTCTGCCTGTAAATTTTTGTAAGCATAGTAACAGGAAACTGCCCACATTTTAAAATATCGCCAAGCACATTTCCTGCGCCCACGCTTGGAAGTTGGTCTTTATCTCCCACCAAAATCAATCTTGCATCTCGTGGCATGGCTTTTAATAAACTGCTCATAAGCATAACATCAACCATACTCACTTCGTCCACAATCACCGCATTTACTTTTAATGTGTTGTTTTCGTTGTGCACAAATCTGTTTGCACCCGAAGCAAATTCTCCATTAACTTCCAACGCTCTGTGAATGGTTTTCGCCTCCGCCCCAGTGCTGTCTGAAAGCCTTTTCGCCGCTCTGCCTGTTGGAGCAAGCAACAACACCTCTTCTTTATTTTGTTTGAGAAGTTCAATAATGCATTTAACAATGGTGGTTTTGCCAGTCCCAGGTCCACCAGTAATAACCGAAACACCACAGTTCACCGCCTGCTCAATGGCTTTCTTTTGTTCGTCATGAAAACTCATTTTATTTCTAGTTTCAAAATCTTCAACCTCACGAGAGATATCCAATTTCTTTTCTTGAATAGAATTGTTAAGTAAACATAGTTTTTGAGCAATGGTGTATTCATAACGATAGTATTTCGTCAGCATAACAATTTCACTGCCATTATGCCAAAAATCCATGCAACTTTTATCTGCTGTCAAGCCGTCCAAAGCATTTGCAAAAACTTCCTCATTTTCAAGTTCGTCTAATTCTAAAATTTGCGCCGTTTGGGTAAACAACATGCTTTTAGGCAAAAATGTGTTACCGTTTTTTTCTGTTGCGTTGTTTAAACAATGCACAAGCCCCGCTCTAATTCTAAACTCACTGTTAAAAGGAATGCCCAAATTTTTCGCTATTTTATCCGCAGTTAAAAAACCAATTCCGTCAATATCTTCAACCAGTTTATACGGATTTCTTTTAACAATATCAATGGTTTTTGCTCCGTAAGCCTCAAAAATTTTCAAAGCCATATTTACGGTGATGTTGTATTGTTGCAAAAACATAACCGCATTTTGAATGTTTTTAATTTCACTAAACTTACTTGCAATTTCAAATGCCTTAGTTTTGCTTATGCCTTTAACTTCACTAAGTCTCTCAGGCGCCATTTCGATTACTGTCAACGTGTCCTGTTTAAAAACATTGACAATATTTTTTGCTGTAACTGGTCCAACACCCTTTATCAGTCCTGATGACAAAAACTTTTCTATTCCTGCCAAAGTTTTTGGCAAAACCACCTCATATGACGAAAACGCAAACTGATAACCAAATTTTTTATTGTTTACATATTCCCCTTCTAAACTAAGGTTTTCCCCTACATTTGCACTTACTAATTTACCGACTATCGTTACGGGTGTGTCGTTGTATGATAAAATACCAACGGTGTAACCGTTATCTTCATTTCTAAAAATAATTTCTTCAAGCGGGCCCTGAATATTCATATTTAAATTTTATCACCATGCCGAAAGAAAAACAAGCGAAAAGACTTGCCTAGCATAAAAAAAAGGTTTATAATAACTTTTAGTTATGAAAACAGCACAAAAATTTATAGAAATTGAAACTTTAATAGAAAATATGTTAAAAAAGAAAGCGACTGGCGGATTATTAAAATATAAAGTCCTTTCGTTTGCTGACCAATATGAAAATTTATCAGTAAGCATGATTATTGAAAAACTTGGAATAAAAAAATCTAATTTTGCCTTGCTTTCCGCAGAATTAGAAAAAGAGGGGCTTCTTGAAATCAAGCACGCTGAAATTGACAGACGATGTCGTTATTTAAAACTTACAGCCAAAGGCAGAAAAGCGCTGGAAGATTATTTATCATCACTTGAAGAGTGTTTTAGTATGATGGATATTGACACTGAGCGCGCTCTCGACATATTAAATAACTATCTAAATAAAAGGATTTAAACTATGAAAATATTCAACTCTTTAACTAGGCAAAAGCAAGAACTAATCCCACATGAAGAAGGTGTTGTGCGCATGTATTCTTGCGGGCCTACTGTTTATTCATACCCACATATTGGAAATATGCGTGCATATCTTTTTATGGACTCTCTTAGGCGTGTTTTAAAATATAACGGCTACAAAATTGACGGCGTTATGAACATCACTGATGTGGGTCACATGACAAGTGATGAAGATGAAGGCGAAGATAAAATGCTTGTTGCAAGCCAACGCGAGCATAAATCACCTTGGGAAGTTGCAAAATATTACACCGACATTTTTTTGAATGAAACAAAGCGTCTTAATATTGATATGCCAGAACATATCTGCCCTGCAACAAGTGTTATCCCTGAAATTATAGTTTTTGTTAAAACACTTCTTGAAAAAGGCAACGCTTATGAAACCAGCAAAGGCATTTATTTTGACATTGCCACTTTCCCAGGTTACGGAAAACTTGGCGGAGTTGGCATTGAAAATAAACTTGCTGGCGCAAGAATTGATATTGATGAAGAAAAGCGCCACCCTGCCGATTTTGCGTTATGGATTAAAGCGCCAAAACAACACATAATGCAATGGGATAGCCCATGGGGAAAAGGCTATCCAGGCTGGCATATTGAATGCAGTGCAATTGGAATAAAATATCTTGGTGAATACATTGATATTCACACTGGCGGTGTTGAACACCGTCCTGTTCACCACGAAAATGAAATTGCGCAAGATGACTCATATGCATGTCATCAAGTAGTAACTAATTGGGTTCACCTTGAACATCTTTTAGTGGACGGTGGCAAAATGAGCAAGTCTCTTGGTAATGTTTATAAACTTGACGACCTTGTTGCAAAAGGTTTTTCGCCAGAAGATTATAGATATTTCTTCTTCACCGCACATTACTCAAAACAACAAAATTTCACATGGGAAGGGCTTGAAAGTGCAAAAAATGCATTAAAAAGCCTAAAAAATATATTAAAAGAGCATAAAACAGCCACTCAAAACACAAAAATCAAAATTGACAAAGTTGAAAAAGATTTTCTAGAAGCAATTAATGATGATCTTAATCTGCCAAAGGCATTGGGCATAGTTTGGACAATATTGAAAATGCCAAGGGATAGAAAAATTTACGACGCAATCATTAAGTTCAACCAAATTTTTGGATTTGATTTTGAAGGTGACATAATTCCAGAACAAGTGCAAGAACTGGCAAAGGAACGCTGGACGGCAAAACAAAATCGAGATTTTGCAAAAGCAGACGAACTTAGAAACAAAATTTTACAGTTAGGTTTCACTGTAAAAGACACAAAAGACGGATACGAACTCTCCCGAGTTTAACAAACAGTTTTCATTATCTATTATTAAAAAGACACGCAACCATAAAATGTAAAGATGGAGTGACTTTATGATTTCTTTATCTGATATTCAAAAATCATATGGTGATAAAATCATTTTCAAAGATCTTTCTTTGACTATTTATGATGGTGAAAAAATCGGCATCATAGGCGATAACGGTCAAGGAAAAACCACCCTGCTTAAAATTATTATGGGCGAAACTGATGTAGATTACGGAACTGTGTATGTTAATGAAAGTATTGGTTATTTAAAGCAAGTTTCAGAATTTAATATAAATGAAATATTAGACAAACTTGAAAATCAAGAATTTTCAAAATCGTTTTTTATGCATTTAAAAAAAATGGGAATGAAACATTTTAATTTAGACAACACTTCTCTAACTAATTTAAGTTGTGGCGAAAAAACTAAGTTAGCGCTTGCTTTTGCGTTTGCACAAAACCCAACCGCACTTATTTTGGACGAGCCTACCAATCATTTAGATATGGAAGCAAAGAAAGTATTGATTGACCAAATCAATGCATTCCCTGGCACAGTTCTAGTAGTTTCTCACGACACATATTTTTTAAATAACACAATATTCAAAATATTACGAATAAAAGATGGTGTTACACAAGAATTCTACGGAAATTATAAAGATTATGAAGATCAAATCAGTAATTTAATAGTATCTCAGCAACGAGAATATGACGCACAAAATAAGAAGATAAATAAAATAGAAAATGAAATAGATAAACTAAGACGTTGGGCTGACAAAGCCGATAAAAACGTAAATAGACAAGGTGGGAGCCCATCAGACAGCAGATTAGCCTCTTTAAGAGGAAATGCAGAGGCCGGCGCCAGAAAAATTAGTAGCGCCGCAAAAAATAAAATTAGCGCTCTTGAAAAAGAACTAGAAGAACGCCTTGATGCACCTGAAAAGGAACCTATTATTAGATATCGTTTAAAAAAAGATGATATAAAATCCAAAATAGCAATTTCGGTTCAAGATGTTTCCAAATCTTTTGGAGAGAATGTGTTGTTTCAAGATGTAAATTTTACAATTGAAAGTGGTGAAAAAGTTGCGTTAATTGGTAGAAACGGCTGTGGTAAAACAACGCTTATAAATATGATTTTAGGAAAAGAACAACCTACTGCGGGCGTTATAAGAAAAACACCAAGTTTAAAAATAGGTTTAATGAGTCAAGATATTTACGATCTTCCCCAAGAAAAAACAATATTTGAACTTGCTACCGAACAAGATAAAGAATATCGAACATTTTTTATCACAAATTTAGTTAACATGAACATTGATAAAACACGATTTAATACAAAAATCAAAAATCTAAGTTTAGGCGAACAAATGAGAATAAAATTAAGCGAACTTATACTTAGCGATGCGAACATGTTAATATTGGATGAACCAACAAACCACTTAGATATATCCAATAAAAATTATTTGAAAAAGGTTTTAGAAAATTTCGCTGGAACCTTGTTGATAGTAAGTCACGATCAAGACTTTTTACAAGGAATAGCCACAACTACTTTAATATTTGAAAATCAAACTGTAAAAAAAAACATGTTAATATGTGATCAAGACAACTTATTACATTTCGGCAAATAAATTTTATTTTAAGGAGAAAGCATGAAAGTTTTATTGTTTAACGGCAGTCCCAGAGAACATGGTTGCACATTCACAGCATTAAAAATTATTGCGGATGAATTAAAAAAAGATGATATAGAAAGCGATATCATTTGCGTTGGTAAAGAAAACATATGTGGTGTCGGAACTGACAGCGATGTTTCAAGCAGTTTTGTTGCTTCTATTTCCAAAAAAATTAAAAACTACGATGGTTTTGTATTTGGCTCACCAGTTTATTATGCCTCCCCGAATGGAACATTTATAAGTTTTTTAGATAGGCTTTTTGCTTCCTGCTCTGACTTCATCCAAAAACCTGCTGCCTGCATTGTTTCTTGTAGAAGAGGCGGTGCAACATCGTGTGTTGATGTGCTTAACAAATACCCACAATTTTATTCAATGCCACTTGTATCTTCAAATTATTGGAATATGATACATGGCAATTCCCCAGAAGAAGTGATGAAAGATGAAGAAGGTGTGCAAACCATGCAAGTTTTAGGGAAAAATATGGCATGGCTACTTAAATCAATTCAGGCTGGTAAAAATATTGGAATAACCCCACCCACTCTCCCACAAAAAATTAAAACAAATTACATTAAGTAAAACAAAAATAATTTACAGCCAAAAGTTGTAAATTATTTTTTATTATGCTATAATACTTACGCACTTATCTATGCGGCTATGGCGGAATTGGCAGACGCGCTGGATTTAGGTTCCAGTGGGAAACCGTGGAGGTTCAAGTCCTCTTAGCCGCACCAAACTCGCAATCGAATGCGAGTTTTTTATTTGTCTCAAAATTAAAAAAGATTTATATAATTTTGTTTTATAAAAATATTATTTTTGATATAATTCTTTTATAAATGAAAAAACTTTTTAGATTTTTTAAAAACTACAAAAAGGAAATGATTATTTCACCTCTTTTTAAAATTTTTGAAACTGTTTCTGAAATTGTTATCCCTTTACTTGTAGCACAAATGATTGATGTCGGTGTCGCTAACCACGATGCAAACTTTATTATTATTTATGGTTGCATTGTTATTGCGCTTTATATAGTTGGTATAGTGTTTGCTATAATTTCTCAAAAATATTCTGCACGCGCTGCAACAGGAATTTCTTATGAAATAAGAAAAAACATGTATGAACACATAAATACATTTTCTCATCAGGAACTTGATAAGTTTGGAACCGCAACCTTAAATAACAGAATGACACACGATGTTTCTCGTGTCGAACAAGCCATAGGAAAATTTTTAAGGCTTATTCTAAGATCTCCCCTTGTCCTTATTGGTGCAATAGTAAGTGCTATGATTATAGATCTTAAACTATCTGTAATTTTTATAGCCATAACTCCAGTAATTGTTGCCATTGTTTTCTTTACTCTTAAAATAACCGACCCTTTATATAATAAGGCTCAAAAAAGTCTAGATAAAGTTTCAGAAATCACTCGTGAAAATTTACAAGGAGTGAGAGTCGTTAGAGCCTTTAATAAACAATCAGATGAAGAAAGACGTTTTACTGTCGCTTCAAAAAATTTAAGAAAAGCAGGTATAAAAGTTACAAATATTTCATCATTGCTAAGTCCTATAACCACCGCTGTTATAAATTTTTCTATAATAGCAATTATGTGGTTTGGAGGGTTGCAAGTAAACTCAGGCTCGCTCACCCAAGGGGAAATTGTTGCTTTTGTAAATTATATGACACAAATTTCCACTGCTTTGATAACGGTTGCAAACTTAATAATCTCGTTGATTAAGGCACAAACCTGCGCAAAACGCATTAACGAAGTTTTTGAAACAAAGCCAAGCATTATTGAAACTAACTCAACGCCGATAGAAATTTCTTATGACTTAGACACACCAAAAATAGAATTTCAAAATGTGAGTTTCGCTTACAATAGTGATGCAAAATATGCAATAAAAAATTTAAATTTAAAAATTATGCCAGGCGAAACAATTGGAATAATAGGCGGGACAGGAAGTGGTAAAAGCAGTTTAATAAATCTTATTCCCCGATTTTATGACGCCTCGCAAGGTGCAGTGTTTGTTGATGGAGTGAATGTTAAAAATTATAGTTTCCATCAACTTCGCTCAAAAATAGGATTAGTTCCACAAAAGGCTGTTTTGTTTAAAGGCTCGTTAAAAGATAATTTACGCTGGCGCAAACAAGATGCTTCTCTTGAAGAAATGGCAAAAGCAGTAAAAATTTCGCAAAGCGAAGATTTTGTAAATGAACTTGAAGGAAAATTTGATTTTAAAGTTCAATCAGGTGGGAAAAACTTTTCGGGCGGGCAAAGACAACGCTTGACCATTGCACGAGCACTGGTGGGTGAACCTGAAATTTTGATTTTAGACGACAGCGCAAGTGCACTTGACTTTGCAACAGATGCGGCGCTTAGAAAAGCAATTAAGGAAAATGTTAAATCTACAATAATTTTGGTTTCACAGCGGGCTGGCACTGTAAGAAATGCAGATAAAATTGTGGTGCTTGAAAATGGTAATGTTGTGGGCATCGGCAAACACAAAGAGTTGCTTGAAAACTGCCCAGTGTATAAAGAGATTTACGATTCACAAACTAAGTAAAGGAAGAAAAATTTGGAAGAAAAAAAAGTGAACAAAAATAATAAAGATGAAAAACAGTTTAGGAAACTGCAAAAAGCAATCGCATCGCTTCCTAAACCATCTTTTAACAACCCCGAAAAAGTTCAACCAGCAAAAAATATTACCGCCCCCACCGCCTTGCCTGCATCTCTTTGGCAAGAATCTGCAAAAGTTTTTAATGACAATGAAGACAAACCAACCAGAATTGCAGAATCAGGAATTATTTTAGATAGTGGCGGGAAAAAGATTGAAAGAATTGCAAACACAAAACGACCTAAAAAGAAAGCCACTATTGCAAGAGTTTTTAAATATGCAAAAAAGCATTGGTATCTATTTGTTCTTTCCATCTTTTTTGGTTTTGCTAATACTATTTTTGAAATAGCAATTCCAATTATAATTGGTAAAGGTATAGATAATATTATAGGCGTTGGAGAAGTAAATTTTGAAAACCTTTTAAAATATATTGTAGCGTTAATTATTTGCATAATTGCTTTTACATTACTAAAATGGCTGACAAATAAAACTGCCAACGATCTTTCTTATAAAATGGAAGAACAAATGCATAATGACTTATTTAAAAAATTCAACAAAGTTCCTTTAAAAATTATAGATAATTCAAGTCATGGTGATTTGCAAAGCAGAATGGTGAATGATATAGAAAATATAACCGATGGTTTTATAACCGGCTTGACAACATTTTTTGACTGCTTTTCAACCATAGCAATGACAATAGTTTTCATGTTTTTAATCAATGTTCCTATTGCAGCAATTATAGTTTGCATAACGCCAATATCTTTAATAGCCGCTTTTTATATTGCTCATAAAACAAACAAATTGTTTAAAAGACAGGTAAAAGAACTTGGAGATCTTTCTGGCACACTTGTAGAACTTGTAGGCAATCAAAAAATTGTTAAAGCGTTTGAATATGAAAATCGTTCTATAACTCAATTTGATTCAATAAATAAAAAACTTAAAGATAGTTCTGAAAAATCAACTTTTTATTCAACACTTACCGCCCCGACTTCAAGATTTTTAAACGGAATTTTATATGCAATTGTTGCGATTATGGGTTGCTTTTATGCAATAGATGGTGTTCTAACTGTTGGCAGTATCAGTACTTTGTTATCATACGCAAGCCGATACACACGACCATTCAATTCAATTACTGAGGTGTTTTCTGATGTTCAAGCCGCTTTTGCGTCTGCGGGCAGGTTATTTGCCGTGCTCGACATTCCAGATGAAATAAGCGATGAAAATCTTCCAGTAATCAAAAGAAATACTGGAACTGTGAAGTTTGTAAATGTTGAATTCTCATATGTACCAGACAAAAAACTTATCACCAATTTAAATTTAAATGTTACAAAAGGTCAAAAAGTGGCAATAGTTGGTCCTACTGGCTGTGGAAAAAGTACACTAATTAACTTGCTTATGCGTTTTTATGATGTGAATAGTGGCACAATTGAAGTTTGTGGACACGATATAAAAAAAGTTAAAAGAAAAAGTTTACGAAATCAATTTGGAATGGTTTTACAAGAAACTTGGTTATTTAACGCAAGCATAAGGGACAACATAGCATACGGCAAACCGAATGCCACCGACGCAGAAATAAGACGTGCAGCAAAAAATGCGGGTGCGGATTTCTTTATTCAAACCATGCCACAGGGTTATAATACAATTGTGAATGAAAATGGCGACAATCTTTCACAGGGACAAAAACAATTACTTTGTATAGCACGACTTATGCTTATTCGTCCACCTATGCTAATACTTGATGAAGCAACAAGCAATATAGACACAAGAACTGAAATAGCAATACAAACAGCTTTTAACAAAATGATGGTGGGAAAAACAAGTTTTGTTGTTGCTCACCGTCTTTCAACCATAACCTCTTCTGATGTGATATTGGTAATGAATAAAGGCAATATAATTGAGCAAGGCTCACATAAAGAATTGATGAAACTTAAAGGTTTTTATTATAACCTTTATAATTCACAGTTTAGCAATTATTAACAAAAACACTTCATCTTGAATACATATCCAAGATGGAGCATTTTTTAAAAGCATATAATTTTGCGTGCACAAGTATCTGGCGTGATCATACATGCAATGAAATAATATTTGAACAAGCAAAAAAAGCATATAGTAAATTAAAAAAGAACTGTACTGCTGGTAAAAAAATATTTCGGCTTACTGGACAAAGCGGTTCAGGCAAAACCTCACAATTACTTAAAGCAACAAAATTTTTTTGCAACAAACACAACATTAAACCTATTCATATTG
This sequence comes from uncultured Bacillota bacterium, assembly GCA_949292985.1. Lineage (GTDB taxonomy): Bacteria > Bacillota > Clostridia > Christensenellales > UBA1242 > Caccovivens. The sequence continues at coordinate 142,185 of CASFBF010000010.1, forward strand.
CTGTAAGAAATTTTGCAAAATATTTCCCCGAATACAAAAATATCAAAAACAAGAAAAATTTTAGAGAACTAACCAATGGTTTCGCTTTGAAAGTGCTAATTTGGGTGTTAAAATTCGCATTTGAAGATGGGTTAGATATTATATTAGAAATAGCGCTTTTAAACAAAAATTTTGAAAATTATATTTTTTTTGAAATTTTAAATAAAAATTATAAACTTTTTTTTCAAATTATTGCAATAAATAAAAAATTAAGTAATTATTTTATCATAAAAAGACAGAAAAAAAATAATCGATTAACCTCAAATAGATCAGCAAATTATTTTAATAAAATGATAATAAAAACCTTTAAATATCTAACAAAAAAATATAATTTTAATTGTATAATTTGGTCGGCTTTTGCTGGGGCGCCTGTCTATTTCGGTTCATGCAAAAATGCATATAAAATTTTTATAAAAATAAAACGAAAAATTCAAAAAACTTATTTATCTGAAAATCAACTTTTAGAATTTAAGAGATTCTTTTTGGAAGAATTATATCGCGATGAAATTTTTTAATATAACCAATATATTTGTACTCTACATAATTCCAAACTGAAATAATATTTCTTAACTCTGTTTTTTTAACTTTCTGACAAAACTGTTGCTCAAACTCGAGTATTAAAAATTCATCAAAACCACCCTTTAATCTTCCTATAAGTCGAGCAATGTCATCAACAGGCGATGAATAACTCACAAATGCAAAATCCATTATTGCAACTAGTTTCCCTTTTCTTAAAAGAATATTGCCTGGATTTAAATCACCATGTGTTAACACTAATCCTTCTTTTTCAGCCATTATCAGTGGTTGGTGTTTTGACAAATCGTACGTTTTACTGTCACTTACTTTTGCTAATCTAGATAAAAATGTTGAAGTTTTGGGAAGTTTCATTTTAGGATTAAATTTTGAAAGTACAAATAAAAAATTTACAATATCTTTTGCCAATGCTCTTTTCTGCCATTTAAAAAGCCTGCATTTGTCTAATGTTTTACCCTTTATATACTTATGAAATGAGAAGGGCATGTTTTTATAGTAACACAAATTGAGTTTAGGCACAGGCAAATTTAACTTCTCATTATTTAAACTATTTAAAAATTGGCATTCTTTTATCAACGCTTGAGAAAAAAAATTGTTTCTTGGAAATCTAAAAACAAATTTGCCTTGTTTAGATTTTACAATATAAACAAAATTTGTCCAGCCTGTTGCCACAAGTTTAATACTTTTGGGTTTGCCAATCTGCAAACTTATGATAGAAAAAAAGTCATCAGAACTTTTAAAAAATTTTCTCATGACCTTTTATATGATTTTATCGTATTTTTTGATTATAAATTATTCTACTGTAACACTTTTGGCGAGATTTCTAGGTTTGTCAGGATCAAGCCCCTTTAAAACACTTACATTATAACTAAGAAGTTGTAAAGGCAAAATTGACACAACACATAAAAGTGGCTGGGCAACCTTTGGAAGAGATAGACAAAACTCAAAATTTTCAAGTTCGCAAATTTCTGGTGGTTTATAGGAGATCAAATATAATTTTCCACCCCTACTCTTTGCTTCCAACGCACTATTCATTACTTTTTCGTAAAGGTTTTTATTAGTGATTATAACAATAATAGGCGTTTTACTTTCAATAAGAGATATCGTTCCATGCTTTAATTCACCCGCTGGCAATGCAGAACAATTGATGTAAGAAATTTCTTTTAATTTTAATGCACCTTCTAAAGCCGTAACATAATCGCTATCTTTACCAATAAAGAATACTTTTTGTTTTTGAGCAATGTCTTGGGCGAAATCCGCCATGTTAATAAAAAATTTCTCTGTTTCATTAGCAAGTTCACACACTTGTTTCAAAGCCTTATAATAATGTTTTTCACCTTTTAATGCCATAACCAACAGATAAAGTCCTGCCACCTGGCAACTGTACGCTTTTGTCGATGCCACAGCAATTTCAGGGCCGGCACTTATTGGAATTACAATATTGCTTAAACTTGATATTGTGCTATATGGCACATTTGTAAAAGATAAAATTTTTGCTTTTTTAGTTTTTGCTTTTAATAAAGCAGCAATGGTATCGGCGGTTTCACCACTTTGGCTTACAAAAATGCATAATGTTTTTGAACCTATTACGTAATCCCCATATCGAAATTCGCTGGCATATATGGCCTCGGCATCTATTTTTAAAAATTTTCTAAAATAAATCGCACCCATTAAACAAGAATGATAAGCGGTGCCACATCCAATAAGTTTAACATTGCTGAATTTTAGTTTTTTTATATTTTTAATATCTATATTTAAAAAATTTTTTGTTAAATTTTTTAAAGCTTCGGGCGTTTCGTATATTTCCTTTAACATATAATGTTCATAATCGCCTTTATCAGCTTTTTCGCGAATTGGTTGAAATTTTTGTTTTTGTTTTTCTATTACAACTCCGTTTAAATTGTAAAACACTATTTCCCCTTTTTTTGCCACACAAACTTCACCATCTTCAAACTTATAATAATCCCCATCAGGAAAACAAATAGGATCGCTAGCCAACATCGTAATTTTATCATTGCAAAAAGCATATAATGGACTTTTATTTTTTGCCGCATAAATATAATTATTGCTTTCTTTTTTTACTGCACAGATTGCGTAACTTCCTTTAAGTTGTTTTATCGTCCAAATTAAATTTTTAATTGGATCATCAAAATTATTTAATGACAATAAAAGTGCAATACTTTCACTGTCAGTTTGCGTTTTAAAAACTTCACCTTCCCTTTGTAAATTGCACATTAACTGCTGATAATTTTCAACTATACCATTGTGAACAATAACCCATTCTTTATCTTTTCCTTCTATTGGATGCGCATTTTCTTCGCAAACGCTACCATGCGTCGCCCACCTTGTATGGCCTATCGCAACTTTACACCCCTCTAAATTTGAAGTTTTGCAAACCAACTTATCAATAAGCCCTTTAACTTTATCAACTTTTAATGTGTCATTATTTTTTTGACAGATTCCTACAGAATCATAACCTCTATATTGAACAAGTTTTAATCCATCAAATATGTATTTTTGACAATCTTCGTCAGAAATAACACCTACAATACCACACATAATTTTCCTCCATAGTGCATATTATGTAGTTTGGCAAAATATCGTGAATTTTGTTTTGTAAAAAAAAGGTAATTTGTTATACTATTTTTATGAAAGGATTAAAAATTAAGCCAATTCGCAATATTTTGGAAATACGCGAAACTTTTGATTTTTTCAAAGGCTCATTTTTGCATATGACAGAAACCGAAGCAAGCGTATTTTTACCTATGCATGAAATTTATCAAACTATGGTTGATAATCTTGATAACAAATATAAAATACAGTATTATGCATCAATAGATGATAAGGTTGTAGGCTGTGTTATAGGCTTGTTTGATAAAGCAATTCCAAATGAAATGTTTTTACCTGTAATAGCCGTTGATTATAAATTACGCAATTCAGGAATTGCTTCAAAACTTTTAAATCTAATCACTAAAAAAGCAAAGTCTTATAAAATAAATCGTCTAAAAGTTAATTCATCTGAATCTTCATCGGGCTTTTTTGAAAAAAACGGTTTTAATATTTATTTGTATATAACATCATATTCTCCACATACTTTGCAAGATATAAAAAATGCTAACGAAAACCATTTAGAAATAATAAACGAAAACGAAGAAGATCTCGTTATAAAATTTATTGCTCCTAAGATTGATAATCGACTGTTAATTCCTTTTAAACGAAAATTAAAGGATTTCGAAAGCGAATTCATTATGGAAAAAAGAATTTAAACTCTGCAAAAGCAGAGTTTTTTTTATTTTCTCCGTGTATAAATTTAACGGATTTATACATTTTAAAATTAGGAGAAAATTATGCAAATTACGAAACAAATTGAAAAAATGGATACCCTGTCAATAAAATCAAAAAGCAAAGGTAAATGGTTTGATATTGTGCTAGCCAATGTGATTGGCTTAACCATAGTTATGCTTGGTTTTTTTATTCCTGTGTTAAGTTTTGCCTTAGCTCTTATAATTTACAGTTATATGCAAACGGGGATTTATGGTTTTGCACTTCAAACATATCAGGGACAAAATACCGATTATGAAAACTTGTTCCTACCTTTTAATTTAATTTTAAAAATACTGTGTCTAAAAATTATAGTTATGGCAGGAATAGTACTTTGGGGGTTGCTTTTAATAGTTCCAGGTATAATCTATGGGCTTAATTATAGTTTTTCAGCATTTATTTTATTTGAAAACCCAAATCTAAAAATAAGAGAAATATTAAAAACATCTAAAACCCTTACAAATGGTAAAAAAATGCAAATATTTCTACTATCTTTAGCAAGTATAGCAATAGTTTGTTTGGGTGCATCAATAGGAGTTGGATTGTATTACTTATTTGGGTTGTTCATGGTTGTGCCAACCTACCTAACTGTAATTTTAATAACATTACCTACTATACTGATGCTTTTAATAGTTGCTCTACCTTTCTTTGAAATTTATCTTGCCGGAATTTATGAAAGCGTTAAAATTAAAAATATAGAAAAAAATGCCAAACAAAATAAACCTGCCAAAAAAGTTTCAAAATCTTAAAATGTGTGATATAATCTCTTGTATAAGGAGATAAGTAAATTGGAAAAAGAAGATTTTATTACAAAAAAAGATGCTTTTGAAGGCTTTACAAATCTTAGAGAAGTTCTTAATGACTGTTTGGAAAATCCAAGAAAATATTCAAAATCTTTTTTAGATATGTTCACTGATGTAGGCACGTTAGCAATGGATGGCAATGCTATTGCGCAGGATTTAATGGGTTATTATTATAAAGAGGGGGTAAAAAATTATATCCCTGAAAATTATGACCTTTATATGCAATGGGAAATACTATCTGCTGCAAATGGAAATGAATACGCAATTCAAAAACTCCAATTTTTTTTAAACTATGCTTTCAGTGAAATCATCAACAGCGACAAACTACCGTTAATCCTTTCAAAAAACGGAATAGACGAAACAAATTACGTCTATGTGCTAGGAAATTTGCTGTGTGAAGGAATAGTTGACGAAATGCAAATTACTGCTAAAAAACTTGTAGAAATGCAAGGTCAAACAAGTAAATATACTCCTGAAAAATTACGAGAATATAAAAGGGCTTTAGAAAAAGCCCTACCAAAAGTTTTAAGTTTTCTGCTTTCATAAAAGTTTCCTGCGGGAAACTTTTTTAATAATTATTAAGCGTTACACTCATCACATCGCCAATTTCATAAAGATCAGCCGCTAAACGCAGTCGTTGAAAGCATAACCCTATCAATTTTTCATACTCATCAGATTTTTGAGCCAATAAAAAGAGTTTAATTAAAAGTCTGTTTTCCAAACTAACTCCGTTTAAAAAACATTTGGTTTTATTCCAATTCATCTTAAACCCTCTGTTTTGTTTGTAAGAAAATAAAGTTCTCATAAAATCAATTTGTTCTTCATTTAAAGAGTAAAATTTATCACTACCCATAAAATTACCTAAAACTCTATAAGTGGCCCTAAGTTTAAACATTAAATCAAAAACTTCATCGATGAGAACATTTGTGCCTTCACTATCCAATCTAACAAACACAAATCCTTTTTCTTTTAAAGAGTTAGAATACGCCTTTGCTAAAACTTCATATTCATCAGGAGTGGGACAAACAAAATCATCATATTCCATTTTGCACCTCGGCAATTCATATGATTTTACTTAAAAAAATGTTAAAAAAATGGCTAAATGCCATTTTTAATTATTTTCTTTAAAAGAAACTCGGTCTGCCCAAGATCACCTGATTTCTTTTATCAATATCGTAAAACACTTGCGTTTCATCTAAATATTTACTTGTCTTAGGAAGCACAAGTGGTGGATATTGTGTCATTTGTGATGTAGTATGGAACTGCGCCAACTTACATCTTATAGGATTATACCTAAATACTTTAATTATAGCCTCACCAAAAGGCAAACGACTTAATTCATATGGATCAATTAAAGGCACAACATTTTTCTGAGTTTGAGTGGAAGTTGATTTTGATGAAGAATCCTTACCTTCATTCTTTGTAACTTGTTCTTCCTTGCTAATTAACTGAACATTGCCACAACTCTTTGAAAAAGCTTCTCTTGTTGCTGTATCTTCCGAACCTAAGAAAATTTGAATGTTAAAGTTGCCCTTAATTGTTTCTGCTGTATCTTTCCCATATTTTGTATCCAACTGAGTAAAAGATTGAACAACAATTTCAAAAAATATATTTCTTGAACGAGAAACCGTAACCATTGTTGCAAAGTCCTGAATAACAGGCAAATTACCAAACTCATCTAGCAGAAAATAAACATGTCGTGGAAGTTTTTGCCTAGGATATTTATTTGCCACATCAACAAGAGTTCTATATAACTGTGAAATGCAAATCGTCGCAAGCGGATGTCTTTCTTTTTTATGGTCAGGAATTTTAATAAAGAAAGCAGTAGGTTTTTCAACAAATTTATTGAAATCTATATCAGTCCCGCTTGTAGCATAACAAATTCCCATATCTTCCATAAGTTTTGAAATTTTGCCAGCCAACACACTGAGATATGATTTTGTGGTTGAAACAGCACTATCAATAACAGGCGAAGTTAAACCTGTAACTGTTGAAGTTTTACTTCTTCCTGCACAAAATCTTCTTATAGAATTAAAAGGATTATCTGGGTCATTATCACGCTTATTCGCAATTTTATAAAGGTTATAAAAATTAAATTGATCTTTTCTCAGTTTATTTTCGCCAAGTCTTGGATCAACAGAATCTTCCAGCATGGCAACCATAACCCCATAAAGAAAATCTTGTGCTCCCTGTTCCCAAATTGTATCGTTACTGTTTTGTGAAACTGGGCATACAGCCGCGGCTATACCTCTTAAATCAAACATAGCCTCATTAACCATTCTTTGTTTTGCTGCGGTTATTTCTCTATTAAGTTCCTCTTCGTTAGGATAGGCAACGCCATTGAACTCAAACCAACTGTCGCCATATTCAACGCCATATAAAGATTCTTTGCCTGCTTGGGCTGGTGTGCAACCCGAATATTTTTTTGCCTCTTTTGCCAAATTTAACGCTTTATTATAAATCAAAAAGGCCCTTTCCATCGGATTCCATCTTGAAGATGAGTATGGATCATCAAGGTCGTAGATTTGAACATCATAACCTTCTTCAATAAGTGCTCTTGCATGCTTAGCATACAATTCACCTTTTGGGTCTGCCAGCACTAACGATGGCTTTTCGGCAGTATGAGCAAAAATTCTAACTGCCGGATCAATGAGCATAGTAGTTTTACCTGTTCCCGTTGTACCTATAACCAAAGCGTGCATTTCATCTTTCATGGTTACCTCATATTTAGAGCCAACCTTTTCATTTCTTAAAATCATTCCTGTGTTTTTAAGAGCAGGCAAACTATTCCAAGTTTGGTTAATTAAAAACTTATCAGCAAGAATTTGTTCATGGGACATAAAACCTGAATCGTAATGTAACGCAAACTCTTGCCCAGAAGCAGTTTTACCTGTTTTAGCAGCATCTGGAATGGATTTTTTAGGTCTAAAATAAATACCAAGGCAAAATCCTGCAATAGCACCAACGCCAAGCCCTATCCATGCATATCTATCTACAAGCAAACTTATATCCCATGCCGTTGTCTGTGAGTATGCAATGCCCACACCTACACCATATCCTATTACCAAACAGATTATTGTCCAAATAATTACAATTTTTATAGTTTTTTTCATTTTCCCCTCTACACAAAGATAGTATATCATAATTGTTCAAAAATTAAAAATATTATAAAAGAAAAATGAAATTTTTATCAAAAATAAAGGAAAATCGATAGTGAACAATTTAATACTATAAAGTTTATTATAAATTCACTTGAAAAAAACATTAAAAAAGCATATAATTTTTACATATAAATTTAAAATATGCTCTCGTGGTGTAATGGATAGCACAATGGTCTTCGGAACCATTTGTTCGGGTTCGAGTCCTGACGGGAGCACCAAAATTTAAAAAACATTGTGACTTTTTATCATTGATAGCAATTTTTACATAACAAATATTTTTACTTTAAATAAAAAACCTCTAATTTAAATTAAAGGTTTATATTTATTTTGTTGTAAAAGTGTATTAACATTATATAATTTCATATCCTAAATTGCGGTAAACCTCTTCCAACACATCAATCTCTTTGTATTCTCTAGATCCAAAAGCGACACCTTGAGTTCTTGATGTTTGTTCTTTCAACTTGCCTAGCAAAGCATCAAACGTATATGTTTGTTCATTAATAATTGATGTTTTATAAATATCAATTTGTTTATTAGTCCTTAAATCACAGCCGTATAATCTCATTTCTGAAACATCTTCTATAGCAATATTTGAAAGATTTTTTTCATCGGTTTCCATTGTAAACATTGAAAAACTATAAATTTCGTTAATATATTGATCCATATTCAATTGTTGTAAAGTAACACCTTCTTTTTGTTCAAATCCGACTATACTTTTATCTAATATTATATTGATTTGATAAGTATCTTTTTCAACTGGTGCTATATCCACAATTATAGTAACCGTTGTTTGACTATTAAAATCATGAATGTTTATGTAAGCACAATTATTACCAAATTCATAATAAAGACCCATCGTACCTGTATATTGATAATCATTATATCTATAAGTTGCATTCGAAATGTAATATTGACCTGCCATAACATCTGGATGTAATAATGTGTATTTGCTTAAATAAATCCAAGATTTTATAAAATCTTCTTGGCCATTATAATCCATGTAATCTTTATCATAAATTTCTTCATTACTTGATGCTTTTACAGAATTAGTGTTTGTTGTATTTGTCCAGCCAGCACTATAACAAAATTTATCTAAAATTTCAACCACATCTTTATTGGTTATAGTCGCAGTTTCGTTTGTTTTTTGAGAGTTCCCTATAAAATACCCCCCAACACCTGCGCCGAAAACTAATATTAAAATCAAAAATATAAAAAGAAATTTTTTCATTAGCCTCTCCTATTATTTAATTTAAGTATAAATTATTTTATTTGTAAAGTCAAGAAAAAAAATCTTTGTTATCATAAAAAATAATTACCAAACTCGTTTTTATATTTGTTCGGGTTCGAGTCCTGACGGGAGCACCAAAATTTGTTAAAATAAAAAAACAACTTGCAAATTAGCGAAACTTTCAGCCATGTTACTTAATTCGGTTTCCGTTTGCATCAGTAAAAGTTCCACACAAAAGCATAACAAAATCAACTAGTGCACCTATACCTAATAACCCACCTGTAAAAAGATAAAGTAATCCCGTGCCAATCTTGCCGACAGCAAATCTATGAATTCCAAGCATTCCGAAAAAGAAAGCAACCACAGCCAATATCCATCTCATAATTTACTTCTAAAAAATAGTATGGCTGGAATTAAATAAATTATTAAAGCCCCTCATAACGAAAGTTCGTGAGAGGCTTTTTTTATTAAAAATATTTTCGATGGATTTAAAATTACATTTACTTTTAAAGTTCGTTTAAAACATTTCCTTTGCTTTTCTCGACGCAAAATTAACTTGTTTAATTGTATAAAATGTTTTTCTGCCAATAGCGAAATAAATGTTGTGAGATGTGGTTTTTCATAAGGTTTTAAATATTTTATTCCAAGCACATCGTTAACTTTGCAAATATTTCCATCAAAATAAACCGCATCTAAACTATGTCTACAAGCCTTTTCTATGTTTGCTGGTTTTGTATTGTAAAACTCTGCAACCTTAGTAAATACTTTTGAACTTATGGAAGATAAATTTTTGCTGTCTTGAACTGCGAAAAAGATTGCATGACACATATAGGTATAAGCTTTTGAATTTTTACAAAAGCCTATCAGAGCCAAGTCGTTTGCAATACTGTTTAAACAAACCATATCTAAATTTGTTTTACAAACTCTGTTCATCTTATCTCCCAAGAAAACTATTTCAGTTTAACGCATACATAACTTTTTTCAAAATAGTTTTATATGTATATTTTGTCGAATTTTTTATTTATTAAGGTGCTTGCGAAATATTAAAAAAACTGCTACAATAAATATATGTTAATTAAACAAGCAGTATACTTAACAAGTGTTGTTGACAAAAAAAATCTCATCGATGATGAGAAGCCTGAATTCGCCTTTGTTGGCAGAAGCAATGTCGGTAAAAGCAGTATTATAAATAATTTAACAGGCAAAAAAAATTTGGCTAAAACATCTTCCACTCCTGGGCACACAAGAATGATAAATTATTTTAATATTAATAATGGTGAGTTTAGGTTTGTAGATTTGCCAGGATATGGCTTTCACAAGGCAGGCAAAAAAAATCAAAACATGTGGGCAGATTTAATAGAAGATTATCTATTAAACAGTGAATGTTTAAAAACTGTTTTTATGCTGGTTGATAGCAAAATAGTTCCCACCCAACTTGACCAAGTTATGTGTAAATTTTTATTAGAAACTGGCAGAAATTTTATGGTTATAGCCACAAAAGCAGATAAATTATCAAAAGCCAAACAACAACAGGCAAAAAAACAAATTGCATCAACGCTTGGAATTAGAGAAGACATTATCGTTTTCCACAGCAGTGAAAATTCACAAGGAAAAGAACAAATTTTAAACTATATTGAAAATTTAATTTAACAAATAAAAAACAGCGTGCGGGTCTATAATATTATTATGCAAAAAACCTCGCATGCTAGATTTTGGAAAAAAATATTAAGAAGTTTGATTGTTTTTGGTGCAATCGCGCTTTTTCTTTTACTAATTTATTTTGTTTTAGTTTGGACTGGGCTTTGGGAAAGTTTAAACTCAGTTGAAAAATTGAGAACTTTAATTTTAGATTTAGGGTTTTGGGGACGAATTACTTTTGTATTCTTACAATTCTTGCAAGTTACTTTTGTTCCAATACCTTCCACCATACTTACTATCGGCGGGGCAATAATATACGGACCATTGCAAGGCGGACTGCTAAGTTTATCTGGAATTTTACTGGGAAGCACATTGGCATTTTTGCTAGGAAGAAAGTTCGGTCGCAAACTTGTCTGTTTCATGGTTGGTGAAGAAACCTGTCAAAAGTGGGTTAAATTTCTTTCTCGTGCGAAATATTCTTTTTTTATCATGATGCTTTTGCCTGTTTTCCCCGATGATGTTTTGTGCTTGATTGCTGGTTTAACTGACATGAGTTGGGCATTTTTTGTGATTACAAATCTTATTACCCGCCCTATCGGTATTTTTACTACAAGTTATTTGGGAAGCGGAGAACTAATTCCTTATCATGGCTGGGGACTTATAGTTTGGGCTATCATACTGATCGTTGCCATAATTTTAATGTGGTTAGTTACAAAATATCAGGAAAATATTGAAAACTATATCTTAAAGATGTTTAAAAAGAAAAAATAAAAAGACGAATTCATTCGTCTTTTTTTTCTTCTATATCATCTTTTCCTTTGTCTTTTAAACTTTCTTTAAATGCTTTTCGGTCAAATTTATGATTTGGATCTTTCGGTTTCAACAACCTTTGTGCAATTTCAAATCGACTTTCCTTATAAATTAAAAGTTCTTTACATCTTGTTTCAATAGCATTTAACACTTCATCTGACTCTTTTTTGAAATTAGCATCGTTTGGCAAAGTTACTGTTGCGCCATTGCGCTTAACTTTCTTCCCATTTATTAAATCTTTGTAAGTTACTTTCTCAAACACCAAAGTGCCTTTCATGCCTGAGCCACTTGCTAGTTCATATAAATTTCCTTTAATTTTTATTTCATATTTTGGGATTGTTTGTTTAACTACTTCTACAAGGTCAATAGTAAAAATGTTCGCAAAAGCGTTGTTAATTGCTGATGCTATTTGTAAAGGATAATCTTTTGGAGATTCGTTACCATTACATTCTGCCAAATAAAATTTTTGACTAGGTTTTCTTAATTCAGTTGGCAAATATGAAAGTTTGCGCACTTTAAAAAATACTCTACCTTCCTCAAATTGTTTACTTAAAACTAAGCCAACACCAGACAAAAGATTATTTGGCGTGTCATATATTATTTCTTTACCATTAACTTTTCTGTCAAAATAAATGCGATAAAAAGCCAATTCTCTATCTAATTTTTCAAGAATTTGCTTTTCATTATTTCTAATCATGTCGTAGTGTACTTTCACACCTGAAATTTCGGTTGGCATAAACAACTCCTACTTAATCATTTTACACAATTTTATTTTATTTTGCAAATGTTTGAAAGCGTTTTAAAGTGGCTATAATTATTTGGGAGGAAATTATGGTAGATTTTTCACAAAGCGTAACAAAAGAAAATTTAGCCAGAGCATTTGCCGCAGAATGCCAAGACGGAGCAAGATATCAATTTATGGCGAAAGATGCCAAGCAAAATCAAATGAATTATGTTTCTACAATATTAAAAATGTTAGCAAAAAATGAGATGGCTCACGCAAAAATGTTTTATCAACATATAATTGACAATTTACAAAGTAAAAATGGGAACATAAATATTGAAGCAGGATTTCCTTTTAAAGAATCCGAACTAAAATCTTCTCTGAAAGAAGCTTCTCAAATTGAAGAATATGAAAGCGAAAACATTTACCCCGCATTTGCAAAAATAGCAAAAGATGAAGGATTTAACGATATTGCACAAACTTTTCATAAAGTTGCGGAAGTTGAAAAAGTTCACAACCAAAAATTAGCAATGTTAAATGATATGTTTAACAAAAAAACTATTTATAAGTCTCAAACACCTAAACAATATGAATGTTCAAACTGTGGTCATAGAGAATACAAAAAAGAAGCATGGAAAACCTGCCCTCTATGTAATTATCCACAGGGATATGTAATTATAAATTTTGAAGAATAATTTACATGGGGCTTGACGCCTCGGCTTCGCCGAGACATGCGCCTTACGGCGCATTTCGCACTGTTGTGCGAAACGTCAAGCCACTTCGTTGAATAAAAAAACCTCTTCAAACAGAAGAGGTTTTTTTTCTTAGTTAAAAATATCTTTAAAACTATTTCCAAATTTGAAAGCAGGCGCATTTGAAGCCTTGATTTGAACCTTTTGTTTAGTCATAGGATTGATTCCTACTCTTGCAGGTTTTTTCTTAACTTCATAAGTTCCAAAACCAGCGATAGCAATTTTTTCGCCTTTTTTCAATGTGTCAACAATAGTTGCCACCATAGCCTCAAAAGCAATTCCCGCATCTTTTTGAGTGAAGTTTGCCTTTTCAGCAAATGCCTTAATAAATTCAGATTTGTTCATATTTTTTTCTCCCTTTTTTGAATTTTGCATTTTATGCTATAAAAATAGTAGCATAATTTAGCATGAAATCAAAACGATTTTAGCCATTTTCGCAACAAAATAAACACAGGACAACAAAAAAACGCCCTTATTTTAGGGCATTTTGTTACTATCTGCTGAAAAAGTTTTCCAACCTGTTCCAGTAATATGAGAATAACGCTTCAACTTTTATTGCTAAAAGATTAACACCTTCTTCTGCACCGCCAGGCAGAATTATTTCTGCAACACCTTCCACTTTTTCCAATTTTGCAGTTCCTCGAACACGAGAATCTGATGAACGGCCACGATTATCACCTAGATAAAATATTTCATTGTCGGGCACTTTGAAAAAATATACCCCTTCAACAAGAACCACATTTTCCTGAGCGTATTGTGGGTTTGCTATGAATGTTTCGTAAAAGCGCAATTCATATTCTTCGCCAAGAACAGCCACGCTGGAATCATAAACAGAATCAGGTCCATAAGTCCAGTCAGAATAACTCTTAACATAACTTTCATTTAAAGAATATATTTCGCCTGTTTCATAATTTAGCATAAACACATGAAAGTATCCGTCATCTGCCTTTTTAATGGTGACATAATCACCAGGCATACCTATTACACGCTTTATAAGTTTAATATCACTACCATCTGCATTTTTGTCGTTTATAACAACAATATCAAATCTTTCAAGTTGCTTTATAGTATTTATATAAACTAAATCATCTCCATCATTTTCAGATGAAATATTTGGATTAAGTGTATTTTGCATGCTTGTTCCATCAACTTCTGAAAGTTCATATGTGTTTCTAAAATAAATGTACCAACCAATATATATAGCGAATAAAACAAAATAAACGAGAAATACATAGAATATAGTTCTAGGAAATTTTTTAACCTGTTTATCTATATACTCTTCTTGCTTAGCGGTTCTTTTATTTCTTTTAAATTTAAAATTCACTTTTCTCCTTTCTAACTGAAAACCTACAACCACAGTAATTTTGTCTGTACAAATTGTATTTTTTGGATAATCTTATGCTGTCAATATAACCATCTTTTTTCTTAAAGTTTTCTTCTAAAAATTCTATTCCTTCAATTTTTGCTATTTGTTTACCAATTTCGTTTATAACATTTGTGTTTTTGTATGGGCTCACAGAGAGCGTTGTTACAAACATATCGAAGCCCAATTTTTTAGCCATTTTAGCCGTTTCACTAAGCCTCATTTCAAAACAGATTGAACATCTTTGTTCTCCCTCTTTATCTAATTCATGCCCTTGTGCCAATTTTAAGAATTTTTGCTCATCATAATCGCCATCAATAACATTTATGCCAACAAGTTTAGCATACCTTTTTTGTTCTTGCAAACGTTTTTCATATTCTTCAACAGGAAAAATGTTAGGATTATAATAGAAAATTGTCAATTCATACTTATCTTTTAAAACTTCTATTACGTGCGTAGAACAAGGTCCGCAACAACTATGTAATAATAATTTTTTCATTTATTTTTCCTCATTATAGAAATCATTTCTTGTAAAACTGGATTTTTTAGTTCATACTCTTTAAAGTTTGCGCCCTCCTCTTTCAAAAAAGTAATCAAAGAAAAAATCTTTTTATTTTGCACAACTGCCTGTGCAATTAAAATTCCATCACTACTTTCTATTATATAAATGGGATAACTGATTTCTCCCATTTTTATGTTAAACTTTTTTTTCAACTTTAAATTGTTTGTAACTTTTTCATAGTCTTTAATCATTAAATCTATTGCTGTGAATCCAATAAACTGTTGTGTGCCAAATAAAGAAATAACATTTCCTGTTGGGGTGATAATGTTATCAATAAAATCCAGACCTTGATCATTTTTTAACGTATATTTTTCTTTTGAAAGTTTAAAACCCTCTGGTAAGATTAAATTTTCCATGGTAGTGATAATAACATTTTTTGCTTAAAAAGTCAATTACAAATAATCAACTGCATACATCATAACATCACTTATAGATTTTTCTGTTAACGAATATAACAAAATTTTACCTTCTCTTCTATAATTAACAAGTCCTTGGTCCTTTAAAATTTTTAACTGATGTGAAACAGTTGTTTGATTGATATTTAACAAATTAGATATATCACCTACACACATATCACAAAGAGACAAACAAGTGATAATTTTTAATCTAGTAAAATCTGAAAAATTTTGAAAATAGTCTGCCAATTTGGTTATTTCACTATCGCTGGGCAAATATCCCAATATTTCGTTTTTTCTACGCTCGGACAACATTAAAAACTCAGGCATCTCTTCCCCCTTTTTGTATCATTTTTTTTATAAAGATCATATATATTTCCGTAACAAAAATACCACTGCCAAAGATAAATTGCAAAATAGATTTTTATAAAATAAATTCATTTTTTGCGGAAAAACAGACTTATTTGTAGAAAAGGAGGTTTTATGAATCAGCAAGATATTTTATTGGTGCTTCTACTTTCTATTTTTGCCAATTCCAATGACATAAATTTAAACACAAACACCAATTTCCTACTGCTTTTATTGCTTGCACTTTCAAACAATAATGGTTATTGGGGCGGTTGCGCTAACACCTGCTCTGGAACTTGCTCTGGCCGAATTTTCTAACATAAATTTTAAAAACTTCAACCTTGCGCGCAAGTTTTGCCACCAAAGTGGCAAACGCCTTGTTTGAAACAAGGCGGTGCTTTTCAAGCACCACTTGCGCGCTTTTTTATTTACTTCGAATTTTCATTTATTTAGCCGATAAAAAAAGAAGAAAAAATTTTTTTATATTTTTTTAAAAAAATATGTAAAATCATTTGGTGATAATTTTTTTTTGTGCTAAGATGAGTTTGTAAATAAGATTTGAATATAAAATCTTTTTTTACAAATATTAAATGAAACAGGGCGTCTAAATCTATCCCAAAAACATAAGAAGAAGGCGAGATAGTAAGGGAAAAGAGCAAAAAGAAGCCCAAAATGGAGGTTTTCTTATGTTTAATTTCATTTCACAGTTAGGTTATGACTGGCATGGAACTTTTGATGGAACTACTTTCGAATGGGTTGCAAGCCTTTTTGATTATTTAGGACCTATCCTTTACGCAATCATGGCTGTTGTTGGTGCTGCTGGTGCAGTGTATGCCATTGTTTTAGGTGTAAACTTAGCAAGAGCGGAAGACCAATCAAAACGTGATGAAGCAAAAAAGCGTTTAATAACCACATTGATTGCAATTGCAATTACAGTTGCGCTTGTTATCTTCTTCAACGAATTGTTCCCAATGATTTTAAACGCATTCAAACCAGATGACTTGAACATAGATACAGGAAAATCATTAATTCATATTTAATAATTAAAAAATAAAAGCGACCCTTTGGGGTCGTTTTTTATGCGCGCCTTCCTATTTAAATAATTTACATTTTCAACATATATATAGGAAGATTATCCATTAAAATATGATATTTAAATAAATTATTAAAAAACTTTAATTTTTTATTAGTTTTTTAATAATTTATTTAAATACAGAAATTAAAGTTAAAGCAATATCCCCTGTTGTTTTAAAGTCTTCTTCTTTTATGAAAGCACCAAGAATCAATGGTAAAAGTTCGTTAAAGAAAATTACCAATCCTATAACTACTGCTACTGCAACTATCGTTGTGATTAAACGTTTTTTTGCTTCATCACGCTTTGATTGGTCTTCTGCTCTTGCTAAGTTTACACCCAAAACAATAGCATATACTAATCCAGCGGCGCCAACAACAGCCATGATTGCGTAAAGAATAGGATACAATGCGTTGAATAAATTTTTCACCCATGCTAATTCGCCGCCCGGGAATTTGTCAGCCAAATCATTCCAAGCATTTCCCAATAAAGATAAGAAATTCATAAGAAAACCTCCATTTTGGGCTTCTTTTTGCTCTTTTCCCTTACTATCTCGCCTTCTTCTTATGTTTCGGCTTTAATAACTAACTTTAAATTGTTATTTATATGGAAAATAAAGTTTTATTTATATTCACTTGTAAAAATTTTTATTGCATGATATAATTTCAACAGTTTAAAAATGGAGATGTACCAAAGAGGTCGTACTGGGCTTGACTCGAAATCAAGTTGTCCGCTAACCCGGGCACGTGGGTTCGAATCCCACCGTCTCCGCCAAAAATAAAAAGTATGCCTAAACTGGTAAATATTTTAAATTCAAAACAGGCATGTAATCCTACTTTTTAGGGAGGGGGATATTATGTTGGGTGCTATAATTGGCGATTTGGCTGGTTCAATTTATGAATTTGGGCAATTAAAAAAAGTTCGCAACATTAAGGTTAATAACATAATTGAAGAAAACAGTTTTATCAGCGACGACACAATACTGACTATGGCAATTTTAAAAGCAGTATTAACAGATAAAGATTATAATGCTTCATTAAAAAAATTTGGGCTTAAATATGAAAGTATGTTGCCTGATGTTAAACCGTATTTTAAAACTGTTTTCTCTCCTAACTTTTCTTTGTGGTTACATGGAAATTTCGAAGGCAAAAGTGCAGGAAACGGAGCTATGATGAGAATATCTCCCATAGGATTTTTATTTGATAATGAAGAAGACGTTATTTTAAATGCAAAATTAGCAACAATACCATCGCACGATACAAATGAAGCAATAGACAGCGCAATTTTAGTGGCTAGAATAATATTTTGGGCAAAACAAGGTTTAACAAAAAGTCAAATTATAAAGAAACTTAATATAAAAATAATAGAAACAAAACTGACAACTTTTAATTACACTTGCAAAGACACCGTTGGTGTGTGCCTTTATTCATTATTCACATCTAATTCGTTTGAGGAAAGCATTATTAAAATAATTTCATATGGTGGTGATACTGATACCAATGCATGCATAGTTGGTTCTATGGCAGAAGCATTATTTGGCATACCTGATAAACTTAAAGAGAAAGCAAAGAATTTTCTTCCAAAAGAGTTTATAGAATTATTAAAAATTGCATATGATAAAATAGACAAAAAACAAACATAAACTAGAATTATACTTAAAAATAATAGTGTTTTATTTTAAGTACAATTTACGATTAAGTTCAAAATTATTTTACAATTACCCTATCTATATTTAAACAAATTAACGAAAAAAAGAGGTTTTATTTACCCTCTTTTTTTGTGCTTTCTTTTTTTTCATTTTCAGTTACTTCGTATCGGGTTGCAAAGCCTTTATTAACTTTTGTTCGCAATTCGTTTGGAAAATACACATCACTTTTTATATCATTTACTATTTTTTGCAATTTGGTGGTTATATTATACGGATCTGATATATCCCACAAAACCTTAGAATTTGATTTTGTTCGAATGTAGATATCCCCTACTTTAAACCATTTGTCGCTTAATCCAACTTTTAAATTAACGCTTTCAATATCCGCATAGTAAATGTTTTGCAAGTCTATACCTATTACGCCGCTTTTAATAATAATTCTTGTGTTTGTAAAAACATACTCCATATTTTTTTGTTGAATCGAGGCGGTGACCATATTCCCTATCCATATCCATACGGGCGTTAAGTGAAATACAAAGAAAACACATAAAAACAAAACCATATACCATGGTGTTTGACTGAACACATTAAAACCAATCATGCAACCAATAAAAATTCCATCAATCAAAATCCAAAGTAGTGCAACAGGCATCATTTTAAAAATCTGCCCCCAAATATACGCAGAGCGTTTAGGCTTGCCCCGCCACAAAATTTGCTCGTCTTTTACAAGCGTATCTTCTATGTTTGTTGCATGCATACCATCATTTTTAAAATAATTTTCATCTAACTTTGCCATAATTAACGTCCCTTTTATATTTATATAATATCATATAAAAAATAAAAGCCAAAATTGTTTTTGGCTACTTGTTCAATTCAAATGCGTTTTTGATTGTTTCTACACACTCTATAAAGTCTGTTGCACGCTTTTCTGGCAATATCCCATGTAAATTATCTATTTCCTGCTGGATTATTCCTGACATTTTTCCACTAAACCAACATTTTTGCCAGCGTGCTTTTTCATCTTGAAATGAAACCAGTATGCTGTACGCTCGTTCATTTTTATAAAGCATATTTGGTCTGCACATATTGTTCTCCCAAAAATCCATGCTTTCCTTACAATCTATAATTTGAGGATTAAACATAACCATCGGGTTTCCATGTATTTTATCACTAATAACAATAATTTCTTCAAATTCTCCTATTTGATTAGCCGAAAGAGAACATGCTTTTCTGCCCATTTCCCAGCAATGAAACAGAGTGTCCACTAAATTTTGAGCAATCAAAACAGACGCTTCATTTACTGATGAGTGTGAACATACCTTTTTTAACATCTCTTTTTCAAAAACAATTTCTTTTACCATATTTAGCTATATATGTCTGTAAATAAAAATATATGAAAAAAAATCGGTTACCCGATTTTTTATTTTTTGATTACTATTACTTATCATTATCAACAATTTCTTCAATTTCTTTTTGTTCGTTATTTGTTTCTTTTTTTGCTTTTCTTTCCTGTTCAATTTCCACAATTTTATTTGCCCATTTACCAACAGCAGGCGCATCTTGTTTTGAACAAATAAACGCTAAAACAATTACCTCAAAAATTACCAACAAAATCAATAAAATTATTTGAATAATTATATAAGCCATTTGAGCATTTGGATCGCCACTCAACATTATAATAATATAAAAAAGCAAATCAAAAACCAATCGGATAAGTGCTATACCACACAATACTATGTACGGCTGTAAAGTTTTAGAGCCCGCAATTTTATCTTTTACACAAAAAAGAGCAATGCCTACGGGAATAATGCCGACAAGCAAACTACAAAAAACCCCTATTGTAGGAATTGCAAAAAGCAAAATTGAAATAAATTCCAACGAAATTAAAAATGCTCGCATTGATTTATTCATCTTTATTTCTCCTATATTAAAGTGTATTACAAATTTAATAATTTGTCAAATATATATGCAAAAATTATATTTTTTGTTATTTTTATCCCAAAATTTCACTTTTATCGTTATATTCTGTGTGTAATAAAGCATTCCCAAAACCGTTCAAAAATTTTGAATATATTTGTTTTATTTCTGGATTTTCATGACAAAACCTTATTTTTGATTCTTGGTCTATTTTGTAAATAGACGCACTACGTAACTTCCTCACTTCTTCATTAGTAATGTTTATATTTTTAGGCTGTCCTCCTCCTGTCATACAACCGCCAAGGCAAGCCATAACTTCGATAAAATCGTAATGTTTACCCTTATCAATTTCTGATATAATTTTTCTCACATTTACTAATCCTGAAACAACCGCGATTTTCAGTTTTTTGTTTCCAAGTTTAATTTCACTTTCCACAAAACCATTAAGATTCCTTACGCTTTTGAATTCCAATCTCTTTAAATTTTTGCCAGTTATGAAATAGTGTGCAGTTCTTAATGTAGCCTCCATAACTCCACCTGAAGTACCAAATATCATTCCTGCGCCACTACCATATCCTAAAATTCTGTCAAAATCTTTATTTTGAAGTTTATTAAAAATAATACCTCTTTCCTTTATCCAATCTGCTAATTCTCTAACTGGTAAAACAAAATCATAGTCATTTTCTCTTAAAAGTTCTGCTTTTTTTGCTGTGCAAGGTGTTATCGCCACGCTTACAATATTGTTTTTCTCTAATCCCATCATATCTGCCCAATATGTTTTTATTACGCTTCCTAACATAGCAATCGGGCTCTTACATGTTGACAACAAATTAAGTTTATCTGGAAAAAATATTTCCGCAAATTTTACCCAACCCGGGCAACAAGATGTAAACATAGGTAAGTTTTCGCCAGAATTTAATCTTTCAACCAACTCGTGTGCCTCCTCCATTACTGTCATATCAGCACCAAAATTTGTATCAAAAACATAATTTGCACCAAGTTCTCGTAAAACCGAAACCATTTTACCTGTGCAAATATCACCCTTTTTACCACCAAACTCTTCTGCCAAAGACACACGAACAGACGGTGCCGTTTGAAAGACAAAAATTTTGCTTTTATCTTTCATCAATTCTTCTATTTTTGGATAATCCTTTTTATAACTTATTGCCCCTGTCGGACAAGCCAAACTACATTGTCCACAATCAATGCAAACTGTTTTGCATTTGCACTTTTGAATGTCGTAATGCCCGTAAACGCCCTGCTTAAATCTGCAAACTGATTTACAATTTCCGCATTTTACACATTTAGACGGGTCTCTACTTATTGATGGGTTGTCATCATCTACATCAATATAAACTGTTTCTTCCCTTTCGGTTTTTTCTGCTTCTTCAAAAAATTCTTTGCTTACTCCACAAACTGGGCAAGTCCAATCATCTTTTAAAGAATTCAAATCGCCATCGAATATATAACCACAAACTTGACAAACAAACTTCGCCATAATAATTTCCTTTATAGCAAAAATTTTACATTATTTATAAGATTTTTCAAAACGATTATCAAAAAATTTCTGGTTATGAATAACAGAAACATGATTAGGTTTAAATTTTTGTGATACTAAGTGATATTTATATGAATTTTCTAAATCCCCTTTTAAATAATAAAGGTAACACAACTGTAAGGCTGGAATAAAATCATACATATCCTTTTGCACAAATGCTCCCGAATTTATATTAGGAGATGAATTTAATGCTTGTTTATACCAATAAATTGATTCGTCATATTTTTTTTCTAGCAAAAAGTTTTCGCCTAAACGACAAAGTGCTTCGCCTCTTGGAGTCCCGAGAAGAAAACTTTCAAACAACATTTTTGTCGATTTGTTATACTCATTCAAATATTTATAGCAATTTGATATATCAATGTAAGCCTGTATTTTATTTTCTACCCAGCCATCAGGCATTCTTAAAAATTTTTTTAGTTCACATATTGCTTTTTTATAGTAGGTATTAAACATTAACTCTCTGGCATAGTAAAACTGTTGACGTGGTGAAAATTTTACTTTCTGCGCTTTCAAATTTCTGTAAATTTTTAAATTTCTACCTTTTGGCGTAGGTTTTATTTTTTCGTGATATATTTTAATGTTTAGATGTTCAATTCTACCGCTAGGCACAATAACCTCATGGATAGCGTCAACCCATTTATAATTCTTACTTTTGAGAAAAACTCGTTCTCTCTCATAACTAAAAATAGGCGTCATGTCGTCTTCATGCGACAACACATACTCAAACATATAAATATCCGCAGGATGTTCTACTGTTTTTAACAGTTTAATTTTTTCAATATCTTCACTTAAAATCACATCATCTGCGTCCAACCACATCAACAAACCACAGGTGGCTTTTGAAAACGCAAAATTTCGCGCATCAGAAAAATTATAGTTCCACTTAAAATAATATATTTTATCTGTATACTTTCGTGCTATGTCAACAGTTTTATCACTTGATCCTGTGTCAACGACTATGATTTCATCTGCAAATTTATTTACACATTCCAAACACCTTGCAATAACATCTTCTTCATTTTTGACAATCATACATACTGATAATTCCATTTTTATCTCCAAGTACAATTTATTCAAAAAAAATAAAATATGTGAAAAATAATTAAATTTACTAAATTTGCCATGTTTTTTTAAAAAATATCAAAAATTATAATGTTTTTATTACAATTATTATTTTTTTGCTTTATTTTTAAATATAAATAAATGTTTTTTATTTTAATTTAAATGTAATTGTTAAAAATTATTTTTACTCTTTTCTTCCAGTTTAATTTAAGACTATATTATATAATATTATATTTAATACATAAATTATTTTGTTTTTGCAGAAAATTATGTTAGAATGTTTTTGTCAAAAAATGACAAAAGAGGTAATAAAATGAGCAAAATAAAAAAAGTTTTAGGCTGTTTTGTTTTAGCAACCGTGGCCACTGTTATAGGTGTGGCTGGTGGAATTTCTAATCAACAGCAAACTCAAATTTATAATGCTGCTGTAACTGAGGAAGAAATAATAAATTCGCTTCCTGAATTTATTAATAAAAATACAGGATTAGAAAAACAATATTTTTTTAGCGAAAACAGTTCTACTGAACCAATCAAATTTTACTTTAATTATACGCCTGTACCTGTCGCGAACGAATCAGAAGGCACAACAAACAATAATTACTACTTCAAATACATACCTGATGAAAATGACACCAATCATTACTACTACTTTGATATATCAAGCGTAGCAATTTATGTAAATGATGTTAGGCTTAATATTTCAACGGAAGATTTGATTACTCGTTCTACTGCCTCTGTTCAAATAAATCAGCAAGGAGATTCCCAATCTGCAAGCAATTCAATTTCCCCAGAAATTCTATATTTTAATATTGTTTACGGTGATAGACTTGAGATATCAACAAAATCAGAAGTTTCAGGCAATAGCGGAGAAATAACCACGCCTGCAACTCTTACTTTAAATCAAACTGGAATTTTAAGAATTGAAGTACAGTATGACCTCTATGACACCACCTTAGTGAAAGGCGCAGAAAACAGTGACATAGAAATTTCAAATATCCTTACTTCTCAGTCATTTTCTTACTCTTGTTTTTATTTAAATGGCAATGAGTACTTTGAAACAATAACAAATCGAGATGCGCCTATTATAACTTATCCTTCATTTTTAACTAGAACCCCTAGCGAATCTTCTTTGTTTAAATATAATTATTTTTATAACTATAACGCCAATGAACTTCCTTACATATCGTACGATCCTAACAAAATTAGGTTGACCATTACTAAGTATTACAACAATAACACAGAAAGTGAAACATTGTTATATAATCCAGAATCTAAAACCATTTCTGAACCTGATTTTGTATATCAAACACTTATTATGGAAGATGGTACAGTCAGAGTTTATTTCAATGATGTTGGTCAATACAACTTTAACTTTGAAATGATTTACACCGTAGCAAATGGAAGTGACTATAAAATTTATACCGTGCCTTATGAACTGCTTGCACAAAAAATATATATTTTCGGCGCTCAACTTTCTTACACCGACTACGCTACAAATCAATATAAAGAATTTAAACATATTGAAAATCAAACAAACAGCGAAAGTGTAACAACTTACAACAAAATAACACAGGGCGCTGATGTTTCTTATTTGTTCAGTAAATATGAAAGTTCAAAAACTGATGGTAATCAAACTTTTAACGATTGGCTTATTGCAACCCAAACTCCTTGTGTAAGCACTGACCAAACACCCCTTCGTTTTACAACAAATCTAAAACAATTATCTTCTGATTCTACTTTAAAAGTTTATGTATTGAATGAAAACAAAGAATGGGAAAATTTTTCTTCAATATCTGATATAACTTCAACCATCAATTCACCGGGTACTTACTTTATAACGCTTGCATATAACTTCGCTTCATACACAAACAATGCAGGGGCAATTGACTCGGCGGAAACTTTCTATCAATATTTTTACTTTACGATAGACAAAACCGCCCCTTCGTTTACTATGGAAGCACAAGGAGATTATAACGAAGGAGAAGCATCTTATGATTGGACACAAATATTATCAAAAGAATATACCAATGCCGAACAGGTAAAACTGACTTATGCTGATTTTCAAAATGAATTTCATTCAGCAGTAAAATTTGAGTTTGAAAGATACGACTTTATAAACAAAACAACTTCTTCTGCGACAATAAAATTTGATGACAATGGAGAATATTATTTCACCGAGCAAGGTAACTATACAATAAAAATCTATTATGGCAAGCAAGGCACAGCAACTGACCCAAGTACTGCATCGTTTACTATAGATAGAGAAAACATAAAGGATTTAGCCGTTAACAGCGTTTATACGAGTGGCGCCAACAATGACTACCGCGCAGACACCGTTATAGAACAGTATGTTACTAATCAAAATTTTGTTTTCTCATGGCAAACTGTAAAAGAAAGCGGTGCAAAAACATATGGAAAGTATAAATACTATTCTCTTGACTATTTAGATTATTACTCAACAGTCCCTGAATCAAATCTATCCGATTTATTAGGCGCTTTACTTAGAAACGGAATTGTAGCAACCGATGCCGTAATAAATATGAATAGCGCATCAAATTCTTGGATTGATTGTTCTAACTCTGCCAATTTAATCGCAAATAATAACATAATACCTTCTTCATATGTTAAAACTAATGCTGGTTTATATATTTTCCAAATTTATGATGAAGCTGGCAATAGCAAAATCCAAATCGTTTTATTAGATAATTCACAACCATACTTTATTCTTTACACATCAGAAGGCTTTTCGCTTATAAGTTCTAATCATACTATTACAAGTGATGCAACTCTTTACTGGGGCGATTACAAAGCAATTAGTATTGAAGGTTATAACTCTGGCTTTAATGATGCCGTATATAAAAATAAAGATGGCGAAATTGATAATGAAATTAAAATGGCACTTGAACAATTTGTAGCATCTATACGTACATATTCAAGTTCTTCATCATCTGCTGGCTCAATCGGCTACGGGAAAGATGGCAGTTATTATCTGTGTGAAATAAATGACACTTATGCCTTTAAACACAAAGATGCAGATGACGATGAATATGTTTTAACAACTGGCAATAATATGAGTATTCAATTTTCATACACCGTTCATTACACTGAAGTAAATGGCGTTGTGACTTATTACTACTCTACAACAACAGGAACAAACTTCTTAAATGCTGTTTCTGGCGAAACTATCACCGCTACAATTTCTCCTGGAACAGGCGAATATCAAATAAACGGACAAACTTTATATGATGCAAACATATATTTATGCTTTTCACAAGGCAAAAATATTTACTATTTCTCTAAGCCTGATTCCTTATCATTAACTTCTACATCTGGACAAACAGTAACGGCAACTAAAAATGAAAATGGAAAACTATTGGTTAATGGAGTTGCATTGCAAGATGTAACCTTTGTAGATATGGAAGGAAATTACATTTTCTTAATTAGAGATTCTTCAAATACCGAAGGCGCCAACGAAACAGAGTTACAAAGATATTTGCAGTATGCTTCTAATTACCAATATTTACGAGTTACAGGCGATCAATCTTTAACCCAAATTCAATATTATGAAAGTGGCAATCCAACTGATCCAATAACATTAACGGACGCATCTTATGCAAACATTAAAGTGGTTGACGAAGATGAGAATTTGATGAGTAGGTCGAGTTATTATACTCCAACTTCTTTGGAAACCATATTGTATCTTTCCTTTACGCCTACTATTGAACATAATGACAACACCACAACTCAAGTAAAGGAAGTTACACTCAGTTATTACCCATATCAAACAGTAGCAAAAACATATTTGGCAACTGATAATTCTATTAGATATATATTCTATCGAACTCTTTCTACAAATGCAGAATTTACAACAACCGTTTATAATTTTGAAACAGATGGGGCAAGCACTTCAACAATAGAAAAACAAATCAATGTTTCTTCAAACATTACAAGCGCAGGAAAATATATAATTACAAGAACTTATATGACAGGTGAAAGTTATACTATTGATGTTTTTGATTACTATCAAAGAAATATAACCAGCACCGTAGATAGATATGGTGTGTTGACTTCACCAGAGCCTATTTCCTACACTGCTGAAACAAGAGTATATGAAATAAATAATCAGTCTATATACGCTACTTTGTATGGAAATATCTTGCAACTAACTACAACTGGCGACTTCACGCAATACGACTTGCGTTATTCTATAAAACAAGGTGAAGAACAAACAACCGCCGACGAAGTAGATATCAAAAATTTCAAAAATGGTTCGGATACAATTCGCTTGTATATCTTTAATGAGATTGCAACTTATGACTTTTATCAAGATAATAAAAAAATTATTGAATATTCAACCGTGCAAATAAACGACACATCGTTAGAAAGCATTGTCGGCGGAGATATGATGATCAACATGTATGATGGAATGTCCCCTAATTCTGGTGTTATATCAGTGGCATTCCCATACTATGAAACTAATTCCCTGCTTCCTTCTGGCGAAAGTTTTTACACTGAAAACAACACATCTTGGCAAAACAGTGATCCCGTAAGCACTACACTGACAACAAATAAACTGCCTTTAAATCTGTATATACCACAGTACAAATATACCATATACAATCAAGATGCCTTGGAACAGGATTCATCAATATCATATTCTAATATAGCAAACAATTACTTAATCCGATATAATGAAGATGATGAGTTTTCAGTTATTTCACCGTACGAACTTGTTGCAAGCATATCATTTACTGGAAGTGATGGAACCAGCCATACTTATACTTCTACGGCAGGAACAGATGGATATCTGGCTTTCATTGATGAAACTGGCGCACCAGTTGAGCAATTTACAAAACCTGGTACTTATTATGTAACAATCACACAAGGTTATAATTCTGATTCTAACAGTAGTAATAATTTTAGAAAGAATTATAAGTTTGCATTTGAAATAGAGGATACTAAGCCTGAATTTACAATCACACAATCAGGCGCACCGCTCTCTACATTAAACGAAGATGTTGAAGTTCCGAATTACTATACAAATTCAAAAACCATAACTTATATTTGGGAAGATTTAAACGATAAATATATTGCCAATATAGATAAAACATGTTTACAGATCAAATATTCAAATGGACAATACTTATCGACTTCAAATGTTATCATTGTTTCAAACAATGAACAAATATCTTTAAAAACGGCAAACGAAAAACTGTTAAATTCTTTAAGTTATTCTTCAAGCACTGACAGCCGAGGCGTTACAACCAATTATTTAACATTAGATCTTAATGCGCTAGGGATTTATCAAAACAAAGCAACTGTATATATGACAATGCAATTTGAAGGACATAATGATCTTTACTACACACAAACAACAAAATGTGTAACCATCGATAAACAAGCCTCTTTTGAAACTGTAAACGGGTTAATAGAAAAATTACAAAACATATCAAGTGAATATCTACCTCTCAACTCTTCTACTTTAAGGTCTTATTTAGATGTTGATTATAAAACGGTAGCAACAGCACAAGAAGCCGCTTACAATATTACTGCAAATTCAACAACTGGACAATTTAGAAATTATAGTTATCTTGTTGACAGAGCCTTCTTTGACGATTTAGAAGGACTTGCATCAACAAATTATAATAAAAACAATGCACAAACATATAATGGTGGTACTATCAGGGCCTTCTATAAAGCAATTGATAATCCTTATAATAGCAGTTATGAAGAGTCATACGCAGATTTCACATCTTCCGCCTATACTGATATGGCAGATGAACTAAGTTTGGTGCCTAACACATATTATCAAATTGTAGAACAAGATTTAGCAGGCAATTTAACATTCTATATAGTTTATTATTATTCTGTTGACGATGGAAACGGCGTAATTAAAAATGATGATATAGTTTATCAAGGCATTTCATTTAATGATCATAATGAAGAAAAATTAGCAAACGATGCACAAATTGCAACTGGTAAATTAAACTTATATTCAACGACAAATTTCACTTTGAATAAATTAAATTTCCAAGGTGATAGTTGGTTAGTTATAACTGTTGATGACAACTATTATATGTTCAGCCCATGGCTTGATGATGGATATGTTTATAAACTATCTAATTCAAATATAAGTACAGTAACAATTTCCAGCATTTTTGCAAACATTAAATCATCAGCAACCCCTATCTCTATTAACATTTCTGATAGATTTACTGGTAATTTTGCGAATGTAAAACTAACAACACTTGATGGCGTACAATTAAATACCAATTTATCAAATTCTCAAGCAAATGAATTCATCAATGTTTCTTATTCTAATTCAGTATTTCCAGTATCAATTAAAATTTCTAATAACGGCAATATAATATACGAACAATACAACGATCCTAACATATTGGAAAACCTTATAAATCCAAACTATGTTTATAATTCAAACTGGTTAAGCGCAGGAAATATAAATGTAACATTACAAGAATTATATTCAAGATTTAACTTCGCATTTATCTCACTGCCATCTAATGGAAGCAAAATTAGATATGAGTTGGTTGATAATTTTGGAAATCCCACTATTTTAGTTCACATTTTTGGACAAACAACCATACAAGAAATAACAAGTGAAGGAAACAGATATGAAATTCAAATAAACGAT
The DNA here is from genome assembly GCA_949292985.1 of uncultured Bacillota bacterium. Lineage (GTDB taxonomy): Bacteria > Bacillota > Clostridia > Christensenellales > UBA1242 > Caccovivens. Next base: position 171,772 of record CASFBF010000010.1, read on the forward strand.
GAAACAACTGATGGCGAATTAGTAACCTATAACATAAGCCCAGTTTCATTAAATTATAATTTCAACAATCAACTCCATTATGTAAAAGTAAAAAAATGGGACGGTTTTGGTTGGATAGATGCTGTTCAAAAGGTGGATTTCAACGATTCTACGAATGGTAATCTGGTTTCATACATTTTTTCAAATCTCAGCACTTCTGATTTAGCAAACTTAAAATTTAAATTAGAAATTTTTGAAATTTCAGATGATGAAACACTAGCGAAAGATGATCCTTCGTTATACATTAAAGATGTATATCTGCAAATATATCAAATGCTTCCTCATCTTTTAAATGCAGATGAAGATGCATCCGACTTTATTTCAAGTTTAAAATTTACAGATAATTATGGAGAAAATGTTACTAGTGAAATTTTAACAGATAACACCCCTTACAGAGTAGTAATTGGTGACAAAACGTACAACGTGACCAAATCAGGAGAAACATTTGCAAGTAGGCTTACACTCACCTATTCAAATTCATCTAACTTTGATTTCCCATTCACTGTGCAAGTATACAAAGAAGACGGATCATTAGGCTCAAACTTCACAGAAATAAATTCAGGCTCATACTTAACAGACAGCGGGATTTATTACTTCTTAGTAAAATATACTGACTCTTTAACAGAAGAATATAATCTTTACAAAATTGAAATTTTAGATTCTTCTTCAGAATTTTATAGAGTAACAAACAACGGCAAAAAAGTTGAAAAAGCCTCTACTTATTATAAAGATGAATCAGGAATAGAATACTCTGAATATTACATTGTCAATGTAAACTACAATACATCAGCGTCGCTGGTAGAAATTATTCCTAACGACTATCAAAACATCACTGTTACACAACTTGACCCAATAATAAATGAAGGTAATAATGTTATAACTGTTGGATATAGAGTTACAAACTATATAGGGGCAGATAAACCAACTGGCGGTGTATCCCCATTTGACAGAATTGTGTTTATCACGTATATTCCACCGACATCATCACCTGTTGCAGAAGCTTATTTTACATATAATTCAGCTGAACAAACTGATGTTTTATCCCAAAGTTCAATAATGTCTGCAATAAGTATAGAAAATATTGACTCAGGCGTTCTTAAACTTAGTTATTCTCGTTCATACGGAATTTCTGGAAACTTGATAAATGTTTCTATACTCAAAGATGGAGTTCCATATTATCCAACAGTAAAATATGAAACAACTTCCAACAACAGACAGTTATCTTATGTGGAATTAGATAAATCTGGAACGTATTCAATTTCATTTACAGACACAGCAGGAAACAAACAAATTTTTGCATCGGGAACAAGTGGTTCTTCAACAACATTAACTTTGATATTCTTAAAAGATGTATCATTCTCAATGACCTTTACAGATGCAAATGGTGTTACGCAAACAACAGACCCTATTCAAAAAGGAGTGTTCAATAATCAAGTTATTTTGAATTTGATAAACGCCAACACCTACTACACTGCACAATCGATAGGAAGCGGAGCCAACATGATAACCGCTACTAAAAATGGTGAACCATATAAAGACTATGCTTATAATGCAGAAAAATCATCGTTCACTTTCAACGAGCCTGGTTATTACAGCATTTACTTCTCAGCAACTGCAGCCAACGGTATAGAACTGCGTCATGAAATTTACAATTTTACCATAGTAAATACAAATGAATCTAGATACTCTTTTGAATATTCATCTTACGATAATTATTACATCAAATCCATAATAAAAGATAATCTTGGCGACATAACTAAAAATGCTGATGGCACTGTGCCTGACGCATTAAAACAAATATTCCAAACCGTTGTCGTTGATGGCAAAGAATATCTTAAAAATGTTGTAACATCATTCCAAGATATAACCACTGGCGAAGGTTATTACACAATTACAATCGCAACCAACAACAATTTGAATAGAGATGACTACACCACTCCTACCGAATTCTCATTTAGTTATTGGATTAACACAAGTTCAGTTCCAATAAACATTTCGGTAACAGAGGGCGAATCAACATCAAACAATATAACAGTAACATTTAATGCTGATAGAGTGTTCTCAGCGGTTGGAGAATGTATGATTTACATAGGTAATAATTCTTACCATGTCAACGCTAACAATATCACTGAACTTGGAACTGTAACCTCAACAATCTCTACATCGGGGACATATTACATAACAGTAAGGTCTATGAGTGGCAACTTATTGTATAGTTACAAAGTGATAAAAACCGAACCTCTTAATGCTTGGGCAATAGCCGCAATCGTAATCGGAGCAGTTGTTGCAATAGTAGTTGTAATCATAATTATCAAAACTCGAAAGAGAATTAAGGTTAAATAAAAAAAGTCGCAAATGCGACTTTTTTTTATTTGATTTTTTAATAAACAAAAAAACAAGCCAAACGGCTTGTTCTTTTAGCCAATAGAAACAATTTTAACGCCAGGGCCCATTGATGAGCAAATTGCAATATTTTTAAAATATTGTCCTTTTGCTGCGGCTGGTTTTGCTTTTTGCAATGCTTCAATAACGGTTGTGTAGTTGTCAACAAGTTTATCTTTCCCAAAACTTACTTTGCCTAAAATTACATGGACATTGTTTGTTTTGTCAAGTCTGTATTCAACTTTACCTGCTTTAACATCGTTGATTGCTTTCTTTACATCCATGGTAACTGTGCCACTCTTAGGGTTTGGCATCAAGCCCTTAGGTCCAAGCACTCTTGCCACTCTTCCTACAACACCCATCATATCAGGTGTGGTGATGCAAACATCGAAATCAAGCCATCCACCTTGGATTTTTGCAACCATTTCTTCTGCGCCAACATAATCAGCGCCTGCTTTAACAGCATCATCAGCCTTGTCGCCTTTTGCAATAACAAGCACTTTAACGCTTTTGCCTGTTCCATGAGGAAGAACTACAACTCCTCTAACCTGTTGGTCAGCGTTTCTTCCATCAACGCCAAGTCTAACATGAAGTTCAACTGTTTCATCAAATTTAGCCTTTGCAGTTTCAAGCATTTTATCAAATGCATCACTTACAGAATATGCCTGGGTTTTATCGTAACTGGAAAGGGCTGCTTGCATTCTTTTACCTTTTTTCATACTCGTCCTCCTTATTCAGTCACAGTAACGCCCATGCTGCGTGCTGCACCCTCAATCATGCTCATAGCCGCTTCAATGCTTCCTGCATTAAGGTCTGGCATTTTAAGTTCTGCAATTTCTCTAATTTGCGCTTTTGTGATTGAGCCGACTTTTGTTTTGTTTGGTTTTGCTGAACCTTTGTCAAGACCAATAGCCTTTTTAATTAAAACGGCTGCTGGTGGAGTTTTCAAAACAAAACTAAACGACCTGTCTTGGTAAATTGTGATTACCACAGGTATGATAAGCCCTGCCTGAGCAGCAGTCTTATCGTTAAATTCTTTGGTAAATGCCGCAATGTTAATTCCATGAGGTCCAAGTGAAGAACCTACTGGAGGTCCAGGTGTGGCTTTACCTGCTGGGAGTTGAAGTTTAACAACTGCCCCAATCTTTTTTACTGCCATTTTATCCTCCTTATTGTGGTGAAATTTGAGTGGTGCAGTTCCACTCTCCCACGATTTTGCCGAGGCTTAACCTCGTATATTTAGCAAGTTGCCTTGCGAAATACCTTTTTAAGCATCAATTCTTCTCATTTGAGTGTAGTCAAGTTCTACTGGTGCTTCTCTTCCAAACATTTCAACAATTACTGTTGCAATGCTGTTATCTGGATTTACTGATTGAACTGTTCCAATGGTTCCTTCAAGTGGCCCGTCAATAACTTCCACTTTGTCACCAACTTGCAAATCAACTTCAACTTTAATTTTTTCAAGTTTGTTCTTTCTTACTTCTTCATCAGTAAGTGCAAGCGGACGACCGTTTGGCCCTACAAAACCCGTAATTCCACGAGTTCTTGTTACGTTATGCCATAAATCATCACCGTAAATCATTTTTACGAAAATGTAGCAAGGCATACTTTTGCGTTCAACAAGTTTTTTCTTGCCATTCTTTTCTTCTACAACACTTTCCATTGGAATGATAATGTCAAATATTCTATTTTGCAAACCAAATTTAGTAACCACGGTTTCCAAATTTTCTTTTGCAACATTCTCATATCCAGAAAATGTGTGGAGTGCATACCATTTCGCCTCTTTTGATGGGTCGGCATCATGTGTAATTTCATTTGTCTGTGTTTGAGCAGTTGGCTGAACTTGTTCTGCTCCTTCTTGAATAACCTCGTCGTTATTGTTTTCCATGTTCCCTCCTTAGGTTAAAAGCCCAAATAAATAATAAAGCGCAACATCTAATCCAAAAAGCACAAGACCAAAAATTACAACAACAGAAAGCACTATGCTGGTTTTTTTGCAAACTTCACCAAAACTTGGCCAAGTAACTTTTTTAAGTTCGCTTGCTGTTTCCCTAACTTTTTTTCTAAACTTTTTTTCTTTTGGCTTTTTCTCTTTTTTTACTTTGCCATCTTTTTTATTGTCTTTCGCTTCTTTTTTATTTTCCTTATCTTGCTTCTTTCCTGATTTTGCAGGCAAAACAGAATCGCCCTCGTCTGTTACGACAACGGCATCTTTTTCTTCTTCGGTTTGAGAAATCAAAACTTCTTCTTGTAAGTTTTTGTTTTTCTTAGACATTTCTCCTCCCTGCTAAATTATTTTGTTTCTTTATGAACAGTTCTTTTACCACATCTTGGGCAGAATTTTTTTATTTCAATTCTTTCAGGATTTGCTGTGCTGTTTTTAGATGTAGCATAGTTCCTCTCTTGGCATTCTGTGCAAGCAAGAGTTATGTTTTTGCGTTTTGGTGCTGCCATAATTATTATCTCCTAACAAAAAACTAACACCCCGATTTGGAAGTGTTAGTGTATTTTACCAAATATAAACATCTTTGTCAAGAGAAAACCATGCCTATTTTGAAGATTTTTTAAAGTTTTTAAGGTCGATTGCTGTAACAATTGCGTCAATCAAAACAGGTGTTTGCCCTTCTCCACATTTTTGTTTTACGCTTTCAAAATCAGATGGCAAATTAAAATCTAAATCGTTTGTAACGGCGTATAAAAAATAAACCCTAAGCAAATCTTTCGCAAACAAAAAAGCGTCTTCAAAATTTTCGCCAGAAGTTGAAATATCTAAATCAGGAAAATATACATTTGTTTCATTTCCATCAACATAGAAAATGGCTGGATATATAAATTGTTGCATGTTAATCTCCATTATCATTTTATCATTATTTTTAACATTTAGCAAACAAATTACATAAAAAAACAGGCATTTGCCTGTTATTATTTTTATTTTTATAAACTTCTTCCGTCTAATTCTTTAACTTTTTTATTTTCGAAAGGCACTTTTTTAATTCTTAATTCTCTTAAATTAGCACACACAACATCACTGCAAACATGTCCATAAACTGTTGTTCTATTTTTAATCTCTGGCATTTAAACCTCCTTACTGATAGCCCTAATATATCACAAAAGTTTTAAAATGTAAATACTTTTTTTAAAAATTTTTTAAGTTATTTTTTTGCCTTTATTTTAAAGGAAAATCACATTTTTTCTGGGACTTCAATTCCAAGAATAAAACAACCTTCTTCAATAAATTTAAGCACCATTTTAAGCAATGTCAAATGTGCGCTTTGCAATTTTTTATCTTGCTCTGACAAAATATGACAAGCATTGTAAAGCGACGAAAAAGCGCTGGCCACATCATATAAACTTGCGCATAAATCATTTAAACTTTTTGCCTCAAAACAAATTTTGTATGAAGCAGACATTCTATTCAAAGCCAAAAGCACATTTTTGTGATATTCGCTTGTAAAGGAATAATTTTCTTCAAACTTTGGCGCTTTTGAAAGTATGGATTTTATTCGGCATGCGGTGTATTGAATGTATGGCCCGGTTTTCCCTTCGAAAGAAAGAACCCTGTCTATATCAAAGTTATAATCTTTTTCAACGCTGTTAGATAAATCCGCAAACTTTAATGCGGCATTACCAATTTTTCGTTTTAAATCTTCATCATACGCCGTGCCGTTTTCAATCAACTTTTGCTCGGCTTTTTCGTAAAGCATATTAAGAAGGTCGTTTAATTGCATATTGTTGCCATCACGAGTTTTTAACGCCTTGCCATCTTTTCCGTTAACCGTTCCAAACCCCGTGTGCCACAATTGTTGATTTACTGGGGAAATTCCCGCTTTCTTGCAAGCCCTAAATATTTGCACAAATCTTTGGTTTTGCCTTACATCTGTAAAATAATGTAGTATGTCTGGATTATAATCTTTATTTCTATAATAAATTGTGGCTATGTCAGAAGTTGCATACATGTCTCCACCGTTAGATTTTTGCAACATAAGCGGTGGCATTGGGTTTTCATACCTCTGAACTTCGTCAGGCGATTTTTTTGGAATAGGAATTTGCTCGCCTTCTTCGGCTACATCTACAATAAGTGCACCTTCACTAATCCTAGACAACCCCTTGTCTTCAAAAATTTTAAGAACGGTTGGTATATATTCGTTTGCATCACTTTCTCCATTCCACAAATCAAAATCAACATTCAAAAGTTTGCAAACTTTTTTTATTTCACTTACAGAAACATTTCTTAATTTTTTCCAAAAATCATAATATGGCTGTTGCTTTTTTTGAAAAGCCAGTGTAAGTTCTTCGGCACGATGTTTAAATTCTTCGTCTTGGCTTTTAAGCAAACTTGCCTTAGGATATGCCACATTCATTACTTCAAGAGTGAGCGGTTTCTTTTCGTTGATATAATCATCGAGTGAACCTTCTTTTTCTAGCATAGCCATGATTAAGCCCATTGGCATTCCCCAATCGCCTAAAAATATATCACACACAACATTAAAACCAAGTTTTTTATAAAGTCTTTTAAAAGCCTCGCCTATATTAAAAGAACGCATATGCCCAATATGCATCGCCTTGCCTATGTTTGGCCCGCCATAATCCAAAAATATTTTTTTACCATCTGCTATGTCATAAGAAATTTTACTTAAATTTTTAGCCAAATGCTCCAAACCTTGCAAAGTTAAAGAAACATTTATAAAGGCAGGTCTTGCAACAGAAAAATTAAAATATTCATTGTTTGGAATATGATTAACAATATTGTTTGCTAAATCAAAAGGATTTAGCCCCATTTTTTTAGCGATTGCAAAACATGAGTTGCATTGAAAATCGCAAAGATTAGGTAATGATGAAAAAGAAACGCAAAACTCACCTTCGATGTTTTGCTTTTGTGCTGATTTATATAAAAGTTTTTCGATTTCTTTTCTAATCAAATTTCAACCCTTCCTTCCATTGCTTTTGAAAGCGTTATCTCATCGGCATATTCAAGGTCGCTACCCATAGAAATGCCCTGCGCCAATCTGGTAACCTTTATTCCCATAGGTTTTAAAAGTTTGGCTATATACATGGCAGTCGCATCGCCCTCAACATCGGGGTCGGTTGCCATAATAACTTCTTGCGTGCCAAGTTCGTTAATGCGCTTTAAAAGTTCTTTAATGTGAATATCATTTGGCCCTTTGTTTTCAAGCGGACTTAACAACCCGAAAAGCACATGATAAACGCCATCAAAATTCTTAACCTTTTCCATAGATAAAATATCTTTTGGCTCTTTAACCACGCAAATAGTTTTTCCACTTCTGCTTTCGCATATATCACAAACAGGCTTGTCCGTATAATTTCCGCATTTAGAACATAGCCCTATTTTTTGCTTAACCTGAATTATAGCGTCTGCAAAATTGTTTGCTCTTTCACTGCTTCCTTCAATAATTGAATAAGCATAGCGCTGGGCAGTTTTATATCCCACGCCAGGCAAACTTCTAAAATATTCAATAAGCCTTTCAATTGGTTCGTCAAACTTAGCCATTTTTACATTCCTGGAATTTGAGGAATAGATTGTTTTTCCTCGATATCAATCTTAGCCATAACATCGTTGAAAGCAGAAACAATTAAGTCTTCCAACATTTCAATATCGTCTGGGTCAACAACTTCTGGTTTGATTTTGATTTCTTTAAGTGTTTTGTTTCCAAACATGGTTATTTCAACCATTCCACCACCAACAACACTTGTAAATTCTTTGGCATCAAGTTCTGCCCTTGCCCTCTGCATATCCTGTTGCATTTTTTGTGCTTGACGCATGAGTTGTTGCATATTTCCTCCGCCAAAGCCACCAAATCCGTATCCCATAAATAACCTCCGTTAATCTATAATTTTAAATTTTTTTCCAAACATTTTTTGTAATGCTATTTTATCTTCATCTGCCTGAGTTGGTTTAAAAACTTTCTCTGCAATTGTTACACAAAGCTCCACGCCTTGCCAACTTAATGCCCTTTCTATTTCCCTCTTGCCGTCATCAAGCAATGAAAACACGGTTTTATCAGGAGTTGTGATAATCAAATTGCCGTCAACTATCTCAACATCAGTTATATCACCGCAAGCCACATGCAACGCTACATGGTGGTGTTCTTTTAAAAACAAAACAACTTTACCCCAAATATCTTTTGCACTGCCAACTTTGGCTTGCCTATTTATCAGTTTTTTTTTGCGTCCTCACCATTTATACACGATATTGCAATGCTTTCAATAAGTAACCTTGTTGACAAGGTGTAGCGAAGTTCATTTTCGCAAGACGCAAAGTTTTGCATGTATAATATCAGTTGTTTATCCGTTGCCTTATCTGCCTGCGCCATATATTTTTCAAGCACTTCACCAGAAAAATTTAATATTTCTTCTGGATTAGCGCAAGTTTTGCAAACGAGTAAATCTCTGGCATGCTTTGCCAAATCTTTCGCAAAAACCGCCAAATTTTTGCCAGAACGATCGATTTCATTTACAAGCGTAAGAACTCCGCCAATATCTCTATCAATTATTTTGTCAAAGAAATTTATAAGCAAATCGTGGTCGGTTGTTCCCAAAACTTTAAGAACATCTTGCTTTGTTATATGACCATTGGCATAAGCATTGATACTATCTGCGATTGAAAGAGTGTCTCTCACACTACCTTCGCCACTAGATGCAATAAGTTTTACAGCCTCTGGCTCGGCTTCTATCCCTTCACTTTTGAAAACATTGTTTAAAACTTTGCATAAGTCTTCTATTGAAAGCAATCTAAAATCAAACCTGGAACATCTTGAAAGAATTGTGGCAGGAAGTTTTTGAACTTCTGTGGTTGCCAATATGAAAATAACATATTTAGGTGGCTCTTCCAAAGTTTTAAGAAGTGCGTTAAATGCACTGTCTGAAAGCATGTGCACTTCGTCTATAATGTAAACTTTATATTTCGCACCAATCGGCGCAAATTTAACTTTTTCTCTAAGTTCTCTAATATCATCTACTCTGTTGTTTGAAGCAGCGTCGATTTCAATGATGTTTATGTCATTTTCTGCGCTAAGCCTTTTGCAAACTTCACACTCCCCACATGGCGAACCCGTTGTGTTATTTTGACAATTAACTGCTTTTGCAAAAATTTTTGCCACGCTTGTTTTACCAGTTCCCCTTGAACCTGTAAAAAGGTAGGCATGAGAAATTTTATCAGCCAAAATCTGATTTGCAAGTGTTTTAGTTATATGCTCTTGCCCCACAACTTCTTCAAAAGTTCTGGGTCTATATTTTCTATAAAGAGCGAGATGTGTGTTTTCCATAGCCATATTATACAATTTTTCCTTTTGTTTGTCTACAATCACTTAACAGAATTTACAATATTTAAAAATGCATTTACATTAAGTGACAACCCGCCAATAAGCCCTCCGTCAATTCCAGCACTATTTAAAAGCGGGGAATAATTTTTTTCGTTAATACTTCCACCATAAAGCACTTGAATGTCACGGCTGGCTTTTTCTGAAAAGTTTTCTAAAATCACTTTTCTGATTACTTTTGCTGCATTTTCCACATCTTTAACAGAAGCATTATTTCCTGTTCCTATTGCCCAAATTGGCTCATAGGCAATTATAACACTTTCAAGTTCGTTTTCATAAAGCCCTCGCAAATCTTCTTCAAGTTGTTTACGAATTACTTCATATGTTTGCTCGGTGTTTCTATCTGCCAAACTTTCACCAACGCAAACAATGCATTTTAAACCGTTTTTAAGAGCGGTTTTAATTTTTTTGTTGATGAGTTTATCACTTTCCTTAAATTTTATTCTTCTATCACTATGCCCTATCAAAACATATTCCACTCCATACGCTTTGAGCATTTTTGCACTAACCTCGCCTGTAAAAGCGCCTTGCTCTTCATCGCTTACATTTTGAGCGCCTATTTTAACAACGCTTCCATCTGTTAAAAAACGAGCAAATGGAATATTCACAAATGTTGGGCAAATTACAACATCTGCCCTAACTCCTGTAAATTGCGAAACAAACTTAATAAAATATTGTTTAACTTCATTTGGTTGCTCATTCATTTTAAAATTTGCAACAATCAATTTTTTCATATATATTTCTCCTGAATAACTTCAACCCCTGGCAATTCGCCACCTTCAAGCAATTTTAAAGTTGCTCCACCGCCAGTTGAAACATGATTGATTAAACTTAAACAATGCGCCTGCTTTACTGCGCTTACGCTGTCTCCGCCACCCACGATTGAGTATGCATTACTGTGTCCAATTGCTTTTGCGATTTCAAATGTCCCTTTTTGGAATTTTTCATCTTCGTATTTACCAAGCGGACCATTCCAAATAACTTGTTTTGCCGAGTCAATCTCTTTTTCAAACATTTTAATTGTTTGAGGACCTATATCACTTCCCACCATTTCACCAGACAATGTTTCAGTAACAAATGCTCTCTGTCTTTTGTCGCCATAATTATAAGCAACATGGTCAACAGGCAGCAACACTTTTTTGCCAAGCCTATCTGCTTCTCCCAGTATTTCGTCTGCAACCCGCACACTTTCCATGCTGGAAAAACTTCTGCCGATGGTTTGTCCTTTTGCCATCATAAACGAATAAGCCATTGCCCCGCCAATTAAAACGCTATCTGCCGTTTTGAGAATGTTAAGTATTGCCTTTATTTTATCTTCAACCTTCGCTCCGCCAAATATTGCAATAAACGGACTTTTTGGGCTTTCTAGTGCGTTTGTTATAAGGTTGATTTCATTTTCCACCAAAAATCCAATGGCGTTTGGAAGAAGTCTTGCAACTCCATAAGTTGAAGCATGCTTTCTATGTGCCACACCAAAAGCATCATTAACATATATGTCCGCCAAAGATGCAAGTTGCTTTGCAAAAGCAGGGTCGTTCTCGGTCTCTTCTTTATAAAACCTTACATTTTCAAGAAGTAAAATGGAGCCATTTGATAAACTGTTTACCTGCTCTTTAACTTCATCACCAAGAACCTTATGAGCAAACTGCACTTTCCCCGGAAAATATTTCATAAGCATAAGTGAAATTGGCCAAAGTGAAAGCCTAAAATCGAACCCATTTGGTCTGCCAAGATGTGAACATATTATAACTTTCGCTCCCCTGTCCACCAAAAATCTGATTGTTGGCAGTTCATTTATAAGTCTGGTCGTATCGGTAAAACGCCCAACTTTATCCATAGGCAGGTTAAAATCTGCCCTAAGTAAAATTCTTTTCCCTTCAATATTAACTAAATCTCTGATGCTTCTTTTCACTTAAAGCCTCCTTTTAATAATATACACTTTTTTGCTTAGTTTTCAAAATGATTATTTAGGCTTTGGAACAATTTCAAACTTTCGTCAATATTCGATTGCAGTGCCAATTTTTGTTTAATTTGAGATGAAGCGTGCATTTTAGACGCATACGCTAAAAAATGTTTTCTCAAATATAAATTTAAAAATTTTTCGGGATATATTTCTCTAAGCAACTGCACATGTTTTTTTATTGATTCAAAGGCATCAATTTTATCTCCATTGTGATTTAAAATACTAAAAATCCACGGACTTCCAACCGCTCCTCTACCAATCATTACACCGTCAACACCCGTTAATAACATTTTTTGATAAGACTTTTCGTCAACTATATCTCCGTTGCCATACACCGGAATTTGAACACTATTTTTTGCGGTAGCAATAGCATCGTAATCCACACTCCCAGAATACATCTGTTTTGCAGTTCTGCCATGCACTGTAATAAAGTCTGCGCCACTTTCTTCGCACATTTTTGCTATTTGTGAGATATTATTAAAATCAAAACCTATTCTGACTTTAACTGATAAAGTTTTATCGCCCACAACTTTTTTACATTCGCTGATTATCTTACTTGCCAAAGGCAAATTTTTAAGTAATGCCGACCCCTCACCATTTTTAATAATTTTGGGAGCGGGACAGCCCATGTTTATATCTATCCCTTCAAAATTTTGCAAAATAGGATTTTGAACAGCCTCCGCCATAACAGATGCATCTTTACCAAAAATTTGTGCTATAACTGCCTTTTCGTTGTTGCCTCTAAACGCAAGAGATTTTGTTTTTTCGCTTTCATATTTCATAGCCTGAGCCGAAAGCATTTCAGTAAAAGTTAAGTCTGCGCCATAATCTGCGCAAACTTGTCTAAATCCCACATCACTATAACCTGCCATAGGCGCAAGAACAAACTTAGCATTCATGGCTATATTTTATCAAAAAAATAACCGAAAAACAAACAATTATAAGGTTTGGTTTGGATTGTTTGACTTAGCCTTAAACTTATGCCACACTTCACCAAGCACTTCTGATAAGATAGGATAAGTTAAAAACGCATAAAGGGCACAACCCATCAACACACTGCACACAATTTGCATAATATTTGACAAGACTATTTTCCTTGAAAACAATACAATCGATAAAGTCATTGCAGTGGAAGCGAGCAGTGGAAGCGCCAAATCAAAAAAGTCAACAGATATTTTCCTTTTGTTTTTAATTAACGCCAAAATACAAACCGTAGCGGACAAGGCGATATTTCCAATAACCACCCCGTAAATATTTATGGTTGGCAAAGCGCATAGCAAATAAACGCATGCAATCTTTAACACCCCGCCTATTATGTATGAAGCCATGCAAAAACCAAACTTCCCTTTTGCCTGTAACAAAGCCACAAAAAATTGCATAAGTGCAGAGATTACAACCGACGCTGAACCAAAATAGGTCAGATAAACAGCATAATCAAGCATAGCCTTATCAAGAGAAGGATAAACCAAACTATAAAGCGGTCTGCAAATGCAACAAAGCCCAAAAACAATTGGCAAAAGCACATACCACATAATTTTAAGGGCTTTTGAAATAGCCTGCTCACTATCATGCTGGGATAATTGTGCCTCCATAAAAGAAACCGTTGGCAACATCGCCACAGATATTGAAGTTGATATGATAAGCGGAAAATTTAAAATTGCACCAACAACCCCTGTTTGCAAGCCAAATAATGCAGTTGCAATCTGCGGAGCAAAACCAGCCACAGCAAGACGAGAAGTTACAATAAAACTATCAACAGCAGAAACAAACGGAAGAACTGCACTGCCAAAAGAAAGCGGAATTGAGGCCTTTAAAAAAACTCTTTGCATACACCTTTCTTTAACTGATGGCAATTTTGTTTTTATCTTCATGCTTATTGATAAAAAAATAATTGCAGCAAGTTCACCAATTGTAACCCCTAAAAATGCGCCAAAAACGCCTGCTTCAACACCTTTTTTACCCAAAACAAAACTTAACCCTAGCCCCAATGCAAATTTAAAAACTTGCTCTAAAATTTGACTTACAGCAGTTGGCGTCATGTTTTCATAACCCTGGAAAACTCCCCTTAAAGAAGCGATAATGCCACCTAATGGAATTAAAAACACCATAAGCCTGTAAGATAAACAAGCACTGATAGAACCTTGCAAAGTTGCAATAGGTTTTGCCAAAACAAATAAAACTCCTCCACCTAAAACGCCAAACAAAATGCTGTAAAAAATTGCAACCCTAATAAGTGATTTTATTTTTGCATAATCACCCCTAGCCCTTGCCTGTGAAATAAATTTTGAAAGCGCCGTGGCAACACCTCCGCTTGTTAGAATAAGCATAAAAGAATAAACTGACATAACCATTTGAAACACGCCAATCCCTTCAATGCCTAAAATAGAGGTTAACGGCAACCTAAAAAAAGCGCCCAAAAGTTTACAAATCAGCCCGCTTATAATTAAAACAATAGTACCTCTTCCAATACTTTTACTCATAAAAGTTAGTTTGCACGCATTAAAAAAAGTTATGCTTAGGGTATTTACAAAACAAAAAAAATGTGCTATAATTCGTCAATAAGGAGAAAGTTATGGCAGACCAAACATTTATTTCATACACCGATTCACAGAATAAAAAAGAGTTAGTACATCTTTGCATGGGTATTATGCGATCTTGTTATTATGACGAACCTCTTTCAGACCCAATGAAGGAATGGCTTGATTTAACAAGAAAATATTATTTATTTGGGACAGAAAACGCTGAAATGGAAAGAAAATGTCGACTATTTTTAAATTTATTTATTAAAAATTTTAACATTATAAAAGATTATCCTTGTTTTAAGCCATTTCAAAATTACTTACCGAATAAGGAAGCAAGGCATGTTTATTTAAAAGATCCAAAACAATCAGAAATTTTTGATATGGAAAAACTTATAGATGCAACAACCACCATAAATAACACTACTTATAACTTTAGACCTGCATCGGAAATCAATCTTGTTTCTGGTAAAGCAGTAACTGATGCTATTACTTCACAAATCAACACAATCAACGTTAACTTAGAAAGAGCAAATTATAGATTATAAAAACAGATAAAAAATGAAGCCAAAATGCTTCATTTTTTTATCTGTTTAAACTTAAACCATCCTGTTGTAAAAAAACGTCTCTAACGCTAAAATCATCATTGATAGAAACCTTATCTCGGTTTTTTTCTGCGCAAGAATCCAACGCCCTGTCTTCGCTAGTTATAAGCATACTTTTAAAACTATTTAACATTTCGTCTTGCAAATTAGAAGATTTTGCATTTATCAATAAATTATCAAAACTTTTTTTATTTATACCTTGAAAATTTGGTTTGGGCAGATCAATCTTGGCGGGCCCTTTTGGTGTAAGAGAAATATCTTTTTTTGCTTTTTTCTTTTTGTCACCAGATTGTTTAATGAACGATTGCCCACCCTGTAACTTTGTTTTTGCTTTTGGAATTATGATTAAACTTTTAGTTGGGCTTGACTTACCCGCTTTGCTAGAAGTTTCTTTTGCCGATTTAATAGGCTTTGGCGCCTGTGCATCATCAAGTTTTTTTGACACAATATCAAATCTTTTAACAGGCTTTGAATATATCAATGAAACTCTAATAAAATCAGGATTTTCTTGCGCAAACTTGTTAAAACCACCATTTTTTATAATCAAATCATCAAGTTTTAATCTAAGTTTTTGAAATACTCCGCTTTTGTTTGTCTGAGCAAGCGTATTTTCCATAATTGGTTTAAACTCTTCAATAATTACCTTGCCATTTTCGCCACTTTGTTCAAGCAACCTAAGCATTTCTTTAATGTAGAATTCAGATTGAATTTCAACAATATATTCTCTCTCTGCATTTTTTTGTTTTTGAATTTCACAAATTTCATCTATCTTTTGAGAATATTCATCTTCAAAATCTTCAATCTCATTAAACAGATTGAACGCTTTTTTCGCCCGCTCTTTAAAATCGTCGTTATATTCACTTACATATTGCGCAATAAAGCATACAAGGTCAGCACCGTCAAGTTTTTCTGTTAGATATAAATTTGCCACACCTTGATTATTTTCAGTTTTCCAGTATTTAACTGAAAAATTTAATGTAATATATTTCAATTGGCTTGTTGCCAAATACATGTTTGCAGAAACTTCTGTAATCAACTTTTTAACTTTAATTAAAATTTTTTTAGTTTCCTCGGGAATATCATATTTCCCTTCTGGCGTGAAATCTCCAAGAAGTTTATTCAAAAACAATTGGTCAACTTGATGCAGACGATAATAATCTATTAACGAGGGATTTTCTAAAACTTCCTCGCCACCAAAAACTTTAAGCATAACTTTTTGAGGTCGTGTTTCTGCCATATTTCACCTATGGCTATTATACTATAAATTTGCTTAGAATGCAAGAATTTTTAATTGAACATATTTCCTTACTTTTTTATAAAAGTTTGGCAATATGGCCTGCCACGATAATCATTTATTGTAATTCCATTTGCTTCGCATATGCCTTCTTTATTTAATAAGCATTTTGCACAACATTCAATCTTTATTGATTTGGTGTCTCGTTGAGGCGCAAATTTGGGAGTTTTTTCAAAAATGCTTACTACTTTATCAGCATCTGGCTTTGAACTATCATTCTCATAAATTTGGCAAACCGCATTTTTTGAAACAGCCAAATTTTTTGCCTTGCATGTATAGTGATTATTAAACTTACAATCCAGTTTTCTACATCTTAAATCCATTAGTTTCTCCTAAATAATAGTTTTAGCAATTTATTTGACTTTTAACCAAATTATAGGTAAAATTTTGATAGCGAGGTTAAAATGAAAGTTTTATTATTAAAAGATGTTAAAGGCTGTGGCAAAAAAGGTGATGTCAAGGAAGTTGCAAATGGTTACGGGCAAAACTTTTTAATAAAAAACGGATTTGCAAAAGTGGCAGACAACAGTGCACTTTCCATGAACTCACAAAAATTGTCTTCTGAGCAATACCATATGGCGCAAGCACTTGAATCAGCCAAAAATGAAAAATCAAAATTAGATAAACTATCGCTAAGTTTTGAAATAAAATGTGGCGAAAACGGAAAAAGTTTTGGGTCCATCACAAGCAAGGAAATCAGCGAAAAACTATCGCAAATGGGCTATCAAATTGACAAGAAAAAAATAGACTGTCCACAACTAAAAGAAGTTGGCGACTACAAAATAAAAATCAAACTTCACCCACAAGTTGTGGCAACAATAAATGTAAAGGTGGCAAGCGCATGAAAATTCCAAAGATAATTCACTATGTATGGTTAGGCACAAATAAAAAACCCGACTTATTCTACAAATGTTTGGAAAGTTGGAAAAAATATTGTCCAGACTACGAAATAAAAGAATGGAACGAATCTAACTTCGACTTTTCGGAAAGCCGTTTTGCTTCGGAGGCATATTCAAAGAAAAAATGGGGTTTTGTTCCTGATTATATTAGAGCAAAAGTTTTATACGAATATGGCGGAATTTATTTAGATACTGATGTTGAACTTACAAAATCATTTGATGATTTATTAGACCATGATTTTTTAATAAGTTTTGAAAATGATGTTTATGTTGAAACAGCAGTTTTAGGTTCCGCTCCAAAACACCCGTTTTTGAAAAGGATGTGCGATTTTTATCTTACCCATCCTTTTATAAAGAAAAACGGAAAAATGGATTTAACTCCATCTACCCCACTTTGGACATGTGTTCTTAAAAAATACTATGGCTTGAAGTTAAAAGCCAGCACACAAGTTTTGCATGAACTAGCAAATCCAAATGCTCCAACAGTTACAGTATTTAATCATGATTATTTTTGTCCTATAAATTACACAACCAAAACATTAAACAAAACATCAAACACATATGCCATACATTATTTTGACGCATCATGGTTTTCTAAAAAATTGAAAACACGAGAAAAGTTTTTGAAAGGGCTTTATAAAGTGTTGGGAAGAAAAACTTTTGCATTCTTCACAAAGCAATATGTAAAAAGCGTGAACAATAAAATTAAAAAAGAAATTTAAAAAAACGGGATAATTCCCGTTTTTTATTCGCCTTCTTCAAGTTTTTCGGTTCTATCTTTCAATATCAATGCATCTATAAATATATCAATGTCCCCGTTTAAAACGCCTTCAAGGTCAAAAGACGAAACATTTACACGATGGTCTGTAACTCTGCCCTGAGGGTAATTGTATGTTCGCACCCTTTCACTTCTATCACCAGTTCCAACCTGTGCACGCCTGTTGTCTTTAAACTCTTTTTCCTTTTGCGATTGATAAAGTTCATAAAGTTTGCTTTGCAATATGCGCATTGCTTTTTCACGGTTCTTTATTTGGCTTCGCTCATCTTGGCAAGTTACAACAATTCCTGTTGGAATATGTGTAAGGCGTATTGCACTGTCGGTTTTGTTAATATGTTGACCACCTGCACCACTGGCACGGTATGTATCAACTCTTAAATCACTATCCAAAATTTCAAAATCAACTTCTTCAATTTCAGGAAGCACAGCAACTGTTGCAGTTGATGTATGAATGCGCCCCTGCGACTCTGTTTCAGGCACTCTTTGCACTCTATGCACACCAGCCTCATACTTTAATCGGCTGTAAGCGCCTTTGCCTTTAACAATAAATGTTACTTCCTTTATCCCGCCAAGTTCTGTTTCATTTACATCAGAAATTTCAATTTTCCAGTGATGTTTTTCTGCGTAATAAGTGTACATTCTTAACAATTCAGTTGCAAACAATGCACTTTCTTCGCCACCTGCTGCGGCACGGATTTCCATAATAATGTTGCCGTCGTCGTTTTCATCTTTTGGAAGAAGCATAAATTTAATTTGTTCACAAACTTCTTCAATTTGCTTTTGCAAGTTTTCACATTCTTCTTCAAACATAGATTTTAATTCATGATCTTTTTCTGAATCTCTATCTTTTTCGCATTGTGCTTTGTCGCCAATCAACTTTTCTAACTTTTGTGAAGCCTCAACAATTTCTTGCAAAGAAGCGTGCTCTTTTGCAAGCGCCCTCCAACTTTTGTTATCCGCAATAACAAACGGCGATGAAATTAAATTTGATAATTCATCGCTTCTGCTTCTAATTTTTAAAGTTTTTTGTAAGATTTCATTTGCGTTTGTCATATTTTGCCTTTACCACTCTAACTATTTTAGCATAATCTTTTTTTGATGAAATGTCAACAAATCCCGCTTCACTAAGCAGTTTTTCAACATCTTTAAACTGACCTTGACCAATTTCTAGGAAGAGCATTCCCCCTTTTGTCAAATGTTGTGGTGCTTGCTGAGCAATTATTCGATAAAATTTTAATCCGTCTTCACCTCCGTCCAAAGCAATTGAAGGGTCGTAATTCTTTACTTCTTCATCAAGCCCAACAATATCCAATGTTCTTATATATGGCGGATTTGAAACAATCACATCAAACTTTTTTCTGTTTTTAAGTTTTGAAAACATGTCGCTTTCAATAAACTCCACCTTAACGCCATTTTTTTCAGCGTTGGTTTTGGCGGTTTGAAGCGCTTGCTTAGAAACATCTATTGCGCTGACTTTTGCGTTTGAAAATTTTGCTATCGTTACGGCTATTGCCCCACTGCCCGTACCTAAATCTAGTACCTCTGCGTTTTTATGTTCTTTTAAATATTTTAAAACCTCTTCTACTAAAATTTCGGTTTCCATTCTAGGCGCAAGCACTTTTTTATTTACATCAAATTTTAAACCGTAAAACTCTACAAAACCAAATATCGCAGAAAGCGGTTTGCCTGAGGCACGCATAGATGTTGCTCTTAAAATTTCTTGTGCTTGTTTTGGTGTGAAAAATTTGGTAAGTTTAGCCTCCGCCCTTGACACACCAAGCACGGTTGCTATAATCCACTCAACATCACTTTTTTCGTATTTTCCCGCCTTTTCAAGTTCTGTTTGCATTTCTGCAAGCAAAGATGAAAGCGCAATTTTATCATCGTTCAACTGCTTTTCTCCTGTAAAAAGTTTTGCTTCGTTCAGTGCAACCCTTGCAATTTCGTCATGTGTTGTGCTGGGTTTTGCTGAAACAAAAAAATCTGTAATTAGTGCAATCATCCTAAGCGAAGGAAGTTTATCAAACAACAAACAAATTTCAAAAGCCACGCCAGCACAAAACAAAAATATTGCAAGATTTATTAAAAAATTCCAATGCGCCGCAATACTTATTCCTACACATGTTATCACAAACATTGATAAAAGAAAAGTAAAAACAATTATATTTAAAACATTAAACGGGGTGTGATATTCTGCTTTACCAGATTTTAATGTGCTTCCTTGCCTAAGCCTGACTTGATTGCAAGCACCGTTAAATTTGTATAAATCTTGCATAGCAGGAATAAATCTTAAAATCAACAAGATAAGATAAAAAAGAAAAACTTTAACAAGCGCTATTAAAAAATTTCTAAGCGCAAAATTCATACTCATGCCTATAAACACAAAAGAAAGTTTTGTGGGAACATACCCAAATAACACCAGTGCCACAACCAAACTGATTAACAGCAAAATTGAAATAATAACACTTTCTCTTTTTACATTCAGTTTTCCCGCAATTTTTTCGCTTACGCCACCACTTGGCAATGGTTGTGAAGAAAGTTTGGTGGAGTCCCAAAAAGCACATAACAGTGCAATAATTGAAGCAAAAAAGTATGAAATTCCCCTAAAAATTGGAAAATTCCATAAAATTATCTTATTTTTTGTGCGCCCGCTTCTTAATCGTTTAGCGCCACGCTCATCAATCACAGCCAAAGCAAAGCGCTTTGAAGTTTGACAACGCACGCCTATCGAACAAGGAAAAAAGAATTCTTTCATGCCAAGATTATTGACACAAAAGAATATTTTAGACTTTTATTTAATAAAAAACAAACTCCCGTTTAGGAGTTTATTTTTATTAGTTAAGACCATATTTTTTCTTAAATTTATCAACTGTTCCACTAGCGTCTACAATCTTCTTCTTTCCAGTGAAGTATGGGTGGCATTTATTGCAAATATCCACACTTAATGTGTCGCCTTTAACAGTTGAACGAGTTTTAAAAGTGTTGCCACAAGCGCAGGTTACTGTAACCTCGTGATAATCTGGATGAATATTCTCTTTCATTTTACGCCTCCTTAGTCCCCAACAAATGGAAGAAGTGCCACATTTCTTGCTCTCTTAATTGCAAGGGCAAGTTTTCTTTGATGATGAGAACAAACACCTGTTTGTCTTCTTGGCAAAATCTTTCCTTTCTCGGTTATGAATTTTTTAAGTTTAGCAACATCTTTATAGTCTATTTCTTTTTCACCAGCAACGCAGAATGCACAAACTTTCTTTTTTGATGGTTTGCGGAATTTTTTTGCTGGTTTTTCTTCAACTTTAACTTCGCTCATTTTTATCTCCTTTTAAAATGGAAGCGAGTCATCATCAATAGGTTCAAGGTCTGCAACCGGCTTTGAAGATTTTTCAATTCTTTCAGCCATAGGTGCATCGCCATCCTCTCTCTGTCTCGTTCCAACAAATTCAACATTATCTGCAACAACTTCTGTTACATATCTTCTTGTTCCATCTTGTGCTTCGTATGATGAAGTTTGAATTCTTCCTTCTACTGCACATTTAGAACCTTTTTTCAAATATTTATGACAATTTTCGGCTTGTCCACGCCAAACAACAATATTGATGAAATCGGCATCTCTTTCGCCCTCAGCGTTTTGAAATCTTCTTTGAACTGCAATTGTAAATCTGCAAACTGAAACTCCACCGTTTGTGGTTGCAAGTTCAGGGTCTTTTGAAAGATTTCCAATTAAAATAACTTTGTTCATAATTTTCTCCTAATTAAGTGTTAAATTCTAACAAATTGATGACGCATAATGCCGTCTGTGATATTCATAAGTTTGCTTATTGCATCAACTTCGGTTGCAGGCACTTGTGCTTTGATAAGAACATAGAACCCTTCGTTTTTGAAGTTGATTGGGTAAGCAAGTTTTTTCATACCCCATTTTTCTACGCCCTCAACATTACCGCCTTTGGTTTGAATAAGAGATTTAAATTTTTCAATAATTTCTTCTCTTTTTTCTTCACTTGCATCTGGTGCAATAATGAAAAGCAATTCATATTTAGGCATATATATTTCCTCCTTTTGGACAAATTTGGCTCTTTTCACATAAAAAGAGCAAGGATTTTTTATCGACTGGCTAAGTATAGCATAAAACTTTTCAACTTGCAAGCAAAAGTTTTGAAATTTTAAAAAAACACACATTCTTCCTAACAGTCAGAATATGTGTTTAAGGTTTTAAGCATTTTTGCCACAGCAGTTTTTATATTTCTTTCCACTTCCGCATGGGCAAGGTTCATTTCTGCCAACTTTTGGAACATCGTTGACAACTGTTTTTTGCACAAATGGCTTTGATTTTTCTTGCTTTTTTTCTTCTGGCAAAGGCTCTTTTCTAGCAATTGGCGTGAATGTTGGTTTTTTAAATGGCGCTGGCTGTTGCTCCACTTGGAAATGGCTTGCAAGTAAAATTTGACAAGTTGTTTTTCTAATTTTTTCAATCATTTCTTCAAAAAGTTCAAAACCTTCACGCTTATATGCAAGAACAGGGTCTTGATTGCCATAACTTCTTGAAAACATTTCGTTTTTCATTATTTGCATATCGTCAATATGGTTCATCCAATGTGCATCTACAACCTTTAAAAGCACAAATCTTTCAATGTTTTCAAAGTTTATGTTAAGCCCTTTTGCCTCTTCTTCACGCTGGGCATATCTTTTTTCTATAAGTTTTAAAAGTTTTTCTTCTACTTCTTGCACATCGCACTCTTCAACAAACTTTTCATCAACTATGTTGCTTCCCTTTTCAAACCAGCCACGCTCTAAATCAGCATTGATTGGCGCCAAATCCCACTCAAAATATGGCTTGTCTTCATCTAAATTTTCAACAACAATTTTGTGTATGATTTCAGGGAACATTCCCATAATTTGCTCATGAACTGGCAACCCGTCTAAAACTTTATTGCGTTCTTCATATATTATCTTGCGTTGTGCATTCATCACATCGTCAAACTGCAAAACAGTTTTTCTTGCAGAAAAGTTTTGTATTTCTATTTTCTTTTGAGCAGACGAAATTTGTTTTGTCAAAATTTTAAGTTGAATTGGAGTTGATTCATCAATCTTAAACACCTGAGCAATTTTTTGTAATCTTTCTCCACCAAATCGCTTTAACAAATCGTCTTCAAGCGAAAGAAAAAACACGCTTGAACCTGGGTCGCCCTGTCTCGCTGCACGCCCCCTCAACTGATTGTCAATTCTTCGAGATTCATGTCTTTCAGTGCCAAGAATATGCAATCCACCAAGTTTAATCACTTCCTGCTTTTCAGCATCAGTTTGTTTTTTAAACTCAGCATAAAGAGCGTTAAACCTTTCTCTCGCCTTGTTCAATTCTTCATCATCAACATAATTGAAAGCCGTGGCATAAGAAATTTGCTCTGGGGTAAACTTTTCATCTTCCATTTTTTTCTTTGCCATGAACTCTGGGTTTCCGCCAAGCAAAATGTCGGTTCCTCTGCCCGCCATGTTAGTTGCGATTGTAACAGCGCCCTTTCTTCCTGCTTGTGCAACAATAGCACTTTCCTGCTCGTGATTTTTTGCGTTGAGCACAACATGCTTAATTTTCGCAGATTTAAGTGCGTTTGAAAGTTCTTCTGATTTATCAATGGTAATTGTTCCCACCAGCACTGGTTGTCCAACTTCATGACACCTTGCAATTTCTTCAACTATGGCCTTAATTTTGCCTTTGTATGTTGTGTAAACAATGTCGGCCTCGTCTTTTCTCTTGTTTGGAAGATTAGGTGGAATGGTAACTACATCAAGGCTGTAAATAGTTCTAAATTCACCTTCCTCTGTTTTTGCAGTTCCAGTCATACCAGAAAGTTTTTTGTAAAGCCTAAAATAATTTTGGAATGTGATTGTGGCAAGAGTTTTGTTTTCGTCTTTTATTTCAACATTTTCTTTTGCTTCAATCGCTTGGTGCAATCCATCATTAAATCTTCTTCCCGGCATCAATCTTCCAGTAAACTCATCTACAATAATCACTTCACCATCTTTGACAATGTAATTATCATCACGGAACATTATGAAATTTGCTTTTAATGCATTGTTGATATAGTGGTTCAATTCTAAGTTCTCAATATCTGACAAATTTTCCACACCAAAAAAACGCTCGGCTTTTGCTATACCACTTTCGGTCATGTTAATCTGTTTAGTTTTTATGTCTATTTCAACATCAGCATCTTTTTTTAAACTTTTTGCAAATTTTTGAGCATTGATATAATTATCGCTGGATTTTCCACCACGACCGCTTATTATGAGTGGGGTTCTTGCTTCGTCAATTAAGATTGAGTCCACTTCGTCCACAATTGCAAAATTTTGTCCCCTTTGCATACGCCTGTCTTTTGAAACAGCCATGTTATCACGAAGATAATCAAAACCCAATTCATTATTTGTGCAATATGTTATGTCGCTGTTGTAGGCAATGCGTTTTTTATCTTCTGGCATGTTCGCCACAACAACACCAACTGTAAGTCCCAAAAACTTATAAACTTTACCCATCCATTCTGCGTCACGCTTTGCCAAATATTCATTGACAGTCACCACATGCACGCCTTCGCCTGCCAATGCATTCAGATAAGCAGGAAGAGTTGCAACAAGCGTTTTTCCTTCACCAGTTGCCATCTCGGCAATTCTGCCTTGGTGCAACGCAATTCCACCAAGAATTTGAACATAAAAGTGTTTCATATTTAACACTCTGCTTGCAGCCTCTCTTGCCACAGCAAAAGCATCTGGCAAAATGTTATCAAGTGTTTCGCCATTTTTAAGCCTATCTTTCAAAATGTTTGTTTGCCCTTGTAATTCAGGGTCTGACATCTGTGAATATTTATCTTCTAACGCAATAACTTTATCAGCAATTTTCTTTAATTTTTTAACTTGTGATTTATTTTCGCTTCCAAAAAGCCCCATTTTTTTTCTCCTAATATATTAAGTTTACTAAAATTTTAAATTTAGTCAAGCATATTAGGTGTTGAGTTTTGTCAATATTTAGTAACTATTCCCTTATTGATGTTGACTTTTAGGTAATTTTGGTTTATAATAAAATAGACAAATGTGGAGGGAAAATGGCACAAACAACACAATCGAAAAAAATTAATCTTTCAGATTTTTCGGCAGATGAAAAAAATGTGGTTGGTTTTAACAGTTATTATTCATCTTCAAATGAAAATGGCAAAACCACAGAGTATATTCAACAAAACAAAATTGCGTTAGATAAACAAAATGTGGCTGATAAAAAAGTGCTTTTAAGCATTAAAGACAATGCAACAAATAAATTGCAAATTTTTTGCTATCAAGTTGATGGCAAAAACTATGCAATGGTTCCAAAAAACGCAATTTCAGATGAAGCAAAAATACAACTCGATAACATTTTAAAAGATGACGCTAATTCAGAAAGTAAAGAATATATATTCGAAATTGAGAAAATAGATTTAATTGATTCATCAGTAGCTACAAAACCAAAAGGTTTTCAATTGCAATTAAAAGGAAATGATGAAAACAAAATAACAATAAACTCAAACGCCAGAGCATTGCAAATAAGTATTGATGGCAAACCAATTGAACAAAAACAACCAGAAGGAAACACCAAAACAAGTGTTTTCGGATATTCTTTTACAACCTCACTTATTAAGGATTGTTTTTCAAAAAAAACAGATTACGCGAATATTTATACGACTAATGGCACTAGTGGAGAATTGCAACCCGCAACAAACATTTCTGGATTTTCGACTGAGTTTTTACTTGCTTTGGCAAACTGCCACGAAAAAACAACAAAACCTTATTCAATAATTGATTACGGTGATTTAAAACTTTTCCATGCTCCTTTAGTAAAAGGGATAGGCGGGAAAAACAACAACACTGAAACAAGAAATGAATTAGTTTTTGCAAGAATTAAAACTAAAAGCGGTAAGGAAAAATACAAAGACTATGTTTTAAGTAATGGTTCGTTTAAACCTGTTTCGCAGGTTGCTTATACTTACACAGAAAACAATACAAATGATATCGGGATTGATTTTGCTATAGGCGCCTCTCAGGCGACAGTTGAATTGCCTATTAAATTAGACTCAAACAAACAATCGAAATTTGTGAATAATGATAACTATAAAATAATAAATGCTTTTTCGAGATTTTTGGCCGATTCTAGTTCTATAACCCAATTACCTGACACAAACAATGCTTTACCAGATATTAAGGGTGGCCACATAAGAATTGGAGACTTTATTGAAGTTGTGCAAGCCGATAAAACTGGTTTTAGGGAAATTTCCACTGAATTTGTAAGAGAAAACGTTTCAATTTTAAACCAAAACATTCAGGAACCAATAGACTTTGTAGATCCTGGGCCAGATTCAAATATCCCAGAAGATCCTTCCCCTGTGAATCCTGAAGATCCTGTAAACACAGATCCTGATGTCCCTAAAAATCCAGAAGAACCAGGACCGATAGACTTTGTAGATCCTGGGCCAGATTCAAATATTACAGTGGATCCTTCCCCTGTGAATACTCAAGATCCTGTAAACACAGATCCTGATGTCCCTAAAAATCCAGAAGAACCAAAAAATTCTATTGACAATAGTTCGAACACTTCACAAGAACCATCGAACAAATTAAACAATCCTAGTTCACAACCTGCATCAGCCAATCAAACAGCGTCAAATAAGATTCCTAATGTTGATGTAAAAAAAGAGCGAAGTTCTTTTGGTCCGTTTATAAAAACATTAGGCATTTTGGCTTTGATCGCATCAGTATTTCTATTCGTAGGAGCCGTCCTTGTTCCTGGTGTGGCGGCACTTGTACCAGCCGCGATAGGTTGCTTATGTGCAGGTGGTGCGTTATATTTCGGTTCTAACTTTATAGATGGAAAGATGAATATTGATTCTATCTTTAACTCTGCAATAAACAATCAAAAAAATAGAAAGAAAAAACGTGAAAGAAAAGCAAAAAGATTTTTAAGTAGAGAAAATAAAATTGAAAATTTAAGATCTTTTGGCAAAGAAATGAGCGTAAAAACAAAAGCCAAGAGGCTTGCTAAAGCACAAAAATTGGAAGATAGAAACTTTAACTCTTTAGCAAGTGGAGATTTTAGATTTATTGAGCAACTTTCTATATTAAATGAAAACAAAGCAATTGAGTTAGAAAAAAGCAAGCACTCTGATAAAGAACTAACTGACGAAGAAATCTTTGCTATAAAACAAGAGGCAAGAAATAAATTTATAAGCGACAATGCTCTTCCTATCGCACAAAGCGTTTTAAGTAGACATGGAGAAAAAGCAACTAGAGCGTTTTTGTCTAATTGCTCTCAACAACAGAGAACTTATATTACAAGTGCTAGTAACGATATAATTAACGCTATTCAAAATGATAAAACAAACAAAAATATTCTTGGGACAGCGTTATCAAACTATTTAGTTGGTATTGACACTAAAAAGGCTTCACAAAGAATAAAATATTTAGCAAATGTTTCTACTGAACAGCACAATTGGTTGAAAAAATATTGCGAAAAACGAAATGAGTTAGAATTAGCATATGAAGCAGCAGAAGCAAAAGGAAAAAATACAGAAGAATTAAGAAGGCTTATAAGGCTTGAACAAAAACTTGAAAACGATTCTGCTATAAATTCAAGAAAAGCGTTAAGGAATACTTTTGATAAAGTAAGGGCAAAATTAGAAGAAAAACATGCAGGAAAAAATGAATTAAGTGAATCAAATGTACAACCTTCAGAGGCCATCACACAATCGGCAACATCTTCTAATGAAACAGAACGTAATGCAGAAAATCACGAACAAGAAAATCCTGCAAATGTTGAAAATCTTAATTCCGCACCTACAGATTCAACAACAAATGACGAGAGTGTAGAGGCTCAACCAGTTGGTGAACCAAATACTACAGCGTCTTCTGATTCCGCTACGCCTGTAGCAAATGAAAGCCAATCACCTGCAATCTCGCCTTCTGATGAAACTGCAATAACTAGATAAATAAGGATTAAAATGAAAATTGGCGTTGTAGGACTGCCAAATGTTGGCAAAAGCACTTTATTTAACGCAATAACGGAAGCTGGCGCAGAAAGCGCCAACTATCCTTTTTGCACGATAGAACCAAATGTTGGTATGGTTGATGTGCCAGACGAAAGATTGCAAGTGTTGGGCGAAATGTATCACACCCAAAAAATAACTCCTGCAAGCATAGAGTTTGTGGACATTGCAGGGCTTGTCGCTGGAGCAAGTCAAGGCGAAGGTTTAGGAAATAAGTTTTTAAGCCATATTCGTGAAGTTGACGCAATCGTGCATGTTGTAAGATGTTTTGACAATCAAAACATAATTCATGTAAGCGGAAGTGTCGATCCAATTCGTGATATTGAAGTAATAAATCTCGAACTAGCCTTAGCGGATTTAGAACAGGTTACAAAAAAGTTTGAAAAAGACGGCAAACTTATTAAAACTGGCGATAAAAGTTTGATAGAGAGCGTTGCACTTCTTGGCAAAATAAAATTACAGTTAGAGCAAGGCAAACCTGTTAGAACACTTGCCATGAACGAAAAAGAAAATGAAATTGTTAAAAACTTTTCTCTTTTAACTGCAAAACCTGTTATTTATGTTGCTAATATCGGTGAAAATGATATAGAAAAAGGCGAAAATGAATATGCAAAAAAAGTTAAAGAATATGCAAACGCTGAAAATTCTGGTTGCATAACTCTTTGTGCAAAAATTGAAGAAGAACTTATTTTTTTGCCAAAAGACGAACGCGAAATGTTTAAAGAAGAACTTGGCATTAAGCAGAGCGGACTTGAAAAACTTGTTAAGGCAAGTTATGATTTACTTGGGCTTATGAGTTATTTAACCGCTGGTGAAAAAGAAGTAAGGGCTTGGACAATAAAAAAAGGAACCAAAGCACCACAAGCCGCTGGTAAAATTCATACCGATTTTGAAAAAGGTTTTATTAAAGCCGAAATCGTTTCTTACACTGATTTAGTGGAAACAGGAAGTTTTTTAAAAGCGAAAGAAAAAGGCAAAGTCAGAATGGAAGGCAAAGAATATATCATGCAAGATGGCGATGTTGTTCTTTTCCGCTTTAATGTGTGAGGCACGAAATGAAGGAACTTACTCCCCTGCAATTAGCCTTTTTAGGCGATGCCATACACACACTTTTTGTGCGCAAATGGGTGCTTGAAAATTTTAACAAGCCTATGAACGATATTCATAAAATTTGCGCCAAATATTGCAGTGCCGTTCACCAAAGCGAAGTTCTGTTGCAATTACAATTAAATGAAGACGAACAAGAGATTGTTAGAAAAGCCAGAAATGTTAAAGCGAAACACACAGCAAAAAATGCAGAAATTAAAGATTATAAATTTGCAACTGCTTTTGAAGCATTAGTTGCATACCTAAAAATAAATAATAAAACCGATCGATTAAATTATGTTTTAAAAGAGTCTATAAAGGAAAAAAATGCAGATTGAAGGAAGAAACCAAGTAAGACAAGCCATTGAAGGCGGGCTTACAATCAACAAAATTTTAGTTGACACAAATTTCTCTAATCGAAAAGATGAAATTGTTTTTCTCGCACGAAAAAAGCGCATAAGGGTTGATTTTGTGCCTAAGCAAGCACTTGATAGAAAAAGCACAACTTCTCATCATCAAGGCTATATCGCTGAAACCGTAGACTTTAAATACACCCCACTTGACCAACTTCTTGCTGTAAAAAGCGAAAAGCCATTTTTTGTTTTATTGGACGGGATAGAAGATCCACATAACTTTGGCGCAATCATACGCTCTTGCGAATGCGCTGGCGTTGATGGGATAATTATTCCTAAAAATCGTGCCTGTGTTGTTAATGACACAGTTGTAAGAACCAGTACTGGCGCAATAAGCAATATGAAAATTGCAATGGTTACAAATCTGAAAGAAGCGATAACTTCTTTAAAAAATATGGGCGTTTGGGTGTATGCTGCCGAGACTGGTGGTGAAAACATATATTCAAAAAATTTAAATCAACCTATTGCAGTGGTGATAGGCTCAGAAGGTAAAGGCGTGAAAAAAAGCATAATCGAAATGTGCGATGGTGTTCTCACCCTTCCTTTAAAAGGAAAAGTCAATTCACTAAATGCAAGCGTGGCATGTGGTATAGTTATTTTTGAAATTTTAAGACAAAGGGGTTAAAATGACAGACGAGCAACTTGTCTTACTCGCCAAAGAAGGCAACAGTGAGGCGGAACTTGAACTATTTAACAAATACCGAAGTTTAATAAATAAATATTCGCGTGGCTATTTTTTGGTAGGTGGCGATGTTGAAGATTTAATTCAAGAAGGTATGATTGGGTTATATAAAGCCATCAAAAATTATTCGCAAGAAAAAGATGCTTCTTTCGCTACATTCGCTTCGCTTTGTATTCGCCGTCAAATACAATCTGCAATAAGAAACGCTTCAACTCAAAAAAATAAAATTCTTTCTTCGGCTGTTCCAATTACTGATGAAGAAGATGATGACTATGGAATTTTTTCAATCACATCAGCAGACCGTCCAGATCAAAAACTGATAAACAAACAAACAAACGAAGAAATTTTTTCACAATTAAAAAAAATGTTATCTCCCCTTGAATTTGATGTGCTGAAATATTATCTTGCGGGACTTACATATGAGCAAATTTCTCAAAAAACAAATTTATCCAAAAAGAGTATCGATAACGCACTTTCACGAATAAAAAATAAACTTTCTTCAATAAAAAAAGTGCTATTTTAAGGAGTATAAATGGACAATCGAAAAAAATTAGGAATTTTTAAATATTTAAATGCTCATAAATTTGCTATTTCATCATATGTCGTATTTTCAATTTTAAGTTCTGCCTGTAATGTTCTTACAACAATTTTTTTAGCAAATGCTATAGAATTCATTACTTGCTCAGAATATAAAAGCGCTATTTTTACGATATTGATTGTCGGCGGTATATATTTAATACAACATATTTGTATGATATTCGTGGATTACATTTATTATAAATATTCAAATATTATAGTAGCAGAATTAAACCGTGATTTAACTAAGCAGGCATTTAAGTTCACCTCAAAAACATATTCTGAATATGATACTGGAACTTTTGTGCAAAGAATTCTAAATGATCCTTCTTTAGTAGTTAATAACCTTACTAATATAGTTGATCAAATTGCAAGTATTTTAACAACATTAACAATTTTAATTTACATAATAGTCTTAAATATTTATATTGGAATAATTTTGGTTACACTTATTTCTATATGCGGATTGATAGAGTTTTTTAGAACCAAAATACTAAAGAAAAACAAATTTTTGTCATATAAAAAATCGGACAAAATAAACTCATTAATGACTGAAATAATAAGAAGCGAAAAAGACATAAAATCTTTAGGTCTTGAATTAACATTAGGCAAAACTTCTGAATTTTATTATAACGATAGAATGAAACAAGCAATAAAAACTAATACCACCGATCTTTGGTGGCAATCAGCACGTAACATTCTTATAAAACTTATAAGTGTTGGTGTTCTTATTTTGGGCATTTACTTTGTTGACATAGGCACCATCACATTAGCAACTTTTATGATTATATACTCTAACAATTATTCCGTATTTTCATTTGTTTGGTGTGTTGGACATGTTTGGAGCATATTAATAGAAATCAAAGTTTCTTCCAAACGAATGTTCTCGCTATTTGACGAAAATCTATTTCCTTGTGAGCATTTTGGGACTACTCACATTGACAGAATGCAGGGTAAAATAGAATTCCAAAATGTAAGTTTTGCTTTTTTAGAATATGAAACTGTTGAAAGCAATGCTAAAACCTATCAGCTTCAGCGCAAAATAGTTTCAAAAACAAAAGTTTTAGACACAATCTCCTTCACAATAGAACCTAATACAAGTGTGGCCTTTGTAGGCCAATCAGGGTCTGGAAAGTCTACTATTTTGAATTTAATATCCAAGATGTATGAAGTAGATAGTGGACAAATTTTAATAGACGGAATTGACATAAAAAATTTAGATAAAAAGACTCTTAGAGATTCAATTTCTCTTGTTAACCAATTCCCATATATATTTGACATGACAATTAAAGAAAATTTATTGCTCGCAAAAAATAACGCTACTGATGAAGAACTTTGGCAAACAATTGATAAAGCTTCACTTAATGAATTTGTACTTTCTTTGAAAAATAAATTGGATACAAAAGTAGGAGAAGGTGGTATCAAACTTTCAGGAGGGCAAAAACAAAGGCTTGCCATTGCGAGGGCTTTGCTTAGAAACTCACCAATCATAATCTTCGACGAAAGCACCTCTTCGCTTGATAACTTTGCTCAAAGCGACATCAAACGCAGCATAGATGAGTTAAAAGGCAAAAGCACAATCATAATTGTTGCACACAGGCTTTCAACGATACGCGATGTTGATAAAATATTTTTCCTTGACAATGGAAAAATTGAGGATGTTGGAACATTTGATGAGTTGTTTGAAAATAATGTTAAATTCAAAAATATGTTCTATGCTGAAAACTTAAATTAAATAAAAACACGCTAAAATAGCGTGTTTTTTATTAAATTCTAGATAATTTTTATTATTTTTTAAAAAAATGTTGACAATATTTGGAAAGTGGCATATACTATAACCACATCGCGGGATAGAGCAGTCCGGAAGCTCGTCGGGCTCATAACCCGAAGGTCGCAGGTTCAAATCCTGCTCCCGCAACCAAAATAAAGACGAAGAGACATCTCTTCGTTTTTTTATTATTCATTTGAACCTGCGAACCTCTAAGCGAACAAAGTGAGCGTGTGGTTCATTTAAGGTTCAAATCCTGCTCCCGCAACCAAAGTGAAAGCGAAGGCACAAGCCTTCGTTTTTTATTTTAATTTGGACCTGCGAACCTCTAAGCGAACAAAGCGAGCGTGCGGTTCATCTAAGGTTCAAATCCTGCTCCCGCAACCAAAGTGAAAGCGAAGGCACAAGCCTTCGTTTTTTATTTTAATTTGAACCTGTGGACCTCTAAGTGAACAAAGTGAGCGTGCGGTTCATTTAAGGTTCAAATCCTGCTCCCGCAACCAATGAAAAAAAGCGAAGCGGAAATACTTCGCTTTTTTTATAATTTAATTTTATATATTTTAACAGCAACAATAACTAAAATTTATTTAATCAATCTTTTTATTTTCTTTCTTTACCCACAAATTTACTATAAAATCTAATGTGATGTTTTTTAAATTTAACATAACCAAATTTTGTTCGTTTTTTGCGCCGTTATACCAATAAGGCGTCATCATCAAAAGGCTGTTCAAATCTTTAATATCTTTTAATTGGATTTTATATGTTAAACGATTGCTTTTCAGTAAATTAAATTCCGAAAAAGCATATTTTTCTGTATTAGGCTTTGCTTCTTGGTTGTAAATAATTTCTTTTATTTCTTTTAAATGATTTTTACCTGGAACTACTTCTACTATTATTCCATTGTCTTTAAGTATTCTTTTAAACTCTTGTTGTGGCTTTGGTGCAAAAATATTGAATATGATATCAACCGACTGTTCTTTAATTGGCATATTGAAAATTGAAGCAACAAAATATGATGACTTTTCATCGTTTTTTGACGCTTTCTTTATAGCAAATTTTGAAATGTCTATCCCCGCTTTTATGCAATCATTCGCTTCAATGTTTGACAAATAATATCCAGTTCCGCAACCTGCATCTAACATAATCTTACCAGAAAAATCAACTGTTGAACCAATTTGATTTTTTAATTTTTCAAAATAACCTGATTTTAAAAATTCATCTCTTGCGTTTATCATTACAGAATCATCACCAGGATTTTTTGTTTTTTTCTGATTTGGCAACAACAAATTAACATATCCTTCTTTGGCAAAATCAAAAAAATGTCCTGACTGGCATGACAAACCTTTATCTTTTACAAGAAGTTCACTGCCACAATTAGGACATTTTAATATGTTTAAAGCGTTTATTATTTTATTCATTCAAAATTCTTTTCTTAAATTAGTTTTGCTCTGCAAGTTGAGATGGGTGTTTTTTGAAAAAGTCTTCTTTCTCTTGCAAAGTTTTAATCTGCCCAGATGTTTTAAAGAAAGTGAAATCTTCAAAGATGTAATCCCAACTAAATGAGCGCTCATCAAAGCCCAAATATTCCCTAACTTTTTCAGTTCCAACAGGTGCAAGCGGATGCAACAAAATGTTTGCCACTCTGATTAGTTCCACCGTGTCAACTGTAAGTTGCTTCAAACCTTCTTCGTCGCAAGAATTTACTTTTGCAACCCAATTTTTGTTTATATTTCTAACAAAAACATCTACGCAATTTATTACCTGATGGAATTTTTTGTCATACATAAAGCGTTCGTAATCTAAAATCGCTTTTTTGCAAGTTTCTTTTATTTCAGGCGAAATTGATTTTTCAGGAATGCTTCCGCCAAAGTATTTTTGTGTTGAATAGAAAACTGTTCTTAGTACTCGGTTATAGACATTGGTAAGTAAATTACCTTCTTTTAAAACTGGGTCAAGTTCCTCAGGTTTAGCATCCGGGTTAAATGGTTTTGGCATAAAATTAACATTATTATTGGTAAGGTTCATGCCTAAGAAATGCATTCTAAGTTGCTCTGGCGTGTAATAGTTTAAAAATT
Source organism: uncultured Bacillota bacterium (assembly GCA_949292985.1). Lineage (GTDB taxonomy): Bacteria > Bacillota > Clostridia > Christensenellales > UBA1242 > Caccovivens. The sequence goes on from CASFBF010000010.1 coordinate 206,237, forward strand.
CTTTTGCCATTGGTGGTTTAATTGCACCAGAAGAAGAAGCCTTTTTATTTAAGAACAAAAGGTGTTTAATTGGCACAAGATTTGTAAGTTGAAAATCTCCATCTTTTGGTGGAAACTTTGCATTTTTGCCCTGCATATGCAACCATATGCCCTGTTGTGCAGGACCATAGAATGATATGTTGTCTTCCCCTAGCACTTGATAAACCTGTGCATCAGCGCTTTTCCAATACTTTTTCCATTCGTCCTCGCCCTTGCCTTGACTTATCAAATATGCCTTTGTAAGCGAAATTGGTGCCCACAAACTTTCTGGCCAACAATAAAAAGTTTGACCTTTTAAGCCATCTATCTCTCTGCAAGGCACGCCCCACTCGGTGTTGCCTGTAAGCCTGAACGGAACAAGAGTTTTACCATTTCTGTAATGAATGTAATTTTCAGCAAGAATTTTACATGCCTGCTCCCTGTCGCTGAGTTTATCAAATATTAAAGTAACGCTTGGTGCATTTTTATCAACAAATTCATGACTAGGCAAAGAAAGCGTTTTAAGTTTTGGCACATATTCTTTTTTCACATATATTTCTGGCTTTTTAAGAAATTCTTTAATTTCTTTCACCATAAAGTTTGCAGTATCGCTTCTTCTTTCAATACTATCTATCCACTGTCTAACTTCATCTGTGCATTTATCCAAATCAAAAAACCAATTTTCAACTTCAATAAGTTTTGGTGTTTCACCAGAAAGTGCACTTACAGGATTTATCAAATCCATAGGCAAATATTGATGCCCTAAATCACATTCATCAGCATAGCCTTTTTCGCTTTGACAACCTTCTATCGGGCATTTGCCAATCACTTGTCTGCCGTTTAACAATACGCCCAACTTTTCATCGTAAAACTGCAAAGATTTGTGTTTTGAAACAAGTCCGGTTTCGTAAAGTGTTGTGAAAAAATAATCACTCATTTTTTCATGTTGGGTTTTCATTGGTTCAATAGCAGAGCCACCGAAAAAATTGTGCTGAATTTCAAAATCTTCAAAAGTCTTTTTTTGGTCAAGATAATTGGAATAAACAAAATCTTCGACCGACTGATTTGTAAGTTTGCCTTCTTCCTTTAACTTTCTGTAAGTTTCTGTGATTGTTGAACCATAACAATCTGTTCCCGAAACAAAAACAACATTTTCACTGCCAATTCTATCACGCAAAAAACGCGCAAGCGTATCCGCTCTAAGCATCATGGCAACATGCCCAAAATGCAAATGCTTGTTACCGTATGGCATTCCGCCTGTAACTACGGCGCGCTTTGGAAATACTGGTCTTGGTCTTACGAAATCTGGCATAAAAAACTCCTTATTTTGTGTTAAGTTTACATTCAATATTTTAAAAAGTCAATTAAATATGATAAAAAGAAGGCTTTTGCCCTCTTTTATTCTTCAATTTCTTGTTCTTGTTCTACGGACGCATTTTCTTCCGCTACCTCTTCTTTATCAGCAAGCGCCACACTAACAATCTTTGCGCCATCTTTAAGCCTCATAACTTTTACGCCTTGGCTTACACGAGAGAACATGCTGATTGCGTCAACCGGAGTTCTTATAATCACACCGCTGTCTGCGATCATCAAAATATCTTCATCTCCACTAATTTGTTTAAGCGCAACAAGTTTGCCAGTTTTTTCGTTAAACACACCTGCTTTAACGCCCATACCACCTCTGCCTTGCAAACGATATTCATCTACGCTGGAACGCTTACCATAACCGTTTTCAGAAATTGTTACAATTTGCGAACCTTGTTTAACTATAGTCATGTCGATAATTTCATCTTCGTCACTCATAGTCATTGATTTTACGCCCTGTGAACCTCTGCCGGTTTTTCTAACATCTTTTTCTGAGAAGCGTATGCATTTGCCTTCATGCGACGCAATCAAAATTTCATCTTCGCCTGTTGACATTTGTGTTTCAATAAGTTCATCGCCTTCAAGCAATGAAATTGCAATTTTACCGTTTTTGTTGATGCGCTCAAACTCACTTAAATCGGTTTTTTTGATTAGACCGCGTTTTGTCGCCATGATTAAATTGCCTTTGGCATTCTCGCCACGAGGAATTATTGTTGTCACTTTTTCATCGGCATCAAGCGCAATCAAATTAACAACACTTCTGCCTTTTGCAGTGCGCTGAGCCTCTGGAACTTCATATGCTTTAATTGCATAAACTTTGCCTTTGGTTGTAAAGAACAAAAGGTCGTCATGAGAAGATGTAATAAACATCTTATCAACATAATCTTCATCTTTGGTTTTGTGTGCTGTAATTCCCACACCACCACGCTTTTGTGAGTGGTATTCGCTTGTGCTCATTCTCTTAACATACCCTAAATGAGTCATTGAAATTACAACATCTTCTTTTTCTATCAAATCAGCGATTTCTATCCCGCCCATATCCATGCTTATTTCGGTTTTTCTTGGCTCGCCAAACTCTGATTTAATTTCATCCAAGTTATCACGAATAATTTTCTTAACTCTTTCAGGATTAGCAAGGATATCTTCAAGGTCGGCAATTCTCGCTTCCAACTCTTTAAGTTCTTCATTAAGTTTTTCAACTTCCAAACTTGTCAGTCTTGAAAGTTTCATTTCCAAAATTGCATTTGCTTGAATTTCATCAAGTTCAAAATTTTGGATAAGTTTAGCCATTGCGTCCTGTTTATCATCAGAAGATTTGATGATTTGAATTACTTCATCAATATTTGCAAGTGCAATAACCAACCCTTTAACGATATGCTCACGCTCTTTTGCTTTGCCAAGGTCAAATCTGGTTTTTCTTTCCAAAACATCAATTTGGTGAGCAAGATAGCATTCAAGCACTTGTTTAAGGTTTAAAATTTTAGGCACTCCGTCAACAAGCGCAAGCATAATTATACCCGCACCCTGTTGAAGTTGTGAGTGTTTGTAAAGCAAGTTAAGCACAACTTGTGCGTTTGCATCTTTTTTAATATCAATAACAATTCTCATGCCTTGGCGGTCAGATTCTTCTTTGATATCTGAAATGCCTTCAATTCTTTTATTTTTTACAAGGTCAGCCACCTGCATGATAAACTTTGCTTTATTAACTTGATATGGCAGTTCGGTTATAACAATTCTTTGTCTGTTGTTTGAAGTTTCTTCAATCTCAGCCTTTCCTCTTAAAACAATCCCGCCACGGCCTGTCCTGTATGCGTGTTTGATTGCGGTTCTGCCCATTATTATTCCGCCCGTTGGATAATCTGGCGCTGGAATAATTTTGATAAGATCGTCAATATCAATGTCTGGATTATCAATAATCGCCTGCACGCCGTTTATAACTTCGGTAAGGTTGTGTGGTGGAATGTTTGTGGCCATACCAACTGCAATTCCGTCAGACCCATTCACCAAAAGGTTTGGAAATTTTGCAGGAAGCACTGTTGGTTGCATTAAGGTTTCATCAAAGTTTGGATAAAAAGCAACAGTTTCTTTGTCTATATCTTCAAGCATCAATGACGCAATTTTTGAAAGTCTTGCCTCTGTGTAACGCATAGCCGCAGGTGGATCACCGTCCACAGAGCCAAAGTTTCCGTGGCCATCAATAAGCGGACATCTTATTGAGAAATCTTGCGCAAGACGAACCATTGCATCATATACAGAACTATCTCCATGAGGGTGATATTTACCCATAACTTCACCGACAATTCTGGCGCATTTTTTGAATGGCTTGTCATAAAAGTTTCCAAGTTCGCCCATCGCATATAAAATTCTACGGTGAACAGGTTTAAGTCCGTCTCTGACATCAGGTATGGCACGAGAAACGTTAACTGCCATAGCATAAGATATGAACGACTTTTTCAATTCGCCCACAGCATCGACTTTTTCAATTTTTGTGTTTTGCAAAAGTTCTTCCAAACTTTTCTTTTCTTCTTTCATTTTATTTTCCCTTTATTTGATTTTACACATCTAAATCAGTTACAAGTGTTGCATTTTCTTCAATAAAACTTCTTCTAAGTTCTGGGTCTTCACCCATAAGTTGATTGAAAAGTTTATCTGCTTCAATTGCGTCTTCCATTGTAATTTGAATAAGCGTTCTTTTCTCAGGGTTCATAGTGGTTTCCCAAAGTTGCTCAGCGTTCATCTCGCCAAGACCTTTATATCTTTGAATTGTAACGCCTTTTCTGCCGTTTGTTTCAAGTTCTTCATTCAATTCTGCGTCTGAATAGAAGTATTTTTCATCTTTCCCCCTTGCCACTTTGTAAAGAGGTGGTTTTGCAGAATAAACATACCCATTTTCAATAAGTGGTTTCATGTATCGGAAGAAGAATGTTAAAAGCAAAATTCTAATGTGCGCACCGTCTACATCGGCATCGGTCATGGAAATTATTTTGTGATAACGAAGTTTGCTTGCATCAAATTCGCTTCCAATTCCTGCACCAAAAGCAGTAACCATGTTTTTTATTTCGTTGTTTTCTAAAATTTTGTGAAGCCTTGCTTTTTCAACATTTAGAATTTTACCTCTAAGAGGAAGTATCGCCTGAAAACGCCTGTCTCTGCCTTGCTTAGCAGTTCCACCAGCCGAATCTCCTTCGACAAGGTAAATTTCACAATGTTCAGCATTTTTCTCAGTGCAGTCTGCAAGTTTACCAGGAAGTGTGGTGTTTTCTAGCACGCTTTTTCTTCTTGTAAGTTCCCTGGCATTTCTAGCTGCATCTCTTGCGCGTTGAGCATTAACCGATTTCATGATCAAATTTTTTGCTTCAACTGGGTGCTCTTCTAAATAATCCCCAAAATTATCAACCATGGCTTTATAAACGATTGTTCTCATTTCACTGTTGCCAAGTTTGGTTTTGGTTTGTCCTTCAAACTGTGGATTTCTAAGTTTAACACTGATAACAGCGGTTATTCCTTCTCGGCAATCTTCACCTGAAAGTTTTTCGTTTTCTTTAATTATTTTATTTTTCACCGCATAATCGTTAATAACTTTTGTAAGGCCGTTTTTAAAACCTTCTAAATGTGAACCGCCTTCTTCGGTGTTAATATTGTTTGCATATGCGTTTATAATTTCGTTGTAGCCATCATTAAACTGAAAGCAAACTTCAATTTCGTTTTCAATTTCTCCATTTTCGTTACGATTGAATTTATTAAAGTAAACTGGGCTTCCAAGCAATGTTTCTCTGTTTTTATTTAAGAAATCTACAAACTCAACAATTCCGCCTTTAAATTCAAAAACCTCTTTTCTTTCTTTGCCCGGTCTTTTATCTTCAAGAGATATAACAAGCCCTTTGTTAAGAAAAGCAATTTCTCTAAAACGATTTTTCATTGTGTCGTAATTAAATATTGTGGTTTCAAAAATTTCATCGTCTGGCCAAAATGTTACTGTTGTTCCACGCTTATCTGTTTTACCAACTATCTTTAACGGAGTTACTGTTTTACCTCTTGAAAATTCAATAACATGGTAAAGCCCGTTTTGATAGACTTCCGCCACAAGTTTTGAAGATAAGGCGTTTACGCAAGACACACCCACACCATGCAAACCACCAGAAATTTTGTAGCCTTCGCCACCAAATTTTCCGCCGGCATGAAGTTTTGTAAGAACAACTTCAACTGCACTTTTGCCTTCTTTTTCAATAATGCCTGTTGGAATACCACGACCATTATCGGCAACCGAACAAGAGCCATCTTCATTGATGGTAACTTCGATTTTTGTGCAATATCCTGCAAGCGCTTCATCAATAGAGTTATCCACTACTTCGGTTACTAAATGGTGCAGTCCATGCTCGTCAGTTGAGCCAATATACATGCCCGGTCTTTTACGAACAGGTTCCAGCCCTTCTAAAACTTGAATATCACTAGCATCATATTTATTTGATTTTGAAAGTTCTTGTTCTTCAACTGTAAAGTCTTCCATCAGTCACCCCTTAACTGTTTATTGACAAAATGTCCCTTATATATAAATATATTATATAATATTATATATAAAAAAACAAGCGATTTAGCAAGATTTATGCTAAATCGAGGGTTTTATCATAGAAACTGTAATATGCGCTTTTTTACCCCTTCTAACGCGCCAAAACAAGCCCTTGCGTTCTCCAACAGAAAATTTTGTAATGCAAAACAGGAAGATAGAAGCCCAAAGTAACTATACTCAGAAAAACATCTTTCCACCAAAAACCATATAAAGTTTTTTCGCTTTCTATGAAACTTAAATTTTGTCCGCTTATTTTTAAACACTTTGCATAGTATTTCATTTTTATGTTATGTGCCGTTGGCGAAGCCAGTTTAAGAGAAAAACATGTTATTAGCCATGCCAAAAAATAAACTTTCATGCTATCAAAAATTTTACTTTTCACAATAGTTGGTACCAATGATTCAGCAAAAGTCACTTGTCTTTTTGCCCACATTCTGTAAATGCTTTGTAATAAATTTGCGTTTAAATATAAAACTATCGCATTTACCACCCAGAATACTACATCGTGGGGCAAAAACAAATCTAAAATATACAAAATATAGTTAGAAACAGCAAAAAATACAGCCAAAATGCAAAGCCAAATTAAAAACAACCCGTAAGCATGCCATAACTTGCCTTTAAAAATTAGACTTTTCCCAGAAATTTGTGAATTTTCGGTTCTCCACTTTTCAAAATTATAAACACTAAGCGGTGTTAAAATGCTGAGCGAGACAATAGACACCAGCCATTTTGACAATTCCAAAATATAATAATCTCTTTTGCTACCCCAAAATACAGATTGCATTTTATCCCCTGTTTTACTTATCTTGCATGTTTTTCATCAACAAAACTAAAATTTTCGTTTTTTAATTTTACAAAATATGTTTTGTTTTCAATGATTAAATCACCCTTATAGAAAATTTTCGCATGGCGCTTTACATCACAGCCAACTTCAATATAGATTATATCGTAAAAACTATATCCCAATAAATTTAAAAAGGGATTGATGTAATAAAGAGAATTATGAATATAGACAACACCAATCATTATCAATATTACGATGTACACACAGTAAACGCTAACATACGACAAGTCTAAAGGTATAGCAAAGAACACAAATAAAGAAAAGTAGCCTAAAAAGTGCTGGTCTGTTATGTTATGTTTGGTTAGTATTCGAACTTCTTTGGATTTTTCTTTATTAAATTTAATATTCCACACAAGCCCACCAACACCTGCTAAAATTAGCAACAAAAGCGTTATTAAATTTATAGTATTTAAAACATTGAATGACAAATTTTGATTGATAAGTTCAACCAAAAGTTTGATAAGCACTAATAAATACATTGGTATAAAAGCCGAAATGTATAGAAGAAGATTTTTAAAAAATTTCATAAACATAGTATGCCTAAAAGGAAAATATTTATTAAAGCCTAATATAGCATTTGTTTTAATTTTTTTTTGTTGTATAATGTATGGATATTGGAGGGCATATGCAAAAAGTTTATCTTTTAATCGGGATTCCAAGATGCGGAAAATCAACATTCGCAAAATCTTTAAATGATGCAGTTTTAGTAAGTGTAGACGATATAAGACAAAAAATGAGCGATGACGGAATAATTGGAAAAGAGTATTCAAGCGATGATAATAAAATCGTTTTTACAGAATTTCACAAAAAAATTTTTTTACATGTGAAAAATGGCGAAAATGTTATCGTTGATGCAACAAACGCAAGGCTTTGCGAGCGCGAAGAAATTTACACTTTGCTTGCACAATTTAAACCAAAATTTATCGGAGTCTTTTTTGAAATAAATAAACAAGAAAGTATGGATAGAATAGCAAAATTACAACAAAAAGGAAAAACTTGCGTACACTATTTTAATAATCCTAGTGAAGCATTAAACACTTACATAGACAGATTAAAAAATAATATGCCAACTTTAAACGAGCCTCTCTCAGAAATTATTTTTTACAAAGAAGGCAAAATTGAAAGAATGCAACAAAAAATACTAATTGCATCAAAAAATACTGGCAAAATAGCGATTTATCGTGATGTATGTGAAAATTTAGGTTTAAAAACCACTGATTTATGCCAAATAAAAGTTGATAAAGAAGTTGAAGAAAACGGAGCAAGCGAAACAGAAAACGCGATTATAAAAGCAAAAACATATCATGAGATTACAGGCTTGCCAGTGATTGCAAATGACAGCGGACTTATAATTGACAAACTTGCGCCAGAAGAACAACCCGGCATGTTTGTAAGAAGATATACAGGGAAAGAACTTTCTGACGAAGAAATGATTAAAATTTTTATCCAAAAATTAAATTTGGTTGGTGGAGAAAGTGATGGCCATTACAATGTGGCTCTTGCGCTAATAGATTATGACGGTAAACTACATTGCAAAAATTTTACTCCTAAAAGACATTTTATAAATAAACCAAGTAAAATCGTAATTAAAGACCAGCCCCTTAATTCTATTGAAATAGACAAAACGACAGGAAAATATTTCAGTGAAATGACCGTTCATGAAAAAAATTTAAGCGAACGCGAAGAAATGCAAAAACAACAAGAATTTATAAAACAAGTTTTTTTAAAAAGCAACACATAGGTTGCTTTTTTGTTGAAAAAAATATTTGTATTTGATAATATATATTTAGAGGAAAAAATGAAATCTATATACAAGTATTATAAAGAACGCTTAATTGAAATAAGTGGTAAAAACAGAAGTTTATACTCAAAAAATTTAAGCAAAAAATACGCTTATGACATTGGTGCGATTATTGGCGACGACGGAAAAGAGTTTGACGAATTCTTCACTTTTTTGTGGAAAGGTAAGCGCACCTCCTTCCCGCTTATAAGAAAAGAAATTAAAGATAATATTTTTAAAAACTTTAACCTTGAAGAAAAAATTCAAGCATCTTTTTTAGACACCACAAACCTTTCCGCCGAAGAAAAAAGAAACGAAAATTTGCGCAGAGAAAGAATTAAGCGTGAAGAAATTAAAAAAGCACTCACTGGTCAGGTTACAAAATTAAAAGCATTAAAACGAGAAGTGGAAGAATTTGCAAAGGAAACAGGAAGATATGAAATGTTCGTGGGCTATCCATTTGTTACCGGATACATAAATAAAGATTTGCAAATTAAAGCACCACTGATTCTTTTCCCTGTTGTAATCAATATAGAAAGCGACAGTGTGGTTTCAATAGAAGCAAAACACGACGAACTTGTGCAATTTAACAAAGTTCTTATGCTGGCATATGCCAAAGAGCATCGCCTAAATTGCGACGGAATGTTAACTGAATTTGACAACCTTTTAGATTATAAATTGAAGAGCGTAAAAGATGTTATGGAATATCTCAGCGCATACGGCTTTAAATTTGAACTGCCTAAAAATTTTGGCGACAAAATGGTTAAGTTTGAAAAACTTCCAGAGCCTTCCTATCGTGATGACGCCCTAAAAATTCACAATGCCTGTGTGATTGGAAGATTTCCACTTGCAAACGCTATATACAACGATTACACACTTTTAGAGAAGAAAAAACTTTCATCAGAAGCGATTGACGAACTGCTTTTAACAAAGCCTTCTAAAAAAATTCGTAGATATGATGAGCGTGTGTTTACAATAAATGACCTAGATTATGCACAAGAAAACGCTATTGAAAAATTGAACCAATCAGGCAACCTTGTAATCTACGGCCCCCCAGGAACTGGCAAATCACAAACCATAGTTAATATAATTTCCGATGCCCTGTGCAAAGATAAAAAAGTTTTGGTGGTTTCGCAAAAAAAAGCAGCGTTAGATGTTGTATTCAACCGACTTAAAGCCTTAAATTCAAAATGTATGTTTATTACCGATGCTGAAAAAAATAAAGTTGCATTTTATGAACGCTGTAATAAAATGCATAATGCTTTGATGGAAAACTACCGCCCAGCAGAAGAAAACGATGATTTTGAACAAGTTGAAAAAAATTTAAACCATGAACTTAACGAACTGGAAACAATTTCTGACACCCTGTTCACAAAAACACCATTTGGTTTAACTTTGCAAGAGATGTATACAAACTCTGCCAAAATTGGGAAAAACAGTTTTGACTATACTTTATACAAGCAAATGCTTAAAAACTCTTACATAATGAAAATGAACTATAAGCGCCTGTATTCAACCGTGCGTGTTATAAAAGAGAAAAACAAAAGCGGTTTATATTACAGATATATAATGCTTAAAAAGAACAACCCCCTTATTGACCACATTAAATCTAATGTTGACATACATGTTATCAATCAAATGAAAACCTATTTAAACACCTTACTTCAAAGAAATATCATTCCTTTTGATACAGCCAAAAACCCGCACGCAAGACAACTTATGGTTTACATGCTTGAAAACAATATTGAAGACGAAAATAAACTTCAACCACTTGTTCAAATGATTGCAAAAATAGAAAACCCTAAACTTAATGTTGCATTAAACTGGTCTAAAATTCTGTTGCCACTGTATCCTTTTATGAGATATAAAATGAACAAAAAGCAATCTGAGTTAAAATCTCAATTTTCATCAACGCTGCAAGAGATGCGCCAATATATAACAAACTACACTCTGCTTGAAAAAGTTCTTGATAAAAAAGGATATTTGATGACGGTCGACAACATTATCAACGGCAACCCAACCTTTTTAAAACTTTTGTTAAATGCCTTAAATGATTATGTTGAAATTAGGGATATGAATGTTGCGCTTCAAAGTTTAAGCGAAGATGAACGAGAACTTTTAAATTTTGCTTATCAAAACTCCACAAGCGCGAAACAATATCGTGAAATCATAGATAAAATTTTAGAAATCAGAGTTTACCACGAAGCCATAACATATGAAGAAAAATACAAAGAGAAACTTTCAAAAATTATGGATTTCGAAAACATTCGAAACAGAATTCTTTCACTTAAAGAAGAGCAAAAACAAATTGCAATTCAAATTTGCGCTGATAAATTTAAAGGCGATTATGTGGAGCACTTTAACAATAGTGCAGATAATAAGAACTATTTATATCAAATCACGAAACAGCAAGGTTTGTTACCAATCAGAACGATGATGGAACTTTATGGTGATTATCTTCTAAAACTTTTCCCTTGTTGGCTGTTGTCCCCTGAAAGTGTTTCAACAATTTTCCCATTAAAGAAAAATATGTTTGATATAATTTTATTTGACGAAGCAAGTCAGGTGTTTATTGAAAATACTTTGCCAACAATTTATAGAGGTAAATATATTGTTGTAGCGGGTGACTCAAAACAACTTAGGCCGACTGCAACTTTCATGAAAAGATATTTGGGCAATGACAGCGATGATGAACTTGACCTTGCCACAATTGCAGCACTGGAAGTTGAAAGCCTTTTAGACCTTGCTACTTCAAGATACAACGCAGCAAACCTGACTTATCACTACCGAAGCAAAAGCGAAGAACTTATCAACTTTTCAAACCATGCTTTTTATGATGGCAAACTTCAAGTTGCACCAAACATTTCGAAAAATGTTGGAGAAAAACCTATTGAAAGAATTAAAGTAAACGGCAGATGGCTTAACCGAAGAAATGAAGAAGAAGCCAATGCTGTTGTCATGCTTTTGAAAAAACTTATCAAAAACAAACATAATCTTTCTTCAATTGGCATTATAACTTTTAACACCGAACAAGAAAATGCAATAGAAGATGCCATTGATAGAGATTGCGCAAAAGATAACGCTTTTAGAGATGCATATATCAGAGAACTTAACCGAAAGGAAAATGATGAAGATATTTCACTATTTATAAAAAATCTTGAAAATGTTCAAGGTGATGAGCGTGATATTATAATTTTCAGTATAGGTTATGCTCAAAACGAATACGGCAAGGTTGTTGCACACTTTGGTCCACTTTCTGTTGAAGGTGGTGAAAACAGGCTTAATGTGGCCATAACCCGTGCAAAACAAAAAATATATGTGATAACTTCAATTGAACCAGAAGAACTTGCAGTGGAAGGAACAAAGAATGCAGGGCCAAAAATCTTTAAAAGTTATTTAAAATATGTTCGAGCAGTTTCAAACAAGAAAAACAAAGAGGCAGAATACATTTTAGATTCTTTTAAACCTAATCTTCCTCAAACAAATGATGTTATCGTTCTTAACCAACTTGAAAACGACATAAAGGCAGAACTTGTTAAATTAGGTTATGAAGTTGAAACAAATCTTGGCAACACAAATTACAAGATTTCACTTGCAGTTTATGACAAAAAACTTGATAGATATCTTTTAGGCATTGAATGTGATTATGCTGCGTTCAAGAGTAGCGATTCAATATTAGAGCGTGATGTTTACAGAACCAAATTTCTCTCCTCTCGTGGTTGGAAAATTATGAGAGTTTGGAGTAGAGATTGGTGGCTGAATAAAAACAGAGTAATCGCAAACATTGTTAAAGAAATTGCGTTAAGTAAGAAAAAACTTGAAAATAAAGGCTCAAAAAAATAATTACATTATCATTTTTCAATCGTTTGACATAATAAAATTTGGGTAGTATAATTTCGGTATAAGGAGGAAAATATGGCAAACTCATCTAAATCATCAAAATCAAAATCCACTTCATCATCAAAAAGCGGAATGTGGGGATTGAACAAAATTTCATTTTGGACGATTGTGGCTGTAACAATTCTTTATGCAGTTGCTCTTATTTTGGCTGCATGCGGAGTTACATCTGTTGCAGTTTCTGCCCTTCAAGGTGTGGCAGCGGCTATGATGATAATCATTGTTTCAATCTTGGCATGGAGATATGTAAAACCTAAACCAGCAGTTTGGAAAGTGCTTTACTTTGTGTGCTTGCTGATTGTTATTGCCGGCATCATTGTTCCACTTGTAATTGGATAATTAAAAAAAACAGTCTTTTCTAGGCTGTTTTTTTAATTTATGATATAATTAAACTATGAAATTTGCATTTTACAAATATGATTTTGGGTATATAAAAATCGGCTATGAAAACCGTAATGTTTTATTATTACAAAAATGCGAAACTCCCGACGAAGAAAATTCTCCTAACTGCTTTACAGACGAAGTAAATCTACAATTAAAGGAATATTTTAACGGGCAACGCAAAAAATTCGATATTCAATTTAAAATGCACGGCACTGAGTTTCAAAAAAAAGTTTGGAAGCAACTGTTAAAAATTCCCTATGGACAAACACGAACATATAAACAAATTGCTGAAAGCATAGGAAATGCAAAAGCCTGCCGTGCGGTCGGAATGGCGAACCATGCAAATCCTATCGCCATAATTATTCCCTGCCACAGAGTTATAGGCTCAAACGGCAACCTAACAGGCTACGCTGGTGGGTTAGAATTTAAAAAATATTTATTGCAAATAGAAAATGAAAATTAAAAAATGGCTAGTCTGCCATTTTTTTGTTTATATTCTGATAAATTTCTTCCGCTTTATTAAAAATTTTTGTTATCTCTTCTTGCGAACATGACTTTAATTTTTTACATTTTGGCATACCCCAAATGTTAAAAATTTTTGGACCAAACCATTCGCAATAACCATGTTCGCCAAAAATACCTTTTATTATTGACAAACTTGATTTTTTAGGTGAATTGAAAATTAGTTTCATAGGTACTTCAATAATTTTTGAAATAAATTTTGGAAAATTCTTCATAATGTTTGTATAACTTATTCCAGGATGAACTATTGCCAAATCAACTTTCTTGTTATCTTTTAAAAGTTCCATCAACGAATACATAACAAATCTTTTTGAATTGCCATAAATTTTCTGGTCATCTTTGTTATTAGAATAGTCTATGTCTTTTTCATCGTATCTTGCATAAGTGTGCGCAATACTTGAAACTACAATAACTTTTGCCATCCCACTTTTTTCCAATAACGGCAACAATTTCTTTGTCATGTAATATGGCGCAATAAAGTTGACTTTAAAAATTATGTTGTAATCGCCTTTCTCATGCTCCACCGGCAGCCTGAACACTCCTGCATTGTGAACAAGAATATCAATGCGCGAAAGTTTTTTAAGTTTTTCCACGCATTTTTGCACATCTGCCATATTTGACAGATCGGCTTCTATGATTTCAACATTTAAATTTGCATGCTTTTCAAGCAGCGCGCTTTTAAGTTTTTCAAGCCCTTCTATGTTTCTGTCGATTGCAACAATATCCGCTCCAAGTCTCGCCAAATGAAAGCAACATTGCGTGCCGATGCCGCCCGCTGCCCCTGTAAGCACAGCGGTTTTGCCTTCAAGCGACGAAGTGTTTCGTTTAAACCAACCATTATATTCCATGCTTTCACCTTTGTTTAATTATATCATAAAACAAAAAATTGCACAAAAAAAACCATGAGTTAACATGGTTTTTTGTTTTAATTATGCTTCTTGTTTTGGTTGCTCTTCTTTTGGAGCTTTGCCTTTGCCGATTATATAAAGCGCAACTGAAAGCCCTGCGACTGCTAAAAGCAAAGCTTCAACAACGCCAAACACAGCCGCAAAGATTACCGCACCATCGCAAGTTAATTCGTCCAAGCCATCCAGCGATGATGTTTCACCAAATGTGCTTAATTTAAACGCATCAATTTTCATAACTGCCGCACCGCTTGCGTTAAGTTCGCCCGCCCAAATGGCATCCCAACTTTCCTTGTCGCTTTTAAGTTCTGCCACAGCAGCATCATATTCTTCCTGCGTCATGTCTTGACTTGTTGTAAGCAACAAAATTTTGTTGCCGTTGCGAAGCGTCCAAAACTCGCCAGATTGCTGTTCGCTTTTTTCTTCGCCCGACTCATACGAGTAAACTATATTTGCTTTATTGCCGTTGAAGATGATTTTGTATTCTATTGTAACGCCGCCCTGCACGCCGTCTTCTTCTGTCAGGGTTTTGGTGAAAGAATATGCCATCCCCGTGCTGACTGGACGAGCCAGCAAACCAATGTAGATTGCAAGGCCTGCAACGGCAATCACTACAGCCACAATCATCACTGGCAATTTTGCAAAAAACTTTTTTGCATTTGATAAAAATGTTTTCATTTTTCCCTCCTTAATTTTTTATACCATATTTTAGCCTTATATGTCAAACAATACGCGCATGCTACTTCGGCGCGACTTGTCACATAAAAAAACGCGCCAGCGCAAGCGCGATTTTCGTTTGGCCGCGAAAAGAAAATTTCCAGCGTCAGAGCGCAGCTTTTCGGGCAAAGCCCGAAAACAAGCAAACAGCGCAGAAATTTTATTGGTGCGCCGCAAGGGATTCGAACCCCTGACCTTTGGTTCCGTAGACCAACGCTCTATCCAGCTGAGCTAGCGGCGCATAAATTATTAGAAAGAATGAATTTAAAATTAAGTTTTCATTGTTCGAAGAAAGGAGAGAGCGTAAACGCTCATTAGAACGAGTTTGAGTGACGCTGCTTGCAAGCGTAGATCAAGCGAGTTCGCATCAAAAATTTTAATTTTTGATATCCAGCTGAGCTAGCGGCGCATGTTTAAACTTTGATATTATATCAAATTTATTTAAAAATGTAAATGTTTTTCAATATTTGTTAAATAATTATTAAAAAAAATGCTAAAATATAGCATTTTTATATTACGACCCAGCGCTTTTATATCTTTTTAACGCAAATCTAAAAAATAGATATGCAGGTATTATAATTATCATTCCATATATAGGAGTTAAAAACCCTCCCCAAATGCTATCATTCATACCTATTATATAATGCAAAGGGAAGAAATTAAAACAAGCAAAAGGAATAATGTAAGTGAAAAACTTTCTAAAAATATTATCTCCATATAAGTCAATAGGATATTGCAATAAATCTCTTCCGCCGTTCGTCAAAATGTTCAAGACCTCACTTTCCCCCACAGTGAACACGCTTATGCCTGCAGAAACAAGAAATAATGAAAACACAATCACAATGCCAGATATTATTGTAAATGCCAAACAAAAACCTTTCAAAACAGTCCATTCAATAGATGAGTTTGCAAGTCCAGAAACAAGCACAACAACGCCTACTGCTGCCCTACCTAGTTTTGTAAAGTCTTGTTCGTAACTAAGTGTTTGCTTTAAAATCGATCTTGGCCTTGACAAGAATTTATCAAGTTCGCCTGTTTTTATAAATTTAGGAAAATGGTCAATTCCTCTCGCAAAGCATTCAACCAACGAAAAACAAATCATCACTATTCCAAATGTGATATAAAAGTTGTACTTTTCATATCCACCTAAACTATTAAATGCACCTAAAACAATCTCCAAACTTAAAAAATCAAAAAGCGTAACTAAAATGTTGTTTAATACAAAAAACAAAGTGTTAACGCGATATTGTAGCAAAGATTTAAAATTTATTGAAATGTTTTTGAAATACATGTCTTACCCTCCCTGAACTACAACTTTTTTAAACATACGGTTTAATATCAGTTTGCCAATTATCATAAGTCCGATAATCCAAGCCACTTGAATTCCTATTTGAATTCCTATTTGAGACAAACTGATCGAGCCGATATATGTTTGGTAGCATAAGTCACTTGTATATCTAAATGGAAAAAATGATATTATGTCTTGCAGCCATTTTGGCATTAAAGGAATTGGCATGAAAAATCCAGAAAGAAAACCATGAATTACATTAAAAAAACTTATACATGCTTTATCTGAAAGTGTCTTCATTACAACCATATATATAAACATGACTATTACAGTACTTAAAATCAAACCTGTAAAAATTGTAACTAAAAACAAAACAAAATTAGGCACGCTTGCAGGCAAACTTAATCCAATATTTGTTCCGCTTAAAGCAAAGCCAAGCACAATTATTGGTAAAAATCTTAATGTTGCCGCACTTAATTTTTTAGCGCAGGTTGAAGCAAACCATTTATTATAAACATTGATTGGTCGAACAAGTTCATAACTGATTCCTCCATTTAAAATATCTGTGACAATTTCAGAATTGAATGATAAATAAAATGTTGCCATGAATGCCTGTTGCAACCAAATATAAGACATCATTTGAGGTTGTGTAAAGTTTGGGTTTGTATGCCCAAAACTAAACAGCGTTGAGAAAAGCAGAACTTGCATAAAGCCCCAAAAAACCTGCGTTAAAATACCTGAAAGCGCCGCTCCCCTGTAAGCAAGTCCAGCAATAAAATGTGTTTTGAAGATTTTTGGATATGGAGAAGATAATTTTCTCATATTTGAAACTCCTGATACAAATTTGCAAGAACCTGCTCGACATTAATAGGTTCTATGTTGATATCAATTATTTTAAATTGTGATAGTTCTTTAACTAAGTCTGGCAGATGAAATGCTTTTTCGCCAACATACTTTAATTTATATTTGTTAACATCGTGAAAAATCAACTCATAGTTTTTTAAGTTTATTTCGCCACAGTCAGATTCGAACTCGATGTTAATTATTTTGTTGTGGTCATATTTATTTTTTATTGCGGTAAAAGTTCCCTGGTATAAAAGTTTTCCTTTACCAATCAAAATGATTTTATCAGTCAAAGCCTCAATATCGTTCATGTCATGAGTGGTTAAAATTACTGTTATTTTATATTTTTTGTTTATCTTCTTAATAAATTCTCTAACAGCAAGTTTTGTAACAGCATCAAGCCCAATTGTGGGCTCATCTAAAAATAATATTTTTGGATTATGTAATAAAGAACCGCATAATTCACACTTCATTCTTTGTCCTAGAGACATTTGTCTTAACGGAACATTTAAAAGTTCTTTAATTTTTAATTCTTTATCTAATTCTTCTAAGCGTTGATTGTATTCTTCATCGCTAATTTTATATATTGATTTTAAAAGTTCAAAGGAATCTATTGCAGGCACGTCCCACCACAGTTGTGATCTTTGCCCAAAAACAACACCTATATTCTTAACAAACTTAACTCTGTCTTTATAAGGAACCATCCCATCTATTACACATTTACCTGAGGTTGGGGTTAATATTCCACTCATTATTTTAACCGTTGTACTTTTCCCTGCCCCATTAGGCCCTATGTAGCCTATAATTTCTCCTTCATTAACCTCAAAAGACACATCGTCCAGTGCTTTCTTTATCTCGTGCTTTCTTACGAATAGCGACTTGATTGCGGCCCAAAGTCCTTTGCTTCGTTTAAAGACTTTAAACTCTTTTGAAATGTTTTCAAGTTTTATTAGTGGTTCCATTGTTCCTCCTTCGTTTTTCTTCAAGTAACGCAAGGCAGTATGTCAGTTTACCACATGGCTTAAGTAATGTCAATAGTTTTTTTGAATAAAATAAAAAAAGAAAGCAAAATTTATGCTTTCATTTTTTTTCAAAATACTTTTTAATTTCTATCGCAAGCGCTTCATGGATTCCTGGCACTATTTTTAGTTCGTCAACGCTCGCGTTTTTTATTTGCTCAATTCCTCCAAAGGCATGCATAAGTGCCTCCGCCTTTTTTGCTCCAAGGCCTTTTATGTTTTCAAGTTCGCTGTGAGTTTGCATTTTGCTTCTAACTTGCCTATGAAAAGTTATTGCAAAACGGTGCGCTTCATCTCTAATCCTTTGCAAAATCTTTAATTCTGCGCTTCCCGGTTTTAATAATATTGGCAGGCTTTGATGCGGCACAAAAACTTCCTCAATTCGCTTTGCCAATGAAATAATGGGTATATTTAATCCGCTCTCTTGTAAAATTTCTAAACAAGACGAAAGTTGGCCTTTACCGCCATCGATGATTAAAAGTTCTGGCATTTCTTTAAAACTTTCACCATCCTGATCTTTAAGCCTTTTAAGTCTGCGCTTTAAAGCCTCCTGCAAACAAGCAAAATCGTTTGAACCTTGAACTGTTTTAATTTTAAATTTTCGATAGTCTTTCTTCGACGGCTCTCCACCTTTGAAAACAACCATTGAAGCAACTTTATTTGTTCCACTTATGTGAGAAATATCATAACATTCCATACGATTTGGAAACTGGGGTAAATTAAGCGCAAGTTGAAGTTTTTCCAGTGCACCAAAAGTGTTTGCATATTTGATTTTGTTTTTCTCAATATGTTTTTCTAGATAATCTTTTGCGTTTTCTTTTGCCATATTAAGAAGCGTTAAATTTATGCCATGCGGGTTTACAATTATTTTACTTTTTTTATTTAACACACTAAACAATAAATTTTCGTCTTCAACAACATGGCTTAAAATAATTTCATCAGGAACCATTAGATTTTCATAATATTGAATTAAAAAGTTGAACAAAGTTTGTCCTTCTTCTAAACTTGCGTCATCGCACGGATAATTCATGACACCTAATATTTTACCGCCACGAATAACCATTGATGTGATAACGCCATTTAGTCCATCAGTAACATAAGCAAACACATCTTTGTTAACATTTTTTGGAAGATTTGTCACAACACGCTGTTTCAATTTGGCAACCATTTTTAGTCGTTCTCGATACATCAGCGCACTTTCAAAATTTTCGTTGTCTGCGGACTCTTTCATTTTTGTAGTTAAAACGCTCTCTATTTCTTCATCATTTCCGTTTAAAAAGTTTATAACTTTTTTAATTCTCTCGGCATACTCCTGTTTATTTACTCGTTTTGTGCATGGTGCACAACATAGTCCAAGAAAAAAGTTCAAGCACTCTCGTTTCGCAACAGAAGTTTCACTTATTTTTAAATTACAAGTTCTAAGCCCAAAAGCAGAGTTGGCAGTTTTTACTATTTCGCCTGCGTTTAATCCTGCAAAATAAGGCCCAAAATATTTATATCCTTTTTTGCCAACTCTTCTTAAAATTTGCAATTTTGGAAAAGGGTCGCTCATATTTATTGCAATATATGGAAAAGCCTTTCCGTCTTTAAGAAGTATGTTGTAATGTGGCTGATATTTTTTTATCAAATTGCTTTCAAGCGCAAGTGCATCTCTTTCAGAAACTGTTATAAAATATTCAAAATCATCAATGTTTTCCACCATTGCCTGAACCTTACTTGGCTTTGGTGAATTTCTAAAATATTGGCTTACTCTGTTTTTTAAGTTTTTTGCTTTTCCAACATAAATGACAGCACCGCTTGAATTCTTCATAACATAAACGCCACTTTTTGTTGGAAGCATTTTTAATTTATTTTTTATTGTTTCATTCATTTTTTGATAATACTATATACTTGTTCAGCAATATCTTCGGGTAATCTAATATTGCCGTCTTTAAAACAATTTATTTTGTTAAAATTAAACATTTTTTCAATTTTTAAATAGGTTGCCTCTGCCTTATTTAAATATTCATCATCTTGCTCATGCCCGTCTGCTCTTTCTTTGCGGCTCGCACGCAATTTTTTTATTGCGCTAACTGTAAGATATAAAAATATTGCTTTATCAGGTTTAGGTAAACCAAGCATATCAAATTCCAAGGTGGAAATAAAATTAAAAAATTTTTCCTGCTCAGATTCTGGCAATTTGCAACCTTGATGAGCCATGTTGGAATAAACATATCTATCCAAAATAACATAGTCATTTTCTTTAAGCGCTTTTGCGATTGTTTCAGCGTTATATTTTTTATCCGCAGCAAAGAAAAGCGAGGCAACATATGGGTCTACATTTGAAGCCCCCTCTTCGAAATAACTGTTATTATCTTTACCTAAATATTGTCTGCCTATTATCTTCCCAGTTGGCGAACTATAAAAAGGATAACTAAACCTTGCAACTTTTTTGCCATCTTCAATAAGTTTTTGTTCAAGCAGTTTAGATTGCGTTTCCTTTCCTGAACAATCCACCCCTTCGATTGTAATAAGCATTTTTCACCTCAGTAAATTTAATAATTCTTGTTTTGTTAATGATTGTTGTTGTGATGAAGCCATATCTTTTACGGCAATAATTCCACTTTGCACTTCATTTTCGCCTATGATAGCAACAAATGGAACGCCACGCTTGTTTGCCTCTTTAAGTTTTGATTTAAAACTTTTATTTTCCGCATACACTTCGGCACAAATATTGTTTTGTTGTAAAAACGAAACTAGGTTTAAACACTCTTTGAGTGTCTCACCCATAGGAATTACTGCACACTTGCAAAACTCAACTTTTTCTTGTGATGATTGTTCGATAATGTCAAACAATCTGCTCATTCCTATGCTCATGCCAACGCCGGGAAGTTTTCTTTGAGTAAAATACCCTGCAAGGTCATCATATCTTCCTCCGCCACCAACTGCGCCAGCAACTCTGTTGTTTGCAAGATAGGCTTCAAAAACTGTGCCTGTATAATAATTATGTCCACGAATTACACCAAAATTAAATTTATAATCTTGTTCAGTTAATCCCATTGCCTTTAAATATTCATCAATGCTTTTTAACTCATCAATGCCCTGCATAAAAACTTCATCATTTGACAACTTGCTTGCACTTTGCAAAATCTGGCTGTTCCCAGACATTTTGATTAAATCAATCAGTTTACTAATTTGGTTTTTATCTAATCCTAATTGGGTCAGACTTTCTGCCACATTATCTTCACCAATCTTGTCAAGTTTATCAAGACAGATTGCAATATCAGAAAACTTGTCGCCTAAACCTAAACCATTTACCAATCCAAACAAAACTTTTCTGTTAGAAATTTCGGTTTGCACCGCAAGGTTTAAATTTTGAAAAATGTCTTTATACATTTTAACGCATTCTGCATCGTTTACAAGTGAAAGTTCGCCATCACCAATTATGTCTGCATCGCATTGATAAAATTCTCTCAGTCTACCTTTTTGTGGTCGTTCACCCCTATACACCTTGCCAATTTGATAACGCTTAAAAGGAAAAGAAAGTGTGTTTTCATTCATAGCAACAAATCTTGCAAGAGGAACAGTTAAATCATACCTAAGGCAAGCATCTGTTGAACCTTTAACAAATCTGTATATTTCTTTATCAATGTCGCCCCCGCTTTTAGCAAGCAAAATTTCTGAAAGTTCCATTGCCGGAGTATCAAGCGGTAAAAAACAATGCTTTTTAAAAATCTCTTTAATTTTTTCAAGCATTTCTTCAAATATAACCTGTTTTTCTGGTGCGAGTTCCCAAAACCCTTGAAGTTTTCTCGGCACAATCTTTTTCTCTGTCAAAATAATTCTCCTGTTAATTCTCATTTAGTGTATAACATTGAAAGCAAATTGTCAAATGAATGGGCGGTTGTAAGTACTTTAAAAAATCAAAAAACAGGCATTGCATAGTACGCCTGTTAATAATATAAAACCAAAAGTATATATAGCAAAAGTTATCACAAGAAGCGCGAACTTGCTTGCAAGAGTGAGCACGACGAAGTGACATCTTTTGCAGCGTTGCAACGTTTGAAAAAACGTTGCGTTGTCCTCTTGCCAGAGGGCAAAAATGCGCAGCATTGCCCTGCAAAAGTTATCCACATTTCCACACTTAAATATTTATGCAAAACTGCTTATTTTTATACAAAATGACGGTTTATGGGGACAATGTGGGCAACTTTGGGTAAGTTATCCACATTTCCACATAGTTTTTTGCTGTTATAGGCTTATCTTGCCCTATTTTCGTTTTGAATACTTCATTATTTTTGTAGTTACAAAAGGCTTATCTTTTGCTATACCTTAATCTATGCTTGCCCGCTTTTAAAAAACAACCAAATTATTTATCGTTTTTTGCATAATCATGCCTTTTTAAGAACTTTGATTTTCGCCCTTCATAGATAAATTCCAACTGATGTAGCGCCCTTGTTGTGGCAACATACAAAAGGTTTCTATCCAATGATGAGTGATAATTTTCCGCAGTAGCATACGGAACTATAACATGATCAAACTCAATACCTTTAGCGGTGGAAGCAGTTGTGATCACAAGAGGATAATCAAATGTTAAATCTGAACCTACAATAACTTCATATTTAACTTTGCCATGCAACATCTTTGAAATTTCAGCCACCTCATCGCTGTTTTTGCAAACTATGGCAGTATGTAAATATTTGCCTTCGTTTTCTTTTAAAAGTTTGAGCAATGTATTTTCTGTGGAAGTTGTTCTTATTATTTTTGGCTCTTCACCTTCTCTGCTGAAATTGATTACATTTTTTAGGCCAATCATCTGTTCGCTAAATTCTGAAATCTGTCTTGTAGAGCGGTAGGTTTTGTTAAGCACAATGGTTTTTGCTTTTAAATATCTTGCAAGTTGTAAAAAATATTTTTTTGACAATGTTTTTTCTATACACTGATTTATATCGCCCAAAATTATTTTTGGACATTGCCAAATGCTGTTAAAGAAATAGAAGTGAACTGGCGTAAAATCCTGCATTTCATCAATAATTACATATTTTGCTGAATACTGATTTTTTAAGCCTTGTGTAAATTCTTTAATAACAAGCAATGGCGCTATATCTTCGTAAGGCACATCTTTATTAAAGGTTGGCTGTTTTAAACCTTTTCGTGCATAGAAAACATTACAAATTTTATATATATCAGAAATTGGAAAGAATTTGTATAATATGTTTTTAAATCTAGGTTTTATTGATTCTGTTTGACTTGGGCTTAAACCAAAACGCTCTGAAAGATAATCAACTATATACTCAATACGCTTGTTCACTGGAAGTTTGCCAAAGGCGTTGTAATATAAATTGTTTATTTCTTCTTTTGTGAACACAAAGGCGTTGTATGTTTCATCGCTTGCACCCTTTGGCTTAAATTTTAAGTCGGTTGGAGAAAACAGTTTTGCATAAACATTATTTAAAAAGTCCAACAAATCGTCTAAAAATTCAAACGATGATTTGTATGCAATTTCATTTAACTTGTCTTGATCTTTTGCCTTATAAATCTCGTCCACCAATTTTTCACGAGTTATAAGCGATTTTTTTAATTCTGTTTTGGCTATGTGCGAAAAAGTTGTTTCTATAACATTATCTTCGCCCAGTTCTGGAAGCACTTCACTTACATAACTTGAAAATAGGTTTGAAGGCGACAAAATTAAAATGTCGTTGCTATTAAGTTCCCCACGGCGCTTATAAAGTAGCCACCCTGCACGGTGCAACGCTATGCTTGTTTTACCAGAGCCCGCAACACCTTGAACTAAAATTGTTTTGTATTTTTCTTCACGAATAATGGCGTTTTGTTCTTTTTGAATGCTTGCCACAATTTCTTTCATTTTTGTTGAAGAATTTTTACTTAAAACTTGTTGCAAAATTTCATCGTTTATATTTTGGTCGGTGTCAACATAGTAATTAAGTTTGCCATTGGAAATCCCAAATTGTCGCTTTAAAGTTATATCACCTTTAATAATTCCTTCTGGCGCTTCATATTCCGCCTTTCCTTCATCAAAATCATAATACATACTGCTTACAGGCGCACGCCAGTCATAAACCAATGAATTTTTATTTTCGGTAATATGCGAAAAACCTATGTAAAATTTTGAAGAATTTTGCGTTCCATTTTCCTTAAAATCTATTCTTGCAAAATATGGGCGCAACTTTTGTTTAGCACTTTTTACTTTCTTTTGATTTAAACTTTCAATTTCTTTTTTAATTTCGGCTAGCGCAAGGTTGTATTCGTTTTTTTCACCAAGATCTATTTCATAAAAGGCAGACGAAAATTCTTTTTGAAGAGATTCATATCTTTCTTCATGCTGTTTTATATTTTTTTGCAAACCTTCTATTTCACAATCAAGTGCATTTTCTACACGGTTTAAGTATCTCTCTTCTTCCTGCATACCCACCCCTAAATTTTAAACTGGAATATTTTAGCACATTTTGAAAATTTTATCAAGTAATTGCTTATAAATTAGGGTGGCAAAATAAAAACTTGGCAACGCCAAGTTTAATTATGATTTCTTTTGAAACTTTCCGTCTTTCTTATGTATTGTAAGATTTAAATTTTGATTTTCTGAAAGTTCCTTTGCAATTTTTGTAGCCTCAACCTTTGTTGCAACCTTTCTTATCACACGCTTTGCTCCGTCTTTCTTAATAAGCCAAACTTTTTCGCTCATATCATAAATAACTCTATATGAACCCTTAGAAGTTTTTTCTTGCGAATTTGATTTTTTATCATCCACTTTTTCTTGTTTCGCAGAATTTTTTGGTAACTTTTCGGTTTTGGTTTGAGATTTAGATTTTACTGTTTTTTTCTCTACTTCCACCTTTTGTTCTTTTTCAATTTCTTCTTGATTTGTTTGTTTTTTATCTTTCTTTTTAAACCACATAACTTTTTCTCCCCATTTACTTTTTAATTATATCATATATTTTACAGAAAGTCAAATCATGTTGCATAAAGTCGAAAAAATAAGTATAATATCTGTATTGAGGTGAAAATGAAAAAAATAAAATCTTTATCCATGCTTGGCTTTATTGTCTTGCCTTGCGCTCTTTTATTTACAGGCTGTGGCGTTTCAACAACTTATGTTTCCCCTACTGTTACCATAGACCAAATCACCACTTCTGACATTGAAGAAGCGATCAACACAGCAGTGTTAAGCGTGGTTAGTGTTTACTCCGAAGGTAGAGTCGAAAGCGGAACGAACAATATGACAGCCACCAGTTATAGCGCAGGTTCAGGCGTAATCTATCAACTTGATAAAGATGCAGGAGATGCATATATCATCACAAATTATCATGTTGTATATGACGAAAGTTATACATCTTCAAATGATATCGCCACTAAAATCTATGTCGAACTCTATGGTTCAGAAGGCACATCTGTTTCAACAGATCTTTTTGGTAATAGTAGTTTGGTTTATGGAAACCAAGCAATAGAATGTGAATATGTTGGGGGCTCGCTTGAATACGACCTTGCCATTCTCAAAATTGAAAACAGCAATTTGTTAAAAAATAGCGATGCAAAACAAGTTACCGTTTGTGAAGAGCCTGCACATCTTGGTCAGACAACAATAGCAATAGGCAACCCACTTGGATACGGCATAAGCGCAACAACAGGAATAGTAAGCGTTGAATCAGAGTATATTCAATATTCAGACTTTTACGATGTCGTTATAAGATGTACAAGAACTGATGCACCTATAAACAGTGGCAACTCAGGCGGAGGTTTATTTGATGAAAAAGGCAGGCTTTTAGGAATTGTTAATGCTGGTAAGGACGATGCTGAAAACATGGGCGATGCAATTCCTGCAAACCTTGTAACAAATGTTGTAGACAATATATTGTATCAGTATGAAAATTATGGAAAACAAAAATTATCCGTTTACGATTTCGGTGCGGAAGTAAGTGGCTATAACAGCACAGCAGTATACGACGAAGAAGTTGGTTTAACTTTTATTAAAGAAGATATTCTTGTTGACTCAGTGTCAGGCAATACTGCTAAAATACTTGAAATAGGAGATAAAATAACCTCTGTAAAATATAAAAATGAAAATATAGAATTTAGTAGAGCGTTTGAATTTGAAGAATTCCTTTTAAAAATTAGACCAAACGAACAGTTTGAAATGACTGTTGTTAGGAATAGTGGTTCGTTCACTTATACAATAACAGCAAGCGACAATTTTTCTGAAATAAAATGAAGGCGAAAGTATTCGCCTTTTTTTGTAAACCTTTTTATTATTATGAAATAAATTGAATATATGATATAATTGCTGTAAACTAATAAACATTGAAAATTTGCAAACAATTATTACAGTGGAAGGTGAAAGTTGAAAAAACAAAAGATAATTTTAGATGTAGACCCAGGCGTAGACGACTCAATAGCCATGATTTATGGTTTCCTTTGTGATGAGTTGGATATAAAACTAGTAAGCGTTATAGGTGGAAATGTAGACTTAAATCAATGCACTCTTAATGCTTTATACATAACCCAAAATTTTGCAAAATATGATGTACCTGTTGTAAAAGGCAGTAGCAAACCATTAAAAAAACGCATGGTGCATGATTTGAATGTTCATGGAAAAAAAGGATTGGGTAATTTAATTGAAGTAACCGAAACACAAAAGAAAACCATTAACAAACGTGGTTATGGTGCGTGTGAAGCAATTCGCGATACAATTTTGGCTAATAAAAATCAAATTACTTTTGTGTGTTTAGGCCCTAGCACCAACCTTGCCAGAACATTTGAAAAATATCCTGATGTAATAAAATTTATCAAAAAAGTTGTGTTGATGGGCGGTTCTGTTGATGGCACCGGAAGCATAACCAAATATGCTGGATTTAATGTTTACTCAGATCCTGACGCTTGTGATATGGTGGTAAAAAGCGGAGTGCCAATAACTTTTAGTCCTAAGGAACTTGGTCTTAATACTTTTGTAACCCAACCTATTTTAGAAAAATGGAGCAGTTTCAATAATGTTGGCGACACCGTTAAAAAACTTTATACAGGCTATCATGATCTTCTTCTTCCAACAGATAAGTTTGCAACCCACGACCTTTGTGCGCTAATGTCACTGGTTCGCCCACAATATTACACAAGCGAACAAGTTGATGTAAGCGTCAACACTGATACAGGAAGAAAACGCGGTCAAACATTGTTTACAAAAAACGACAAAAGCAACATCTCACTACTTCGCAGTGTTGATAGAAAAAAAGTTATTAAAGAATTTGAAAATAAATTAAAAAAATCCTAAAAAAACAAGCCGTACGACTTGTTTTTTTATAACTATATTATTTTTTATAACAATGGTGCAAACAATCTGAAAAAGGCTTGTCCCATCTTAGATACTATCGGTGCTTTTTTAAAGTAATTTTCATCAGCCAAAACAGACTCTGAAATATCTTCTTCTAAACATTCTAAATATTGTTTGGTTGCTTGTTCCGAATATATAATTGCCGTGCATTCAAAATTTAAACCAAACGAACGATTGTCAAGATTGCAACTTCCAACCGAAAGTTTATTATCATCAACAAGAAGAGTTTTTGCATGCATAAAACCATTATAAAAATAAATTTTAATTCCCATTTCAGCCATTTCTCTGGCATAGGATAGAGTTGACATAAACACAGTTTTTTTGTCAGGCTTACCCGGCAACATTATGCGAACATCAACACCACTCTTTTTAGCAATAGTAAGCGCAGATATAAAAGCGTCATCAGGAACAAAATACGGAGTTTGCAGATAAACCCTTTTTTTTGCCCCAATTATCATTTTAATATAAACTTCTTTTATTTTTTGAAGTTTACTGTCAGGCCCAGAAGTTATAATCTGAACCGTTGCATCACCTTTAACTTCGGGCATAGGAAAATAGTCTTTAATATAATTTTCAACTGGCGTTTTATCATTTTTTGCATATCGCCAATCATCTAAAAAGATGTTTTGAAGTGGATAAGCCCCTCCACCTTCAATTCTCACGCTGGCATCACGCCAAGGGCTAAGTTTTCTTTTCATTCCCATATGGTCGTCACGAATATTAATTCCACCCGTGTATGCAATTTTTCCATCAATGATAACTATTTTTCTATGATTTCGATAATTTAATTTTAAATTTATCATTCTTATATGCATAAACGGTGGAAAGAATTCTGCCACTTCCCCGCCCGCTTTTTCAAGTTTTCTAAAAAAGCGTTTTGAAGATTTTTTGCTTCCAACAGAATCATATATAAGTTTTACTTTTACACCTTGCTTAGCCTTGTGAATAAGAATTTGCATAATTTCCTTACCCACTTTATCATTAGCAAAAATGTAATATTCCATATTTATACTTTTTTTGGCGGCAAGCAAATCCTGTTTGAGTATTGCAATTTTTTCTAAACCGTGGCAAAACAATTTTATATCATTTCCCAAACAAGGATATCCTCCCATATCCATACACAACTTTAACAAATCCCCGTCTTTTGCCAGCGACCTTATTCCACTAACTTCTGAGAATGTTTTAAGTCCACGAATATTTTTAAGAACATCTCGTTCGGAAATTGCCTTTTTCTTTATCATTCGTCTAACACGATGGCTGAGTCCGCTTCCTAATAACACGTAAAAAATAAAACCTATTCCCGGCAAAAAAGTTAAAATGGCAAGCCACGCAATAATAGTTTGTGGCTTCTTTTTTTCAAGAAAAACCATACCTACTAAAAGCAGTAGGTTGACAACAGCCAATATACCAAATGCCAAAAACACCCAAAACGCCCAATGCATAACTATATTATAACCAATTATAAAAAAATGCCAAAGCATTTTGCCTTGGCATTATTTAAAGACTTACTTGTCTATTTAGATGTACCCGTCAAAGTGATGATTATAAATCCAATAAGTTTATCATAACTATCATTTTGAGTCCATGATTCGTTAGGCCCACCAGATGCTTTCACATAGATGTTAATTCTTATATACTGATTGTTATTTAATTGATAATCAGCACCAGTATAAAGAATGCCCTTCTCATCAAAGAATGCAGTTGGCGGGTTAGGATCCGCTTCATCAACTCTCGCTACTTCAAATCTTAGCGCACTGTAATCACCAATTTCATTTAATTTATAACCAGTACCTTGTCCAAGTCCACCGTTACTTCCATCAATTGCTTCATACAGTGTTATGTCTTCTGCCCACTGTGAACGTTCTACTTTATATCCTTTGTTTGATTCAAATTCCCATTCAGTAGAGTTTACTTCCAAAACAGTATTTCCACCCGTTAAGCCATCATCAAAGTAGGTGTATCTTGATGTGAGATAGAAATCATGTCGATATTGATAATATTCACCATCTACTTTTATCACATAGGATTTTCTTACTGAATAGTATTCACTTCCAACAATTCTTCCTGCGTTTTCAATGTAGAGCGTGTCGTTTGTTACCTCTTCAAGATTGAAAGTGGTCTCGGTCTCAGTATTTTCATCAATCTTTACATAACCCTGTGTGCCATGTCTCCATACTTCTGCATCTTTACCTGTAAGTGTTTCCCATGTAATACTAATTTCAACACTTGGATCTAAGGTTTTCCCATAGATTTCAGAAAGATATAAGTAATTTGAAACAGGTCTTGTTGTGTTGGTGTTGTTGATTTTTCTTGTTACTGTTTTAGAATTGCCATTCTCGGTGAAAGTGATATCAAGTGAAACTTGTCCTTTGATTGGGACAATTACAAGCAATGTGTCATCATAATATTTAGTACTTCCATAATTTTCACTTGTTCTGCTTGCAATATTTATATACTCACCTAACGCAAACTGTTCGCCGTCCACAATCACTTTGGATTTTGATGTAAACTGTGGGTTTTTGGTTATGGTAGCCGAATATGAAATTTCGCATGTTTCACCTTGTGATGACAGTGTAATTGTTATAGTAACCGTTGCACTATCACTTGTTCCATAAATCCAACCCGGCATTGTAGGAACCACAAAGTTGCCTGCTGCTAAATCTCTATAATAATCGCCCCAATCTGCCACGCCACTTAAAGGTGAAAGTGAAACATCTGTTGCAAGGCGTGCGTCTGTGCTTGCATTTGCTATTGAATATGATATAGGATTTCCTGATAAATCAAGTGAAATTTTGTAATCAGTAGTTCCAACAGTGTTTGCGGTAAACACAAATGTCAAAGAAACAATTTCTTCATCTATATTTTTGTTAATAGTGAATTCAATATTGTCAACACCTTGTAATGAATAAACTTCATTTTCTTCATCCCAAACAGCCGTTCTTCCGTTTATGGTATGTATTTGTTTGCCTTCATCGTCAAAGACAACTGCATATTTGTGGCCGTTTAGAATTATAAACTTATCTGGATCATTATCTTCAAGTTTTGATTGAATTGAAATGTTTGTTGTAAGGCTTATACCATTATCTGTAATGGAGTAAGTATAATCTATTCCATTATAACTTAAAGTTTGCCCCGGTAAAGCGCTAGCCTGATTTCCTTCACTTCCCAAAGTAATTTGTTTTATTTCAGTTACAGCCACAGGTTCGACAACTTCTTCGCTATACATAAATGTGATGTTTTCAATTGTAACATTTGTAAAGGTTGGTTCTTCCAAATATTTTTCATCAATTTTGCCGTTTATGCTTTCTTTTGTAACATCAGAAGTTGTATAACCCCAAGCATCAATATTTTGTAATATAATGCTTGACACATCATTTGAAGTTGGAACTTGACTTGGGTTTACAGTAACCTCAGTTTGATCTTCAACGGTTTGAACAGAAATTTGATCATGAACCAAACCTATATCAAATGGTGTTCCTTCCACGAATGTTGTTGTGGAAACGGCTTCATAAACAACAGGTTGTTGGTCTGACGATGGAACAAGATTGAAATAGAATCTAATATTATATCCAAACATATCTGATATTTCAACCATATAACTCTTAACGCCGAATATTACCTCTGCTGGTGTTATTGAAATTGAATTACCTGTGTTTGTATATACACTACCTTCTTTATTCCAACTAGACCCTTCACCTAATAAGTTCAATTTTCCAATACTGCTTTCAGTATTTAAGCCTGTTCCGTCTTGTTGTTCTGTAATTTTATAAGTAAATGTGTTTGCTATATTTGTTGAATTCCAATTTTTTCTTACCACGGAGATAAGTTGTTCAACTGTTTGATCACTAGAAGCCAGCATTATTGAAGTGCTACCATCAGGCGTAAACTCATAAGGTCTTTCCTTATTTGAAACATAGTTATCAGAATCGCCTGTTACTGTATTAACTTCT
Source organism: uncultured Bacillota bacterium (assembly GCA_949292985.1). GTDB lineage: Bacteria > Bacillota > Clostridia > Christensenellales > UBA1242 > Caccovivens. The sequence continues at coordinate 237,655 of CASFBF010000010.1, forward strand.
CCTGCTTCTGCCACTGTTGTGTTTGCAATTGTAACTTGATAGTCAGGAATTATTTTTACAACGATATAGAATGGCTTTGTTTGCCCATCAACCGTGTAAGTAAATTCAAGTAATGCGTAATCGCCGTCAACAGCACAACCTTGTGCGTACAAATAGAAATCATATACCGTTTTATTTGAATCACCACCTGTAATGTTTGTGAACAAAAGGTATGACATTCCATCTTGATTTTGATATACAAACTGTTTAGTGCGCCCGTTTTCAGTCCAATCTGTTGTACCAATAGGGCTATCAGAAGGACTGCCAACATTAACCACGCTGACATTTAATATTGCGCCTGAGTTTGCCACAGATTCAGCAGTCAAAGGTTCGCCTGTTGAAGCATAGGTAATGCCTGCCAAATTTCCTAACTTATAAACAGAGTTTTTGTGTGCCTCAACTTCTATGTAAGTTGGGTTGCCTTCTGAATAAGAATTTTCAACTGCAATATCCATTTGTTTGATAAGTTTCAACCCTGTTTCCCCGTCCGTGATGCCATTCAATGAATAGGTAACAGTAAGTGTGGCTTGTTTATCATATTCCCAATTTTTATCGGTTGGATTTAACTGTCCATTATAAGTCAAATCTTCGCTTGTTATTAAAGTTGAAGACCCATCGTTTGTTGCATAACGGTATTCAACTCTGCCTGCAAGTCTTGAAAATTCAACTCCTGCCCCTGCACCTGCGCCAACACGGAATTCAAGTTGAACTTCATATCCACCATCATTATTTAACCATAACTTGCCATCTTTGTAAACAAGATTATTATTTCCATGATCTATATAAATTGTGCGGTTAAAATAGTTTTTGTTCATTTTGAATGATGTAAGCAAGGTTTCACTATGCCCAGAATTTTCATCAACTGGCACTGCGTAAACGCTATAAACACTTCCTTCACTTGCTGTATCTTTTATGTTCAGTTCAAGCAATCTGTTTCTGCCATACAAATTTGATGTTTTTGTTCGGTCAGCATAAATTGTTTCAACAGCACCGTTTTGATTTATAGTTGCGTTTGTGGTTGAAGTGATAACATAATCAAACACATAGAATGTGTATTGTGCCATAACGCCTTTATAAATAATTTGGATTGTTGCATAACTTAAACCAGAACCTGTTCCACGCTTAACTGTTAAATTTCCATTTTCTTGTGTAACCGTAACATTTGTTTCTTCCACTACTGAGAATGAGAAATCTTTTGAATAATCTATTTTTTCAGTTGTGTCAGATGAAAGGTTTGTAACAACGAATCTTGATGTTGTTGCAAAGTTGGCTATGCTGTTAAAGAAATCATTATATTCGCCTGCACTTAAAGATTCATAATTCAGTGTTTCACCACCAGGGGCTGGATATTTAACTTGAATGCTTACTGCTGGCGTAACTGTGAGTGAAATTGTGCTTATGAAAGTGAAAAGTGGATCAGTGGTTGTATTTGGTTTGTTGTTTGTACCTAATGGATAATATCCAAATGTGATTGTAACTGTTGTTGGTGTGTTTGCGCCAACATATTCAGGTGTAATATTAAGGAAATTGTCCTCGCCTATACCGCCACCATAACTTATCCCAACATTATCAGATTTGATTACATTGGCATCTTGTGGGGAAACACTAACAATTGCTAAATGACGCCAATCTTCATTAGTCAACTTGCCTTCAATAACATTAGTAAACGCTGAAAGATTTGTCTGTTTCTCTTCTTGTGCAACTACATTTCCAATATTTACAGAAAGGTTACCACTCATGTTAGCCTTAACTTGATATGTAAATATAGCGCTACCATTGTTTCCGTTTACTTGATAAGTAAATTTAAGTGTTACACTAAAATCTTGTATCGAGTTTTCTATGGTTATGCCTGTTGCATCTGTTGTAACAAACTTATTTGCAATACTGTCGATTGGGTCTACAATTGAAATATCCGTTACAGCAACATCTCCACCATTCAATGTTACTAAATCACTTGCTTCATAGAATGCTCCTGCAATAACTTCTGAGTTTCCCTGCTCCGCAGTTACTGTGGCTGGGACAAACACATTCAATGTTGCAATTTGTATTCCGCCAACTGCAAAATAAATATGATAAGTTGCATTTTCTGGAACAAACTCTGGTTGCTTTACGCTAACTGTGAATGTTTCTGGGTCATAACTAACAGTGTAGCCTTCTGGCAAATCATTAGTAACTGTGGTTGTTACTCTGTTTGGATCGACATTACTTTCACCAACATCAGTTCGCTGTTTAGTTGTGGCAACTAAATTGCTTTTTTCACCGCCTTGTGGTAGCGACCATGTTGAACCATCAAGTGTGCCATTTGTTTCGGTTGGATTAGTATATTCGATAAAATATTCAACTGTTTGTGAATTGATTGAGAATGTGTATGTTAAATCTCCTTTATAAACCTGGGTATATGCGCGTTCTAAAACAACTGTTATGTTTTGACCGCTAATATTTTTAAAAGTAACCTTTGTGCCTTTGACATAAACACCAAACCTTGCATCTAATGCACTTGATCCATCTGGGTTTATTGTGATCACATCGTTCCCAATACGAACTTCTTTCAATGTTAAAGTTGCGCCTTCGGAAACATCTTCGCCATTAAACATATCTGAAATTCTTTTCTCACCATTATGCTCTGTATCGCTACCCATTGGTGCTTTTAAGTCAATTGTCTCTGTGGTTGGGACCTCTGTCGTTCCTTCCACCATTTCTAAAAACTCTGATGTTGAGCCGTTGTACGGATAAACTACTTGCGCTATTTCACCATCAGGCAGAATTTTTAAATTGTAATTGTAATCAAGAGAATAACTTGAACGAGTCTGAGTTATTACGATATACGCATCTAAATTTTCAATTTCTAAACCATTGACATGCTCAATAACCAAAGATTGAACATTGAAATCTTGATTTGTAGAAATTGACATAAACGCTGAATACTGGTTAGGAACAGCAAAAGTTATATTAGCAGAAACATTAGACTGATCCAAAGCCGTTAAAACTTTTTTACCGTTAATTTCTGCTATACCCCAGCCAAACAAACCTTTTTCAAGTTTATAAGGCACACCGTCAATCGTTAAAGCATCATTTGCACCTTGGGAAAGAATTAAACTATATAATACAATTTCATACTGACCTTCATCAATTTCTTCTATGCTTTCAACATAATAAGTTTTAGAGTAGTTAATAACAAACGTTTGACCTGCTTTTGCGCCTGTCCCACTTGTTATCTCTAATTGAGGGCTTTCTCCAATAACTCCAAAAGATGAAATTCCTCCATTATCACCTATTGCAATACTGTAAGTATTGCCATCAATGATGATTTCTGAGTTAGTGCCAGATATTTGCACATCTATCAAAGCAATTTGCGCCGTGGTTGTTTGATCTATAATTAAATAATCTTTACCGTTAATTTGACTTGGCGCCATCAATAAATACTCTGAACCTGCATCAATTTCTTTTGGTTCATGCGTTCCTTCAATAATGTTTTTCAAATCATCAATTCCTTCTCTGTACGAAGCGAACTGATCGCCAACCATCGAAATTAAAATTGGAACTTTAATTGTTGCAAGTGTGCTTGTTACTTCTCCAATTTTTCCACTAAAATGGATATTTAGATAATAATTTTGTCCAGCAGAAATTGCCCCAGTTTGATTAAATTCCAATTTGTTGCCATTTAATTCAGAAGCCGTTCTCAAACTGTAAGAATATTGATTAGCCTGAATTGAAACCGAAGCATTTTTAACTTCCTGATTTAGAAATGTTTCGCTGGCGTTTGAAATTAAAATCATTTCCTTGCCGTTGTAAATAATAGTTTTCGCAAGCCAATCGCCCACGCCTGCATTTACCAAATCATCAATTGTAACACCTACTGTTAATGTTACAGGACAAGAAGCAATTACTTGATTTTGATCATCTGGGTCATAAAGATTTACAGTAATGACTTTTTCATTTTCGCCATAACTCAAATCCAATGTATCTGCAAGCGTTATAGTTGTTCCTGAGAACGAAATATATCCCGTCGCTTTTAAAAGCGAATTATTTAATGACAAACCTAAAGTTGAAGTGTGCAAACCCGAACCATTTTCTGTAATTCTTTTTAACTCTAAAATATTATTTATCATCTCTCCATCTGGTTTAAGGAGATTGGTAAGAGGCAAACTAGCAGTCTCTGCTCCACCATTTGCAACCAATTCAAAGTTTGGCAAAATAGTAACAGTTAATTGTCTGGTGTAAGCATAAGCGTTGCCATTGCCACCATCATCAAAATATGCATAAAGAGTAAAAGTTTTTGTTGTTGCAACATTGACATCATTAAAAGTCAAGAACGTTCCAACCAAATCGTTACTTTCACCTTCGACAGCCTTTATGGTCTCAATTACTCCAATCACATCATTACTACTGCTTCTAAGGTTATATGTTTGTTTATACGCTGAAACATTTCCCCAGTCAAAGGCCCCATCAGTCAATGTTACTTTCAAATATTCATTTAAATCTATTTTGAAGCCAGCATAGACAAGCACGTCTGTAGATGTCGAGTTTTCTGGTTTGTCTTTTTCACGAACACCAGAATTTACCCCGTTTATACCATAATCCACACTGTTTAAATTGTTTAAGCCATCACTTACCACACTGGAAATATTAAGTGTGAAAGTAAAACTTAAAGTTCCACTCTCATTTGATGCGACAAACGGTATGCTTACACTCTGCCCGAAATTCTCAACAAACTTTATGTAGTTCAGATTGTTAGAATTATAGGGAACACCTTCGCCAAAATCGAACATATTCCACAATGAGGCATCAACAGAGCTTATGTATGCTTGTGAAATTGCAAATGAATATTCATCTGTTAAATATTGTTGCCCACCGCTTACATAAATTTGTAATTTATCTTTTAGCGTTACTATTTCGTTGGCCTTTCCTGCTACATTGTAATAAACATCTGAAATGCTACCTTGATCTTCTCCGTCAACCAAAATTTGTGTGATCCCAGTTGTTTGAGTATTTATTGTAAAAGTAAAACTTTGATTTCCTGCTCTTACGGTAACCAAAACGCCCTGAACTGTCCCGTCTCCGAAAGTTACACCAAACTGATTTCCACCCAAAGAACTAAAACCTACAACATTTGAATCACTGGAAACAATATCAAAAGCATATTCAAATTGTCTCTCATATTGGTCAATAATAATCATTCCGCCAGTTTTAGTTCCATTTCCATCTGTAACGCCATTTATCAAATTATTAAATTCTGTTACGCTTGATAAATTAACTGTTTCCTCGCCGGTTTTTGTGCCAGTAATATTTATATTACCAGAACCATCTACATTTAAAGTTTGGCTAACGTCAAAAGTCCAGCCGTCTAAACTACTGTTTGTAATTGCGTTTGGAGTTTGATTATACACCCTTACTGCGCCGTAATAATCTTGCCCATCTCCCGCTGGTTCAGCAACCCAAACATTTGTATTTATTGAATTATTATAAGCGATGCAAACATAATAATCTTTTCCTAAATCTTGCTCAATCTCTACATTTGATATTGAAACCTGAACGGAAACTTTATTGCCTGTTATCTCAGGTTCTGCAAAAGTAAAAACATTGTTTGCCTCCAACTCGCCTTCGCTGTCTTCTGCGGCATAGAATTTTATTTTACCTAATGCATATTCTTGTCTAAATATTTCAGCATCGCCATCCACCAACGTTAAATCAAGCACAAATGCAGAACTAGTACCAGTTGGTATTGCAAAGAAGTTTCCACCTGGTTGATTGAGCCAACCTGCATCTATTTGTAAACTTGCACTAGTTAAACCTTGTAAAGTTTTTTCAACGCTTACATCAATACTATCTGAAATCTGCTCAAACTGATATGTATTAGATGTAGTCATTAAAACATTGCCATAAGCATCTGTTCTTACTGTTGCAAAAATAATCTTAAAATCAAAGGCATCTTTTACAATCAAATCACTTCCAATAAGCGGATACAAATAAGCATATACCCCCGCAGAAATTTCATATCTGCCACTGCCAACATTGCTTACTGCAACGTAATCAGCAACTGTTTTTCCCTCAGGTAAAGTACTGCTTTCATCAACATAGGCAAAAAATATTTTCTTTTGATAAATGTTTGAAGTAGGGACATAAGAAATTGAATTTAAATCTTTATCAAATTGTGATGAAATTATATTTCCTTTTTCGTCATAGATAATAGACATGGAAATTTCATCTTCAACGTTTTGCCAGGAAACTTGTTCTTCTACATTCTCCGATGATGTAAGATAAACCAATCTTTGAACGTTTTCTTCAAAAATTATTTTTTCACCGTTTTCATCTGCTGTTATCAAAACCATTTCTAAAACAATTTGATGAACACCATCAACTGAAATTTCCCAGTATGCATGATTTAAATTCTTAACGTTTGAATTTATGAGTATATATTGCTTAACATTATCTCCTTCACCTAATGTTAAAGCATCTCCTCCAACAATGTTTACATTTGCTGATGAAGATGTTGCTGAAACACCATCTATTGTTAGGATTCTAACTCCAACATTTTTAATCAAAGATGAAAGATCCCCATCGTGCACGTCCCTTATTTGTATATTTATTGAGGTGTCAGATAAAGAACTGTTGCCTGCTGACAATCTATACAACTTGTTTGCCGTTAAATTCAATGAAGAGGAAGAAGTATCATTTATTGTAAACGATCCAACATTTGCTTCAACCACATTTACACTAACATAAGATTTTGCCGCATTTTCATCTGTAGACAAAACTCTAATCGCTTCACTGTAAAAAGGAAGCCCTGAAATTTGGCTATTGCTTTCATAAAATTCAAGTTGTTGTTTTGCATCGGCAAAAGCGTAACCGTTTATAATATTATTACTTGACGGCTCATCTCCTGCAACAAAATATACATCTCCGTCATTAAACACAAAACTTACGCCTGATAAAATCTCTGCATTGGAAACATTAAAGAAAACTTGTTTCTGACGTTTTTGAGTAATGGCATCGTTTAAATTATCGCTGAACAAATATTTACTTGTTTCAGGATAAAATTTTGTTTGAATTTCGAAATTAGTATTTTCAGCAATTTTATTTGAAAGACCTTCCCCACCAAACTCTTGACCGGTTGTTGCGTTTATCAAAGTGAATTCAATATCACGAACTGGCACATCAACCGCAATTGTTATTGTGCTGGAAGTAAGCAAATTATTTTCAGTTGTAATTACTAACTGTGAAATTCCTCCTACATTAGAAGAAAATGGTTGCCCTGTTTTATCAGTGTAAGCACATTGAACAAGTTCAACTGTAAATTCCTGATCCAAATTTACAACTTCTGGAACAATAATTGTTCCATCTGAAATTTTTCCGTCATCGGTTCTAGTAACGGCTTTACCTGGCGCAAAACCAAGCGTTATCTGTTTGTTAGTAATTTGTTCTGTTGGCGATGTTATTTTAAGACTAAAATTTTCCACAACTTCATATTGTGAATTTTTCTGGTTATAATTTGAATCAACATCTTCCACAACTATTGATTCTGGATATATGTATTGAGGCTTGAAACCTGTTGTTAAATACACTGCTAAAAAACTACCGCCTATTGCTAACACAAAGACGGTTACAAGTATAACAATCAACTGCCAAGTTTTAGGTGGTTTAAGTTTCATTATAAATTCACCCCTTTTTAAGATATTCTTTGCAAATTACTACAATTTAATTATACTTTTTTTGACAAGTTTTGCAAAACAAAAAACATTGATATTTAAATTTTTTATAAATAAAAATATATTACACAAAATAATTCACAGAAACATTTTTGTATTTTTTTCTTTTTAATTAAAAAAATAATAATTTTTGCATTTATTATTTTTATAATTTTTTATAA
>CASFBF010000011.1 GCA_949292985.1 uncultured Bacillota bacterium
AGGCAGCCGCCTAAGGTAAAACCAGCGACTGGGGTGAAGTCATAACAAGGTAGCGGTATCAGAAGGTGCCGCTGGATCACCTCCTTTTAAAGAGGCGCATTATGCGCATTCTGTCGAGGCACATTTTTAATTGTGTCGCCCTTAATAGGGCTGAATAAACAAGACTAAGACAAATAACTTTTTACTTTTCATCTTTTAAAAAAACATCTGCAATAACGCAGATGTTTTTTTTATCTTTTTATCTTTGTAAATTTTTATTTAAACCGTTTATTGTGTTTTCAATGTTGTCGTATGCCTCTTTTGTGCCAATATCAATGTAGTGGTGTGGAGCGATGTTATAAGCAAAAACAGGTTTTCTTTCTGCAAGCCAAGCAGGGAAATGACCCGGAGCATCTGGGTTTCCGCCTTCCTTTAAGTATTGGTCAAGCATAGCAACTGTTTGCTTGTTGTAAATATAAAAAGGTCCAACGGCGAATGTGCCTTGTGGATTTTGTGGCTTTTCTTCCATATGCAAAACCATTCCATTATCGGCTAGAATAGCAACTCCGCCTGCACGCAAAACACTAAGGTCGGTTTTATTTTGACCGAAAATTACATCGTTTTTGTTGTTTGCAACATAAAAATCGTAAAGTTCTTTAAGAGTAAAATCAAACCAGTTGTCGCCCGCTAGAACCATGATTTCGCCTTTGTAGTTTATTTTATTTAAAGCAAACTTTATGTCGCCTATTGCGCCACGACGATTATCATTGTTTGTTGTACCGTCATTTAAAATGGTAATTTTTTTAGACGAAGAAATTTGAGGTTTGAATTCACAAAAGTTTTTGTAAAATCTATCGTTGGAAACTATTACAATTTCGTCAATGTCGTTTATTTCTTCAATATTGTCAATTAAAAGTTCTAGCAAGGTTTTGCCTTGCACTTTTAATAATGCTTTTGGTGTGTTAATTGTAAGGGGATATAAGCGCGTGCCATAGCCAGCGCAAAGAAGTATCGCTTTCATGTTTTCTCCTTTTTTGTTTGTGTTGTATGTTTTTTGGTTTGTATGTGTTTTATTCTTTCGCTTCTTTATTTTCGTCAAATTGACTTGAATAAAGTGATGCGTAAAAACCGCCTTTTGCAAGAAGTTCGTCATGCTTGCCGTGTTCAACAACTTCTCCATTTGCCATTACTATAATTTGGTCTGCATTACGAATGGTTGAAAGTCTGTGTGCAATTACAAAACTTGTTCTGCCTTTTGTAAGTCTATCCATGGCTGTTTGAATTAAAACTTCGGTTCTAGTGTCTACTGAACTTGTGGCTTCATCTAAAATCAGCATTGGTGAATTTTGTATCATTGCTCTGGCAATTGTTAAAAGTTGTTTTTGACCTTGGCTTACCATTGAATCTTCTTTCAATATCATATCATAGTTTCCTGGTAAAGTGGTAATGAAATGATGCACATTTGCCATTTTACATGCTTCAATCATCTCTTCATCAGTTGCAGAAGGATTGCCGAATTTTAAATTATCCCTTATTGTTCCTTCGAACAGCCAAGTATCTTGCAAAACCATTCCGAAAAGATTTCGTGCGTATGAACGAGTCATGTCGTGAATATTAACATTATCTACTAAGATTTCACCGCTGTCAACCTCGTAGAAACGCATCAAAAGATTTACCAATGTTGTTTTGCCTGCCCCTGTTGGACCAACTATTGCAATTTTTTGACCTGGTAGGGCGGTGAAAGAAAAATTGTGAATAATTGTTTTATCTTTTTCATAACCGAAACTTACATTTTTGAATTCAACTTTGCCCTTAATATTTTTGATGGTTTTGTTGTTAGTATCTACTGGTTCATCAGGCTCTGCTAAAAACTCCATAACTCTTTCACTTGCTGCGGCAGAAGATTGTAAAGTGGAGAAAATTGTTCCAAGTTGTGCCATTGGTTGATTAAATAACTTTATATAAGTTAAAAAGGTTATTATTGATGCAACAAACAATATATCGTTATTTTTAATTGCCAACCATGCTCCGAAAACGCATATGCCCACATAAATTAAATTTCCAATAAAGTTAATTGATGGCATCATGAGTGCGGATAGAAATTGTGATTTTCTTGCAGAGGTTTTAAGTTTTGTATTTATTTGGTCAAATTCATTTAACGCTTTGCTTTCACCATTAAAAGCCTTAACTACATTGTGGGCTGAATAAATTTCTTCAATGTGTCCGTTTATATCACCCAAATATTGTTGTTGTTTGATAAAGTACTTTTGTGAAAACTTTACAATAATCCCTATAAATCCTAGAGCAAGAGGAATTTCTATTAAAGAAAAAAGTGTAAGTTCCCAACTTATTGTAAACATCATTATTGGAATGCCAATAATCATTGTGAATGAAGTAATAAAACTTGGTAATGAGTTATTTAGTGTTTGACCTATAAGATCTACATCGTTAGTCATTCTTGAAAGCAAATCTCCGTAACTGTTGTGGTCAAAATACGATAATGGCAATCTATTGATTTTTGCGGTTATTTGTGTTCTGTATTTTTCTGAAATTTTTGCTGCGACTTTTGCCATTATAAAATTTTGAATATATGAGAAGCCAAAAGCAAAAGCATACATTACAACCAAAATTATACCGTATTTAGTTATAGCATCAAAATCAAACGGCAGAACAACAACTTCTTCCATCATAAGTTTTAAAACATATGGGCCCATTATTGATAAAACTGTGCCCACAGCAGATAATAATAGTGACAAAATGACTAATATGCGATATGCTTTCAAACTTTTAAAAAGAAAGAACATTGCTTTTTTGAAATCTTTTGATTTTGAATATGACATTTTTCCAAAAGGTGGCATTTTACAATTCCTCCTTTTTCAGTTGTGACAAGGCAATTTCTTGATAAACAGGGCAGGTTTGCATAAGTTTGTTGTGAGTACCAATTCCCACCATTTCACCTTCATTTAATACAATGATTTTATCAGCGTTTCTAATTGTGCCTATTCGTTGTGCCACAATCAGTTGAGTAATGCCTTTTGTGTGGGTTTTAAGTGCTTTTCTAAGTGCTTTATCTGTTTTATAATCGAGCGCAGAAAAACTATCGTCAAAAATCAATATTTCAGGTTTTTTAACAAGCGCTCTGGCTATACTCAGTCTTTGTTTTTGACCGCCCGATACATTATGACCGCCTTGTGCGATATGGTCATTCAGGCCTTCTGGTTTAGAATAAACGAATTTTGATTGTGATATTTTTATAGCATCTTCAACTTCTTTATCAGTGGCATTTTGGTTGCCATATTTTATGTTTTCTTCTATTGTCCCAGAGAACAGTATGCCTTTTTGTGGGACATAACCAATTTTATTGTGCAAATCCTTTAATTTGTAATCTTTAACATTGACTCCATCAACAAAAACTTCACCATCAGTGCAATCGTAAAATCTTGGTATCAGATTGATGAGGGTGGATTTTCCGGAGCCTGTTGACCCAATAAATGCTATCGTTTCACCTTTGTTTGCTTTGAAAGATATGTTTTTTAAAACATAATCATCAGCGCCTGGATACATAAAATTTACATTTTTAAATTCAACAGTTCCTGTTTCATTTGTTTCAAAATCTCCTGAGCCGTCCACTATGCTTGACTCTGAATTTAAAACTTGCTTTATTCGTTGGGCAGAGACCATTGCCCTTGGAATAATGACCATTAACATTGAAACCATCATAAAAGCCATAATAATTTGAATTGCATATTGTGTAAATTCGGTTAATACTTCAAAATCAATACTCCCTGAACTAATCAGATATGCGCCCAACCAAACCAACGCAAGTGATGTGGCTTGCATTATAAAAGAAATTCCAGGGCTTAACAGTCCAGTAACTTTGTTTATAAAAATGTTTGTGTTTGTTAGTTTGGTATTAACTTTTTCAAATTTTTGTTCCTGCGATGTTTCGGCGCTGTTTGCCCTTATTACTTTGATACCTGTTAGGTTTTCACGGGTAACAAGGTTGACATTATCTGTCAAAGACTGAACTTTTTTAAATTTTGGAACAACAAATATAAAAACCAAGAAAACTAACATAAGCAGAGCGACAACGCTGACTGCCGTTACTATGGAAAGTTCTTGTGAGAGATTGAGAATTTTTATTATAGCAACAACAGCAGTTATAGGGGCGGTTAATCCCATGTTGATTGTCATTATGAGAACATTTTGTAATTGTGTAATATCATTTGTTGAACGGGTAATCAATGAAGCAATAGAAAATTGGTTAATTTCATTCATTGAAAAATTGTTTACTTTTTCAAAAACCTGTCGTCTTAATTTTGCTAAAACTGAGGTAATTATAAGTGCACTTAAATAACTCACTCCAAGCGTAGAAATAAACGCACCTAAAATTGTTAGAAGCATGATGCCTCCGTTTTTTAATATTTCAGACCAGTATAAACTAATGTCGCCTGACATAGCACCTGTTCGCAAATTGCCGACGATTGCTCCCATATATTCTGGTAAAGTTAAACTACAATAAACATGGGCACCCAATAAAGCAAAAGTTAAAATTAACAACAACCATTCTTTTGTTGAAAAACACTTAAATATTTTTGACATGTGTTAAGTATATGATTTTTTCTTGAAATAGTCAAATAAATTTGTAAAAATCGTTTTTAATTTTCAGGTTCGCATGCTATAATTTCACTAAAAGGAGAGCATTATGGCATTTGCATTATTTAGAAGTGAAAAAGTGGTTGATCCAACCATTCACGACGCAGAGGAAAATATCAACATTTCTATGGGTGTGCATATTTTATGCGATTGCAAAAATGTTAGTGTTTCAGGTAAAGCAATAATTTTGGAGGCTATTAACACAACTTTTAAAGAGGTTAGTGGTAAGGCTTTTATTCAAATGTTTGATAACAGTTCTATTGAAAGTATGTTTGGTAAAGCCAAAATCGTTCTTTTCAAAAGCGGTTTTGTTGGCTGTGTTTCAGGAAAAGCCAAGATTACAACAATCAATAATTGTGTTATAGATTATGTTGCAGGAAAAGCAAAAGTAGGCACAATGAATGATGGTTATATCAGGTTTTTAGATGACAAAGCCGAACTTGCAACCGTAACCAAAGGTAAGATTATGTTTGTAAGGCACAAAGCGAGAATAGTAACTTTAATAGACGGTGAAATAACAGGTTTAGAAGATAATGCAGAACTTGTAAGTATGATGAACGGGAAAATAACATATTCTCTCAATGATTCCAAAGTGGGAACAATCAATAATGGACAGATAAATTTGGTTGCAGATAATGCTGAAATTTCAACATTAAATAAAGGTGAAGTTAATGAAATGTTGGGTTCAAGCATGATTTCAGCGAACATGGAAGGCTCAATAAAAAATATAAGAGCCAACGCATTGATTGTGTATAGTCCCGATCAAAGTGAAAAGAGAAGGGAAGAGTTTAAACGCAATAAAGAAGAATTGAAAAAATCTTTGGAAGATAAAAAACTTGCTCCTGAACAAATGAAATTGAATTTGTCAGAAGATGGTGCTGAAAAGCAAGAAGAACAAGCACAAGAAACAACAGAAATAAAAGTTCAAAAGAAAAAAGTATCAAAAGTAAAAAAAGATTTGCAGTAAGGGTAACTTAACATGCAAATTTTTCAGACGGCATTATTAGATGCTCTTCTTGACACGCTAAAAGTTTTTCCAATTCTTTATTTAGCATATCTTTTAGTCGCTTATATTTCTCATGCAAAAAGCGATAAGTTTACAAAATTTCTAAATAAGTCTAAAAAAGCAGGGCCGGCAGTTGGGGCTTTTTTAGGTTGTATCCCACAATGTGGGTTTTCTTCTGTTATGTCAGATTTATATTCTAGGCGTGCTATTACTTTGGGAACACTTTTTGCAGTGTTTATAGCAACATCAGATGAAGCGATACCAATTATGATTGCAAATCCAACTTTTATTGTGGACCTTCTTATTTTGTTAGCATTAAAAATTGTTTTTGCGATTTTCTTTGGATACTTGGTGGATATTGTTTTATCGTTTTTTGAACGCAAACAAAAACCGTTTGTGGCAGATCCAATTTTAGCAGAAGAATTAGAACATCCGCATGATCATTGTTCGTGCCACAGCCACCATGATGGTAAAGGGCATTGTAACACAAAAAACATATTTCTTGATGCTTTAATTCACTCACTTAACATTACTCTTTATATTTTTATTGCAACATTATTTATAAATATAATTGTTGAGGCTGTGGGGTTGGACGCTTTAACAGATTGGTTTGGTGGAAATGTTTATATTCAAATTTTGCTTGCAGGTTTGATAGGACTTATTCCAAACTGTGCTTCTTCTGTGTTTTTAGTGGAACTTTACATCAATGGTGGCATAGCGTTTTCAGCAATGTTTGCAGGCTTGTGTGTTGGAGCGGGTGTTGGCCTTGTAATTTTATTTACAAAAAATAGGGGTAAAAAACAACTACTGCAAAATTTTGCAATAGTTGGATTGTTATATTTGTTTGGTATTATAAGCGGGATTATAGTTAGTTTGTTTTACTAAAAAAACAATATATTTTGGCTATTATGTCATAATACTAACAAAATATAGTATTTTGTAGTTTTTTTCATTGATTTTTTGGTTGGTCGGCGTGGCGGGATTTGAACCCACGACCTCTTGCTCCCGAAACAAGCGCGCTACCAAACTGCGCTACACGCCGTAAAGATTTCATATCGAATAAATTGTAAATCAATTTTTTTATTTAGTCAAATTATATTAAATGTGTTTGAAAAATAATATAATTATGGTACACTATAATGTGTTTGGAGGGAATTGTGATTAAAATTATTGTAGATTCAACGGCTTATATTCCAAAAGAGTTTATTGAAAAAAATGATATTACAGTTGTACCTTTAAAGGTGCTTTATATGGATAAAGAGTTTGTAGAAGGTTTGCCTGGTTCTTACGATGAATTTTTTGAATCTTTTACTCGTACAAAAATTTTCCCAAAAACATCTCAGCCTTCTCCTGAGGATTTTATAAATGCTTATAATAAGGTTATAGATGAAGGAAATGAAGCCATAGTTTTCACTATATCTGCATCTTTGTCTGGAACAAATTCGGTTGCAAACCTTGCAAAGCAAGAATGTAAAGATCCAGATAAAATTTCTGTTGTAGATTCTATGTCAACCGGACAAAATGTTTGGGGATATTGCATGGAAGTTATAGATAAAGCAAAGGAAGGAATGAGTAGACAGCAAATTTTGGATTATATCGCTTCTTTGCAAGTTAACAGCCAAATTTGTTTTGTTCCTGATTCACTTGAATATCTTAAAAAGGGCGGAAGAATTGGCAAGGTTAGTGCTGTGCTTGGGTCTTTTTTACAAATAAAACCTATTTTAACTTTTAAACAAGGAACACTTCTTTGTGCTAAAAAAGTTTTTGGTGTTACAAAAGTTATTTCGGAATTGATTTCTATGATTCCAAAAAATGTAAAACGCCTTTTTGCGATTCATATTGCAAACACAAAACATTTCGAGCAATTGCATCAAAAAATGATTGAAAAATTTCCTGACAGCACAATTTATGAAGGTGAATTAGGACCTGTTGTAGCCTCTCATATAGGGCCTGCTATTGGAGTTTGTTATATATGCTAGCAAAAACTGCGCTTGTTGTTGGAGCAACTGGCGACATTGGAAAGGTTATAGCGCAATCGCTATCTAATGCGGGCTATAATCTTTTGTTGTGTGGCAATAAAGGTGAGTTTGAAACAAAGAATTTAAAAACTGAAACATCTTTTTTGCGATTTGATATTCGTAACCCAGAACAAGTGAAAAGCGCATTCGAAAAATTACCAAAATTAGATTTGGTTGTTTGTTGCGCAGGAATTGCGGGCGAGGAAAAACTGATTATTGACCAATCAGATGAAGAAATTTTAAATTTGGTGCAAACAAATTTATTAGGAACAATTTATGTTAATAAGTATGTTTTGCCATATATCAATCGTGGTGGATGCATTGTGAATATTGCTTCGTTTTTAGGCGTGTATGGATGCAGTTGCGAGGCTGTTTACAGCGCAACAAAGGCTGGGGTTATAGGGCTAACTAAATCGCTATCCAAAGAATTTGAAAGTTTTGCGGTTAGGGTTAATAGCATAAGCCCTGGTTATATTCAAACTAAAATGAACGCCGAATTCTCTGACGAAGAAAAGCGAAGTATAATTGATAAAACGCCAGTTGGCAGATTGGGAACTGCTGACGATGTTGCAAAAGCAGTGTTGTTTTTGGCAGATAATGATTTTGTAAATGGCGAGAATATAATGGTTGACGGCGGTTTAATTATTTAGGTTAAATTTAATATGATAAAAACACCTCTTTTTCTACAAAAGAGGTTGTTTTTTTTAATCTTAAAAATTTTAAAATTGTTTTCGTAGGAGGGCGAAAGATGAAGTTAAAATCTAGAATTTATAATGGAACTCTTTATGTGCTTTTATGCGGAGAATTAGATGAACATTCTGCCACTTATGTTCGTGATGAAATGGATAAAGCATTTTCAAGTGGAATTTTTAAACAGATAATTATTGATTTGTCTGAGTTGGAATTCATGGATTCTACGGGAATTGGAGTGCTTATTGGCAGATATAAAAAGATGAAAGACAGAAGCATTCCTATTTACATTTGCAATCCTTCTTCGCATGCTGAAAAAATATTTAAAATGACAGGGCTTTATGAAATAATGCCAAAAATTGTTTAAGGGGGAAGCATAATGAAAACAAATAACTATATGGAAGTTAGATTTAAAGCAGAATCTGTAAATGAAAGTTTTGCAAGGGTTTGCGTGGCAAGTTTTTGCCTTCCATTAAATCCTACCATTGACGAAATAAATGACATAAAAACTGCGGTTTCGGAGGCTGTTACAAATTGTGTTGTGCATGCTTATCCAAAAGGTGCGGGCGATGTTGTTGTGCGTGTGGAGTTTGAAGGGAAAGATGTTATGATTTCAGTTAGTGATGAGGGTGTGGGAATAAAAGATTTTGAACAAGCCCGAGAGCCTTTTTATACTACTAAGCCAGATGAAGAGCGCAGTGGTATGGGGTTTGCCGTTATGGAAAGTTTTATGGACGGTGTGCAGTTACAAAAGAATGGTGAAAAAGGACTTAAAGTTGTGCTTAGAAAAACTTTAAGGCATAGCGCACTTTCCAAACAGTCGTGTTAGATTGGGAAAAAGTCAGACAACTGGTTAAAGAGGCTCAAAGTGGAAGCGAAGAGGCAAAGAGTGCGCTGATTGCCGAAAATTCTCCTTTGATTAAAAGTATAATAAAGCGTTTTCAAGGCAAGGGACTTGAATATGACGACCTTTATCAGTTGGGCTGTCTGGGGTTTGTAAAGGCTATTAAAAATTTTAACCCCGATTTTAATGTTAAATTTTCAACATATGTTGTTCCTATGGTTATTGGTGAGATAAAACGATTTATGCGCGATGATGGAAGCATCAAGGTTTCAAGAGCAATAAAATCTCTCAATTTAAAAATAAATAAATTTGTTGATGCCTATTGCGTTGAACACAAAATTAATCCAACCGTAGAGGAAATTGCCAAGCATTTCAATGTTGAAGAGGGTGATGTTGTGCTTGCAATGGATTCATCTCGTATGCCGATTTCTTTGTATGCGCCGTTTGAAGATGGCGAAAGCGACAGTTTGATGGTGATTGATAGGGTTGACGCAGAAAATAATGATGATTCGCTTTTGGATAAAATCACAATACGAGAACTTATTCGAGATATGCCAAAGCGAGATAAAACAATAATTTTAATGCGATATTTTTATGATAAAACACAAAGTGAAATTGCGCAGTTGTTGCATATTTCGCAAGTGCAAGTGTCTAGATTAGAAAATAAAATTTTAGAAAATTTAAAGAAAAAATTGTCCTAATGGACAATTTTTTTAGCCTTTAATTAAGTCTTTTATTTTCTTGTTTATATCAAGCGAAATAATTGCAAAGGTTTTTGTATGACCTTTTGGTTTGTCGCTTCCAGTAATGGTTTCTTCCGCTGGTTTTTCTTCGGTTTTTACTTCTAAATTTTGTGTATTTTCATTTTCGCCGTTATTGTTTTCTTCTACCAAAGAAACAGTTTTTATTTTTAAGTCCTGTTCTTCTGGGTTTGTTTCCATAGGTTGCTGAATTTCATCTTCGCCCTCTATAATTTCCTGTGTGTTTTCCTCGGCTTGCTCACGAGTTGTGGCAGGGTGAGGTGCTTTTTTATTTACATTTTCTCTTGCCTGTGGGCGAGGATTTTCAAATTTTATGTTTGCTGTTTCAGTTGTTGGTTCAATCACATCATTTTGATTTTGTAAATCCGAACTATCTTGCGCTGTAATATTTTGTTGGTCAGCGTTGTTTTCTTCCTCGATTTTTTCACCTTGGTTTAATGGAGCGTATCCACCAAACGCACCGTTGCGGAACGCGTTATTTGGGTTGTGATTAAATCTGTAAGTGTCAATATTAGTTACGCCAGGTCCATATGTGTCGGTGTTCCTTGATGGATTAAATCTATTGTAACCATAACCGTTACCATATCCGTATGCATTGTTATAACCGTTCCCGTATCCGTATGCACCATTGAAAGCACCGTTGTTTATGCCGTTGCTGTTGTATGGCAGGGTATAGTTTCCATTCATTATTTCAGCATTTTGTGGCATTTGTGTTTCTTGCTGATGTTGTTCAATTGTGGTGTTATCAAATTGCATTTGGCTTTCATCATATTGCTCATATTCTTCCGCCGAGTTATCATAATCGCCATTTTCAACGCCGTTTAAAATATTTTCAATACTTTCAAGAGACGAAAGAATGTTTTTTAAATAACATTCTCTGGCACTCATACAGCAAGAAAGTCTTGTAAGTTTTGCGCCCATCATTTTGTCGTCGGGGTTGTTTTTTAGTTTTGAAATTCCGCTTATTGACCTGTTATAATCACTTTTTGTTTTACCTAAATTGTTGTTGTATCTTTGCATTGCTGTTGTGAGTTCTGATATTGCGTTGGTGTTGGAATTTCCAAGTTTAACACCGTCGACAAGTTGTTTTTTTATTGTTTTAACTTTTTGAAGTATTTGACTTTTCGTGTTTGCAATAGTTTGATTGGATTGATTTATGCTTTCATATGTTCCATTTAATGATTCATAAGATTGTGTTTGTGAAATCATGTCAACATCCAGCGTTTTGTCGTTGCCATTTGAGACTGCTGAAACTGTGTTGGTAACTCTATCTAATTGATGTGAAAGATTATCAATTGCAGCGGTTTCGTTTGCATTATCGCCACAACCTGTTAGTGCCAAAACAGATGCTAGGGTTAAACCTGTGATAAATAGTGTTTTTTTCATATATCCTCCTGTTTAACTTAGTTTGAGCATAAATTTTATGATTATTCTTTGAAGTTTTGGGGACACTAACAAAAAAATGAGGAGAAAATGAAAAATCAGAAAATAAATGAAAAGTATAATGCGTATGTAGAAGCCAGAATTCCTAAAACAAAGCCATGGCCATCGCTTTTTAACTCTTTTTGGGTTGGTGGTTTAATTTGTTTAATCGGTCAAGGCATAAACGATTTAATTTTATATCTATTTCCGTCTATGGCACAGCAATCGGCCTGGGCTTGGACGCTTATAATACTCATATTTCTTGCTTCGTTTTTAACTGCGATTGGTGTTTATGATAAAATAGGGAAATTTGCAGGCGGTGGCAGTATTGTTCCAATAACAGGATTTTCTAATTCGATATCTTCACCCGCTATTGAATTCAAGCATGAGGGGATAATCTATGGCACATGCGTTAAAATGTTTACAATTGCAGGGCCGGTTATAGTTGTGGGCGTTGTATCTAGTGTTCTTGTAGGGATAATTTATTACATAATAGGATTGTTTTAAAATGCAGACGATTGAGTTTAAAAGAAAACCAAAAATAATAGGCAGTTATTCGATAGTAGGGCCAAAAGAGGGGCAAGGACCTTTTGGTAAGTATTTTGATTATGTTATGCAAGACGATTTATTTGGCGAAAAAACATATGAACTAGCCGAGCGTAAAATGTTCGAGCAGGCTGTGACGGGTGCATTGCAAAGTGCAGGACTAAAAAGTTCGGATATAAACCTGATGCTTGCAGGTGATTTGCTTAACCAAATTATTTCTTCATCTTTTACAGCCAGGGCGTTTAATATGCCTTATTTAGGGCTGTTTGGTGCATGTTCAACAATGGCGGAAACATTAGCCACGGGCGCTACTTTAATAGACGGTGGGTATTTTGATAATGTAGTATGTGTAACGGGCTCGCATTTTTCTACGGCGGAAAGACAGTTCAGATTTCCTCTTGAACTTGGCAACCAGCGTGTGCCAACTTCTCAGTGGACGGTTACGGCCTCTGGCGCTTCGGTTTTGTCGCTTGAAGGGAAAGGGCCTCAGATTTGTATGGCAACTTTTGGAAAAGTGATAGATTACGGAGTGATAGATATGAACAATATGGGAGCGGCTATGGCGCCTTCATCGGCAGATACGATTATAACTCATTTCCAAGATACTGGCAGAAAACCTTCCGATTATGATTTAATAGTTACTGGCGATTTAGGGAAACTTGGTGGCGAAATTTTATTAGATTTATTAGAAGAAAAAGGAATTAAACTAGGTTTAAAATATTGTGACTGTGGGCATTGCTATTACACCAGAAGGCAGGATACAATGTGTGGTGCAAGCGGTTGTGGCGTTAGTGCTTCGGTTTTAAATTCTTACATTGTTAAAAAGATGAAAAAAGGTGAATATAAAAGGGTTTTGTTTGTTCCAACAGGCGCTTTAATGTCAACTACTGCTTGCCAACAAGGAGAATCTATCCCTGGTGTAAGTCATGCTATTGTTTTAGAAGCAGGGGGTGAATAATGCAATATCTTTGGGTGTTTTTAATTGGTGGGTTTATATGTATGCTTGGTGAAGTGCTTATAATAACAACAAAAATAACATCGGCACGCATTCTGGTTTCGTTTGTTTTGTTAGGTGTTCTTTTACAGGCATTGAATATTTTTGACCCAATTTCTGCATTTGCAAAGGCGGGAATAAATGTGCCGATTGTGGGTTTTGGTGCGTCTCTTGCAAAAGGGGCAATGGGTGCTGTCGAGTCAAGCGGGCTGTTAGGTGCTTTCACAGGTGGGCTTCAAGCAACAGCAGGTGGAATTGCTGCGGCGATTGGGTTTGCTTTCCTGTTTTCTTTAATTTCAAATTCAAAAACTAAATAGTGTATGTATTATGTCATAATACATACTATATTTTGTTTTCAATTTTATTTGATGTCAATCATATATAAATAATATGAAAAAAGTCAAGAACAAAAGATTAAGCCTAAAAGTCAAGGCTTATATTTGCCTTGGCTGTGTTTTGTTTTTTCTTTTAACGGTTTTTTTGTATTTTAATTTTATTGTTGGGCCTTTGGTTGTGGAGGTTTCAAGGGCGCAGGTTGATTCGGTTGCAACAACTGCAGTAAGTGATGCAATATACGATGTGATTCAAGAAGAAGGCTATACTTATCAAGATTTTATTGAGGTTCAATATACAACTGAAAACACAGTTTCTTCAATTACCGCCAACGCAATAGAGTTGAATAATTTTGCCAGAGAACTTTCTACTTTGATACAAATTTATTTAGATGATGTTGGTGAACATGATATAAGCGTCCCGCTGGGAACTTTCACGGGGATAACGGCTTTGTCGGGTGTTGGACCAAAAATTTCAATAAATATTGTTCCTATTGGTTCAGTTATTACTTCTTTTTCGTCATCATTTGAAAGCGCGGGTATTAACCAGACTAAGCATTCGTTATATATTGATGCAAACATATCAATAAGTGTTATATTACCTCTTACAACAAAGCGTGTAGATTTTGTTACGCAAGTTTTGATTTGTGAAAATATAATTGTTGGGAAAGTACCGGAATTCTATTTTTCTTCGGGTAATTCCGTATTTGGTTGATGGTTTAAAATAGCGTTAAAGTCGTCTGGTAAGGGTGCCGTAACAGTTATTGGCAAGCAGTTTAACGGTGGGCGTACTATTGCGCTTGCGCAGTGTAACATTACGCGAGGCGCAAGGTCTTCTTCCTTGCCGTATAACTTGTCGCCAAGTAGAGGGTGGCCTATGCTTGAAAGATGTACACGAATTTGGTGTGTTCTGCCTTGTTGCAATGATATTTCCAGTAAACTTATATTGTTTAAGCTTTTTAATACTTTAACATGTGTTTGGGCGTTTTTGCCGTCTTGTGAAATTTCTCGTTTTTGTTGATTGATTTGATTATTTATTAGTGTGGCAATGGGTTTGTCAATTTCAAATTCTTGTTTGGTAAATGTGCCATGGCATAAAGCAAGATATGTTTTCTTGTGCGAAGTCATAGAGGCTGAAAATTGGTTTTTGGTGATTATTAAAACTCCCGATGTTTCTTTGTCTAATCTTCCTAAAACTCTGTAAACGAATGGTTGATTGTATTTTTGCATATAAAACATAACCGCAGATGCGATGTTGTTTTCAAAATGGCGCTTGGATGGAATACTTGGCATTGAAGCAGGTTTGTTTATTATTAGCAGGTCTTCGTCTTCATACAAAATATCTAATGCAAACTGTATAGGCTTGATTTGTGAAGATGCGTTTTCAAAAAAAGTCACCTTCAATTTGTCGCCTTTTTTTAATTTGCTACGCATGTTGGCTGGCGAGCCATCGATTGTTAGAGAATTGGGAAGTTTTCGTAGCGTGGAAATAAGGGCTTCTGAAAAACCCTTATCTTTTAAAAAGTAATATAGTTTATCGTAATCTTTATTGGGAGATAATAATAAAGTTTTCATATAAAAATTATAGCATATTGTTTGACAAAAATTTGCGTTCATGCTAAAATTTTTTTAATTATAAAGGCAATGACGAAAGACGTGGCTAAATAAAGCATTTTTCAGAGAGGCTTAGTATGGTGGAATAAGCCAAATGTTGTTTAGCGAATTCACTTTCAGAGCTGTTTGATTGAAATTAAGTAGGTCAAACCGGTTGCAACCGTAATATTGCAAATGAGGGCGCTAATGCGCTGAAATTAGGTGGTAAAGCGAAGTTGAAACTCTCGCCCTATGTTTTAGGGGAGAGTTTTTTTAAAAGGAGATTTTATGCAAGAACAGTTAAAACAATTAAAAGAAGAGGCGCTATCGGAAATTGCCAAAGTTAGCGATAAAGCGTCTTTAAATGATTTTAAGGTGAAATACCTTGGTAAACAAGGTTTGTTAACCCAAATATTAAGAGGCATGAGAGATTTGCCAAGCGAGCAAAGGCCTGTTATTGGTGCGCTTGTAAATGAAGTGCGTTCTCAAATTGAAGCCGAAATATCTGATAAGGAAAATTTATTTGAAAAACAGGAACTTGAAAGCGAACTTGCCAAAAATTATATAGATATAACAGAACCTGCAAAGGGACACGAACGTGGTGCTTTGCATCCTCTTTCCAGGGTTTTTGAACTTTTAATAGATTCCTGTGTAAATATGGGCTTTAAAGTTGTGGAAGGGCCAGAAATTGAACTTGACTATTATAATTTTGAAGCATTAAACATTCCTAAAAATCATCCATCTCGTGACATGCAAGATACGTTCTTTATTACTGATAATATTTTGCTTAGGTCTCAAACTTCTTCTGTTCAAGCCAGAGCAATGGAAAATATGAAACCACCTTTCAAAATAATTTCACCGGGCAGAGTATTTAGAAATGATAGCGATGCCACACATTCGCCAGTGTTCCATCAAATGGAAGGGCTTGTGATTGATGAAAACATTTCAATGGCAGATTTAAAAGCAATGCTTATAGTGCTTATGAGAAAAACCTTTGGTGAGCAAACTCAAATAAGATTTAGGCCGTCATTCTTTCCATTCACTGAACCAAGCGTTGAAGTTGATGTAACTTGTCCGTCTTGTCACGGAAAGGGTTGTAGGCTCTGTAAAGGGACGGGCTTTATGGAATTGCTTGGTGCAGGGATTGTAAACCCTAAGGTGCTTGAAGCGAATGGAATTGATAGTAAAAAATATAGGGGCTTTGCTTTTGGTTTTGGTGTTGATAGGGTCGCTATGGTAAAGAATAGTATTTCTGATATTCGCTCTATGTTTAAAAATGATATACGCTTCTTAAAGCAAATGAAATAAAAGGTATTATGTTATAAAAAAATAACATAATACATCATAAAATTTTATAACAATTATTTTAAAATAATAAAATATATCAAAAAAACAACTATTATGTTATAAAAGTATAACAGAATAGATGAAAAAGGAGAAAATATGAAGGTAACATACAACTGGTTGAAGGATTTTGTTGATATTGAAGATTCGCCAGAAAAACTTGCAGAAAGGCTTACAAATGCCGGTTTTGAAGTGGAAGAGACAATTTATCAAAATGAGCATTTGCACCATGTTAAAGTTGGAAGGATTGAAAAAATTGAAAAGCATCCTGATGCTGATAAGTTGCAAGTTTGTCAAGTTTCTTTGGGAGATGAAAATGTTCAAATTATAACAGCAGCAACTAATATCTTTGAGGGTGCTGTTGTTCCTGTATCTTTGCCTGGCGCTGATTTAGTTAACGGGATAAAAATTCAAAAATCTAAGTTGCGTGGCGTTGAAAGTGAAGGTATGTTCTGTTCTGGTGAAGAGTTAGGCATTGATGATAGTTATATTGAAGGTGCTTCTGTCAATGGTATTTTAATTTTACCTAACAGTTTTAAATTAGGCGAAGATATTGATGTTGCTTTGGGGCTTAATGATGTAATTTACGATATAAATATAACTCCAAATCGTCCAGATTGTATGAGCGTTATTGGTATAGCGAGAGAGGTTTGTGCTATTTACGGAAAGCCTTTCAAACAACCTAATTTTAAGTATATTTCAATTGGTGATAGGGCTAGCGAACATATTGCCGTTGAAAGAAAAAGTGCTTCATGTTCACGATATATGGCGGCAGTTGTAAAAAATGTTAAAATTAAAAAATCTCCTGATTGGCTTAGACACAGGCTTTTTGCAGTGGGGATTAAGTCTATAAATAATGTTGTAGATTTAACCAATTATGTTTTGATTGAAATGGGACAACCTTTGCATGCGTTTGATAAAAATATGATAGAAGGCTCAACAATCGTGGTTAGAGATGCTTATGAAGGCGAAAAAATAAGCGTTTTAAATCATAACACTTACACTCTTTCTCCATCAGACCTTGTGATTGCTGATAAACAAAAAGCCATGGTTATTGCGGGTGTTATTGGCGGGACAAATTCTTGCATTACTGACCAAACGACTTCGGTTGTTATTGAATCTGCGGTTTTCGATTTGAAATCAGTCCGTCTTACAAGCAGAAAAATAGGTGTGAGAACAGATTCTTCGGCTAGGTATGAAAAAGGTGTGTATTTCGCTAGTGCTGAGCAGGGTATTAAAAGAATGCTGAGTTTAATGTGCGAACTGGGGGTTGGAGATATTTTAGGCGGAATAATTGATAAGTTTGATTTCAATCCACTTGAAAAAACCATAACTTGCTCTTGCAAGGAAATTGATGAAATTTTAGGTGTTAAAATACCAAAAAGCGACATTCAAAGAATTTTGGTTGGTCTTGGAATTGAATGCAAGATTGAAGGTGATGTTATAAACGCAAAAGTTCCTGCTTATAGGGAAGATTTAGAAAATGCTTATGACCTTGCAGAAGAAGTTATAAGAATTTATGGCTATGATGTATATGACAATGTTAACACAACCTTGTTTGAAAAATCCAAAGTAACAGAAGGCGGGCTTGACGAAAAAACTGCGCTTGAAAGAAAAATCAAAAATGCGCTCGTGTGCAATGGTTTTTATGAGGCGCTTAACTACTCTTTGTGCCCACCTGATATTTGTGAAAAACTTAATATTAAAGATAATCGCAGATTTATGGTTAAAATTGCAAATCCGATAGGTGAAGATATTTCTTGCCTTAGAACCACAATGGCGCACTCTATGCTTGCAAGTTTAGCATATAATTTAAGCGTTGGTAACAAAGCGGTTAATTTGTTTGAAGCAGGCAGAACTTATGCTCCTAAATCTCTTCCACTTGCAGAATTGCCAGATGAGGTTAACTGGATTAGCATGGGGTCAACTACAATGGATTTCGCTGAATTTAAGGATTGTGTTTTGAGTGCGATTGAAGAAACTGGATTGAAATATCATCTTGTTCGCTCAAAAGAAACATGTTTGCATCCTGGTGTTTCGGCAGATGTGGTTGATGAAGAGGGCAATGTTTATGCTACTTTTGGACAGTTGCATCCTTTGGTTGCAAAAAACTATGAACTTCCTAAAACAACAATGTATGGCGAGATAAATTTAGATAAACTTATCCCGTTTAAAAATAAGATTTTTGTTGTTAAGCCTGTTTCAAAATTCCCGATTGTAGAAAGGGATTTGGCGGTTGTGGTTAAAGAAGATATTTCAAATGCTGATTTAACAGCAGCGATAAAGTCGGCTTGTGGCAAGATTTTCTATGATGTCAAGTTATTTGATATTTATAGAAGTTCGGCGTTGGGAGAAGGGCTTAAAAGTATGGCTTACAACATAAAACTCTCTGATGAAAACAAAACGCTAACCGACGAAGAGGTAACTGATGTTATCGGCAAAGTGCTTAAAGCACTTAAATTTAGATACGGGGCTACGCTTAGATGATTTATCTTGATAATGCAGCAACAACTAAAATGAGCGAAGAGGCATTAAAGGAGTATGAATACTTTTCATGCTCCAACTTTTATAATCCGTCCGCAACTTATTTGCCAGCAATTAAGGTTGCTATGGCGCTTGATGAGGCTAGGGCAAGACTAAAAAAATGTTTGGGCGCAAAAAAAGGTGATATTATTTTCACAAGTGGGGCAACTGAATCAAATAATCTTGCCATAAGAGGAAGTTTGAGAGAAGGGAAATGGGAATATGTTTTTTCTTCTGGCGAACATGCGTCGGTTTACAATTTGGCAAACGCACTTAAACGCGAAGGGAAAACTGTGAACTTTATTCCACTTTTTAAAACTGGCGAAATTGACTATAATGCGCTAGAAAAAATGCTTTCGCCTAAAACCAGAATTGTTAGTGTTATGTTTGTCAACAATGTTACAGGCGCTATAAATGACATAAAAAAGATTTCTGAGATTGTAAGAAAGAATGCGCCTTCTGCGATTTTGCATGTTGACGGCGTGCAGGCATTTTGTAAATTAAATTTTAATTTAGACGAACTTGATGTTGACCTGTTTTCCATAAGCGCACATAAATTTCATGGGCCAAAAGGTGTAGGGGCGCTTTATGTTAAAAATAAGGCGACATTGAAAAATTTGGTTTATGGTGGTGGGCAGGAATATGGAATAAGGTCGGGCACTGAAAATGTTCCTGCAATTATGGCCATGGTTAAAGCGTCAGAACTTATTAACACGCAAGAAAATTTTGAAAAAGTTTTAAAGTTGAAGGGGCAGTTTTTAGACGAAATTAAAAAGTGTGATAAAATAAAGGTGGTGGGTGAAAACACCAGCCCTTATATAGCAATGCTACTTTTTGATGGCGTCAATGGTGAAACTTTAACAAGGGCGTTAGAAAATCAGGTTATTGTTGGTAGAGGCAGTGCTTGTTCTGCCAAGAAAGCGGGCAATCATGTTTTAGAAGCAATTGGATATAAAATTAACGAAATAAAAGGTGCAATTCGTGTAAGTTTTGATGAGTCTTTAACCCAACAACAAATAAAAGAATCGGCTGAAATTATTATAAAAACTTATAATGAACTATTGGAGAAATTAAAGTGAAAAGCATACTACTGAGAATGGGTGAATTGTTTTTAAAAGGTGAAAACAGAGGCATGTTTGAAAATGTGCTGGTTTCTAATATCCGTAAAAAATTAGAAGGTTTAAATTATAAACTGCAAAGAACCCGAGGCAGAATAATGATTGCCGAATTCGACGAAGAAAATGAAATTGTTGAAAGGCTTACAAAAGTTTTTGGTTTGGTTTCATTATCTGTTGCTGAGGAGGTTGATGCTTCGCCAACTGCGATTTCGCAATATGTTTCAACTATTAAATTATCAAACAAAACTTTTAAGGTTGATGTAAATAGGGCAGACAAGCGTTTTCCTATCTCTTCTATGGATTTTGCAGCCGAACTTGGTGGCGAAATTTTGGAAAACAATCCAAATGCAATCGTCGAACTTTATCACCCAGAAATTGTTATTCATGTAGATATAAGAAACAACGGCAAAGCCTATATTTTTGACAAATCAATAAAATGCCAAGGTGGGTTGCCATTGTCGACTTCTGGTAAAGCATTACTTCTTTTGTCAGGTGGTATTGACAGCCCTGTGGCGGGCTACATGATGGCTAAGCGTGGTTTAAAGTTGCAGGCTATTCATTTTTATAGTTACCCTTACACATCAGAGCAGGCTAAACAGAAAGTTATTACATTGGCAAGAAAATTAAGTGAGTATGTTGACGATATTAAGTTGCATTGCATTTCATTTACAAAGGTCCAAGAGGAAATTCATGCCAAGTGTGCGCCAGAGTTCATGATTACAATAATGCGCAGAATTATGATGAGGGTTGCGGAAATTATTGCCAAGCGTGAGGACGCAGGCGCAATCGTTACCGGCGAAAGTTTAGGGCAGGTTGCAAGCCAAACTATGCAAAGCATGACGGTTACAGAAGACGCTCTTGAAAGTCTTCCTATTTTCAGACCATGTATTGGGCTTGACAAAGAGGATATAGTAAAAATAGCAAAGGAGATAGATACATTCGAAACATCTATTCTGCCATACGAAGATTGTTGCACCGTGTTCTTGCCAAAGAACCCAGTTATAAAACCTAAACTTTCCAAGGCTAGAAGTGAAGAGGCAAACTTAGATGTAGACGCACTCGTTCAAGAGTGTTTGGCAGGGGAAGAGATTATTAACATTAAATCGTATTGATAACAAAATAAAAAACAACATAATAAAACGACGGCTTATTGCCGTTTTTTTATTTTTAAATTTTTGGCACTACTTATTTATTAAGGTATGCATACTGGCTTATAATTATAAAATTGAAATTTATAAATTTACATATCTTTAAATTGTTATAAAAATTCATTGAATAATTATGCAAAAATCACTTGCATAATTATAAATTATGTTGTATAATAATCAAAACTTGACTTATAAATATAAATTTATAAATATTCAAAATCGCTATATTCCTTTAAAATAAAGGCAAATAGGGCTTCGGAGGAAAGAATGGCAAGAAGTGCAAGACAGTCAAAAATTTTGGAACTTATCTCAACAAAAGAGATTGAAACCCAAGACGAACTGGCAAGAGAACTTAAAAATGCAAACTTTGATATCACACAAGCAACCATTTCAAGAGATATCAAAGAACTTGGTTTGACCAAAATTTTGTCAACATCAGGCAAATATAAGTACGCCATAATTGGAAGTGATGAGCAACAAATTTCTAATAAATATGTTTCAATTTTCCGTGAGGCTGTTATTTCTGTAAAGTCAGCGCTAAATTTGGTTGTAATCAAAACTATTAAAGGTTTAGGTGCAGGTGTTTGCAGTTTTATCGATAAACTTAATTTAACCGAACTTGTTGGCGCAGTTAATGGCGACGATACAGTAATGCTTATTTTTCCTTCCGCATCTTTGTCTTCTGATGCCGTTGTGGCGCTTAATGATATGTTGGGATAAAGGGAAAACAAATGCTTAGAAGTTTAACAATCAAAAATCTTGCTTTGTTTAAATCGCAGGAAATTGAATTTAACAGAGGTTTGAATATTATTTTAGGTGAAACAGGGGCAGGGAAAAGTTTGATTTTCGATGCTCTGTTTTTTGTGCTTTCAATAAAAACCGACAAAACTCTTTTAAGGACTGGTGAAGACACCATGAGAGTTGATGCAGTTTTCCAACCGCTCTCAAATAAAGTGCATGAGATTTTGAAGCAAAATGATTTAGATGATGATGAACTGATTGTTACAAGAGTGTTGTATAATGACGGAAGAACTTCAAGTAAAGTGAATGGCTCGCCATGCCCACAATCGTTAATAAAAAGTTTGGCAAGCGAACTTGTTGACAGTTTTATGCAACACGAAAGCATGGAAATTTTAAAAAGTAAAAATCATCTTACATATCTTGATAGGTTTTGTGAGTTTGGTAATTTAAAGGAACTGCTATCACAACAAATTGAAAATTTAAAGCAGATTGAAGTCCAAATAAATTTGCTTGGTGGCGATGAAAAACAGAGAGCGGATAAAAAAGATATGCTTGAATATCAAATTGCTGAGATTGAAAAAGCCGATTTAAAGATAGGCGAAGATGAAAGGTTGGAAGAAAAAATTAAACTACTTGAAAGCGCAGAAAGAATCGGCGAAAGTCTGACTGAAATTTTAAAAATGTTGGAAGGCTCTGGTGGTGCGCTTGGCAATTTGAATATGAGCGAAAGGCTGTTATCAAAACTTTCTGACATAAGCGATTTTCAAACTTTGGCTGAAAGGATTTCAAGCGTTACGATAGAACTTGATGATGTGGCAAGTGAGTTAAAAGATAAACTTGATGAAGCGCAAGCAGACCCAATCGAACTTGAAAGATTGAATGAAAGAAAAGATAAAATTAAATTTTTAAAGCGTAAATATGGCGGTAGTGTTGACGAGGTTTTGGAAACACTTGAACAATTAAAAAATACTCTTGACAATTTGATTGACGCTGAGGAAAATTTATCTAAACTTGAAAAACAGAAAGATGAAGTGCAAAAGCAAATAGAAAATCTTTGTGAGCAAATTCATGGTAGAAGGCTTGAAGGCGCGATAAAGGTTAAAGAAGGGCTTGAAAGAGAACTTAAAGACCTTGGCATGAAAGATAGCAAATTTGAAGTTAAGTTCACAAAAAAGCAACCTTCTTTTGAAGGGTTTGACGATGTGAGTTTTGTATTTTCAGCAAATAAAGGTCAGGAACTTAAAGATTTGGCTAAAACTGCGTCAGGCGGGGAAAGTAGCAGAATTATGCTGGCTATGAAAAATATGTTTGCTTCCAAAAATGACGAGAGAACTTTGCTGTTCGATGAAATCGATTCAGGGATAAGCGGAGAAGTTGGTAACATGATGGCAAGTAAACTTTCAAGCATAGCGTGTCGAGATCAAGTTGTTGCTATCACGCATTTACCACAAGTTGCAAGTGCGGGAGATGAATACATTGAAGTTGAAAAATACAGCAACGAAAACTCCACTTTCAGCAAGGTTGAAAACATAAAAGGTGAAGGAATAATCAAGGAAATTGCTCACATCATAGGCGGCGACAATGTTACAGATGTTATGCTAGCCAATGCCAAACAACTTTTTGAAAGAGGCAGACGAAAATAAGAATAAAATTTTGTATGCGACAAAAACTATCTTAGAAGAGATAGTTTTTTGTTGGAGGCGAAATGAAAAACAAAAGATGGTGGCTTTTGGGAGTTTGTTTAACGGTTGTTTTACTTATTGTTTGCAATATTGGTTTTAAACAAATTTATTCGCTTCCTGATGGGTTTATGGCTACTATGGATGAAATTGAAAGTGCAAACCAAAATGGTGCTTTTGGTAGTTTTGTTTCGGCATCAATGCAAAGGTCTGAACAATCGGTTTCCTCTGATAAACCAAGCGAAGGAACGGTTATTTTCAAACTTTTCGGTATTATTCCTATAAGAAAAGTTAATGTAATTTGCTCAGGCGAAGAAGAGGTTTATCTTGGCGGAACGCCTATTGGAATTAGTATTTCAACATCTGGTGCAATAGTTATAAATGAAAAGATGGTTGAAACAGAGCAAGGCTACAAACAGACCGAAAAAAGCGAAACTTTTAAAGAAGGGGATTTGTTAACGGCAGTAAATGGAGTTTCTATTTCTTCATTGGAGCAACTTAGTGATGTTGTGGAAGAGAGCGAAAGCGAAAATTTTAATATCACCTATGTTAGAAAAAATAAAGAGTATAGTGCCACAATTAAAGGTGAAATAGATAAAAATACGGGTAAGTATAAACTTGGGTTATGGGTGAGAGATGATGTGTCAGGGATAGGCACACTTACATATGTAAATAAGCAAACTAATGCTTTTGCTGCCCTTGGACATGCCATTACAGATAATGAAAACGATGTAGAAGTTTCCAGCGGTAAAGTTTATAATTGTAAGTTGCTGGGAATAGATAAAGGCGAGAAAAATAATCCTGGGCAACTTAGATGTATGTTTTTGCAAACAGATGAAAAGAAAGGAGAAATCAATAAAAACACTAAGTATGGGGTGTATGGGAAAATAGATAACTTGGACGGGCTTATTGACCCTAATTTAACCATGAAACTTGGAGGAAGACTTTCCGTTAAACCGGGAAAGGCATATATAGTTTCAAATGTAAGTGGGCTTAAAGAAGAATATGAAATAGAAATTATAAAAGCAAATTATCAGGCAAAAGCAAACGATAAGAGTTTGGTGTTTAGGGTTAAAGACAAACGCTTGCTTGAACTTACCGGTGGAATAGTGCAGGGTATGAGTGGAAGCCCAATAATCCAAGATGGAAAACTTGTTGGCGCTGTTACTCATGTGTTCATGTCAGACCCAACCAAAGGCTATGGCGTGTACAGCGATTGGATGGTTGCAAACGAAGTAAAAGATTAAATAAATTTAACTAAACTAATTTAGAAAAACAAAAAAAGAGCAAAACGGTCAAGTTGCTCTTTTTCTGCTAAATGTGAAGCAATTCTCCTTCACGGATATAATGTGTGCTGTTTGCAAAAGTTTTATACAAAAATTTTTAATTTATTTTAACTTTGTTTGCTACATCTTTGCGCATGTCTTCGCTGATGGCGGCATAGTGTTTCTTTGTGGTGTTTACATCTTTATGTCCCAGCACATCTGCAACAATATAAATATCTTTGGTTTCTCTGTAAAGGTTTGTGCCGAAAGTGCTTCTAAGTTTGTGCGGTGATATTTTTTTAAGCGGGGTTGCTTCCTGTGCAAACTTTTTTACTAAATTTTCAACGGCTCTGGTGCTAATGCGCTTTTTTTGAAGGCTGACAAACATTGCGTGTTCGTTTTCGTCTAAATCTAAGGTTTGTCGTTTTTTAAGCCAAATTTTTAATGCGCTTGCAACTTCTTCGGAGAAATATAACACGGTTTGATTTCCGCCTTTTCTTGTTACTTTAAAAGCGTTTTGAGAAAAATCAAAATCTTCAACATTTAAACCCACACATTCTGAAATACGAATGCCTGTTCCTAAAAACAAGGTGACTAGGGCGTTGTCGCGTTCTTTGGTGTTTGCGTTATAAGCCTTTTGCCTTTTAGAAAAAGTGTTGTGTGAAGCAACCGCATCAAGCATTCTTGAAACTTCATCTGCTTCAAGCCTTATAATCTCTTTGTTGTGTAATTTTGGGGTTTGAACTTTACTTGCAACATTGGAAGATATCAAATCATGATTAAACAGGTATTTAAACAGGCTTCTAACTGCTGCAAGTTTGCGTGCTTTGCCTCTTTCGCCATTTTTTATAATTTTTCCTTCAAGTTCATAAAAACTTAAATGTGAAAGAAATTGCTCTATTTGGTTAGATTTAAGGCTGTTCAAATCTTCAAGTGTGATATTTTGTTTTTCTTTATGTAATAAATCTGATAAATAGTCAAAAAATATGTTGAGGTCCATGGCATAATTTACTCGGGTGAGAGAAGAAGAATTGTTTTCAATACCTATAAAAAAGTCGCTACAAAAGTCTGGCAATGTGGCAATCTGCTTTCTGATTGTTTTTTGATTTTTTAAATCTCGTTTTTCAAAATAAGATAATGTTTTCATGTTTAAATTATACTACATTATTTATATTTTGTAAAACAATTTTAAATACTAAATATAGTATTATGTATATCATAATAGACACAATTCAATCAATTTTGTTAATATTTTTTATGTAGTTATTTGACATATTTTTACATATGTTTTAAAATAATCTTATTGGAGGAAAACTTTTAAATGATAGACATAAACATACTCAGAAATAATCCAGAATTAGTAAAGGAAAATATTAAATTAAAATTTCAAGATCAAAAACTTCCGCTTGTTGATGAAGTTTTGGAATTAGATGTTAAAAATAGGCCTTTAAAAAAGCAAGGCGATGAATGTAGAGCAAAAAGAAACACTCTTTCTGCTCAAATTGGCATGCTTATGAAGGCTGGGAAAAAAGATGAAGCCGAAAAAATAAAGCAAGAAGTGGCTGAGAATAACAATAAAATTATTGAACTTGAAAATGAAGAGGAAAAAATTTCTGCCAGAATTAAGCAGATTATGATGACAATTCCAAACTTTGTTTCAAAAGATGTGCCAGTTGGTAAAGATGACAGCCAAAATGTGCAATTGGAAACTTTTTTGGAAGCAAAAGAAAAGCCATTTGAAGTGCCTTATCACACCGATATTTTAGAAAAACTTGGTGGAATTGATTTGGATAGCGCACGAAGAACCAGTGGTCAAGGTTTCTATTATCTTACTGGCGATATTGCAAGGTTGCATTCTGCAATTTTAACTTACGCTCGTGATTTTATGATAGACCGTGGTTTCACATATGTTATTCCGCCATATATGATTAGAAGCGAAGTTGTAAGTGGAGTTATGTCATTTGATGAAATGGATAACATGATGTATAAAATCGAAGGGGAAGATTTATATTTAATTGGAACTAGCGAGCATTCGATGATTGGAAGATACATGAACACCATTTTAGATGAAAATAAATTACCTTTAAAACTTACAAGTTATTCTCCATGTTTTAGAAAAGAAAAAGGCGCTCACGGCATTGAAGAGCGAGGAATTTACAGAATTCATCAATTCGAAAAACAAGAAATGATTATTATTTGTAAACCAAATGAAAGCGAATATTGGTATAATCAACTTTGGAAAAACACCGTAGACTTTTTTGTGTCAATGCAAATACCTGTTAGAACATTGGCTTGCTGCACAGGTGATTTGGCTGATTTAAAATATAAAAGTTTAGACGTTGAGGCTTGGAGCCCAAGACAAAAAAAATATTTTGAAGTTGGTTCATGCTCAAATCTTACAGACGCTCAGGCTAGAAGACTTGGAATTCGTTATAAAACAGCACAAGGCAATGTTTTTGCTCACACACTTAACAATACTGTTGTCGCTCCGCCAAGAATGTTGATTGCGTTTGTAGAAAATCATTTAAATGAAGATGGTTCGGTTAATATTCCGCCTGTTTTAAGACCTTATATGGGTGGAAAAGATAAAATAGAATGTAAAAAGTAAATTTACATTCAGGAGGCGTAATGCGAGGTATTTCAAAAAGTTTAATTGAATCAATAGCAAATTCAGATTATGCTGAATTTGCAGAAAACACTGAGGCAAAAGTAAGCACCTTGGTGTCGCTTGCCGTGGAAGATATGGCTTTTAGTATACCATTCGTTTCAACTCAAAAATGTATTTTGCAACCGGTTAACGAAACTTTTAATGGCGCTGTTACAGCAGAAAGTGAATTTATGTATTTTTTGGGCTTCGATAGTCCACAGATTGAAATAAACTGTTTGCAATATAACGACTGGTGGAAAAAGTTTAAAGACAGAGTAGTTTTTGCTTGGAACAACTCAAAAAAGAAAAAGAAGAAAAAAAGAAAAAAAGGTCAAAAACAAGAGCAAGTTCCTCAATATGAATTTGACACCGAAAAATATAATATTGATTCGCTTAAAGACGATTTGCAAAAAGCGTTTGTTAAGAATTTAACTACAACAAGCATTGTTTATAATCAGGACAGATGTTTAAGGGTTATTGGAAGAGATGAATTTGGCCCAAAAACACAAATATTTATATATCCTTGCTTATATGATAGTAGCGATGGAACATATAAGTTTTTAATTAGCAGAAAAAAAGGTTTTTATAAAATAAACTTTACAAAGCGAGCAGAACTAATAAATCAAAAAATTGATGCTGTTGGTGTTAACTATATAAAAATGCTTAAAATTTTAAATACACTTTTTAGAACTTCATCAAAATATTCATATGCTCCAAACCAAATTTTTTTAGAAAGTTTGTTATATGGCGTGCCAGATGAGTTTTATGTAGGCGACAGCATTTATGATGTATTTATAAAAATTGTTAATTATTTAAATTTAACTGATGTAAGCAATTTTAAAAGCATTTTAAATCCTGAAATTACTATATCACAGGATAAAGCAACAAAGTCAAATCAAATTGCTTTTACAAGATTTTTAAATTCTTTAAATGACATAAATAAACAAATAAATTGATTTTTATGCAAAATATTATGTTATGAAAAAATAACATAATATTTTGTTTTTTACTGGTATTATGTGCATATTTATGCGCAAAACCTGTCTTTTGCGCATAGATACGGGTGTTTAGATTTGGGGTATTATGTCTTCATAATACCCCCTATTTTTGTTGACATAATAGTTTTAATTAAGTATAATGTTGTTATAAAGGAAGAAATTGTTATGGAAGTTTTAGCAAAAGGACAACTTTCCTACATGATACTCTCCTGCTTATGTGAGAGAGATATGTATGGGCTTGAACTTATTGAAGAAATTAAAAGTAGATTTGGAAGAGAAATTAAACTTCCAAGTTTGTATTCAAACATTAACAGAATGAAGGAATTGAAATACATATCTTCATACTTGAAAGAAAGCACCAAAGGTCCAAAATGTTCTTATTCCAGCATTACAGAGGCTGGCAGAGCGGCTTTGGAAAGTTTAAAACAGGATTTTAAAGGCATCAGCGTTGTTAAACCTGTGGAGCAAAATAAAGTTGTTGAAGAAAAACCAACTCAGCAATATTCCCCTATTTCGTCTTTTAACGAAGAGCAAGATTTGGAAGAAGATATTCAGCAATCAGAAGATTATGACGATTACTTTAATCTTTCAGATGAGGAAGAAGATGAAAAACCTACTTTCGTTATGCAATCAAAGATTGATATAGATAATCTTGACGAAACAGAAGACGATATTGAACCAGAACAATCTTCTTATGAAGAAGATGACGAACAAATAAACGAGCCTGTTTTGCAGGAACAAGAAGAGCCAGAAGAAAAAGTGCAAGTTGAACAAATTTCAGAAACAATTTTGTCAAAGCCAGAAGAAAAAGAAGTTGAAATAAAACAAGAAACAGACTATATTTCTAGGCAGAATGCAGACGATTATAATCGCAAAGTATATGCTGCTGCAAAAGATTTTTCTAGAAACAGAAATAAGCGTTCTTATTCAGATAATCAAATTGAACTTGCCCTTTCCACTACCCCTGCGAGAACAGAAGAAAACAAAATGCAGGATTTAACAGAACTTAAAACCGCTCTCTTGCAGTCAAGACAGGGGCATTATCAAGAAATAGATTCTTATAATTTCAGACAAGAAAAACAGCAAGAAGTTGTTGAACCTGTTGTTCAGTCAAAACCTGTAAAAGAAGAGCAAAAAGATGATGGCGTTTTCATTACTGACAGGCTTCCTGAACAAGATATTCCAAAACCTAAAAGAATTGAACCACCAAGACTTAACATTACAATTTCTGGCGGGTTTGATAGAGAGCGAAATTTGCCAGCACCAAAACGCAATGTGGCTGTTGACCCTACTTGCAGTGATGTAAAGGCTAAACTCGAAAAACTTTATGCAAAAGCAGAAGTTAAAAAGCAACCAGTTGTAGAAACAGATTTTGAAACTTATGACGATTTGAAAGAATATTATGCTTCGCAAGAGGTTGAATTTAAGGTTTATGAAAGACCTGAAAGAAGACCAAAGCACAATACCAACCTTTTAAAACTTTATGTAAGTTTGTTTGTGTTTGGTATGATAAGCGTAGGCAGTGGTTTAATGTATTTGATATTTAGCCTTTGTGGAGTTACGCAGGCTCAAACCAATTTTGTATACTATCTATTCCCTATTTTAGCGGCAGTTTATGTGCTCTATCAGTTCTACAACTATAAAACCACTGTAAGCAAAATTCCATCACAGATTTGGAATCCAGCAATTGTATGGACGATATTTGCACTTTTAATAGCAGTTATTTTCTTACTTAATTATGTATGTGGTGTATCATTTAATGAAGTAACAACATATTTTTCAACAATTCTCTTCCCTATTTATGTTTCGGCTTGTGCAACGCTTGGATTGTATTATGCTCAAATATTTGCTTTAAGAAAATTTTGGAAATAAATGAATAATATTTAAAATATGGCACACTATAATTAAAAGGTCGACAGTGAGCGACCGTTCGAAGAAAGAAACGAAGTAAGTAATTAGTCGTTTCTTTCTTTTTTATGAATATTTTTCAATTTGTGAGACATGATATTTTTAGGGCCATTCTTATGGCTCAGAAATAAAAGAAGAGCAATGTTACGTTTTGCTCTTCTTTTTTATTTTATTTATAAGCATTTTTACAATTTCATATATTGCAAACAATGCAACAATTATAAGAGAAGCCAAAAGTACTATAAGTTCTGAGCCTTGGAAAAACAAGCAAATTATTAATATAATTGAGCATGAAATTAAACTTCCAATGGATATTGGAATGAAACTTAGCCAAGGCGAAAGTTTAGTTAATCCTGCAATAATACTTCCTGACCAAACCCCAGTCATTGGTAATGGTATGGCTACAAATCCACCCAGCAATATTAGTTTTTTAATTGTTGATGATTGAGAAGATAATTTATTTAATTTAGAATTATATTTTTCTTGAACAAACCCAGTAAAGAAACGGTTTTTTATTTTGCGTGTTAAAAAAATTATTGGCAATGATGGTATTATACTTCCCACAAAGCCACATATTAACGCCCAATACCACGGCAGAACATTTAGTCCAAGCAAAGAAGAACTAAGCGCAAACGGAATTGCTATACGCCCTTCAAGTGCAGGAATAATTGCTATTATTATAACTGCAAGCCAAATGTTGTTTGCAAAAAAATCAGCAAAATTCTCTAAAATGTGACACCTCTTATTCTAACATATTCTTATGAGCGAGGATTTATGCGCATGAACATTTGCGCCTTATGGCGCAAATAAAAACCTCACCACACAGGTGAGGTTTTGTTTTCGGAGAAAACATTCATGCGCCCTATTTGGCTGTTTCAGAAAATCTGCTTTCTCTAATAACATTAACTTTAATTTGACCAGGATATTGCATTTCGTCTTCAATTTTCTTAGCAATATCTTTTGCAAGGAACATTGCATCGTTGTCAGAAATTTCTTCTGGTTTAACAATAATTCTGACTTCTCTTCCCGCCTGAACTGCAAAAGCCTTATCAACGCCCTTAAATGAGTTGGATATTTCTTCAAGTTGTTGCAAACGCTTAATGTAAGCCTCAAAACTTTCTCTTCTTGCCCCAGGTCTGCTACTTGAAATAGCGTCGGCTATTTGAACAATAACAGCCTCAACTGATTTAAATTCAACATTAAAATGGTGTGCTTCAATACAATGTATTACAGCAGGATTTTCTTTATATTTTGTTGCAAGGTCAACACCGATTTGAACATGTGTGCCTTCAATTTCATGATCGAGAGCCTTTCCTATATCGTGTAACAATCCACCGCGTTTTGCTATATTTGCATCGGCACCAAGTTCTGTTGCAATTTGACCTGCCAAAATCGCAGTTTCAATACTATGCTTTAAGCAATTTTGCCCATAACTTGTTCTAAATTTCAGTCTACCCAATATTTTAACAAGTTCAGGATGCAAGTTATAAATTCCAACTTCTTCGCAAGCATCATCACCTGCTTCTTTGATTGACTTGTCAACTTCTTTGGTCATTTTTTCAACTATTTCTTCTATTCTTGTTGGGTGAATTCTTCCATCAACAATAAGTTTTTCAAGACTTAACCTTGCTATTTCTCTTCTAATTGGGTCAAATGAAGAAACGGTTATGCTTTCAGGTGTATCGTCTACAATAAGTTCTACGCCCGTTGCACTTTCAATTGCACGGATGTTCCTTCCTTCTCTACCAATAATTCTTCCTTTCATTTCGTCTGTTGGAAGTGGAACAACCGAAACTGTCATTTCAGTTGAAAGATCTGTTGCGCATTTTTGAATTGCTGATGCAACAATATCCCTTGCTTTTTTGTCGCCTTCTTCTTTTGCTTCATCTTCAATTCGTTTGATTATAAGGCCCGCTTCTTTCTTTGCTTCTTCGGTCATGCTGGAAACCAACATGTTTTTGGCGTCTTGCTTTGTCATGCCACTTATTTTTTCAAGTTTTTCAAGCATGTCAGATTTAATCTGTTGTTGCTGTTCTATTTCATCATTTAGTTTTGTTTTGTATTCTTCAATTTTCTTTTTATCTTCTTCAATTTGTTCGCTTTTTCTATCCAAAGAAAGTTCTTTATTTTCAATAAATTTTTCTCTTTCGGTTAATCTTTCCTCAGATTTCTGAATTTCGCTTCGTCTTTCTTTTAACTCTGCTTCAACTTCTTCTCTATATTTGTGACTTGCCTCTTTTGCTTCAAGTGAGGCTTCTTTTTTTATGGTCTTTGCTTCTGCATATGCCTCTTCGATAATTCGAACAGCGTTCGATTTATTTTTACCGAGTTTTTTTGTTGCAATCAATTTATACAAACCTATTCCACCGCCAATACCAACGGCAAAACATGCTAACGCAATTACAACGGCAATAGCAGGAGCAACAACGCCTAATACGCTTATGCTCATACTTTTACCCCTCTTTTAAAATCTATGGAAACCAATATTCCACATTTAAAGTATACTTATTTTTTATTGACAAGTCAAATTATTTTAAATACATGATAAAATTTAACTTAGAATTAAATTTATTTTATTTCACAAAACCACGCATGCGAAGTTTGCCTTTGGCAAACAAAAAAAAGCCGTTAAGGCTTTTTTCATTTTGGCTTTGCCAAAATATTCGCATGCTTAGTATTTAAACTTCGATAAAAATTCCTCTTTAAATTCAGGAAATCTATCTTCTAAAATGGCTTGTCTTGCTTCGGTTGAAAGATGTGTTAAGAAGTGCAAATTGTGTATTGAAATTAGCGTTGCGCCAAGCATTTCTCCCGCATTTATTAAATGACGGATGTAACTTCTGGTGTAATTTTTGCAAGCATAACAATCGCAACCTTCCTCAATAGGAGAAAAATCATCTTTATATTTGGCATTTTTAACCACTAATTTACCTTCTTTAACAAAAGCAGTTCCGTTTCTTGCTATGCGTGTTGGAAGAACGCAATCCATCATATCAATTCCACGGGCGAAGCCTTCAATCAAGCAATCTGGCGAACCAACGCCCATAAGGTATCTAGGTTGGTCGTGTGGTAAAACTGGATTTAATGTATCCAAAATTTCATACATAACGCTTTTTTCCTCGCCAACTGACAATCCCCCAATAGCAATTCCACATTTGGCGTAAGGCAAGCA
Source organism: uncultured Bacillota bacterium (assembly GCA_949292985.1). Classification (GTDB taxonomy): domain Bacteria; phylum Bacillota; class Clostridia; order Christensenellales; family UBA1242; genus Caccovivens. Next base: position 33,385 of record CASFBF010000011.1, read on the forward strand.
ATCTTTTACGCATTCAAGCCTTAAATCTTTAAAAACATTGCCTTGCACGATTGGGAAAAGCATTTGTTTTGGATTTTTTTGATGAGCATAACAACGCTCTAACCATAATTTTGTAAGCCTTTTTGCTTCTAAGGCATCTTTATAACTTGCGCCTGCTTCTGAACAAACATCAAGTTGCATAACGATGTCAGAACCCAGCGCATTTTGTATATCAATACACTTTTCAGGGCTCATAAACCGTTTTTCGCCACTAAGATGTGATGAGAATTCTACCCCTTCGTCGCTCATTTTTCTAAGTTTTGAAAGTGAAAACACTTGAAAACCACCACTATCAGTTAAAATTGGTTTATCCCAATGCATGAATTTGTGTAATCCGCCTGCGTTTTTAATAATTTCTTCGCCTGGACGCAGGTGCAAATGATATGTGTTTGACAAAATAATTTGAGCGCCTAATTCATTAAGCATTTCAGGAGTAACGCCTTTAACAGTTGCCTGAGTTCCTACTGGCATGAAAACAGGCGTTAATATATCACCGTGTGGAGTATGAAAAATTCCCGCTCTTGCGCCGGTTTTTGGACATTCTTTTATAATTTCAAAACTAAAATTCTTCATAATACCCCTATATATAGTATGAATTATGTCATAATTCACACAAATTTAACATTATTTAAAGAAGCAAGCATCTCCAAAACTAAAAAATCTGTATTTTTGTTTTACGGCTTCTTCATAAACTTTTATTGTTTCATCTCTGCCTATAAATGCGCTTACAAGCATTATTAAAGTGCTTTCTGGTAAGTGAAAATTGGTTATAAGCGCATCAACTGCTTTGAATTTATAAGACGGATAAATAAATATGTTTGTGTTTGTTTTCATAGGCACAAACAAACCATTTTCATTACACGAAGTTTCTAACACCCTTACACTTGTTGTTCCAACTGCTATAATTCTTTTGCCATTCTTCTTTGCTTTGTTTAAAATGTCGGCATTTTGCTCGCTCATCTCAATAAACTCTGAGTGCATTTCGTGTTTTAAAATATTATCTTCCTTAACTGGTCTAAATGTTCCCAGCCCTACATGCAAAAGTACTTCAACTATTTGCACTCCTTTATCTTTTATTCTTTGCAAAAGTTCTGGTGTAAAATGTAAACCTGCTGTTGGAGCAGCGGAAGAGCCTTCTATTTTACTGTAAACTGTTTGATAGCGTTCACTATCTTTTAATTTTTCTTTTATATATGGTGGAAGTGGAACTGTTCCAACTTCGCTAAGCCTATGTTCAAAAGTTCCATCATAGTCGAAACAAACCTTGACTAAGCCATAATCGCCTTTTTCTTTTATTATGCAAGATAAGTGTTGGCTGAAAGTAACTTTATCCCCTTCTTTTAGGCGTTTTGTTGGTCTTGCGATGCATTCCCAGTTTTTTAAATCTATTCTTTTTTGTAAAAGAATTTCTATTTTTGCACCAGTATCTTTATATCCAAATAATCTTGCTGGTAACACACGAGTGTTGTTTATAACAAGCACATCTTTTTCAGTTAAATAATCGATTATGTCATGAAAAATTTTATGCTCAATTTTGCCTGTTTTTTTATCATAAACAAGGAGCCTAGAACTATCTCTTGGTTCTATCGGTGTTTGAGCAATAAGTTCTGGTGGTAAGTCATAGTGATACGAATTTTTATTTAATAAATCCATTTTTAGTGTTCCGTTTTGAAAAATTTAGTTCTGGTAATTTACAATAAGACATATTATTTTTGTAGAATGTAGTTGGCATTAATTGGAAATAATAATAATCATAATACTTATTCTTTAATTTTATAAAATTTTTTATTGTGCCTACTTTTTTAAAACCAATTTTTAATACGCTTTTTATAGAAGGTAAATTATAAGAATGAATTCTTGCAACAATTGTTCTCATGTGCAAAAAAGTAAAGGCAATGTCACATATGAGTTTAAGTGCTTCGGTTCCGTATCCTTTTGATCGGTTTTCTAAATCACCTATAAATCCACTCACTCTGCAAGTTTGATTCATCCAATCAATTTTATTTAATGAATAAAGACCTAATGGCTTATTGTCTTGTTTTCTTATTACCTCAAAACGCATTTCGTTATTTTTTATATATTCTTCTAATTTTTCTCTAGTAGTTTGTTCTGTATAAAATTTTCTTAATCCATCTTTGCTATACATTCTTGCTATATCAATATCATTAAACCACTTTGTAAAATATTTTGTGTCGTTTATTTCAATCGGAGAGAAATATATTTTTTCCTCTTCTATAATTTTACTATACATAATTTCTCCTTTATATAAATTAGATTTTAAGATGCTTGTATGCTGGTTCAAGCGCAACACGACCTCTCGGTGTGCGTGCTATAAAACCAAGTTGCAATAAGTATGGTTCGTAAACATCTTCAATAGTTGATGCGTCTTCGCTAATGGTTGCTGCAAGTGTTTCAAGACCTACCGGCCCGCCATTAAATTTATGAATTATAGAGCCTAAAATTTTTCTGTCTATAAAATCAAGCCCTAACTGATCTATTTCCATAATGTCTAAGGTTTTGTCTGCAATTTGTTTTGTGATTTTGCCTTCGCCATGCACTTCGGCATAATCACGTACACGCTTTAAAAGCCTGTTTGCTATTCTTGGCGTTCCACGAGAGCGTTTTGCTATTTCCTTGCTTGCGCCGTCATCTATTGCAATATTTAAAATTTTTGCAGAGCGATTTATAATCACTTGGAGTTCATCAACCGTGTAGAGTTCTAATCTGCATATAATTCCAAACCTATCTCTAAGTGGATTTGTCAGCATACCTGCCCTTGTTGTTGCTCCAATAAGGGTGAAAGGTTGAATTTTAAGGCGCATGTTTTTTGCTGACGGACCTTTACCAACAATAAAGTCAAGCGCAAAATCTTCCATTGCAGGATACAAAATCTCCTCCACTGTTTTGTGAAGTCGGTGAATTTCATCAATAAATAAAACATCGTTTTCGTTAAGGTTTGTTAAAATCGCTGCAAGGTCTGCGGCGTGCTCAATTGCTGGACCAGATGTTATTTTTAGTTGGCTTCCAAGTTCGTTTGCAATAATGTGTGAAAGTGTTGTTTTACCAAGTCCTGGTGGGCCATACAATAAAACATGGTCAAGACTTTCCTTTCGTGATTTTGCTGCTTGAATATAGACTGAAAGGCTTTCTTTAATTTTAGACTGTCCAACATATTCATCAAAACTGGTTGGTCTTAATGAATTTTCAATTTCAGCATCAGTAAGGTTTTTGGTGCTTGTAATAAATCTGTCTTCCATTATCCTCTATACCCCCTTAATGATTTTGAAATTATCTCTTCGGCTGTTGAAGTTGCAGTAGCATTGCTTTTTGCCAGTAGGTATGCTTGGTTTTTATTTACTCCAAGAGATACAAGCGTTTCCACAGCAAGATTTAAAGCATCTTCATCATAATCAAAAGTTTTTACTTCGTCATCATTGACTACTCCAAGCGGAGAAATTTTATCTTTAAGTTCCAAACATAATCTTTCGGCTGTTTTTTTGCCTAAGCCTTTTATGGACGAAAGTGTTCGTAAATCCTCTTTTATAATTGCAGAAATAAGTTCGGAAATAGGAAGCCCTGAAAGGATTGATAATGCAACCTTTGGACCTATTCCTGAAACTAGGGTTAATTTTAAAAACAACTCTTTTTCATCTTTTGTAGAGAAGCCAAACAAAGACACATCGTCTTCTCGAACAGACATGTAAGTGAAAATTTTAATAGTTTCACCTTCATTTGGTAAAGACATATATGTGTTGTGTGATATGAACAAATTATATCCTACACCGTTAACATCCAAAGTGAGGTTGCTGTCTGATTTTTCTTCAATTGTGCCAACTAAAAATGAAATCATTTTTGCTCCTTAAATTTTATTCGTATTAAGTCTTGGGCTTGTTTGTGCGTGAGTTAGTGCGACTGCAAGCGCATCTGCGGCATCGTCTGGTTTTGGAATTTCTTTAAGCCCCAAAATATTTTTAACCATAAACTGAATTTGTGCCTTTTCTGCCCTGCCTTGTCCAGTAAGCGCTTGTTTAATTTGCATAGGTGTATATTCGAAAATATTTCCGCAATATTTTTGAGCCGTAAGCAAAATCACACCCCTTGCCTCAGCAACAGGAATTACTGTTTTTTGATTTTTAAAATAAAACAATTCTTCTATTGCAACAGCGTCGGGTTTGTATGTTTCAAACAAAGAAGCAAGTGCGCTTTCAATGTTTTTTAAACGAATTGATATGCTGTCTTCTTTTGGTGTTGTTATAACCCCATAATCAATTACCAGATTTTGTTTAGTTGTGTCTATTACCCCGTAGCCAATTATTGCATAGCCAGGATCTATCCCTAGTATTTTCATAGTTAAATTTTATATTATTTAGTATAATTTTGTCAATCAAATCACACCGCGCGAGCAAGTTTTTTGGCAGAGCCAAAAAAAGGTTGCCGTTTGGGCAACCTTGGCTTGGAACAACTTTTCCAAGCGCTTGCTCGCTTATTCTTCTTCGTCAGGAAGATTTACATTGTGATAAACCTGCTGCACATCATCTAATTCTTCTAACACATCAATCATTTTTTGGAATGAGACAAGTTTTTGCTCATCTAAGTCAACATACAAATCAGGCACTAAACTTGATTCCGACATAACGATATTATATCCCGCTTTTTCTAATGTTTCCTTAACAGTGTTTACTTCATTAGGAGCAGTTATGATTTCTACTTCGTCATCATGTTCAATAACATCTTTTGCGCCTGCTTCAAGAGCATCCATCATAAGCATATCGCTATCCAACCCTTCTTCTCTTGGCACTATTATGATTCCTTTTCTTTGGAATAAATAACTTACGCAACCATTAGAACCAAGGGCTCCGCCATGCTTGTCAAAAGCGTGCCTAACATCACCAGCGGTTCTATTTTTATTGTCAGTTAAACATTCAACAATAACCGCTGAACCGCCAACACCATATCCTTCATAAACTATGGATTCATAGTTAACGCTTCCAAGTTCGCCTGCTGCTTTTTTAATGCTTCTATCTATGTTATCATTTGGCATGTTGTTTTGTTTAGCCTTGGCAATAACCGCCCTTAAAGTTGGGTTGCTTGCTGGGTCTGGACCGCCCGCTTTAACTGCAACTGCAAGTTCTCTACCTATTTTGGTAAAGATTTTACTTCTTGCAGCGTCCATCTTGCCCTTTGTGGCTTGAATATTGTGCCATTTTGAATGTCCTGACATATTTACCTCCTATTTTCTTTTAGATGCAATTTGAAACATAATAATTGAACCGCTTACTGCTGCATTTAAACTTTCAATTCCTGGGTGCATTGGAATAGTAAGGGCTACATTGCAAATTTGCGATATTTCTTTGCTAACACCATTACCTTCATTGCCGATTACAATACCAATATTTTTTGAAGGTTGAAATTTGAAAATATCTTCTCCTTTCATATCAGTTTTGGCAAGGGTTAAACTATTTTCTTTTGCGAATTTTATAAAATCTTCTTCGGTCATTGATATGGTTGGAATGTTGAAAATCGCTCCTGCTGAACTTCTAATAAGTTTTGCGTTGGTTGGCTTAACACTATCTAGTAAAAATACACACTCCATTCCCGAAGCAAGTGCAGTTCTTATAAGTGTGCCAACATTGCCAGGGTCTTGCAGTTTATCTAGCACTAAAAAGTCTTTTTTTGGACATAATACCACATTTTGTGTGTATTCTAACATAACAACTACACCACGTGGTGATTTTACTTCTGCCAAGTCTTCAATAACTGACATGGTTGTTAAGTATTTTTCACATTCAATGTTAGGCAAAAGCGCTTCATCTACTGCCAGTGCAAGCAACGGTTTGGCTCCATTAGATATTGCATCGTTAATTATTTTTTGGTTATCTAAAAAAAGCAAAAAATCGTTTTCTCTTTTTTGCTTTTTAAGTTTCTTAACAAGTTCTCCACTTGCTTTCAACATATTTATGCTTTAACCTCTGCAACAAGCGCTTTAAAAGCCTCAGGGTCTCTAACAGCGATGTCAGCAAGAACTTTTCTGTTAAGATCAATGTTCTTTGCTTTTAATCCTGCAATAAACTTGCTGTATGAGATGTCGTTAATTCTGCATGCAGCATTTATTCTTGTTATCCAAAGTGCGCGGAAATCTCTCTTCTTTTGCTTTCTTCCAATATAAGCGTACATTCCGCTTTTCATAACTTGTTCACGAGCGGTTCTGTAAAGTTTTGATTTTGCTCCACGATAACCTTTTGCTTGTTTAAGTATTTTTCTGCGTTTTTTAACCGCATTTACAGTTCTTTTAATTCTCATATCTACGCCCTCCTAATTACTTAGCACCAAGAAGAGATTTGATATTGTCAGAATTTTTTCCTGCAATATATGAACCTTTTCTAAGTTTTCTTTTTCTTGCTTGTGATTTGTTTGTTAAGAAATGTCCTTTTGTTGGACGAGCATACTTAACTTTGCCTGTTGCGGTGAGTTTAAAACGCTTTTTTGCACCACTGTGTGTTTTTTGTTTTGGCATGTCCTTTCTCCTTTTATAATTATTTTTTTGGGCTAACAACAACTATGATATTTCTGCCGTTTACTTCTGGCTCTTTTTCACAAGTTCCAACATCTTCAAGTTTAGCGGCAAAGTTTTTCACAACCTCAATGCATGTTTTTGCATAAGCCTGCTGTCTTCCCCTCATTCGTAAAGATATTTTAACTTTGTTTCCGTCTGAAAGAAATTTTTTGGCATTTGTTACACGATAAGCAATATCGTGATCACTTATGGTCATTGAAAGTTGAATTTCTTTTACTTCAATGGTCTTTTGATTTTTCTTCAATTCCTTTTCTTTTTTTATGGCGTCAAATTTATATTTGCCGTAATCCATAAGTTTGCAAACTGCTGGCTTTGCTCCGCCGTTCATAAGCACAAGGTCAAGTCCTTTTTCTTCCGCTAATGATTGGGCTTTGTTCAGTGGAAGTACACCTAACTGTGCACCGTCTTCATCTATAAGCCTAACTTCGTCTGCTGAAATTTGGTCATTGATTAAAAGTTCTTTAAAAATGGTCGTTGTCTCCTTTTAAAAAAATTGGTGGAATGCAAGAACATTTCCACCAAAAAAACTTAAAATAAATATTTTAAAATTTTTTAACACGGTCTAAATCCTAAGTTTGACCGGTGAGAAGTGGAAACTTCTGCTTTCGACTTCATTATATTAGCACAACAATTTAATCTTTGTCAACTGTTTTTTTATAATTTTTGTTTCTTTTATAAAAAAATATTTTTTCAATAAATTTACCCAGTCTTAAAATAATTTTGTTAGAATTTTTTATTGCATGCTCTTTCATCAGCGCTTTAAATAAAATGGTTAATCCTGCGATGAGTGAACTTACAAGGGTTGAAATTAAAACCACAACACTTGGATTTGAAATATTTTTTGCCAAAGAAAGAATTATGCATGCACCCGCTGCCCCTGATAGAATTCCGCATATATCTCCTACAACGTCAGCACAAAAAGAGCAAACTTTTTCTGAGTTTTTTTTCAAACGCAAAGCCACTTCACTTCCCTGCACATTTTCTTTAATTTTGTTCTTGAAAAAATCTTCGTCTGCACTTGCAACAGCAATTCCAATCATATCAAAAACAACACTTATAAAAATGAAAAGTGCTATGGTGAAACCTGCGATTACTGCTCCTAAATGTGAGAGTATTGTTTGGCTGAAAAGTGAGAACAATGAAGATAGGCATAGCGAAATTATAAACATTTTAAATGCCCATTTATAACGCCTTACTTCCAAGGAAGTTGTTTTCGATTTTACTTTTTTATCCTTCACATTACTAAATATATTTATTTAAATAAAGTAATATGAAAAAACCAGCGCTAGCACTGGTTTTTAATATACTATAATTTCATCAAGTTTTTTGGAAAGGCTTTCTTCCTTAACAAAAAGTTTTTCTCCTGTTTGGCGTATTGTGATTTCAACCTGTCCGTTTTCAATGGTTTTTGGACTGATTACAATTCGCACTGGAATGCCCATCAATTCACTATCAGTAAATTTTACACCTGCTGATGTTTCTCTGTCATCGTATAAAACTTCAAAATTTTCAGCGGTAAGTTTTTTGTAAAGCCATTCTGCTTTTTCTTTAACAGCAGGGTCATCTAAACGAATTGGGCAAAGATATATATGCCATGGTGCAACACTCATAGGCCAAACAAGACCTTTTTCATCACAATTTTCTTCGGCTATGCTTGCAAGGCATCTCCCAATACCTATTCCATAGCAACCCATTATAGGATTTATAGAAGACCCGTCTGGCATATGCACGCTCATACCCATCTTTTGTGTGTATCTTGTGCCAAGTTGGAATATATTTCCTATTTCAATTCCATTCTTAACAAGCAGTTTTGCACCACAAACTGGACATCTATCACCTTCCGCAACTTTGGAGATATCAACAAATTTTTCTGGTTTAACATCTCTTGTGATAGAAACGCCTTGATAATGGTAGCCTTCTTTATTAGCGCCAGTAACAAAACTTTCTAAACCATCTAAAGACCTGTCATAATAAATTTCAGCATTTGGAATGTCAAGATTAACACAACCTATATTTCCCTTAACAAGCCCGCTGTCCTGCAAATCTTTTATAGCAATTTCGCCACCAACCAAGTTTTTAAGTTTGGCTTCGTTTACTTCTCTATCGCCTCTTAAAAATGCAATAACAATTCTGTTTTCGTCGCCTATAACAGCATAGCAAACTGCTTTTGCCACTTGCCATGGTTGTTTATTTAAATTAGAGCATACTTCATCAATAGTTTTAGCCTCTCCAGTAAACACCTCTTGTTTTACGCCAAAAATATGGTCGTTTTCAGGTATTTCGCTGGTTGCAACATCTATGTTTGAAGCGCTATCACATTCTGGACAAATTACAATTGTGTCCTCTCCTATGTCGGTGAGCAATTGAAATTCGTCTGCAACTTTTCCGCCCATCATGCCACTGTCTGAGTGAACGGCTATAACATTTTTAAGCCCCATTCTGTGAAAGATTTTAAAATATGCATCATATAAAGTTTTATAATAAGTTTCTAAATCTTCTTGTGAAGCATGGAAAGAATATGCATCTTTCATCAAAAATTCTCTAACTCTGATAAGCCCTGCCCTTGCTCTTGCTTCATCTCTGAATTTAGTTTGAATTTGGTAAATCATAAAAGGAAGTTGTTCGTAACTTTTTATCGTGCCAAGAGCAGCGTGCACAGCCGCTTCTTCATGCGTCATTCCCAGCACTAAGTCATGTTCAGAGCGGTCTTTAAAACGAACCAGTTCCTGCCCAATTGAAGAATATCTTCCGCTTAAATCCCAAAGTTCCCTAGGCATAACCACTGGGAATAAAACTTCTTGTCCGCCAACTGCGTCCATTTCTTCACAAATAATATCTTGAATTTTTTTGCTTACTCTTTCAGCAGGAGGCATGAAAGTATAAATTCCATTGGCAACCTGTTTTATGTATCCTGCCCTAGACAGGAATATATGACTTTTTGATGTTGCATTTGCTGGTGCGTCTTTTAATCTCTCACCAAGGAGTTTTGATATTCTCATTCCATCTCCTCCAATTTTAATTTATCAAGTTCTTTTTTTATTTCGAAAATTTTGCCTTTTGTAACTTTTAACTGTTCATAACAAAATTTTATAAGCCCCATTCCCTCTTCAAAAAGTGTTGAGGCTTGCGAAAGAGGCAAACTTTCAGCAGAAAGTTTTTCAACAATTTCACCCAATTTTTGGATTGCAGTTTCGTATGTCATTTTTTCACCTCTTTTGGAGTAGCAACTATTTTGCCGTCATAAAAGTTTACCATTATGTCTGATTGTAGCACAACTTTTTCAGCCTTGTCAACAACTTTGCCTGCTTGTTCAACTTTGGCATACCCTCGTTTCAAAATATCAAAAGGATTTAATTTATTTAAAGAATTTTCAAGCATTCCAAGTTCAAAGTTTTTGTTTGCAATGTAATTGTCTGTTATATTTTCAAAATCTTTTTGTTGTTTTTCAAATGTTAGTATTTTGTTTTCTATAAATCGGTTCACCTGTCCTGTAAAGGCACTTAATAGGCGGTCAAAGGTGTTTTTTTGACCCATTTTATCTTTTGTCAATAATTCAGCCGCAGCCGACGGGGTTGGCGCTCTAAGGTCACTTACAAAGTCAATAATTGTAAAGTCTGTTTCATGCCCTACCGCACTTACAATAAATTTGTTGCAGGCAAATGTTGCCCTTGCAACTATCTCGGTGTTGTATGCAGCAAGGTCTTCCATAGAACCTCCGCCTCGTGCAACAACTATTGCGTCAATTTGGTCAAACTCAGATAGTTGATTTATCGCATTTGCAATTTCTGTTTCCGCACCATTGCCTTGAACTTTAACAGGAAAAAGCGCTATGTTTATTGACGGATCTCTGCGCCTTGCAACATTACAAATATCATGTATAACAGCACCTTCTTTTGAAGTGATTACGCCAATTGTTTTGATGATTTGTGGCATAGATTTTTTGGTGGCTTGGTCAAAAAGCCCTTCTTTTTCAAGTTTATCTTTCATCATCAAAAACTGCGCATATAAATCGCCCTGCCCTTGTTTTTCCAGTTTTTGCACAACAAAACTAAGCCTTCCGCCTTTTACATAATAGTTAGGCGAGCCTGTAACAATAACTTTGTCGCCGTCTTTAATATCAGCCATAATAGAAGGATAGAAACAAACACACCCAACACTTCCACCCTCATCTTTTAAAGAAAAATAAATTGCGGTTTTGGATATAGACAATCCAAAAACTTCCCCAACAATTTTTATATTGTGGAGAAGTTCTTCCGCATCAAAAATTTGTTTAATATAGGTGTTGTATTGAGTTACCGTTAAGGTGTCAAACATTTTCACCTTCCTTAGTTTTGTTTTTTATAACACTAGAAAGCACTCCGTTTAAAAACTTAGGGCTTTCTGATGTTGAAAATACTTTTGCAATTTCTAAAACCTCGTTGATTGCAACAGCAGGCGGTGTTTTAATATAGTTAATTTCTGTGATTGCTTCACACAAAAGTGCAAGGTCAACTTTATGCACTCTATCAAGGCTGTAACCAATCAGCAAAGCCGAAAGTTTTTGCTCGATTTCATTTTTATGATTTTGATATTCATTAAAAATTTGTTCTGCAAACGGCTTATCTCTATCTTTTATTTCCTGCCACAATTCTTCATCGAAAGGTTGAGAGTTAAAAAGCCTTTCAAAAATTAGTTTGAAAGCAAGAACGCGTGAATCTCTTCTCATGTTTATAATCCTGCATCTATTCTATCACAAATAACATCCATAACATGAACGCTGATGTTAGAGGCTTTCATTTCTACCATGCTTGACAAATTGTTTTTAATATTTTCTTGAATTCTATAAGCAAGGTCAGGCACAGATTCGCCAATATAAACATCAACATAAACATCAATTTTTAATGTTCCATTTGCTTCGAAACTTATTTTAACACCTTCATAATCGCCTTTGGCAAACATTTTTTTATACCAAGGAAGGTTGGAATTAGAAAGCCTTGCCACACCTTTTATTTCCTTGGTGGCAAGGTTTACTATTGAATATAGAATATTTTTATCGCAGGTTATTTTTCCGTCTTGATTACAGAGTTTTGTGTCAGCCATATTCTCTCCTGTTATTGCCTGTTAGGCACATTATCCATAATCAGATTATAACACATTTAATTTATATTTGTCCAACTATTCAACAGGAATAATTTTAATATTTTTAATATCCGTGTTGAGATGCTCTTGCACAACATCAACTATTTGTGTAACCTCTGCCTCTGTTAATGTGTCAGCGTCTACTAAAACATTAACATTAGATGTTGACATTGTAATCACGCAATCATTAAATCCCAAGCCTTTAATCAAGCCTTCAATAACAAGTTCTGTATCCATTTGTTCAATAAGTGCCTGTCTTGCTGCGTTCGCTGCTTGAACTGCTTCGGCTGTTGAATCAGGACTTTCTGCAATTGCTTGGTAGTATAAAAGTTCTTGGTCACGCCTTGATTCTCTATCCTCACGATAGGAAGCAAAATAACTTGCAGTAGTGGTTTGTGTTGGCACATCTTGGGCAGAATTATTTAGCGCTACATTAAGATAACCCGTTACGCCTAAAAGCACAACCATAACTGCGAGAATAATAATTTTTGTTCTTTTTTTCATATTTAAAACTCCTTTTAAACTCTTGTTAAGATTGTTATGTCTTCATTTGCAACATCTATCACTGTTTGAATGGCTGTGATAAGATTTACTTTGACTGAAATATCATCTGCGCCTGTGGCTGAAACCAGCACACCTTCAATTTCGGGATAAATTTCTTTAACGAGTATAGGTTCTCCCGAAACCAAAATGATTGTGCTTGTGGTGGTTGTTCCCGAAGAGGTTTCCTTTATTTGCTCTTCTGTGGCGTAGACATATTCAAATCCGCTGCCTAGGGTTACCAGCACACTAACTTCTCCCGCACCTTTAACTTGTGATAAAACTTTTTCAAGTTTATCTTCCAAGTTTTTAGCATAAGCCTCAGCGTCAGAAGTTATCACGCTCTGCCCTTCATCTTTATTTGTCGAAGAAGAGGGAGAGCGGATAAAAAGGAAGTAACATAAAACTAAAACGAAAGCAAGTAAGATGGCCAGTCCTATTTGCAGTTTGCGGTTAGTTTTAATGTTTTCGGCAAACTTTTTAAAGCTTTCAGAAAACTTACCTTTCAAAATGCACCTCCGCCTCATCGACATCTGCACGAGATAGAATTATTTGTAGTATTTCTTTCTCAATGTCTAAAATATTTGTATGTTGGGCTTGGCTAGTTATGACTAAATTCGATAGTTCGACATAAATTGCATCAACTTTAAATGCAGTCGCATAGTTGTTGCTGGAAACTGATACAACAACATTTTCATATCCGCTTTGCCTTATTTGATTGGAAATATCATTTTGTAGAGCCTCGGTTTTATAAACATTCATTTGATAAATATAATCTTCTTGCAGTTCATATTGGTCGCTTAAAGAAATATCAGAAAAACTAAAATTTTTACCAACTAAACTTGGCAAAGGCGCAATAATAACAAGCATAATGATAAAGGAAAATATGCCCCTTATATATTTATTAAGTTGTCCCTCTGGCAAAATTAGTTCAACAATTACAGAAAGACTTACCACTCCTGCGATTGATAGAACCCAGCCAGAAATTGAACTGAACATATCCCCTCCTTTATAGAATGTTGGCACTGCACATAACAAGACCAGTTAATATTACATACATAAACGAAACTGCCACAATCATGGAAATAAGCATTGTCATATTTTTGGAAAGTGTGTTTACAAATGATGCTATTTTCCCATCTCCCAAAGGTTCAATAATTCCTGCCATAAGTTTTAAAGCAAGCATAAAAACGATTAGTTGTAAAATAGGTGCAAGAATTGTTCCAGCCAGAAGAAGCAAACCGCAAGCGCCAACTGCATTTTTAATCAGGCTTGATGAAGCAAGAACAATATAAAAGCCATCAGAGATATATGAGCCAACAATAGGAATATAACTTTTAATAGCAAACTTTGCTGTTTTTATTGATAATCCATCTATTGACCCAGCAGTAATACCTTGTATAGAAGCAAAGCCAATAAACACAGTAAAAATAAGCCCTATAACCCATTTAAATAGTGAGTTTAAAAATCCAATAAATTTGTCAAGTTTAACATTGTTAGAAAGGTTGCTTACAAGTGATAACACCGTTGAAATCAAGAATAAAGGCATTAAGAAAATTGTGAAAACATTTATTATAATGCTTGCAAGTAAAGCCATCGCAGGTTGATATACCGAAACAGAAACAGTGCCACCCACTGCTGTAAGCATAGTAAGCAGTATTGGGAATATGGCGTCCATTTGGCTTTTAATAGAGCCAATTGTGTCGGAAGTTATGGTTATCATTTTCATAACTATGGTAAATATCAAAATCACCACAACGCCGTATGTTACGAAATGGATAACCGAGCCTATACTCTTGCCATTAAGGTTAGGTTTAAGATTTTGAATCATTCCGCCTAAAATTGCCACAGCAATCACAGTTGCAATGATAGGAAGAAAAGAAAGCAAATTGTCAAATATCAAATTTAATATTGCTTCCCAAACAGAAGTGGAATCCTCAGCAAAGTCGCCATTTATTATGGAAGCAAGTTTTTCTAAAAAACTTTGACCGCCAAACAAATCATCAGCATTTTCAGAATTATTTAAAATGTCTTCAAGGTCGCTAAAATCTAAATCACCCAACTGGTCTTCAACGCTGTCTTCAATTTGGTCTTCTAAACTTTTATCGCTAGTTTCTGCATAACAAACTGAGGCGGAGGAACTTGAAGTGTTGGATAAAAATAATAATGGGGATAAAATTAAAACAAATATTGCCGTTATTATAAAAAGTGCCTTTTTCATGTTGGCAACAACTCCATTACTATGGTTAAGATGCTGGTTATTATTGGAAGAGCCATAACAAGAATTACAACTTTGCCACCAAGCAGAACTTTATCCCCTAAACCTGAACTGCCTGTGTCGGCACATAAACTTGCGGTGAATTCTGTTAAATATCCCACACCTATAATTTTAAACACCAGTGAAAGTAAATTTGAATCTATGCCTGTTTGGTTTGCTATTGAACTTATAAGTTGAATTGCTGTGGAAAGTGATGAGAGAATCATAACCAAAATAATAACCCCGCCCACCATAGAAATAAGCACGGCAAAATCACTGCGCACTGGTTTAATAATCAGCGACGCAATACATGTTATAAGACCAACGCCAATGATTTTAAAAATTATGTCCATGCACTTCCCCTTTAAAAGTTATCTAACAAGTTAACCAAAATCGAACATGGTTTGTATGGTGCCAAACAATTCGCCAATCAAACTTAACACCATAATAATCACAACAATCAGTCCTGCCAAAGTGGCAAAAGTTCCTATTTCATCCTTACCTGCCTGTTTTAAAATTTGAGTAACAACTGCTGTTATAAGACCGATTGCTGCGATTTTAAAAATAATTTCAACTCCATCCATAATCGCGGCCCTCCTACAACAAAATAACCATAACGAAAAGTCCAGCGATGAAGCCGAGTTTAAGTGAAAGCGAGCCATATTTTTTATTTTCGTTTGCGCACTTAGACAAGTTTTCATCAAAGCGTTTAACAAAATTTTGAATTTCCTTTGTTTGACCCAGCACATCACTTCTGCCAAGACTTTTGAAAAACAGAAAAACCATTTCTTTTTCTTCGGGTTTTAAAACTGGACAGTTTTTAAAAAGAGCCTCCTGAGTAAGTTCTTCACTTCCAGTTAAATAATCCAAAAAGTTTTTATCTAAGCCAAAAAGATTATGTTTGGTTTTTTCATCCATTCCTTCTATAAGTTTTTTAAGTCGCTCACGAGAAAAGTTAATCTCAACATCAAGTTTTTGTGCAAACATAATAAGCGCAGTGTAAAATTGCACTCGTCTTTTATATTTCATTGAGAAGATGTATCCTATCGCAACGCAAATTCCAAACAAAATTGCTATTATCACCCACTTCATTTTACCACCTCATAATCCTGCTAAAATTTTCATCAAAAATTCCTTCAAGTGTTCCAGGTCCTTCACGCATTGAAAGCAGAACATATCTTTTAAAAACCTTTTCATCAATAATTTCTTTGAAAGCATTCTTTTGCAAAAAACTTTCTATGCTGTCTGAATGTGTGGAAGCCAAAATATTTACACCCGAATTGCTGGCAAATTTTACTGCCTCCAAATCTTCCCACTCGCTTAATTCGTCAGTTACAATAATGTTTGGAGCAAGCGAACGAATACCGTTTTCAAATCCTGTTTTCTTACTTGCAAAACTTATGATGTCTGCATAATTGCCAAGCCCTTTTCCTATGTTAAGTTCCCCTCTCTCATCTAACACCAGAACATTGTAAGGCAGGTTTCTTTCAGATAGTTGCCAAACAAAATCTCTTAAAAAAGTTGTTTTGCCAGCCCCGGGGGGCGAAATAATTAAAGTGTTTAAAACGCAGTCTGGCTTTACTATGGACGAGTATGCTTTCAGCGAACAATTTCTAATTTCATGCGGAATTCTTATGTTTACAGACGAAAAACCCGTCATGGTTTTAACAAGTCCGTTTTCTTCTATCACATTTCCCGCTATGCCTATTCTTATCCCGTTTGGTGTTGCGATGTAGCCTTTTTTTATTTGTTCGTTAACTGAATAAATTGAGCACTCGCTTGCTCTAAACACAACTTCTTCAATCATGGAAGAAGTTGAAAAAATTGCTTCATTATAGTTTCTGGTTTTTCCATTTTCGCCTAAAAAATATTTTTGTCCCATGCACGACAAAAGTATAGGCTTGTCTGCCCTAAGCCTGATTTCATTTAAACTTGCAAACCCTACTTTGTTTTTAATGGGTAAAAACACTTTGTCGGGCAATATTCCATCAAGCATACACGCCTCCTAGATGAATATATGAGCCCGCATAAAAGCATAATGTGGCGAAAAAAAGCGAAAAAAAAAGAACGCCAAATTGCGTTCTTATTTTAAAAAATTAAACTAGTTTTTAGCCCTTTCCATGTAACTTCCATCACGAGTGTCAACTCTAATTTTTTCACCTTGGCTGATAAACAAAGGCACGTTTAACACATATCCAGTTTCAAGTTTTGCAGGCTTTGTTGCTGCTTTTGTTGTGTCACCTTGAATAGCAGGTTCACAATCAATAACTTCAAGTTCAACAAAAGTTGGAGGATAAACTGCAAATGGATTGCCTTTGTAAAAATACATTGTTGCATTCATGTTTTCAATCATAAAGTTGAGCGCATCTTCAACAGTGTCTTTATTAAGTGGAATTTGTTCGTAAGTTTCAGTATCCATAAAGTAGTAAAGTTCGCCATCATTGTAAAGATAGGTCATTTCTTTCTTTTCAATAACTGCCACTTGAAATTTATCTGATGGGTTGAAAGTTGTTTCCTTAACTTGACCAGTCATAACGTTTTTAATTTTTGCTCTAACGAATGGCGAGCCTTTGCCCGGTTTAACATGCAAAAAGTCAATAACCGTATAAACTGCTCCGTCCATTTCAAATGTTGTGCCTTTTCTAAAATCTCCTGCTGTAACCATAAAAAACTCCTTAAATAATCTATAAATTTATAATATCACATTTATTTTTGTTGTGCAAGTAAATTTTCGTAAATATTTTTCATTTCCTTTGCATCTTGACTTTGATGCCCTGCTGATTCACTCAATATTCTTGGGTGTAAGTTAAGTTCAATAATCGCTTCCGCTAATGGTTCAAAGTTAGGACCATAAATTTGGTCATCGAAGTTCAAATGCCTTATCTCACCTTTTTCGGCAAACTGAATTTTTGAAAAATGGATATGTGCATTTGCTGTTCGTTCAAAACCAATAAATTCAATAGACCTATTTAAAATTTTTAAGAAATCCTGTTTTGTTTTAAGTGAACCTTGCGTTAAAGCATTTATGTGCCCAAAATCAAAAGTAGGAATAAGGTGATTATTGCCAGCGCAAATTTGTAAAATTTCTTCGTAAGTGCCAATCTGTTGTGATTTTCCCATTGTTTCTGGGCAAAGATAAATTCCGTCTAAAAGCCCTTGCTCTTCAAGATTATTTGCAAAATCTATTATCCTTTGTTTTGCTAACAAAAAAGCCTCTTTTCTATCCATTTTTCCAGCAGAACCAGGGTGAAATATAAGTCTGTCTGCACCAAAATTTCTTAAAAATTTGATACCGGTTACTATATAACCCATTGTTTTTCCAAGTAATATTTCGTCGGTAGAAGCAAAGTTAATGTAATAAGGAGCGTGTAACGAAAGATGAATATTATATTTTTTAAATTCTTCGCCAAGAGTTTTTGCAGTTTCAGAGTTCATTATGTAGCCCTTACCAAAAGAATACTCAAAAGCGTCAAGTCCTTGCTCTTGAAGCCATTTTGGCGCTTGTAAAGTAGATTTAAAGTTGTTAGCATAAAATTCTTCACTGTTTCCCGAAGGACCAAATAATGCTCTTTGCATAAATTCCCCTTTTAATTTAATCTTAAAGTTAATTTTAAAAGTTGGTTTTTTACATTTCCAACACCTATAAATGAATTGTTGTAAATTTTATAATTCCCATCACTTTTATAAATTTTTAAAAATTGACCGTTTAACAATTTAGCGACATCTGCATCATTTAATGATAATTTTTCATAATCAAAAACCTTTTCAGGTGAAATTAAAGTATATTTTCCACTTTTAATTTCTTCAAGAGAAAATGCATCTTTTAATTCAAAATTACCACATTTTGTGCGTGTTATGTCATAACACACGCCACATGTTGATAATGCTTTTGCTAAATCACGACATAATGCTCTAACATATGTGCCAGAAGAACAATCTAATAAAAACCTAAAAGTGTTTTTATCAATTTGCTGAATAAGTTTGAAGTTATAAATAATAATTTCCTTTGGTTTAAGTATAACTTCTTTTCCCTGGCGTTTTAATTCGTATGCCTTTTTCCCATTTATCTTCTTTGCCGAATAATCAGGTGGCATCTGCGACATTTTGCCTTGAAATGATTTTAAAGCCTCTTCAACTTGTTCTATTGTTATGTTGACATCTTCCCTTTTAGTTATTTCACCTTCCAAATCAAAAGTTTCTGTCGCCTCACCGAATTTAAAAGTTGTTAAATATTGTTTATCCTTGTTTAAGAAAAAGTCAAAAAGTTTAGTGCTAGAATTTATTGTTACAGGCAATAGACCCTGCGCTTCAATGTCCAGTGTGCCAAGGTGCCCTGCTTTTTTTGCTCCCACACATTTTTTCACGATGTTTACTGCGGTGTTTGAAGAGAGTGAGCGTGGTTTATTTACTAAAATTATCCCCGTCATTTTATTTCCCTTATTGCTTCCAATATTTTTTGCTTAACGGATTTTTCGGTTCCTTTAATTTTGCAAGCAGAAGCAAGCACATGACCACCACCGTTAAATTTTTCAGCAATTTTTGCCACATTATATGGTGCTTTTGCTCTTAGTGAGCAAGAAAAAATATTGTTTTGTTCTTGTTTAATCAAACATGATATTTTAACACCATCAATATAAATTAGTTTATTTGCAAAATTTCCGCATTGATTTGGTTTGGCATTTGCTTGTTTAAAATCTTTGGTGTTTAAAGATGATATCGCAATGTCGCCGTCATATATTTCAAGTTTTTCAGCCATTTTCTTTACAAGATTAAATTGGCTTAATGTTTGCGTTTTAATAAGCATATCATTTGCTTTATGGCTATCTGCCCCACATTCTATAAGTTTCAATACATTTTGCATAGTTTGTTTGTTTACGGTTTCTATTAAAAAACCATCGGTATCTGTTAAAATGCCAGCATAAAGATAGGTTGCAGTTGTTTTATCAAGATTACAATTCATTCTCTCTATTAGTTCCAAAACAACTTCACAGGCTGATGTATAAGGCAAAGTCAATTCTATTTTTGCATCGTTAAAAAGCCCCGCATGATGGTCTAGCCTTATTGTATTTGGGTGGTTTTTAAATGCACTAGCATACTTACCCAACCTGTTTATATTAGGCGTATCAACCATTATCATTAAATCATATTCTTTCTCAATTTCAGTTGAAATTTTTGAAGTGTCAAAAAATCTTGCGTCAAGTTCGGTTATTTTACTATCTACAAACATATCAACTTTCTTTTTTTGTTTGCGAAGAAAAGTTGTAAGAGCGTACATACTTCCCAAACCATCTGGGTCATAATTTACATGAGCAAACACGGCAATAGATTTTGCCGTGTTTATTTTTTCAATAATTTTATTAAAAGTTTTATCAATTTGCGTTTTCGTCATCTTCTGTCTCCGCTGGGATATTTAGTCCTTTTAAAATTTCTTCAACTCTAATTGCGTTTTGCATGCTTTTATCAAACACTAAATCTAGTTTTGGTATGTGTGGCATATCAAGCATTTGAGAAAGTTGATTTTTTATATACCCCTCAGATTTTTTCAGAACTTTCATAACCTCATCGGCTTTTGAGTAATCACCATCAGTAAGCGCAATTTTTACTTTGCAATATCTAAAATCAGGTGCAACTTTCACCTCACTAACTCCTACAAACGGAGTGATGCGAGGGTCATTCATTTGGAAATGTAAAATTTGTTGAAGCGCTTTTTGAATTTGTGAGTTTGCTCTTTCAATTCTATTTGACATTTCTACCCCCTATTGATTGGAACACTTATATAACATTCAATAGTGTCGCCTTCTTTAAAGTCGATGTTGTCTCTAAGTTTAATTCCGCATTCGTATCCTTTTACGACTTCGGCTTTTTCGTCTTTAAGAATTTTAAGGCTTTCAACAACTGTTGAACCAATTTCTTCATTGCCACGCTTTACTTTTGCAATGCAATTTCGTGTGATTTTTCCATCTTTAACCATACATCCTGCAACTTTACCAGCGGTTGAAAGTTTGAACACCATTCTAATTTCAGCATAGCCAATATACTGTTCTTCGTATTTAATAGAAAGCATTCCGTTTATTGCACGAGTAACATCGTCTACAACTTCGTAAATAATTTTATACTCTTTAATTTCAACCTTTTGTCTTTCTGCCAAAAGTTTTGCTTTTGAGCCAGGTTTTATATTAAATGAAACGATTATTGCTTTTGTAGTTTCAGCAAGCACAACATCACTTTCGTTAACAGGGCCAGTTGCCGCATGAACAATATTAACTTTGGCTTCTTCATTACTAATTGGAGAAAGTGTTGAAACAAGTGCTTCTACTGAGCCTTGTGTATCGGCTTTTATAATTAAGTTAAGATTTTTTAAAGTGCCTTCGTTAACCTTATCCATAAAGTTATCAAGACTGAACCCAGAAGTAGTAAGTGCTTTTTCTTTCTTAATCTTGTCAATTCTTTCCTGAATAACCTGTTTTGAAATAGATTCTTCAAGAACATAGAATTCATCACCTGATGATGGGACTTCGTTAAATCCAAGAACTGATATAGGTGTTGAAGGAGTGGCTTGTTTTACTGCTTTTCCATTTTCATCAAACATTGCTTTAACTTTACCATAAGTAAGGCCTGCAAGGAAACTGTCGCCCACTTTAAGAGTTCCATTTTGAACAAGCACTGTTGCAACAGGACCTCTATTTTTATCGAGTTCTGCTTCCAAAACAACACCAGTTGCTGTTCTGTTTGGGTTGGCTTTAAGTTCTTCCATTTCAGCCACAAGCAAAATCATGCTTTTAAGTTCGTCCATTCCTTGACCTGTTTTAGCAGAAACAGGCACAACAACAGTATTTCCGCCCCACTCTTCTGGTAAAACATCATGCTCAGCAAGTTGTTGTTTAACTCTGTCAATATTTGCTTCTTGTTTGTCTATTTTATTGATTGCAACAATCATTGGCACGCCTGCTGCTTTAATGTGGTTGATTGCTTCAATAGTTTGTGGCATGATTCCGTCATCAGCCGCCACAACCAATATAGCAATATCAGTCGCCCTAGCGCCTCGTGCTCTCATTTGTGTGAAGGCAGCGTGTCCAGGTGTGTCAATAAATGTTATCTTTTCTTTATTAAAGGTGATTTGATAAGCACCAATTTTTTGAGTTATTCCACCCGCTTCGCTGGCAACAACATTACTTTTTCTAAATGCGTCTAAAAGCGAAGTCTTTCCGTGGTCGACATGACCCATAACTGTTACAACAGGCGGACGCTTAACAAAGTTTTTGTCGTCATCTTTATGGCTGAAATCAAAAAGTTTTTCTTCCATTGTTTTGTCAAGTTTAAGTTCAAGAGTAATTCCAAATTCACTGCAAACAAGTTCGGCTGTGTCGAAATCAATTGTAGAGTTTATTGTAGCCATAATTCCTAGTATCATAAGTTTTTTAACTATCTCTACTACTGGCTTGCCTGTTTTTTCACTTAAATCTTTTACTGTGATTTCTTTTTGATTTAAAACCAAATGCGTGATTTTTGGAGCAACAACTGTTTCGGTTTTCTTTTTACCTTTGTTTGATAATTTTCTGTAACCCATTGTTGTTTCTTCAAAGCCGTCTTCTGACATTGTTATAACGCTTTTTCTAGTGTCAGTTCTGCGTTGTTGTGGGCGTTGCTTTTCTTC
The DNA here is from genome assembly GCA_949292985.1 of uncultured Bacillota bacterium. Taxonomy (GTDB): domain Bacteria; phylum Bacillota; class Clostridia; order Christensenellales; family UBA1242; genus Caccovivens. The sequence continues at coordinate 55,567 of CASFBF010000011.1, forward strand.
AACTATATTCTTCTTAGGTGATTTATTTTTATTGCCATAGTTTCTTTCCGGCGTTGCAATTATTGGTTCTGGTTCGCTTCCCGCAAAAGAACGGAAATTATTAACTTTGGTTGAAACAAAACTTGGGCCTTTGGAAAAACCACCCTGTTGTTTATTTTGGAAAGGTTTTTTACTATTGTCGAAATTTTTATTAAACGGCTTTTGAGAATTAAATTGCTGATTTTTTCTATTATCTTGATTTTGTTTGTCAAAATTTGATTTGCCATCAAATTTCTTAAATTCTTTGGTCTGAGTGGTGTTTTTTGAACTTGACAAATCCTCTTGCTGTTTATTAGCAAGTGGTGTTTCTTTTATAATTTCTGGCTTAACCGCTGGTTTTTCAACTTCCGCCTGTGCTTTTATTTCTAATGCCTTTTTAGCATTTGATGCGTTTTTTGAAAATTCATCAAGTTGAATTTTTAGCGAACGAATATCCCTGAGAATTTCAAGGATATAGCCATCTTTCTGCATACCGTGAATGGTTTTTAAATTGTTTAGTGTGTTGTTTGCCAAGTTTTAACTCCTTCAATTACAAATATTTTTTTATTTCTTCACTTAGACCTTTATTTTTAAAAGCTATTATTTTAATATTTTTACCTATTATTTTATCAAGTCCATTTATTTCATAGCCTTCTATTCCCTTTTCACACAGTCGCATGAAAACTTTTTTGCTGGATTTACCTGCCAATTCATCTACAAGAACAAGATAAAGTTTTTTATTGTATCCATCTAAATTATCACTACCAATAACAGCATAACCGGCTTGCATGGCTATACCAATGTATGACGACAATTTATCATTCTGCATTTTGGATAACCTCTTCATAAATTTCTTGTGGAACTTCGCATTTGAAGGCTTTGTTAAGAATTTTACCTTTCTTCATTTTTGCTAAGCATTCTGCGCTTTTGCAAACATAAGCACCTCTACCGTTTAACTTGCCTGTTTTGTCAACAGCAAACTGCCCTTCTTTGTTTTTAACAATTCTGATAAGTTCTTTTTTATCATACATGTTTCGGCAGATAATGCACATTCTTTGTGGCCGTTTTTTATTCATCATCTTCTCCTGTTATTTCTTCAAGGTCATCAAAAGTTGCAAATGAATCATTTTCATCAAGGTCAACCAATTCATATTCAACTTCCTTAGGCTCTTCCACTACTTTACCAAGTGAACTTTCAGGTTTAACTTCAATTTTCCAACCAGTAAGTCTGGCAGCCAATCTAACATTTTGCCCGTTCTTTCCGATTGCAAGTGAAAGTTTATCATCAGGCACAATCACTCTTGAAGCATTTAAACTTTCATTTGTTTCAACGCTGAGCACCTTAGCAGGGCTTAATGCTCTTGCAATATATTCAAGTGGATCATCACTGTAAAGAATTAAATCAATTTTTTCGCCATTAAGTTCTGAAACAATGGTGTTAATTCTTATACCATGATTTCCTACGCATGCACCTACTGGGTCGATATTGGCTTTTTCTGTGTAAATCGCAACTTTGGATCTGCTTCCTGGGTCTCTTGCAATGTTTTTAATTTTAACATCGCCAGAAGCGATTTCAGGAATTTCAAGTTCGAAAATTTTTCTTACGAAACCAATATTGCTTCGTGTAACTTGAATTTGAGGGCCACGGAAAGAATCTTTAATTTTCTTTACATAAACCTTAATTCTTTGCCCTACTTCATATTTCTCCCCTGGGATTTGGTCAGATGGAAGCATAATACCTTCCACATGAGAGCCTGAAATTTGAACATAAACAGTGCCATTGTCAATACGCTTGATAATTGTTGTCAAAAGTTCGTCTTCTTTTTCTGAAATTTCAGCAACAGCCATATCTCTTTCAAATTCTTTAAGCCTTTGCATAACAACCTGTTTTGCCGTTTGTGCTGCAATTCTTCCAAAATCTTTGGTTGTTTCTTCTGTTGCAACAACATCACCAAGTTTGTAAGATTTTTTAATCAATCTTGCCTCTTCAAGTGAAATTTCTTTATCTGGGTCAGCAACTTCGTCAACTACTGTTTTATAGGAATAAATTTTAATAGTATTTTTTTCTGGGTAAAGTTTAACGCTTGCACTCTTAGCCTCGCCATACATTTTTTTATAAGCAGAAGTTAAAGCAAATTCAAGTGCTTCAATAAATTTTTCCTTATTTATTTTCTTTTCAACTTCTAAATCGTCTAATGCTTGAAAAAAGTCTTTGTTAATCATGATTCTCTCCTTTAAAATTTTATAACTGGCACTATGTGCGCAATTTTTTCTCGATTGAAATTTATTTCGCCATCATTATTTTTAATGGTTACTTCGCTGTCGTTAAAATTGATAAGTTCGCCCACAAACTTTTTCTTGCCGTCAACCTTTTGAAATAATGTAATTTCTATTTCATTGCCAAGGTTGTGTTTAAAATCTCTTTCAGTTTTAAGTGGTCGGTCAATTCCTGGTGAACTAACAGAAAGAATGTATGGCTTATCATCTGTTGGATTTAACTCGTCTAAAATTGGGTCTATTATTTTGTGAACTTTTTCACAGTCATCAATGGTTACTCCGTTTTCGTTATCGATTGTGAAAACAAGGTTCATTCCACTAGCCTCTTTTTGGTAGGTTACATCAACAAGTTCGTAGCCATGTTCTTCGATGATAGGTTGCAATTTTTGTTTGCAAACATCTTTTACTTTTATCAATTTTTCCTCCTTCTACAAATGAAGTGGGCATCTCTGCCCACTCCCTAAATTTCTAGTCGTTATTATTATATCACATTATTGCCATAAAATCAAGGATTTTAACTAATTTCGTTAAGTTTAAGAAGAACTTTTGCGGTTGCGAAAGCATCATTATACGCCCTATGAGCGTTTGAAAGGTCAATTCCTAGTGCCGCAGCCACACTTGTAAGTTTAAAATTGGAAGTTTTTAAACTACTGCCCCTTGCTAAAAGCATAACATCAATACTTTCGCTATTAAATTTTAATCCCGCTTTTTGATACGCCCTTTTTAAGAAATTATTATCAAAGTTGTTATTGTTGTACCCTGAAATAATGCAGTTTTCACAGAATTTGTAAAAATCTAAAATCACATCTTCAATTTTAGGTGAAGACGCAACCATTTCATCTGTAATGTGGTTTATTGCACTTGCTTCTTCTGGAATAGGTTTGCCAGGATTAACGAAACTTGCAAATTTTTTTGTTATTTTCCCCTTCTCAATTTTAATTGCTCCAATTTCAATTATGTCACATGTTTCAGGGTCAAGCCCAGTGGTTTCAAGGTCATAAACAACTATATCGTTTGATGCAACTGGTTCTTTATAAGTTGGCTCTTTAACAAAAATATTTTCTTGCTTATGTTCAAAGTAATCTTCAATAGGAACAACCCCTGCCCGCTCAATTTCCTCTTCAAATTGCTCTTCCAATGGTTGGGTTTTAATCTGTGCATATGTCATAGCGTTTATGTAATAAGTGAGTTTGTCAGATAAACCCATTTTTAAGTTGCCAAGGCAAAGAAAAGTCATGCCGTCTGCAATGGCGACGCATTTTTTTTCATTTGTTTTAGAACAAAAATATACACATTCAACTTGATTACCGTCATTTAAATTAAAGGTGTAAAAAGTTTTTTCTTCACCTTTTCTTTTCCCACTTTTTGCAACAAAATTTTTCTTTTGCAAGTTATAAATTTTACCAAAAAGTATAACACTGCTTTTTGGAGTGGTGTTATTTTTAATGAGTTCCGGATTAGGTGAAATATCTTTACCGAACAATTTTTTTATTGGTTCAACTTCGTATCTAATCACCTTTTTTGGTGGAACTTTTATAACTACATCTGGAATTTTATCCGCTATGTTAAAACTGTTATCTTCAACCACTTCTATGCTAAAATTAGCGATAAAATTGTCTTGAAGTTCGCCAAGAAGTTGTTTTTTTGCAAAAGTGTTATCAAACATTTGGAGAACTTCTTTGCACATATGCAAAACTATTTTTACATCTTCGTTTTGTTTTTGAATTTCTATTTGATGTTCGCCAACTTGTGAAGAAATAGATTTATAATTTTGTTTAAGGAATTTTAAAATTTGAGTTTTTAACAATCTTTCATCTAAAAAACTTCGTTTAAATTTTACCTTTATTTTTGCGTTAATTTTTATATTTTCATTTGCAAACTTTTGCAATTCAGCCCTAGTTTCATCATCAATTTGTTGAATACTTTCAGGATACAAAAAAGTTATCTCACATAAATTTTGCTTTTCGTCATATGTGACTTGGTATAATTTTAAATATCCAAACTTACCATTTTGAAAACTAGCAAGTTTAATTGAAAACTCATCCATGGCTTAATTTTACAAGACAAAGTGCAAAATGTCAACTATAATAACAAAAGCGAATAATATGCACAAGCCTATAAAATGAATCATATTTTCAACACTGCGTTTAATTGGTTTTTTGCGTATCCATTCAATAGTTGTAAATAGCACATGCGAGCCATCTAGCGCTGGAAAAGGAAGTATATTAAACACTGCCAAATTGGCGGAAATCATAGGAATTAAAATCAAAAGGTTTAGCCAACTCGTTTGTGTTGCTGATGCAATAGTTGTAATTGTTGTAATAGGCCCACCTATTGAACTTAGTGGCAATTGGAATGTTATTAACAGCCAAAGTGTTTTAAGCACAACCCAAGCAAGGCCAAATGCAAATTCCCAACATCTGCCAAGCGCTTCACCAAATGAATAGACATACGGCGAATATGTTATTCCTAACAAATAGTTTTGTGAATCAACGGTTGTTCCGTCATCTTTGTAGGAAACAACATAATTAAAATAAACATCAACTTCTTGCTGCTCACCGCCCCTACGAACAACAGCCTTGAAACTGTAATCGTTTATATCGCCTCCGTATTTAACCCACTGCTCGACTTCTGCTTGTTTTTGCGCTATTAAATTTTGGAAAGTTTCACCAAAAGCGAAATCTATTTCTATGCCGTCTATACTTAAAACCACATCGCCTTCTTCAAAGCCATGAGAGGTTATTTCAACTGTTTGGTTATTTTCGCCATTTACTGTTATGCTTGTGGTTCTTATTTGAGGCACATCATATCCAACTGTGCAAAGCAAAATGAGAGAAAACAAAACGGCGGTTAAAAAATTCATAAGCACGCCAGAAACAAAAACAATTATTCTTTTCCATGGCTTTTGTGCGTTAAAAGCGTCTGGCTCTGGATGCTCAGCATCATCACCCTCACCTTTGAATGCACAATAACCGCCAAGCGGAAAAATACGAATAGAAATTTTTTCTCCTCGCTTGTTGGTGCGTGAAAAGAGGGCTTTGCCAAACCCTATGGAAAATTCTTCAATTTTAAATTTCAAAATTCTTCCTGCAATGTAATGCCCGAGTTCATGAACCAGAACCATGAACAAAAGTATAACTATTGCAAGGATTACATAAAGAAATCCAGTTAAAAAACTCATTTTACCCCTAAATTAAAATAAAGCAAACAAAGGCTAAAAGTAAATAAGGCGCAACATAAATATATGAGTCAATTCTATCCAGCATACCACCATGGCCAGGCAAGATTTTACCACTGTCTTTTACATTTGCTTTACGCTTTAATAAAGATTCAAAAATATCCCCTGCCTGAGCAATTATAGAGCCCATAAATACTATAATTAAAAACTCCCAGATTGCAATATTGTTTATTACTGGATTGAAATAATCAATCGCACCTAAAATTAAGTATACACATGCCGAAATCAAAACGCAAAACAAAGTTCCGCCAATTGCGCCAGAAATTGTCTTATTTGGGCTAATTTTAGGAACAAGTTTTTTGCCACCGATAACCATACCGCACAGCATTGCAAAACTATCCGTAAACATTGGAATAAGGAATATAAACAAAATTATAAATAGTGAAAGTTTGCCATCAAAATCAGATATATTGCCAAACCCTATTTCATCAAAGTGATTTAAAAGCACCATGAAAAGTAGTAAAAATGATGGATAAATTAAACCTAAAAAGGTGTTGAAAGACTTTTTAAGAGAAAACCTAGCAAATTTTTGGTCTTTTATATCCCTTATTCTCATCTCATTTAAAGTTGTTTTTTTGAAAATGATACCAATTAAAAAACATAAAGCAAACATTAAAACAGCGATTGCCAAATCAATAAGTAAAACATAACCTATATTTAATCCGAAATACATTCCCAAAACACTTGCCACAGTAACAAATGCTGGATAAGTTAATATAAATATAGAATTGTTTGCTTTACCCATTCTTGTTAAGAGCAAACTCATTTCATACGCTGCAATAGTTGCAATTATCATGAAAAATACATCAAAGAAATAAGCACTGACATACACCTCTAAAACAAATAGAAGCGCAATTGTCAAAACTATACATAAAGATGTAAGCAGTCTAGTTTTCATTAGTATCCTCCAAATCGCCTTTTTCTTTTAGAAAAAACTTTAAGCGATTTTATTAAATGTTTTTTATCAAAATCCGGCCATAAAACTTTTGGGAAATAAAGTTCTGAATATGCCATTTGCCAAAGCATGAAATTTGAAATTCGTTGTTCTCCACTTGTGCGAACAACAAGGTCTGGGTTAGGATAATCTTTGGTGTAAAGATTGGAAGAAATCATATCTTTTGTAATATTTTTCTCGCCTTTACTCACAAGATTATTGACCGCTTGTAAGATATCTTCCCGCCCACCATAGTTTATACAAAAACCAGCATGCAAGCCTGTGTTTTGCGCAGTTTTATCACAAACATTTTTCATTATGTTTTGCAGTTTTTTAGAAAACGGAGTTCTATCTCCAAAAAAATCAACTTTAATATTGTATTTATTAAAAAACTCAACGCCTTTTTCAAAATATTCTTCTGCAAGATTGAAAAGCCCGCTAACTTCTTCTTCGCTCCGTTTCCAGTTGTCTGTGGAAAAAGCAAAAAACGAAGCATATGGAATATTTAACTCACACAAAGCAATAAGTGTTTTTTCAATGGCCTTAACACCTTGCTTATGCCCTAAATTTCTAGGTAAGCCACGCCTTGTTGCCCAGCGCCCATTTCCATCAAGAATAAATGCTATATGATTTGGATTTGCCATTATCTCTCCTTGTCAGATTTCTAAAATTTCCTTTTCTTTTGTGGCAAACAATCCGTCTACTTTATCGGTGTATTTATCAAGAAGTTTTTGAACATCACTTTCAAGTGAAGTAAATTTATCTTCTGATATTTCACCATTTTTCTTTTGGTCTTTTAAAAAGTCCATAACATCTCGTCTTGCAGAACGCATAGCAATTTTAGTATCCTCTGCAATTTTTTTAATTTGCTTAACAATTTCTTTTCTTCTTTCTTCATTAAGTTGAGGAAAAACAAGTCTGATTATTTTACCATCGTCAGTTGGAGTAATCCCAATGTCAGAAGCAGCGATTGCCTTGGAAACATTTTTAATTTGAGAAGCGTCCCAAACATTTATGCACAGTACTCTTGCTTCTTGAACAGAAATGTTAGCAAGTTGCTTAATAGGTGTCGGCACACCATAATAATCTATTGAAATTTTATCTAATATATGCGGATTTGCCCTGCCTGCGCGAATAACTAAATATTCATTATTTTGGTGAGTTAATGATTTATCTAACTCAGCCTCATAATCAAAAAATTTTTCGTCAATTAAATCTTGATTCATACTATCTCCTTTAATGAATAGTATACAAAAAAATTTTCATTTTTCCAAATAAAAAAACCTTGGATTTCCAAGGTTTTAAAATTATTTTCCAGCCATTTGTTTTGCAATTTCCTCTGCAAAGTTTTCCTGACGCTTTTCAAGGCCTTCGCCCATTTCGTATCTTGTGAATCTGCGAACAGTAATTTTTTCACCGATTGTTAGTGTTGCTTCATTCAAAACTGTTTGAATTGATTTAGAAGAATCTTTTACGAATTCTTGGTCTAACAAGCAAAAATCTTTGTAAAACTTAACAACTCTTCCTTCAACCATTTTTTCAATGATGGCTTCTGGTTTGCCTTCATTTTTAGCCTGAGCACGAAGAATTTGTTTTTCTTGTTCAAGCACTTCTGCTGGCACTTCTTCTCTTGAAACATATTTAGGATTTGCAGCAGCAATTTGCATAGCGATGTCTTTAACAAGTGCGTTAAAAGCATCAGTTCTAGCAACGAAGTCAGTTTCACAGTTTACTTCAACCAAAACACCAATTTTGCCGCCCATGTGAATATATGAACCAACAACACCTTCGGAAGCAATTCTTCCTGATTTTTTAGAAGCAGCAGCCATACCTTTTTCTCTAAGCCATTGGGTTGCTTTTTCAAAATCTCCATCACACTCTGTGAGTGCTTTTTTGCAGTCCATCATTCCTGCATTTGTTCTTGCACGAAGTTCTGCAACATCTTTTGCTGTAAACATACATTATTCTCCTTTTGTTTCAGATTTTTTAGTTGTTTTTTTAGCAGGTTTTTCTTCTTCGCTTTTTTCTGATTTAGCCTTTTTAGGTTTTTCAGCAGGCTCTTGGGCTTTCTCTGCTTCTACTTCTGCTTTTTCTTCTGTTTTTTCAGATTTAGCAGGTTTTTTTGCAGGTTTCTTTTTAGGTGCTTTCTTTTCTTTGTCTTCTGGTTTAATATCTTCGATTGTGATTTCTTTCATCATCTCTTCCAAGTTAACCTCTTCTTCTGCACCAGCCTCTTCATCTTTCTTCATTGACACGCCTTCCTTAGCCTCAATTACGGCGTCTGCAATAGCCGAAGCAATAAGTTTTACAGAACGAATTGCATCGTCATTGCCAGGAATAACATAATCAATTCCGCTTGGGTCGCAGTTGGTATCTACAAGACCAACCATAGGAATTTTAAGAGAAACTGCTTCACGAACGCATATGTGTTCATTTGATGGGTCTACTACAAATATAACACCTGGCATTTCACGCATATCTTTAATTCCGCCCAAGTTCTTTTCAAGTTTATCCCTTTCTGCTTTAAGAGTAGCAACTTCTTTTTTAGGAAGAAGGTCAAACTCGCCCACTTTTTCCATTTGATTGAGTTTGTTTAATCTTTCAATCCTTTTTAAAATTGTTTTAAAGTTTGTAAGAGTGCCACCAAGCCATCTAGAATTAACAAAGAACATTCCGCATCTTTCTGCTTCTTCTTTTACGGCTTCTTGTGCTTGTTTTTTTGTTCCTACAAAAAGAACATTTTTTCCCGAAGCAACAACATCACGAACAAAAACATATGCTTTATCGATTTGTTCGCTGGTTTTTTCAAGGTTAAGAATATGAATATCATTTCTAGCCATGAAGATGTAAGGTTTCATTTTAGGGTTCCACTTTCTTGTTTGGTGACCAAAATGAACGCCTGCTTCAAGAAGTTGTTTCATTGAAATAACCGACATTGTTTTTTTCCTCCTTATTCGTTTTTAATCTTCCCCTTTCCGTTTTTGGCTCTCCTTAACAACCTGCACTTTTGACCCTAAAAGCACATAGGCAACAATAAGGAAATAGGATAAGGGTGCTTAGTTTGTCTCAATGACGAAAAGATTATATCATATAAAAAAGTTTAATGCAAGCAAATAACAAAAAAAGTTGTGGAATTAAACCACAACTTTATCATTTTCTTTACCATTTTGTTCTTTAATTTTCTTTCTCTTTTTAGGGTTATGTGCAATCGCCCAAAGTTCTGGTGCAATAAACACAGAAGAGTAAAAACTAACAATAACGCCTATGGCAATTGGTAAAGCAAAATCTCTTACATCAGTAACTGCGATAACAGCCACAAGCGCAACAAGAATGAATGCTGTTAATGTTATAAAAACATTTCGTACCATAGTTTGCCTAACAGAGTCATTTACTATCATGCTGTTTGGCTTATTATCATAAATTCCGCTTTTCTGGTTGTCTCTAATTCTGTTCATTATTAAAATATTGTTGAAAATTGAATATGCCATAACAGCAATAATTCCAACTACGAACGCAGGATTTATTGTAATTCTGAAAATGAGAGCCAAAGCGGTTGTAATTAAAACATCATGGAACAAAGCCAAAATGCAAGCGAAAGCAGTTGTAAAATCAAATCTAAACCCGATATAAATCATAACAAGAACCATAGCCACAACAAATGCGATGACTGCGGTGAAAATGAGTTGTGAACCCGCAGTTGGAGTAAATGTTCCAGTGTTTTCAACAGCGTTTTCAGCGTTTTCTATAACATCATAACCAAACTCGCTTAACAACTGTTGTTGAATTTTGCTGTTAAGTTGAATTATCTCTTGGCTTGTTGCGCCTTCTAAATTTTGATATTTAACAACAACAGCCTGTCCGCCATACACATCAAATTCTTGAATATCCATAGATGAAATTTGATATGAACTTGCATATAAACCGTTTTCTTCCAAAACCTTATTTATTTTGTCTTGAATTATTTTATAATCGCCTGAATCATTTGCGTCATACCCCTCTGCCCCTTCAATAGCATTATCACTGTTGGTATAAATTGTCATAATAGAGCCACCAGTAAAATCTATGCCTGTTCTAAATCCAATTGTGCAAAACAAAACTATTGCAATCAAAAGGATAGCAATTGGAGCGATTAAAAACCACTTCATATTTTTGCAATAATCGAATTTTGATGAAGCAATCACTTCGTCAAAGGAAAGGCGGTTTTTATTGTACTTTTTCATTTGCCCACCTCCTCTGTTACTGTGATTTCTTTTTCTGGACTATCTTCAACACCTTCTACTACTTCTGGCTTATCAAAGTCAGGATTAAGGTATTTTGAACGCTTTAATTTAAGCGGTTTTGGATTTGTTGAATTGAAAGGTAAATACCATTTCATCATAAAACGCATAACAACAAGTGAGCAGAACATGGAAAGCACTGCACCGATTAAAAGAATCAATCCGAAACTTCTTAAAACTGAAATATTTATTATGCTCATAATGATTGCAACAATAGCAAGCGCTACATGAGAATCAAATATAGGCCACAATGCTTTTTTGAATGCATTTTTATATGAAAGTGGAATTTTTTTGCCAGAGGCATATTCTTCCCTAACTTTTTCTAAAATTAAAACATGACAACCAACAACAATAGCATAAGACAGAACTATTCCAGCAAGACCAGAAACAGTTAGTTGAATGATTGGAATTGCCTGCAAGAAGAATAAATTAAGGATTGTAAACACAACAAGTGAAACATCAGCCAAAAGACCAAAGTGCCCATATCTAAGGAACATGAACAACATGATCAAGAACAACCCTACACCCATTGCAATTAAAATGTACATAAGCGCATCTGTTCCAACAGTTGCGGAAATAACAGAAGTTTGAATAAGGTCAAGCGATGCACTATATGTGCCAGACAAAATCATAACTGCGTATTCCTGAGCAGTTGAAGAATCAGTTATTGAACCGCCTGAAATAAATGTTTGACCATCAGTTATCGGACCTGAACAAGTTAACTGAATTGGATCATCTTCGCCGATATAGACATACAAGTAATTGTTTTCACTTTTCTCTGATGCAACTTCACTCATTTCTTGTAATTTAGAAGCGCCTTTGCTGTTGAAATCTAAAACAACACCATATGCTTGGCTGTTTTGGTCATAACTAGCATAAACATTTTCGATATCAGCGCTTGAAATATACTCACCTGTAAATGATGCAACGTCATTTACATCTAAATTGTTATTTGAGGCAATATAAACTGTGTTTGGGTCACCAAGTAAATTTAAAAGGTCAGTAGAAACAGTATCTTTTGCAACTTCGATTCTAATTTGGTTGTTACCCTGTTTTGAAACATTAGACTGCAAACCACCGTTATCAGATAAAAACTTTTCAAGTTTTGTTAAAGTAGAGTCAACCGCGCTATCTAAATCTGTTGTGTTAGAAGTTGGTGAAAGCGAGGCTTCATAAACAGCAGAAACACCTCCCGACAAATCTAGGCCGAGAGGAATTGCATTTAAGAAACCATTATAGATATAATCTGTTCCTGCAACAGGAAATGACGCAAAGGATAAAACAAGTCCAATAACGATAAGCAAACCTAAAATAGTAAATTTCCAAATAGAACGCTTTTTAGCCATCATAACCCCTTAAACAAAAGTAGACTTATAAATAATTATTGGAAGTCAAACAAACTTCCTTAGTTATTATATATAAATCATGGGGCACTGTCAAATGTTTTTTGCGCCTACCTGGTAGATTTTTTAAGATTTACGCATATTATCCCGCAGATTCCACCAATAATTGCTCCGAAGATAATATCATTTAAAAGTGTGTGGTCAAAATTGAACGCTCCATTTAAAATAGAAAAAACAATAAAAGCCACAATAGTATAAATGAAACCAATTAACAAACCGCTTACAAGCCCCATTTCTTTGCGTTTTTTAAGACCAAAAAACACTCCTAAAAATATGCTTAAACCTTTAATAACCTGATTTATAGGCAAAATTAGTTTATCTGAAAGTGATGTAAATTTAAGGCAAAATGCGAAAATTAAAATACCTATTAAACTTACACAAAGCGCAATTAAACTGCCTTTGACGATTGAAAGAAAAACGCCGTTATGCTTTTTTTCTTCCAAGTTTTTTGCCCTCATTTTCATATTTGACTCCTTTACACATTTTTATACTTTAAAACTCTATCAGAATTCAATTTAACTTATGCTTGGACAATGTCAAATATGAAAAATAAAGATGCGATTACGCATCTTTATTTTTACTTTGTTTTTTAGTTTTTGGTTTATTGTTTTCTGTTTTTTCAACTTCAATCTTTTCTTCTTTTGCTTGAACTGTATCTGCTTTTAAATCTGCTTTAACATATTCTTTTTTCTCATCAGATTTTTTCTCGTCAGTTTTCTTCTCGTCTGCTTTTTTTGCAGTTTCTGCAACTTGCAAATCTTTTGCAACTGGAATTTCGTCTTTGATAACTTGATAAATAGCGTATGCATCAACAGTCATATAACTTTTATATTTATCTGTGCCAGTTTCGATTGTAACTTGTTTTGCTGTTCCATCAAGTTTTATATCAACTATTTTTCCATAAACACCACTGGTTGTGAGAATTTTATCGCCTCTTTTAAGTGAGTTGGTTTGCTCGGTCATGCGTTGATTTTCTTTCTTATTTCTTCTAATCATAAGCAAAGGATAAGCAATAACCAAAAGTGCTATTAAAACAATTAAAACAATTTGTGTTGCATCTAATGCTAAAATTTGTGACATAGGTTTCTCCTTTTATTCATTCATGATAGGTTTATTATATATGAAATTATTAACATTTCAAAATGATTTTATCTAAATTTTTTTAGTTTCAATTTCATTTAAAAGTCTTTCGACAAAATCATTCATTTTTAAGCCACTTTGGTTTTCGTTCCCTCTTCCTCTAAGTGAAATTGTTTTGTTTGCCTGTTCTTCATCGCCAACTATAATCAAATATGGCACTTTCATATTGTGTGCTTCACGAATTTTATAGCCAACTTTTTCATTCCTTTCGTCAACTGTTGCTCTAACGCCTTTATCTTTAAGGCACTCGCAAATAGATTTTGCATAGTCGTTGTTTCTATCAGTTATTGGAAGAACTCTCACCTGTTCTGGCGCAAGCCAAACTGGGAACGCACCTGCAAAATGTTCAATCAAAATTCCCATAAATCTGTCGATAGAGCCGTAAACAACTCGGTGAATCATGATTGGACGATGTTTTTGACCGTCTTCGCCTGTGTATTCAAGTTCAAAACGCTGTGGAAGTTGGAAGTCAAGTTGAATAGTTCCGCATTGCCATGTTCTGCCAATAGCATCATTTAAATGGAAGTCAATTTTTGGACCATAGAACGCTCCATCGCCCTCATTGATAACATAATCAATTTTAAGTTCGTCTAATGCGCCTTGAAGAGCACTTGTTGCGTTATCCCAATCTTCATCACTGCCCATGCTGTTTTCAGGGCGTGTTGAAAGTTCTACATGATAAGTAAACCCAAAAAGTTTATAGACTTTATCAATAAGTTGAACAACGCCTTTGATTTCATCTTTAATCTGATCTGGTGTCATAAAAATATGAGCATCGTCCTGAGTAAAGCATCTTACTCTCATAAGTCCGCCAAGTTCGCCAGACTTTTCGTGTCTGTGAACAAGCCCAAGTTCGCCAATTCTAAGTGGAAGTTCTTTATAAGAATGTGGCGAGTTTTTATAAACCAATATTCCACCAGGGCAATTCATAGGTTTAATAGCAAACAAAGTGTCGTCTATTTTGGAAGTATACATATTGTTTTTATAATGATCCCAATGTCCTGATGTTTGCCACAAATGTTGTGACAACATTATAGGTGTAGAAATCTCTTTATAACCAGCGGCTGTGTGTAATTGGCGCCAATAGTCAATCAAAAGATTTCTAACAATCATTCCGTTTGGCAAATAGAATGGAAATCCTGGCCCTTCTGGTGAAATCATGAAAAGTTCAAGTTCTTTGCCAAGTTTTCTGTTGTCTCTTTTCTTTGCTTCTTCAAGCATAGCAATATGCTCGCTTAAATCTTTTTTGCTTTTAAAACCATAAGCATAAACTCTTTGCAACATTTTATTGTTTTCATTTCCACGCCAGTATGCACCGTTAACCGCATGAATTTTAAACGCTGCGTTTTGAAGAGAGCGAGTGCTTTCAACATGTGGGCCTCTGCAAAGGTCAACAAAATCATTGCCTAAGTAATAAACTGATATAACTTCGTTTTCAGGCAATTCTTTGATAAGTTCTTCTTTGTATTCATTGCCAGCAAACATTTTTAAGGCTTGCAAGCGAGAAACCTCTTCCCTTTTAAACTCTTCGCCCTTTCTAATTATTTCGTTCATGCGCTTTTCAATTTCGGCATAGTTTTCGGGAGTGATAGGCTCATCTAAATCAATGTCGTAATAAAACCCGTCCTCTATTGCTGGGCCAATGGTTAATTTTGCTTTTGGATAAATTTGCATAATTGCTTTTGCAAGAACATGCGCAAGTGAATGGCGCATCATATGCAGTTTTTCATCAACTTCTTTTTTTATAATCATATTTTCCTCCTATTGGGCATTAAAAAACGCCCTTAAAATATTTTTAAGGACGATTAAATAACCGTGGTTCCACCTTAATTGCAAGCAAGCGCCTGCCACTCAATTTTGAATTGTCTGCTTCATCGCCAAAAGTGGTTTCGCCAATCCTTTCCGCTTAAAGTTTTTCACCAACCAACTTTTCTCTGAACGCTTTTAAGGACGCTACTTGTCTTTTAACTCTGCTTCGTCAAATATGATAACATTCCACAAATTAAAAGTCAACTATTTTGAAAAGAAATTTAAATTATGAACATTATTTTGATTTTCTTTTGCTGAAAGAATATTCAATCTTCTGTCAAAAATAGTTTTTAAAAGTTGTGTTGCGTGATTTTCATTTTTGCAATACATATTTATTTTTTGTGGAGACAGGTCTATAAGCGAACTAACAAGTGCCGAAGACGAAAGCGCCAAACTTCTCTCACCTTTTTCACAAATATGATAACCATCTTCATCTTCTACAACATCAATTTCATCTTTACAAATATCTAAGTTATCAATCAAAAATTTCAAAAGGTCAAAAAAGGCATCGGTGGAAACAAGATAATCTCTGTTCTCATTTGCCAGACGAATTAGTTCGCCCCATTTTTCTCTAAGCCTTGCAAGTTTAAACTGATAAAAACTTTCAAGATATAAAAATTCATCAAAATTCAATGCTTTTGATATTAGGAAATAGTCGGTTTCTTTATCAAAATTTATTAACGCTTTTTTAAATGCAGTTACTCCTATTTCGTCTTGGTTAGGCAAATAAAGATGTTTGTTTAAAAACTCCTCTTTAAAACTATTGCATATTGCCAAAGTTATAACTCGCAACAGCACGACTTCTGCGTCCTGCCTGTTTTCACTTGGCACTGCTATAACTACATTTATATATTGTCCGCCATCTCCTCGTGCAACTATTGCCTTTAATGGTGCAAGTTCCTTTCTTAATATATTAAAAATAGAAGCGGCAAGTTCGCTTTTATCATTATTTAGATTTATAGAAAATTCCCACATATCCGCTCCTTCCACGAAGTATTTTATGCAATAGCAAAAAAAATACTCTGTAATTTTTGTGGAATTTTGTTAAGTGAAATAAATAAAAAAGCAAATATGATTGCTTTGATTTTGAACGGATAAGAAATTTAAAAATAAAAAACAAATGAAAAAGAAGGCTGATGCCTTCTTTATCATAGTTAGTCAAAACTATTTGTTAGAAGAAGACTTCTCACTTCTTGATGAAGCGTTAGAAGACTTGTTCTCGCTAGAAGCTTCTACATTTCTGCTTGATCCGCAGTTTTTTGTAGCCTTCTTGCTGCTTTTGCTAGCACTTTTTTTGCCGAACATAGTTTTCACCTCCTATTATTCAGGTTACCCTGTACCACTATGGTGAGCATTTTGGTGAAAAATATACTTGTTAAGTGCTTATTTTTTATCTTTTTTATCTTTTTTTGTTTGAGCCTTTTCCTTTTCAGCCTCTTCTATAAGGTCGTAGTATTGATCAAACACAGCGATTGCAATATCTTCTTTATCTTCAACACGCAAAATTGCCTCGCCTTTATCATCTTCTTCAACTTTAAATACTATTGCTTCATCATCAGCAATGCCAGGAAGTTTTGTAACTGGTTTTAAAATGCAGTATAAATCTTCCTCTCCATATGGGATAACGGCAACTTGTTCGAATTTAAGTTGTTTACCGTTTTCATCATGCATATATATAGGTGCAGTATTGTTTTCATCAAGAAGAACATCTAAAAGGTCAACCTTAACAATTTCCTCTTCTTCTTTTTTAACATTATTCTTTTTAACAGCGCTCATAATTTTAACCCCTTTTAATTTTGTTGAGATAATTTTGCAATATAACTTCGGCAGCAACTTTATCCAAAAGTTTTTTTCTTTCTTGCCAAGAAAGTTTGCTTCGCTTTAAAATTTCTTCGGCTTCCAAAGAAGAAAATCTTTCGTCCTCAAAATCTATTGGAATTTGAGAAGCATCGCTAAAACTTTGTGCAAAGTCTTTTGTAACAAGAGTTTGCTCGCTTTCCGACCCGTCTGCATTGAGTGGAAGCCCAAACACCACCTTCTTCACTTGCATATTTTCTGCAAGGTTGCAAAGGTATTTAATGTCGTTCTCCCTGCCATGGCTTTGATAAACCTCATAGCCTGTGGCGATTGTTGCAGATAAATCAGAAAAAGCAATTCCGATACGCCTGATGCCATAATCAATGCCCATAATTTTATTGCTTTTAATACTTATCACAGTCAAATTATAACATTTTATTTACAAAAAGGTCAAATAAATTGCAATATAATTATTTGCATTCTAAAAGATTTTTTCCTTCATTTAAAGAAATTGGCAAAGGCACTTTCAATTTTACCCAACTTTCCATAGCGTTATGCAAAAGTTTTTTAACCTTCTCTTCTTCACCGGGAAATACATCAAGCACAAGTTCGTCGTGAATTTGAAGAATAAGTTGACTTTTTAAATTGTTTGTTTTAAGTGCATCTGCAACTTTAAGCATACTCATTTTAATTATATCAGAAGCAGTGCCTTGCAAAGGCATGTTCATTGCCACTCTTTCGCCAAAGGTGCGCAAATTGTAATTGGATGATTTTAGTTCAGGAATATGCCTTATTCTTCCATACATTGTTTTGATATAGCCGTGCACTTTTGCATACTCAATATTATTTTCAGAAAATTGTTTAACGGTAGGATATTTTGCAAAATAGGAATCGATGTATTCTTTTGCGCTTTTTCTAGATACTTTTATGTTTTGAGAAAGCCCATAATCGCTTATGCCATAAATAACTCCAAAATTAACTGCCTTGGCTTCTCGGCGCATTTTTTGAGTTACCTGTTCTGGCGTTACATTAAAAATTTGACAAGCGGTCATGGTGTGAATATCTTCGCCCCTATTATAAATATCAATCAGTTTTTGTTCGCCAGACATATCGGCAAGTAATCTAAGTTCAATTTGATTATAATCAGCGCTCATCAATTTTCCATTTGGAAATTTTGAAACAAACATTTTTCTTAGAACTTTACCTTCATCATCGTTGGTTGGTATGTTTTGCAAATTAGGGTCAGAACTAGAAATCCTGCCTGTGTTTGTAAGCGTTTGATGAAAACTTGTATGAATTATATTTCCTTTATCTTCACAAATGCGCAAGTATACATCGATATATGTGGATTTAAGTTTTTGATATTTTCTATATTGAATTATTTTGTCAACAATAGGGTGGGCATCTTTAAGTTCATTAAGAACATCTATTCCAGTTGAATTTTTCTTATTTCCCCAAGCAACCAGTCCCAACTTATCAAACAAAATATGCGCAACTTGTTTTGGTGAGTTTATATTAAACTCTTCTCCTGCATCATCAATAATTTCTTTTGTAAGATTTTGCAATTTCGCTGAAAACTCTTCGTCTAAAATTTTTAACGATTTTTCATCTATTTTAAAACCAGCCCTTTCCATTTCAAACAAAACACTACAAAGCGGAAGTTCAAGATTATAATAAAGGTCGCTTAACTGAAAGGCATTCAATTTTTCTTTTAAACTTTGCATTATATAGAAAAATTCGTCACACTCCTGCGTAACAGTTTTGCCTGCCTCACCAGCATGAATAAGATAAGAGGCAAGATTAACATCAAAAAAGTTGTTAAGTTTAATATTTAATTCAGAGAGCGTGTGCATATCACTTTTTGCATCACGAGTTATTTTTAAAATATTTTTGTCTTCAAAAACATATTTTAATTTTTTCAAAACATCTTCAAGTGAAATTGCACTACTAAACATATCAAAAGTCGTGCTTAAATAATAAATTTCACCCGATTTTATTGAAAATTCCATTTTTGTTAAATCATAACAAAATTCGGTTTTTATATTTGCTATAAAATTATTTAAAACATCGATGCTATCAATCATCTTGCGATTTTTTTCTTCGACTATAACTTCGTTTCCAAACAAATCGCCACGCTTTAAAAGTGAAGAAAAAGCATGGTCTTTGAAAGATTGTTTAACTTTTTCATTAAATGGAAATTTATAACCATAATCTGTTATAACATCATTTAAAACACAGTCGGTTTTAATTGTAGCAAGCGTTCTAGAAAGATACGCCTTGTCTTTATCCGCAATAAGTTTTTCTTTAAGTTTGCCAGAAATGATGTCAATTTTGTTATAAATGTTATCAAGCGAGCCATACTCTTCAATCAATTTTAACGCTGTTTTTTCGCCAACGCCACTAACCCCAGGAATATTATCAGAAGCGTCGCCCATAAGCGCCTTTAAATCTACAACTTGTTCTGGCGATAAATGAAAGGAAGTTTTAAGTTCTTTCTTACCGATTTTATTTACAATGCTCACACCTTTCATTGTAAGCCAAACCTCAGTGTCATCATTGATCAACTGTAAAAGGTCTCTGTCCCCTGAAAGAATAATTTTTTTACCACTTAACTTTGTTGCACATGTTCCTATTATGTCATCTGCCTCAATACCCTCTTGTTCAACAACTTTAATGCCCATTTGATTTAATAATTGTTTTATAAGTGGAAACTGCTGTATAAGTTCATGCGGGGTTCCTTTTCGTGTTGCTTTATAATCAGCGTATAAGTTATTTCTAAAAGTTTTTCTAGCATGGTCAAAAGCAACAATTATCCCATCGGGTTTTTCTTCTGTAATCATTTTTACTAAAATGTTTGTAAAACCAAAAACCGCACCTGACGGCCTGCCTTTTGGGTCAACCAAAAACGGCAAAGCGTAAAAAGCACGGTTTGCAAGAGAATTTCCATCAATCAGCAAAATTTTATCCATTTTCACCTACCTTTAACAGATAACTGCCTGTGTAATACCAAATAAATCTGCAAAATAATCTGGGAAAGCAACAACAAATATATAGAATATTGTAATCAAAATCAACAAAATGAAAAGAATAATTTTGAAAATATTTCCAGTAAAGTTTGTAATTGCAAATGCAAATAAAAGTGCAACACCACCATATAGAGAAATATATCTTAGTGCTTCACCCCAAGCACCTAACGCATGCAAATCAGGAACAGCAGCGACATAAATCATAATGCCAATATAAACGATAACACAAATTGAAAGGATAAAATAAATTAAACGCTTCATTCAGTCTCCTATTTATGTTTTTTCTCCAATTTTAAATGTTTCTTTTCTTCTTTTACTTTTTCTTTTTCTTCTTTAATGCGTTCTTTTTCGGCTTTTTCTTGTTGTTTTTTCAAACGAGCCTGCTCTTTATCTTTTTTTGCTTTTGTTGTTTTAACTTTGGATTTTTTATTTTTCTTACGCTTTTTAATTGTCATTTTCTTAGAGCCATCATCTGGCATTGGTTCTAATAAGCAATCAAGATTTGCAAATATATCCTTCCAAATTCTGAGAGATTTTGCAAAATAAAAACCATCTGCAACTCTTTCGTCCATTGTAACACCCACGCTCATAACTTTGCCTAGTTTAAGTTCTTTGTTTTTTTCTACAACTGGTGCAATTTTTTCTTTACCCATAGCAATGAACAAACTCGCATTACCAAATTCATACAAATGATGTTGGATTGCATCAAGTTTGATAGATTTCAAATTTGTAAGAAATGCACTGCAATGGAAACAACTCGCTTCAATAAGAGATTTTGGCATAAAATTATGCCTGTCCATATATCTTATAAATTTTAAAGCCAACCTAAACAACCAGTTTGGAAGTTTTCCAAGAGCATCAGCATCTTTTGTTGTTCCATAAACAGAATCAGGCGCAATATGTTTTTCAATTTCACTGTCAAGATATTCTTTTATTTGTGGCAGACTTTCCCTACCAGTGAAATGAAACTTCATATCAACATCTTCACCTTCGTCAGAAAGTTGTTTTTTTACAACCATGCAGATTGTTATGTCCTTGTGCTCATAAATTACATTGTGATTGATAAAATAATTTAATTTTGGACGAAGATATAATAATCTCACAAGTGAGGCAATCATAAGATGTGTGTAAGTGTAAGTTTGTCCAAGTTTTCTTTGTCTTGAAATAAATTCATCTATTGCCTCACATCTAAAATCAACTTGCATATAATTTTGCGCACCAAGCCTTGTAGGCATAAAAAACGGAGCCGCCTTTGTTACTGGGTCTAAATTTTTAACTTTAACTCCGTCACTTCTTTTCCCAAACATTATTTTTCTCCTCTAAACTTTTTTCTTTGCATATTTTTTTCTTTTCCGTTTTGACTTGGCGTGTAATAAATATGATCTTTAATTGCATCAGGAAGATATTGCTGTTTGCAATAACCGCCATAGTCGTGTGGATATTTATATTTACCATGGCCGTCTTCGTTAGTTGACGGATGATTTTTTAAATGATTTGGAACTTTGTCATCCCTGAGAGTAACAGCGTCTGCTTTGGCTTTGTTCATGGCAACAACCACAGCATTTGATTTTTCTGCTTCACATAAATAGATTATTGCGTGTGTTAAGTTAAGCATTGCTTCTGGCAAGCCAATGTTTGCCACAGCATAGTGAGCGCATATTGCAAGCAACAAAGCATTTGAGTCTGCCATACCAACATCTTCTGAGGCATGCGCTATAATTCTTCTGGCGATTATAAGAGGGTCGCAACCCGCCTCAATAAGCCTTTGTGCATAGAAAAGTGCCGCATCTGCATCACTACCCCTAAGGCTTTTACAAAAAGCACTTAGTAAATCATAAAACATATCAATTGAAATGGAAAGTGGTTTTCTATCCAAGCACTCAGCAACAACTTTTTCATCTATAACAATTTTTTTGTTTTTATTAAGGGTTGTAGTGTTTGCTGCAAGTTCAAGCGCATTAAGAGCAGTTCTGGCATCGCCACCACACACTTCTGCCAAATATTCAATCGCATTTTCGTCAATTTTAATTGGAAGATTTCCAAGTCCACGGTCTTTATCGTTTAAAGCACGGTAAATAATATTTTTAATATCTTCCCTTGTCAGACTTTTAAGTTCAAAAACTCTGCACCTTGAAACAATCGCACGAGTCATTGAAGTATAAGGATTTTCTGTTGTAGAGCCAATGAAAAATATGTTGCCTTTTTCAATTGCTTCAAGCACACAATCGCTTTGACTTTTGCTCCACCTATGGCACTCATCAAGCAAAAGATATGTATCTTTGGCTAAAAGTATTTTATCACGCTTTGCTTTTTCAATAACCGCTTTTGCGTCAGCAACACCACTTGATACTGCGTTAAGTTTTTCTATATTTGCATTAAGGGTTTTTGCAATTATTTGCGCAAGTGTTGTTTTACCTGTTCCCGGAGGGCCATAAAAAATCATGCTTCCCACATTGCCATATTCAATGGCACGCCTAAGAAGTTTTCCTTTCCCAACAATATGCTCTTGCCCAAAAAAATCATCTAAACTTGTTGGCCTCATTCTTTCAGCAAGAGGAATTCTAAGATTTCCCATGCTCAAAGTATATCACAACAATTAAAAATTAACAACAAAAAATTTATTTTTTTAAAAAAAGTGATAAAAAATGGCTTTTCGCCTTTTAAATAAAGGCATATAGCCATTTTTAACTAACAAACTAAAATTGCGGTGTTTTTCTTGGTTAATTGCTTAAAACTAAGCGAATTTTTCCCATAAAATTTGTCTTCTCCAACCTGCAAATATCCAGAATTTAAACCATTTGCCGATGCAACTAAAATATTTTTATAACCGCTTCCATTCCATAATTTTAGTTCACTAAGCGAAGATAAATCTTTTAAGATATAACCATTTTCATCTTTGACTGCATACCTTTGTTTAAGCATTACATATCTACGTTCACTTTCATAATCCCTTTTCCTTTCAAGCCAAGCATTGTAAATTTTTTGAGGCAAAATACTGTTGCAAAGTCTTTCGTCGTTTTTAAGATTAGATTTAATTTTTATATCGAATTTTTCACCATTTTTTCTTTCACAAAGTTGCATAAAATAATCTATATCTTCCTTGCTTTTTAAACTAAATTTTTGTGAACCAAAATTAAAGAAAAAGCATTTTTTCTGCTTAGGTTTTAATTTTTCAGTGCAACTTAAATAAACCCTTGCGTAACATGAGTTCTCAACTCCATCAACACATGAAAAACAAAAGGTGTTTTTAAACGATGAAAAATTGAAATATTGCTTTTCAAGGTTATATAAATTTGTGATTTGAATAGCAGAAGGCAAGCGTCTGAAACAATAATAACCCCTGCCCAAATCTAAATTTATTTCAAAATTTACAGATTGCTCTTTATCTGATTTATTTAAAAATTCAAAATAATAATTATTTCCACTCAGCACAAACTCACGGGTATAATAAACCACATCCCCACTTTCACCAAAACTTTCAAGAAAGAAATTATTCAAACATTTTTGTGGCACAATGCCGTTTATTTTAATAAAATCTGTTTGCTTTTGATAATCAAATTGCAACCCTGATTTATAGTTCACATTTAGTTTGCGCACTTCGCTGTTGCGTGTGATAATGGGGTGAAGTTTTTCTGCAATTTTATCAGGTCTTGCAATAATCAAATTAAACGGCATTTGCTTTTTAACTTCTTTAAAACATTTGGCAATTATTTTTGTCATAGGTTTATCATAAAAAAATACTGGTAAA
This sequence comes from uncultured Bacillota bacterium, assembly GCA_949292985.1. Classification (GTDB taxonomy): domain Bacteria; phylum Bacillota; class Clostridia; order Christensenellales; family UBA1242; genus Caccovivens. Next base: position 79,234 of record CASFBF010000011.1, read on the forward strand.
GTTGCATCTACCCCAAGTGATATAACTTTTTCAAAATCGATAAAATCATCTTGCAAAATTGGTGCATGAAATTTTAAACGATTTACTATAAGTGATGTCATATTGAAAATGTAGTCTTTTTTGTTCATATCACTATGATTGACAAAAAAAATAAAAGCAAACACAAAGTTTGCTTTAAATCAGTTAAACTGTAAGCCGAGTTCTGTATTATGTGGTCATCTATCTAGACCTTTTGTCGCCAAAAGGTTCAAGCGGCGTTTTTGAAAGGCGTGAAAAGACGCACATTTGCCTTTACTTAGCCTTGCATCGAGTGGGGTTTACAGAGCAGGCCATGTTACCACAGCCCCGGTAGGCTCTTACCCTACCTTTCCACCCTTGCCTGAAATTCAGGCGGTTTATTTCTGTTGCACTATCCTTGAAGTCACCTTCACCAGCCGTTAACTGGCACTCTGTCTTTTAGATGCTCGGACTTTCCTCATGTTGCCCATAACAAGCAACATGCGACCACATGTTTAACTGACAGGAATAAATATATCAAATTTTTAAAGTTTTGTCAACTTACCGTAAACAATAGCCTTGCCTTAGGGCTTTTCTTGTCAGAAGTAAAACCTTGTATTACGCCGTCTTGTGAAATTTTAAGTGATATTCCGTATTTTGCCAAATCCATAGCAGCGGCAAGTCTTCCGCCCCCGCCAATAGACCCTGCCTCAATCTTTAATATAGCGCCGGCAGCAATAATTGTTCCATCAAAATCTATAATCGTTGCTCCGTCCATAGCGATAATTTCTTCCCTAAGTTTTCTACCTAGTTCATGGAATTTTTTGCCCGCTATAATTTGTTTTAAGCATTCCGCTTTAAAGCATTGGTTTTTAGACAAAAATTCATTGTAAGGCAACGAATAAAATTCACGAGTTTTTTCAGCGGAAGAAAGATTGTAAAGTTTTTCGCTTTCTTCAAGTTCCTGCGCCTTTTTAATTTCATAGTATTGTTCACCTAATATATCTCTGACATCAATATGTACAAGTGCACCTTCGGCCATATCTTTTTTCAAATAAACAATAATTCCACCAGTATATCTAAAAGAACAATCAATAGCAGAAAGATAAATTGCACGCCTTATTTCTTTTAAAGAATGCGCCGTTCGATATGAAAGCAACTGAATAACCTCTTCGTGACTGTAAACATTCCACTTTCCACGGCGTTTTGCAAACATTAAAGTTCGGTTTTTAAATATAAGTAAATCACCATTTTCGGTTAATGCAATGCCCACTTTCTTTTCACCACAATATCTAGCCACAAAGCCAAATTCATTAGGAGCAATAAACGAATAATTTCTTACTTTACCAAGCGTAACATAACCCATTAAGTAACCATCACGGTTGAATTCTACAAAAGAATTTTTACCATCTGACAGCAAAGCAAAAAAGTCACTTGAAAGCATATTGGTAAAATGTAATGTATTTTCTTCATTGCTATCAGATAAATTTAGGATAATACCAAAATTTATTTTTTTGCCTTCGTATGTTCTTTCGCTCCAATAATTTAAGGCAGTTACTAAACCAAGCATAGTAGATGAAGCAGTTAGTGCCACACTATCACACACCGCCTTTTCAATGGCTTTATCTAAAAGCGTCATTTCATAGTTTGGGTCCAAAAGAGCAACTTCATTTATCGCATTTATTTCTTTAATAATATTTTTAAGCAAGTAAATTTCAAAAGGCTGAAATGCTCTGCCACGCTTTAAAATAAGCCTGTAATCAGCCGTTTTATTAGGTTTAATCAACAGTGAGTTTTGTTTTCCAAGTGCGACTTCTGATTCACGAGTACTGGATTCTTCTTCACCAACTAAAAAAGAGCCTGTAAAAAGAGGAAGAATAAGTCTGTTTACAATAAAATAGAACTTCTCCTTTTCCATATGCTCACCCCTAAAACCCTTATACTTAATTTAAGAATACAATAAAATTTTTGATATTGCAAGCGCTTTTTATGTTTTATCATAATAATTTTTTGCAATATCGTCTTTAATTAAGTCGAGAGCCTTTGCTTCTATTCTTGAAACATAACTTCTGGATATGCCAAGTTTTTTTGCAAGTTCTTTTTGGGTGTAAACTTTTTCGCCATTTAAACCATATCGTTTAGTTAGAATTTCCTTTTCTCTTGGTGAAAGATGTTTATTAACCGAATCGTTAATTTTTTCCATGATAAAACTTGAAGATACGGCATTTTCAACTTCGTCTTCATCACTTTCTAAAATATCCATTAAAAGCACTTCATTCCCTTCTTTATCAGAGGCAAATTTACTTGAAAGCGAAATAGTATCTTTATGCTTTTTGTTCATTCTTATAAGCATCAAAATTTCGTTGTCAATGCATTTTGAAGCATAGGTGGCAAGCGCCGCACCTTTTTCATATTTAAAACTATCTATGGCTTTAATAAGACCAATAGCGCCAACTGAAATTAAATCATCAACCTCTATTGTTACTGAGCCAGCATATTTTTTTACAATGTGCGAAACCAGCCTTAAATTGTGGTTTATCAGTTCGCTTCTTGCACGCATATCGCCTTTTTCGTGATAAGCAACCAAAAGCGCACGCTCTTTTTCTTTTGAAAGAGGTTTTGGGAAACACTCTGTATTATTTACAAATGCTGTAAAACACCTTAATTTGCTTAAAAAAAGCGGTAAACTTTCAAACACAATATTTCTCCTATAAGCAAATATATATGTCGAAATTTACCGATTTTTGCTTGGACACATTTTTTTATTTAAAACAAGTCGTCTACAAAACTTTTTGCATCAAACAAATCTATGTCGTCAATTCCTTCGCCTGTCCCCACAAAAACAACAGGTTTGTTTAAATCTTTTTCAATAGCAATGGCAACACCACCTTTCGCTGTGCCATCAAGTTTTGTTAAAATTATGCCGTCAATAGGCACATATTCGTTAAACGCAGTAATTTGATTTAAAGCATTTTGTCCAGTTGTTGCATCTAAAACAATCAATGAAAGCCTTTGTGCCTGTGGATATTCTCTATCAATAACCTTATTTATTTTTTTAAGTTCTTCCATAAGGTTTGATTTTGTGTGCAACCTTCCTGCTGTGTCAACAATAAGCACATCTGTTCCTTTGGCTTTTGCTGATGCAATGCCATCGTAAACAACTGCGGCTGCATCAGCGCCCTCAGCATGCTTAATAATTCTTGTTTTAGATCTTTCTGCCCAAAGTGACAATTGCTCGCTTGCGGCAGCCCTAAAAGTATCACCAGCAACAAGTGTAACCGATTTTTTCTGCTGTGAAAAATACTTTGCAAGTTTGCCTATTGTAGTGGTTTTACCAACTCCATTTACGCCAATAATTGTGATTATTAGTGGATAGGAAATTTCTATTTTCGGTGCATTTTCTAACTGTTCTGTTAAAATTTTTTTAAGCGCAACCTTAACTTCTTCTGCGGTTCTGATTTTATTTTTTCTTGCATAAAGCCTTAATTCTTCAACAATCTCAATAGATGTTTTAACCCCCATATCGCATGAAATTAAAATATCTGTAAGTTCGTCGTAAAAATCGTCATCAAGTTCGCCATGACTTAAAATAGCGTCAAATTTTCTAGCGAATGCCTCACGAGTTTTTTTAAGAGCATTAGCAAATTTTTTAAACAGCCCCATTTTCCACCTCTGCTTGTCTAATTGCGTCTGAAAGTTTAACTGAAACTATTTTAGACACACCTTTTTCTTCCATTGTTACCCCAAATAACGATTCTGCATACTCCATAGTAGGTTTTTTGTGGGTAATAAGTATAAACTGGGTTGTGTCTGAAAGTTTTTTAAGATATTTATCCACAATTTCAACGTTACTATCGTCAAGAGCGGCTTCTACTTCGTCGAACAAACAGAAAGGCAGTGGTTTAATACGCAAAATAGCAAAAATCAAAGCCATTGCTGTTAAAGATTTTTCACCGCCTGAATAAAGCGACATGTTTTGAATTTTCTTTCCAGGAGGTTGAACAAAAATTTCTACCCCACTTTCAAGCGGATTTTCTGGGTCAACAAGTTCAAGTTTAGCGTTACCGCCACCAAACAACTCTCTAAATGTGATTTTAAAACTATCGTTAATTTTATCAAGTTCGCTTGTAAACTTTTCAACCATGATTGAAGAAAGGTCTTTAATAATCTTGGTTAAGTCTTCTTCTGCTTTTTTAAGGTCATCAGACTGAGATGAAAGAGTGTTGTATCTATCAAGTAACGCTGAGCAATCTTCAATAGCGTTAACATTGATTGGACCGAGAGCATTGATTGCCTTTTTGATTTTTGCGATTTCAGGCATAGCAAATTTTATGTCAAAGTCTGGTCTTCTCATCTCCAAGCAATCATCGTAAGAAAGAGAATATTCTTCGTAGATGCGCTCCTGCATTGTTTCAATATCAGTGTCCACTTTCGAAAGGTTCATTTCTTCTCTAAACTTTTTATCGTTTACAGCACTAATTTGTTCCATAAGAGTGGTTTTTTGTGCATCTAGATTTCTGATTTTTACTGATATGCTTGTTTTTTCATCTTCGGTTTGTTTTTGTCTTTGAGTGAGCAATTGAAGTTGAAGTTTAGCCTCACTGGCTGGCGCTGCTTGCAATTTTTGCTTTATCATTTGTTCTGCATTTTCAATAAACGCCTCATTATCCTGAATATGTTGACTTATCAAATGCAAATTTTCATTCTGTGCGCCAATTTCATTTTCAAGCCTTAAAATTTCAGCCTTAACAGATGAAACATTGGCTTTTGTAGAAGCAATTTCAACTCTAACAGCAGTTAAGTTGGCACTTATTTGCTCTCGTTGTTTTCTAAGGTTTTCTGCTTCGGCGCGTCTTTCTTCCATAACTGCATTAACATCGGTTTCGTTTCCGCTCAATGCGCTTTGCAAGCGTGAAGATTTTTCGAATTCTGCACCAACAAGTTCCAAGTTGTTTGCAACCGATTGTTTCTCCATTTCCAGAACATTGATGTCGTCATCAATCTCTGCCAAAGCCTGTTTTTGTGCTTCCAATTTAGTTTTAAGAGTTGAAAGTTCAATGCTCAAAGTTGATAAGTTTGATGATGTAGCATCAAATTTATCTCTTTCAAGTTTAAACTCTTCTTCTAGAAGTTTCTTTTGCGTTTCAGCATTTTTCAAGAAAGAAGAAAGTTCTTCAATTTGTTTTTTCAAAGTTTCAATTTCTCTTTCTCTGCTCATTATGCCAACGGCTTCACTTTTTCTGCTACCACCTGTAATAGAACCCTGAGGGTTGATTACATCACCGTCAAGCGAAACAATTTTAAACGCATAGCCCGTTTTCTTAGAAATTTCAATGGCATCAATAAGCCTTTCCACAATCACTGTTCCGCCCAGCAAGCCAGAAACAACATTATCAATTTTTTTATCAAACGAAATTAGTTCGTTTGCAACGCCGACAAAACCTTTTTCGTTTTTAATTCTGCCAACATCTATGCTTCTTCTTTTCATAGAAGAAATTGGAAGAAATGTTGCTCTGCCAAAATTATTTGTCTTTAAAAATTCAACCAGTTGTTTTGCGCCGTTTTCATCATATGTAACAATGTTTTGAACCGAAGAGCCTAATGCTACTTCAATTGCAGTTTCAAATTTTTCAGGCACTTTAATAAGCGAAGCAACCACTCCCACAATATGTTTAGAAAGTGCCTCATTTTGAGTTGCAAGTTTAAGCAATTTCTTGACAGCGTAGTTATAACCTTCAAACTCTGCCTGCATTTCAGTAAGAAGTTTCAATCTGTTTTCATAAACTTTTAATTCGGTGTTTTTATTTTGTTTACCACCTTCAAAATCTTGAAGTTTTCTTTGCAATAAACTAACCTTGCCGGCAAGTTCGCCTCTATCCTTTTCAAGAGCACTTGCTTTGCACTGTTTTGCAGAGATTTCGGCTTCTAAAAGGGCAACATTTTTTTCAACTTCTTGTTTTTTGCCTTGTTCTTCTTGATATTGTTTTGTCAAATTTTCCAAACTTGATGACAAAAGTTGCTTTTCAGCAGAAAGTTTAGATATGGAACTTTTAACATCTGACAAAGTACCCAAAGTTTGTATAAATTCTTTTTGAGATTGTCCTGCTTCAATTTCACTTATTTCAAGTTGTTTTGCAGCATTATTATAACTTTGCGATAGTTCATCAAAACTCTTTTCCAAAGAAGAAAGTTTTTCTTCCAAACTTTGCAAATCCAGAGTTTTGTTTTCACGCTGAGAAGTTGCTGCCTCTAAAATCTTTTGTGCGTTGGTGGCATCAAGATTAAGCCTGTCGTTTTCTTTCTGAGTATACAAAATACGCTCACGGGCAACTTTGGTTTCACCTTCCTGCTTCTCTAAACTTACCGTCAATTCCAAAATTTGAGAATTGATTTGTGAAAGAGTTTTATCAAAATTGGAAAGTTTATCCATTGCCTCGTCATATGCATCGCTCGCATTTTTTAACTCGCCATCTCTAAGCGCCAGTTCTTCGTTAATTGCTCTTAATTTTTCACGAATTCTATCTTTAAACTCGTTTGCATTTTCAAATTGGTAAATATATGCATTTACTTCTAAATCTTTAAGTTGGGCTTTATAATCCAAATATTTTTTTGCATTTTCGGCTTGTTTTTTAAGTGGCCCCATTTGCCTTTCAATTTCTTGAATTATATCGCCAACCCTATCTAGATTCTGTCTTGCTTGTTCAAGTTTTCTTTCAGCATCGGTTTTTTCTTTTTTATATTTTGCAATTCCTGCTGCGTCTTCAAACATAGCACGCCTGCTTTCTGGCTTGCTTTCCACGATTTCAGTGATTTTGCCCTGACCAATAATAGAATAACCGCTTTTACCAAGACCGCTGTTGTATAAAAGGTTGTTAATATCCCTTAACAAGCAGGTGTTTCGGTTGATCAAATACTCACTTTCACCAGAGCGATAAAGTTTTCTAGTGATGATAAGTTCGTCATAATCGAAATCAAAATATCTAGTTGAGTTGTCGAAATGAAGCGACACTTCACAATAAGAAAGGCTTTTTCTTTTCTCAGTTCCGTTAAAAATAACATCTTGCATGCTGTCAGCACGAAGGTCTTTAACTTTTTGCTCACCAAGAACCCAACGAATTGCATCTGCTACATTACTTTTACCGCAACCGTTTGGCCCTACAATAGCAGTGAACCCATCGCTAAAATCGATAACTGTTTTGTCGGCGAATGATTTAAATCCCGCCATTTCAATCTTTTTTAAAATCATTGTTTTTCCCTTTGTTTAAATTTCTTCTTTGAATAAAATTGATATTGCTTGTTTTGCACAGTTTTGCTCTGCCGAAGTTTTATCTGCTCCTTCACCTGTGGCAATCAAATCTTCATCCATATAAAAATTTGAGATGAAACCATTATCTGACTTATAAGTATCATACTTCATTGCACACTTAAACCCTGCCTGAACAAGTTCTTGAAGTTTACTTTTATAATTGGTGTCTTTAATTTTATCAAAAGTTTCAAGTTCAAAATTTCTCTCGATAAATCTCTTTGCTTCTTCAAGGGAACTATCGAGATAAATTGCCGCAATAATCGCTTCAATTATATCCGCTTTTACCGCTTTTGGCAACTGTCCACCCATACTTTTGCCTTTAATGATTTCGCCAGCCAAATTAAGTTTATCAAAAACTTTGCAAAGATAACTTTCTGAAACAAAATGACTTCTTACAACAGTTAAAAATCCTTCATCTTTGTCCGAATTTTTGAACAGATAATCTCCAACCAAGAAGTCTAATATACTATCTCCCAAAAATTCCAATCTCTCGTAATTATTAGGTGATTTCGAGGCGTGAGTAACTGCCCTTGTAAGCAACGCCTGATTTTTAAACTTCACCTTCAATTTTTCTTCAAGCGTTGTTTGCACTAACCACCTCCAACGCCTTTTCAATTTTTTCTATAAGTTTATTTTCATAAAGCAAAATTGCTTGGTCAATAGAAGAAGCAATGTTGTTTCTATTAGAAGAGCCATGGTTTTTCATAACAATTTTTTTACAGCCCAAGAAAGGCGACCCGCCATGCTTGCCCAAAACATCCATTCTTCCTTTCAATTCTTTAAAAGTTTTTGACATAAAAAGTGCGCCAATTTTACTTGAAATATGTGATTTAATGGAGTTTTTCAATAAAGAAAGCACGGCTAAAACAGCCCCTTCTGATGCCTTTAAAAGAACATTTCCAGCAAACCCTTCTGCAACCATTACATCAACATTGCCCGACATATACTCTCTTGCTTCAACATTTCCTATAAAGTTTACAGGAGCACTTTTTATAAGCGGAAATGCCTCTTTTGTCAGTTCATTTCCTTTATGTGCTTCGGTTCCGTTTGAAAGTAAGCCAACTCGTGGATTTTCTACCCCGTATAAAATCGAATAATAGGCACTTCCCATTAAAGCAAAATGTTGAAGATTTATTGGCTTACAGTCAACATTTGCTCCGCTATCTATCAGCAAAACATCTTTATTTGCAAGTTTAGTTGGCAAAACTGGAGCAAGCGCAGGGCGTGAAATGCCTTTAATTCTGCCAATTTTCATTATTGCGCCAGTTAAAATTGCGCCAGTTGAACCAGCCGACACCATAGCAATAACATCGTCATTTTCTTTTAAAAGGTCAAACGCTTTAACCAAAGACGAATTTTCTTTTTTTCTAATAGCCTCTGTCGGCACATCGTCGTTGGTGATAATATCAGGAGCATGCAAAATACTTATCTTTTCGCTTTCCCTTCCATTCAGCACTTCCCTAATTTTTTCTTCATCTCCACAAAGAATAAACTCAGCCTCGGGGTGTTTTTGCGCACCCAAAAGCACACCCTCAATAATTTCACTTGGCGCATTATCACCACCAAAAGCATCTATGGCAATTTTCATGTTTACCTCTAAATATATTTATTAAACAACAAATAGTCTAACAAAATAAAAAAAATAAGTAAAGCAATTTTTACTTATTTTAAAAATCAAAATTTTTGAAAATATTAGTCAAATAAAACAATATGTAGTATAATTTATGTCATAAAACCCCTAGCATATAGTATTATGTTTACTTATTTTTCTTTTTTTCAACTTCAATCACAGTTTGGTTTTTATATGTTCCGCATTTTTTGCAAGCAGTATGAGGTGCTTTTAATTCGTGGCATTGTGGGCACTCAACAAGTGTTGGAGCCGTAGCCTTAAAATTAGCGGAATTTCTTGAATTTCTTCTTGCTTTTGAAACTTTACCCTTTGGAACAGCCATGATTTCCTCCTTAAAAATTAAACATTCTTTTCAATTATATTTATTTACCGTTGATTTGTCAAGCAAATTTAACAATTTAGTCTTTTAAATTAGCAATCTGTTTTGTATCTCTTGCAATTAAAAGTTCTTCATTAGTTGGAATTCTGTAAACTTTAATTTTAGATTTAGCAGTTGAAAGTTCTTCAACAGTTCCCCTTGGAAGATTTCTGTTCTTCTCTACATCAAAGTCTACACCTGCATATGCTAAATTTTTGAGTATTTCTTCACGCACGGCTTCATCGTTCTCACCTACGCCTGCTGTAAACACAATTGCATCTGCACCACCAAGCACAGCCAGCATTGCACCAACATGTTTAACTATTCTGTAACAATACATGTCAAATGCAAGTTTTGCGCGCTCGTTGCCCTGTTTGATTGCATTGCCAAGTTCTCTCATATCACTTGAAACGCCTGAAATTCCAAGTACTCCACCTTCTTTGTTGAGATAGTTCACTATTTCCCCAGCAGATTTATTTTTCTTTGTTGCCAAAAATGATACTACTGTCGGGTCGATATCACCAGAGCGAGACCCCATCATAACACCTTCAAGCGGAGTAAAGCCCATTGTTGTGTCTATGCTTTTTCCATCTTTTATTGCAGTTATTGACGAACCATTTCCAATATGGCAAGAAATGATTTTAATGTCTTTTGGGTTTTTGCCTAAAACTTTTGCTGTTTCGCCTAAGATAAACCTATGGCTTGTGCCATGAAACCCATATTTTCTAATGTGATATTTCTGATAGTCTTCGTATTTTATTCCATACATAAATGCTTTTTCAGGCATAGTTGAATGGAATGCAGTATCAAACACAACAACCTGTGGTGTGTTTGGCATTACTTTTCTGCAACCAACCATACCTGCAATATTTGCTTCGGCATGAAGTGGTGAAATATCTTTTGTTTGTTTAAGATTTTCAATAACTTCATCGGTTATAAGAACGCTTTCGCTGTAAAGCCAACCACCTTGCACACATCTGTGCCCTACTGCTGAGATTTCATCGAAAGAATCAACCACTTTAAGTTCGCTTTTAGACAGCATGTCTAAAACAACTTGCAAGGCTTGTGTATGGTCTTTCATTGGAAGATGTTTAACAATCTCTTTGCCTTTTGCTTTATATTCAATAAACGGGTCTGCAAGCCCTATCATTTGACACGTTCCTTTTGCAATTACACTTTCATCTTTCATTTCAAAAAGTTGAAATTTTATTGAAGAACTTCCTGCATTTATAATAAGTATTTTCATTTTGTCTCCTTTGCTTGAAGCGCTGTTATTGCGCTTAAAATTATAATATCTTCTACGCTACAACCCCTAGAAAGGTCGTTAACTGGTTTTTTCAAACCTTGAACTATTGGGCCAATAGCATTAACCCCGCCAAACATTTGAATCGCTTTATAACATATATTTCCAGAATTTAAATCTGGGAAAATCAAAATGTTGGCATTGCCTTGCAACGGACTGTTTGGCACCTTGATTTTTGCCACACTTGGATTAAGAGCAGCGTCTATTTGCAGTTCGCCATCACTGACAACTGCTGGACGGGAAAACTTGCTTGCAGCAATTCTAACCTTTTCAGTCATCTCGCTTTTTGCACTGCCCTTTGATGAATATGACAAAAACGCCACATTCATTTCATCTATTCCAAACTGTTTTGCACTATCAACGGTTTGGTTTGCAATTGTTACAAGTTCTTGTGCTGTCGGGTTTTCATTTAAGCCACAGTCTGACAAAAGAAGCGTTCTATTATTTAAGAATTTATTTTTACCAAACATCAAAAAGCATGATGAGGCTTTAATATCTTTTTTTGAAGTTTTTATAATTTGCAAAGCCGGCCTTAATGTATCTGCGGTTGGACACTCTGCGCCTGCCACCATGCCATCGGCCACATCTAAATCAACAAGTAATGTAGCAAAATAATATGGGTCCTGCACCAACGCCTCTGCTTGCTCCAAACTTAATCCTTTATCTTTCCTTTTTAAGTAAAGATGTTTAATAAGTTTGTTTTTGTATGCATATGTTTTTGGATTTAAAATTGTAAAGTTTAAAAGAGATTTATCGCGTATTACTAAACTGCTTTCATCTCCAACTAAAATAACATTGCAAATATTTTTTTTCTTCAAAAATTTAACCGCTTCGATTGTGCGGTCGCTGAACCCAGCCTCTGGGAAAATTATTGTTTTATTTCTTGCTTTCGCCCTTGCAAAAAGTTGTTTTATATCAAACATAAAAGGTTGTCCTTTTAAACTAAAATTATTTAATTATTCTTTTATTAAGACATTTTTAGTATATATAAATTGTCGAAGTTCTGTCAAATGGTTTCGAGGTGTTTTTGAAAAAATTTAATTTATATTTAACACTTTTTTTATTTTTACTCATATGCTTAATTGCCACTTCTCCACAAAAATATATACAAGCGGGATTAGACGGAATTTCCGCTTGGGCGTTCAATGTTTTACCTTGCGTATTGCCATTTATGATTATTTCTCGCTTAATTATTGAACTTGGAGAGGTTGAAAAATTAACCAAGCCTTTTTCAAAGCCTTTTAAAGTTTTATATGGGACAAACTCCTCTGCTGGATATGTTTTTTTAATGAGCATTCTTGCGGGCTATCCTGTTGGTTCTAAAATGACAAGCGAACTTTATGAAAGCGGAAAAATAAATCTTTCAGAGGCTTACCGAATGAGCAGTTTTTGCTCTAATTCAGGACCAATGTTTATCATAGGCACAGTTGGATGTTTGCTACTTAAAAGTCCTGCCATGGGCGCAATTTTGTTTGTTTCCCATGTTTTAAGCGCCTTAATCAACGGGCTTTTTTACCGAAAAATAAACGCAAAAAACCAGCCCGAACAGCAAATAAACATAACAAAATCTCAGCCAGCCACTTTTGGCGATGTTGTTCTGATTGCGGTGCAAGGGATTCTAAGTGTTGGCGCAATTATTTGTTTGTTTTTCATTATAATTGAAGCACTAAGTCCACTATTTTCAATTTTGCCCGAGCTCTTAATTCCGCTTTTTGAAGGAATTGTGGAATTAACACGGGGTTGTATAGATGCAAGCAACCTATCCTTATACCCCGCAGCAATAATTTGTAGTTTTTTGATAAGTTTTGGTGGCATATCAACAATTTTGCAATCCAAAGCAATGTTAAAAAAACTGAGAATGCCAACTTGGCTGTTCTCAGTTCAAAAACTTTCGCAAGGCATTATTTCTGCCGGTTTAACCGCAGTTTTAGCACTGGCTATCTAAACTGCTCACGATTTATTTGAGTTCTAACAATTTCATCTAATTCACGCATCAAATATTTTAAAGGTTTGATTCCTCTTGTTGCATATTTTAAACCACATACTATTCCATTTAATAAGTCAAAATCTTGTTCCATACAAGCAATTATAACGCAGTGCAACATGAAGTTCACATCTTCGGTTTGTTCATTTACCCTTTCCTCGCTTAATCTTTCCACCATTTCAATAGCAGTGTCTTTTGCAAGCACAAAAGTTTTGCAAACATTTTCGGGATCTTTTAAATAATTTGAACTTCTTTCAATAGGAAAAGGCACAATTTTTAATCGTTGCTCAGGCGTAAGTTCTTCAAGTTTCTCAGGCGTCATTTGCTCTACTTCTTCCTCTTCGTTTTCAGTTTTAACTTGAAAAGCATCTGCAATTAAATCTCTAAAAGGTTTAATAACGCTGTTCATAAAAGCGCTTGGATCAAGTCTGCCGTTTTCGTCAGCAAAATATGTGGCAATCAAATCATCAAAACTTATTTTGCCATTACCAATGTCTGCAAGCAAACAAAAAACCAATGCCAAAATCTTATATTCCTCTTTTGGCATATTAAAAATCTTTTTCCCAGTTGCGTCTTTTGTGAAAGCCTTGTCAAACTCTTTTTCTTTATTAAACTGGTTCATGCATTCAGAAAGCAGTTCGTAAATGTTTGGTGATATTGCAATAGCCTCCAAAATTTTATCTATCTTTTTATTTGCAAATAAAATTTTAGTGGACATAAGTTCATCACATAATTCTATTAAATTTAACGCTTCGTCTATATTTTCCATAATTTCCTCGAATATATTTTAGCATATATAATAAAAAAAACAATAAAAAATTTGCAATATTATGAAAAAACTGATATTATTTAGTCATGGAAAATCTGATTTCAAATGAAATAAACAACGAAGAAAAAGTTAGGCTTAAACTCACTTTGCTTTTTTTTATGGAAAAAATGGAAATACCGCTAACAAAAAACTCCATTTTAGACATTTGTTCGATTGAAAACGACTGGATAAGTTATATGGATTGTGTATCGATTATATCCGAATTAAACGACAGCGGATTTATCTATAAAACTGAAAACGCTGAAAATGATGAACTTTATTCAATAACTTACGCAGGCAGAGATTGTTTAGCGCAACTTTACACCAGAGTGCCTTACTCGCTTAGAGAAAGAATGACTGAATATGTCAAAACCAACAAACTTTCAGTTAAAACTTCGCAGGAATACACTTCAACATATGTTAAAAATGAAGACGGCTCTTACACCGTTACACTAAGAATTTATGAACCTATGATTCCATCGCCTATGTTTGAAATTAAAATTAAAGCCCCTTCAAGACAAAGTGCTATCGAAGCAGATAAAAAATGGAAGCGTCAAGCCCCAAATGTTTACGAATTCGTTTATGAAAATTTGGTGAACACCGACTAAGGGCGGAAAATAAAATTGCACAGCAATTTTGCCATGCCAAAAGGCATGGCATTTTTCAAGCCGTGTGGCTTGAAAAATTTTTCCGCCCCCCCATTATGACAATTTTTGAATCTCTTCTCTTGCAATCATATCGCACCTATTGTTAAGTTCGTTGTCAGCATGTCCCTTAACTTTATGCCATGTAATTTGATGTTTTGAACAAACATCTAACAATCTTTTCCACAATTCAACATTTTGAACAGGTTTTTTCCCTTTTGTTTTCCAACCACTCATCAACCAATAACTAATCCAATCCTGTAAAAAAGCGTTGACAACATATGCCGAATCACTGTATATATTAACATTGCAGGACTGATTTAAAGCCTCCAAACCCGAAATTACGCCCATAAGTTCCATACGATTGTTTGTAGTTTCGCTTTCACCACCTGAAAGAACTTTTTCATGTCCCCCGCTCTGCAAAATAGCCGCCCAACCACCTTTACCAGGATTGCCTGAGCAGGCACCATCTGTGTATAATGTAACCGTTTTCAAATCAGTTTAACCTCAACTTTTTAGCCACTTCTTCAAGCGAAAAATTTTTATCAGGCTTAACCAGTTGAATTTTAACTTCATCACCGCTTCGCCTTGGGAAAATATGCGCATGCAAATGCTTAACTTCTTGTCCTGCAGCACTTTTACTGTTAATCACAACATTCACACCTTCAAAACCCAAATCTAGATAATGGTCTGATATGCGCTTTGTAACATTCATAACTTTATCAAAAGTTTCTTCATCGGAGTCATTTAAATCTGTCACATGTTTTTTAGGAAGAACAAGAGTGTGCCCTTCAACATCATTGGCAATATCTAACATAGCCAAAACATCATCATCTTCGTAAATTTTATAGCAAGGAATATCACCTTTAATTATTTTGCAAAAAATACAATCCATAACTCACCTCATTTTATTTTAACATAAAATTAAATTCTAACAAAAGAAAAAAGGCTCTATTCAGCCTTTTATCTTTAATTTTCACCATCATTAATATATAAAATTCCCAAAGTTCCTTCACCGCAATGGCTTGTAATAACACTGCCAGCATGACATTCTACGACATTGTCAAAAATATTTTTAGACTTAACATAATCAACAACTTTATCTACAATTGCTTTATCCATTTTTGTATGGCAAACGATACATAAATCTTTTCTAGGTTTGTCGTATTTTTTCAAAATTGAATCAACATATTTAATTACAACAGATTTATATGGTCCAACTTCTTTGCCTGTATTTATCAGTTTACCTTCGATAACTTCCAAGCGAGGCTTAATTCTAAGAAAAGTAGCGACAGAAAATGTGAACTTTGAAACTCTTCCGCCCTTATGCAAATAATCTAATCTATCAACCATGAATGAAGATTGAACATTATCTGCGGCATTTTTCATATTCTCAACAATTTCTTGTAAAGATGCACCACTTCTATAAGCGCTTGCACCACTTAAAATAACAAGTGAACTTCCAACAGATAAAGCCTTGCTATCAACAATTATTACTTTATCTTCTCCAATCTCTCTGGCGGCAGAGCAAGCATTTTGATAGCAAGCCGAAAGTTTTGAACCAATGCCGCAATGAATAACAACATCACATTTTTTTAAAAGTTTAAGAAAATATTCTTTAAAATCTTCAATGCTTCTTGCGGCAGTTTTAGGCAAGTTGCCAGATTCATTAACATATGAGTAAAGGTCATCAGGTTGAACATTTACACCATCAAGATATTCGTTTTCGCCCAATGTAACAATAAGTGGAAAAATTGAAACATCAAATTCTTTAATAAATTGCTTTGGCATATCACATGTTGAATCACTTGAAAATTTTATTATCATAACACCCTCTTTATTAAATTTTACTACTAGATAATTATAGCATATAACTATAAAATATATCAAATTATTTACATAATTTTATAGAAATATCGACATTTCAGATAATAAAAAAATAAAAAAACTGTTTTATAAAAAAATGGCGCAGAGGTCGGGATTCGAACCCGAGGTGGCTGTTAACCACACACGCTTTCCAAGCGTGCACATTAGACCGCTCTGACACCTCTGCATGCCTTTAAATTTAACAAAAACTTAAACTTTTGTCAATAAAAAAATGCTTATTAAAGCATTTTTCATTCACCCAAAACTTGTTTTCTCTCTTTTTTATGAGTTTGCTGTTTTGTATAAGTCAGCATACTTTCAAAAGCACCTTTAATTGCCAAATCATTTTTTAATGAATCATTTAACAATTCAGATGCACCCTCTCTTTCGCTTTGTCTGTATAAAGCATTAAGTTGAGGCGTTATAATTGAAGAAATTTTTTCGAAATGATTTTTAGAGATTCGTAGTTCACTATTAAAGCGTTTTGACTCGCTTGAAGGCAATTTTAACTGTTGCTCGTCAACAACTTGCAACAACTTTTCAACTTCTTTATAATCAGTATACAAACCTAAAAAATCAGATACGTTAAGTTTATATTCTTCAAAATAATTTTCAATAAAATTTATATCTATCTCAACATGTTCCTTAATTTTATCTTTCATTTGTTTTCTCCTTATATGTACAATATTAACACATTTTTAATTTATAAACAAACGAATTTAAAATTATTCTCTACACATAATTCTTTCTTGTCTTGCCAAAGCGCCATAAGGAAGAAAAGCGTCTTCAATCTCTGATAAAACTTCTTGTTTTTTATCCATCACATTCATGTAATACTCATTGGCTTCTGCACTTGCATTATCGCTTAAAATTCTATCCATGTTTTCTTCAATAACTGTGCAATTGCCTTTATATCTTTTTTTAAACGCTTTCAACTGTGCATATGATTCTTGTGCACTGTATGAGTCATGGATATCAAAGAACGCTTCTTTAACATGTGAATTTAAGTAGTGCCTAAGCCACTTGCTTTTGTCATTTGTATAATCACAAAACTCCTCAACGGCATCACAATAATTTGCATAAGCAGTGTTTAATTGATCAATTACTTCTTCTGTTCTCATTTATTATCCTCCGTGAGACATTGTAACTCAAAAAATTGTTTTTGTCAATATGCTTCATCAATAACGCCACCGCCATAGCATACACCATTTTCATCATACAAAACAACATACTGACCAGGTGTAATTGCCCTTTGTTTTTCAGCAAAATCAACCTTGATATGTGTTTTATCAATTTGCGTTACGCAAACTTTTTGGTCAGGTTGACGATATCTAAACTTAGCAAAACATTCAAATTTTTGACTCTGTGGTGGCTCTGGGATCCAATTAAACTCACTCGCCAACAATCCATTTGAAAACAACTCTTCTTCTTCGCCCTGGGAAACAACCAAGTGATTTTTTTCAAGGTCTTTTTTTATTACAAACCACCTTTCACCATTTCCACCTTTTTTACCACCAATGTTTAACCCTCGTCGTTGCCCCAAAGTGTAATACATAAGTCCGTCATGTTTCCCTACTACATTACCTTCTAAATCAACAATTTCGCCAGGCTGAGCGGGCAAATACCCTTTAAGAAAGTTTTTGAAATTTCTTTCGCCAATAAAACATATGCCTGTTGAATCCTTTTTCTCAGCGGTTGAAAGACCAAGTTCGGCGGCAATTTTTCTCACCTGTGGTTTATCAATGTTTTCAAGAGGAAATATTACACTTGAAAGTTGTGCTTGTGAAAGTTGATTTAAAAAATAGGACTGGTCTTTGTTTAAATCATGTGCTTTGCATAAATAAAATTTACCGTCTTTTTCAATCTTCTTAGCGTAATGACCAGTTGCAATCATATCTGCGCCAAGCGCTTTTGCCTTTTCTAAAAAAGGCCCAAATTTTATTTCTCGATTGCACAAAACATCAGGGTTAGGTGTTCTGCCCTTTTTGTATTCTTCCAAAAAGTGCTTAAAAACCCTTTCATAATATTGTTTGGAGTAGTTTACAGAAAAATAAGGAATTCCAATTTTATTGCAAACCCTTTTCACATCTTCAAAATCACTTTCAGCAGTGCATGTGCCATCTTGCTCTTCCCAATTCACCATAAATAGCCCAATCACTTCATGCCCTTGCTGTTTTAACAGGTATGCAGCAACAGAACTGTCAACACCACCACTTATGCCAACAACTACTCTCATTTATTCCCCTTTCTTAACTCAACTACTTCTGCCTCGTGCTTTGGCAACGAAACTGGAATTTTAAACCTGCCGAAACAAATTCTCACAATGTCAAAAATCCAACAAATGCCATAAATACCAACAAAGAATGCAAGCACATCCATAAGTGCACCATTTGCCACACTAATAATTGGTCCATTAAAAATTACACAAACTGAAAGCAGTATAAAGCCTAAAAGATAAAAAATGCCCCACCACCACCTGCGAGTATAAAAATATTGTGCGCCAAAAAGTCCTAGCAAAGTGCCATAAACAATAAGTTTCCACCTTTTTAAATCTATTGGTGTTTTTTTCACAAAAACAATTGCATTGCGCTCACCATTTTTGTATCTTTCGGCAGCGGCTTTGTTAGTTGCATATTCAAGTTTTGAAAAAACCAGCCCACAGTCTGGGCATTTGGTTTGATTTATAAGTGCCTTACCCCCACAACGAGGACATTTTTGTGTTTGTCTGCCTTTAAAATCCATGTTAAAAGTTTACGATAAATTTGCTTGTTTGTCAAGAAATATCAAGTCTATCGCAAGCCTTGTTAAAATAAACATAGGAAGGTTTGTCATCGCTGACATAACTAAGCACCTCTTTAAATCTTTTTCTTGCGTTATAATAGTCTGCGTTGTTGTAAAGTCTAACACCTTCTTCAAATTTATTTTTAAGCGCAATTAAGCGCTCTCTTTTTTTTCTTGGATAAACTTCCAAACATTCAAAAATATAACAAGCGTCTTGATTAGGAGCGTTTATAGAACCAATAAATCTGTATGAGAACTTATATTTCACTGGCATATCATTCAAAGACTGTTTTGTAAAAATTATTTTTGTTCCCATAAACTTATTTATTTCTTCAAGTTTATTTGAAATATTTCCATCATCACTTATGATTGTTGGGCTCATTCTTGCTTCTTCACCTACAATACCAAAAACCACTTCTTGGGTATGTATGCTAATTCTGGCATCAATATTAGGCAAATGTTTCTGTGAAAGATTTTTTATTTCAATAGCACGGCTTATCGCTATGGCACAATCCATAGCGCTTTCTGGCCTTGAAAATACTGCTAAAATTCCTTCGCCAGTATACTTATCAACAAAACCACCATGTTTTCTAATAATTGGTGAAATTATATTTAAATAAGAATTTAAAAAATTAAAATTTTCTTCTAACGACAGTGCCGAAGGCGCATTTGAAGAATTCAAAATATCGCAATATAGAATTGTGGCTTTTTTCCTAACTTGATTACCAAGTTCAAGTTCAGTGATTGAGTTTTTCCCTAAAAATTTAAGAAACTGCCTAGGAATAAATTTTTGTGCCTCTAAATCAGTTTGCCTAACCATATCCTCTTTATCTAGGTAGTTATAATTTATTTTTTCCAGCGAAGCCTCAATATTTTGAAATTGCTTAGATTTCCCAAGCCAAATTTTTTGTTCACCTATTCTGCCATCACCAAGTCTTCTAGTAAATTGCTCTATTTTCTGCACAGGACGGCACACATAAGAATAAATCAAAAACAAAATAACAAAATAAACCAGGGTTAACAAAATTCCCCATAAAATCATATTGTAAACATTTTGCGCAGATATATTGAGCACCGAACGAATAGATGCAAAAATCACTCCATCAAAAATAGCACTGCCTGCAATAAAAAACATTCCAATCCCGTAAATAATGCTAAGTGGCAAAGTAGCAAAAAATATGGTTTTCGAAAGTTTTAAAGTTCTTAAAAATCTTAAATATAAAATGCCACCAAAAATATTGTTAATAACCAAAAGTATAAGTCCTATAATGCCCAATGTTTCAAAATTAAAAATAAAGCCAGTCCCAGTTGCAATTATGCCAGAAAAAACATACTGTCCTAACACAAGCGCTGGAATTAAAGTTAAAATATAAAAAGCAATTAAAACTTTTGTAGATGTCTTCATAACCATATTGTGAGAAAAATAAAAAAATGTATTCTTATGAATAGAAAATAATTTTGATCACACTATAATCGAAAAGGAGAAAATGAAATGCAAAAAGACGAACTTTTAATGGACTATGTAAACGCCATCTATCAAAACATAAACGCTGGCACACAATCAATCGAGGACATATTGCCTAAAATTGAAGACGATGCTTTTAAAAAAGTTGTTGCAGAAATTCAAAGCGACTATATGGCTTTGGCAAAGGAATGTGAACTGTTTGCAAAAAGCGAAAATATTAAAGGCATTAAAGGCAACAACTGGTTTGAAAAAGTTAGAATGTGGATGGGTGTAAATATGTCAACAATGACAGACAAATCCAACAGAAAAATTGCTGAGTTATTGCTTTTAGGTTCTTTTATGGGATACATCACCTGTGTTAAAGATTTATCCGACCACAAAGGAATTTCAAAAGAACTTGATGAAATACTTGAAAGACTGAAAGACTATCAAAAAGGCAGCATTGAGAAACTATTACCTTATTTGCAATAAATAGTATTATGTTATGAAAAAATAACATAATAGATTAAAATACTCGCTAAATCAAGCGAGTATTTTTTCTCAAAACAAATTCAACTCTTTTATTTTCACAGTTATAGGATTTTTCATACAAAGTGAAAGCACTGCTTTTTCACTTAAAATTCTTGTTTTGCCATCTGCATACAGAACATAAAAAAGAGTAAGTTTGCTGGTGTCAATTGCACGCAGAAGTTCACCTAAGGTGGCATCTTCGTTTACGGCTAAACTTTTTACGGTAGAAAAGTTTTTTATTTTTTTATTAAATAAATTTACTCCTTCATACTTACCTTCAAACTTGCTTTCCATAATTCCTCCCAGCAAAAACACAACCATAAGTGCCAAAGTTGGATTATAATTAACAAAACATGTTATGACAAAGCCACAGAAAAATATAATACAAAATATGATGTTTAAAATCATTGAAATTTTAAGGGCTTTTTTTCTTCCCAATTTTTCACTCAATGCGCTAACAAAAACTCTTCCTCCATCAAGCGGATATGCAGGAAGCAAATTGAATATAGCAAGAAATAAACTGAATGATGCCATTTCATGAGTGAATGAATACAAAGTTGGGAAAAGCCACCACAGCCCTACAAAAAGAAAACTTAACCCTAAATTTGTAATTGGCCCAGCAAGAGCAATTTTTGTTTCATCATATGGCAAAAATTTGCCATCTTTGTAATTTAATGCAACACCATATGGGGCTAGATAAAAACTGCTCAACTTATATCCTAATTTTTTAGCAACTATAAAATGTCCTAACTCATGAAATAAAACCACCACAAATAAAATAAAAAACTGTGCGATAGCACCAACTAGCACAAACCAAACAAACAACAATAGGAAAGTTGGATGAATAGGAATTTTCTTTAAAATCCGCATATTTCAAACACCGATAAAACAATAAGCGCCGTAATATCTGCCAAAATAAACAAGCCTACGCATTTTCTTACGCTTATATGTCGTGAATATTTAATTTTCATATTTTAATTTATGCTTGGCAACTTGAATATATTTGGGTTTTTGAATATGCGCCCCACTAACCTGCTGACGCAGGTTGATTTTGTGTGCGCAACGCACGCAAAAAACCCCGACCAAAATTGGTCGGGGTTGTGGGGCGCGAGGTTTATTCTCACAAAATTGTCTTCACTTGTTTTTCACAACAAAAATTTATTCTCCGTCTGCTATATCACCGCTAACAGAAATAAATTCTTCGCCTTCATCAAGTTGAGGTAATTCGTCTTCAAATTGAAAATCATCTACATTTTTGAAAAGTGAATTATTTTCTGGTTCTTCTTCATCATGAAGAACTTTAATTCTTTCCATGAGTTCATCATAATCTGGAAGTTCATTGATATCTTTGATGTTAAACCTTTTCAAAAACTCTTCTGTTGTTCCAAAAAGCAAAGGCCTGCCAACTGCATCTTTTCTGCCCACTATTTCAATCATATTTTGGTCTAAAAGTGCCTGAGTTGCATAATCGCAATTCACCCTTCTAATATCCTCTATTTCAAGTTTGGTAACAGGTTGTTTATAAGCAATTATAGCCAAAGTTTCTAGCGCAGCACGAGTAAGAGATTTTTCTCTAACTGGGCTTAAAACATCGGAAACATAATTTGCGAAATTAGGATTTGAAGCAAGCTGAATTTTATTTTTAAATCTTATCAAATGCAAGCCGTTTTCACCAGAACATTCATTTTCTAAATCGCAAACAGCCTTTTCAAGTTCTTTCATGCTTACATCAAGTTTTTCTGCCAAATATTCTTTTTCTACGCCTTCGCCAGCGACAAAAAGAACAGCCCTAACAACTTCTTTTAAATTGTATTTTGTATCTATACTCATGCTTCCTCCTCATTTGCAATGATATGTATTTTATTAAATATACCAGCCTGTTCAACTCTCACAGTTTGCAACTTTAAAAGTTCCAAAAGTGCCAAGAAAACATTTATCATTTCACTTTTGGTCATATCCTCAACAAACAAATCTTCAAAATCAAACCTTTTATGTTCACGAGAATAATTGCGAATTGAAATTATTTTTTCAGCCACAGTAAATCTATCTTTTACAACAGTTTTAGGCGCTGGTGCTTGTTTTGGTTTTAAGCTCGCTCTTGCCAATATTCCTGCAAAAGCATCTAACAATTTATCAAGCACCATATCTTTAAGAACAATCTTAACCTTTTCGGTTTCTTCGCCAGGGGCACGATAAAACTTATTTACATCTTCACGCTCTTTCAAGGTTGCGCCGATATTTTTAAAAAGTTCATATTCTTTAAGTCTTCTAAGCAAAAGCGCTTCGCTATCTTCTTCCTCTTCTTCCTCTTCGGTCATAACAGGTAGCAAGTATTTAGATTTTATTTCAATCAGTGTGGCTGCAACTGTTATAAATTCGCTTGCCCTTTCCATATCCACTGATGACAAATCCTGCATATAATCAAGGTATTGTTCAGTTATGTCTGCAAGTTTGACATCCATAATATCCATTTTTGAAGACTTAATAAGGTGCAATAATAAATCAAGTGGGCCTTCAAAATTATCCAACCTAAACCTAACTTTATCATCTAAAAAATTTAATTGTTCACTAGTTTCCATTAAAACAGCCCCCACAGTTTGAAAAATAATGTTTCAACACCGCCTATCACATAGTAATAGAACAAATCAAAAATCGGAAGAATAATGATTACTAACAAAATTATACTACCATATCTGTACATAAATTGTAAATATTTGTTATCAGGTTTTAAAAATGAAGATAAAAAGTTAAAGCCATCAAGCGGATATATTGGCAAAATATTAAACAGAGCAAGTGAAAAGTTTACAGTAGAAGAAATCATAAGAAAGAAAAATAAAAACTCGAAAAACACATTGTTAAGATTTAAAAGTGGCGCTATAAAAAAATACATACAACTAAAAATAATAGCAAGCACAAAATTTGTAATAACGCCAGACGAAGAAACCAACCTAACGCCCTTTTTATAATTTCTAAAATGTAGCGGATTTACTGGCACTGGTTTTGCCCACCCAAAGCCAACCAGTAAGAAGGAAAACAGTCCATAACCATCTATATGTTTAAAAGGATTAAGTGACATTCTGCCCATGGTTTTTGCAGTTTGGTCGCCACACCAATTTGCTACCAAAGCATGTGAAAACTCATGTGCTGAAAATGCAAAAGCGACAGCCAAAAAATAGGCAACAATAAATGCCACAAATTCCCAACCGCTTAATTGCAGAGTAAACAAATAGTAAATCATACCTATTAAGTATATCAAAACACAAAAAAATTTCCAACAAAAAACCCGTCTTTTACAACGGGTTTTAATAAAATCTTACCACTTTTCGCCAATTTTCTTTAAAGCATCAAAGTAGGTCATGCTTTTTAAATCTTGGTTGGTAACAACATCTATTTCTTTAACAATTACTCCACTTTTGCTAACCAAAACCTTGCCCACTCTTTCACCAGATTTAACAGGTGCTTTAACAAAATTAGGCATGTTGTAAGTTACTTCGTAATCACTATCTTCGCCCTTTTTAACAAGCGCAGAATATTTTTCTGCTGCAAACACTTCGGTATCTTTCACTCTTCCTTTTGAAACAGGCAAGACAGCCAAAGAATTTTCGGTTGAAACTAAATCTACATTTTCAAAGTTGGCAAAGCCATAATTAAACAAACTTGAACATTCATTAAATCTTGTTTTGGAATCTTTCGCTCCAACCACAACACTGATAAGCCTCATATCACCACGCTTTGCAGTTGCGGCCAAACAACAACCTGCCTCATTGGTTGAACCTGTTTTTCCACCATCACAGCCTTCATAATATCTAACAAGCCTGTTTGTGTTTACAAGCCCCGTTTTTCTTCCAGAAGGATGAACTAAATCTTGCATCCAAATTGTGCTGTAATTGTGGTAAATGTCGTGCCCTGAAACTTGGCTGAGTAATATTGCACTGTCATATGCAGAAGAGTATTGCTCTGGTGCTGGCAAACCTGTGCAGTTTACATAATTTGTGTCTTCCATTCCAAGTTCTTTGGCGCGTTTGTTCATATTTTTAACAAACGCTTCTTCGCTTCCACAGATATGTTCAGCAAGTGCCACACTTGCATCGTTGGCAGAAGCAACAATCACACTTTTAAGCATGTCTTCAACACTATACTGAACAAATGGGTCAATGAAAACTTGCGAGCCACCCATTCCTGCTGCATTTTCAGAAGTTGTAACCATGTCAGTTAAACTTAAATTTCCGCTTTCAATTTCTTCAACCGTCAAAAGAATTGTCATCATTTTAACCATACTTGCAACAGGCATTTTATCATGCGAATTTTTTTCTAACAAAATTTCCTTAGAACCATAATCCATCAACACAGCGCTTTTGCTTGTTATGTCATTTGCATCTGCTGCATAAACAACATTTGGCATAATACCACAAAATGTAGATAGTATTATGGCAGAAATGATACTAAATATAAAAAATCTTTTCATATCCACTCCTTTTTTATGTTAGTGTTTTCAGAAAAGATTTTTTTATTCTATATAACTAAAATCACTTTTGATGAGAATATTACAAGCAATAATGTTTCAATTAAGTTTAATATCATGAGCACCAACAGAAATGTAAAAAATAGTTTTAATCTTCCGCCTCCACTATTGCCAAAACGCTTACAATTTTGGCAGGCTTTTGAAATAAAAGCAAAATATAACACGAACGCAAAAAGCATACATAATTGACAAGGTAGCACTATAAGCACAGCATCAAGCAATCCGGACAAACCAAAATTTGCACACAGAACACAAATATTAAAACCTAAAAGATACCCCCTAAACCCTATCACTAAAATGCTAAGTGGAAAGGTCCAAAAAGTAAGCGAAAACACGAAAGTAATACTCATAATAACTGTTATCGAAAACCCTCGGGAAAAGAAAGCCCCAAAACCACTTTTTACTCCTGAAAAATCTAAAATGTATTCATCTGCTGGAAAAAAACTTGGTGTTGAAGCGCAAACAATAATGCCCGCAATAAAACAAAGCAAAACAATAATTGTTGCAATTATAATTCTTCCTTTTGTTTGCGAACATTGTGACGCTAACCCCAGTTTAAACCTAGAAAAAAGCGATTTTGTTTTATATGATTGCATATCATAATTTATTTTCTGTTCGACAAAAAAAGAACCATTTAGGCTCTTTTTGAAATTTTAAAACAAATTATTTAATTCTTCTGCAACCGCTTTGGCATGTTCATAAGTAAGCGCACCTTGGAAATAAGCGATGTATGGCGCTCTAATTGGTGAATCACACGACATTTCTATTGAAGCGCCTCCAACAAATGTGCCAGCCGCCATAATAACTTGGTCGTCATACCCTGGCATATCCCAAGGCATAGGCGTTACGAACGAGTCAACAGGAGAAAACTTTTGAATTGTTTGAACAAATTTTATCAAATCTTGTTCATTGCCTATTACAATGCTTCTTATAATGTCGCTTGAAGGTTGGTCGGTTTCAGGAAGTGTTTTATAACCTTTCTCTTCCATAACTTTACCAATCAGCAGGCTTCCTTTAAGCGCTTGGGCAACAATATGCGGAGCCATAAACAACCCTTGATAGAACAACCTATACCCCATTTCAAAACTTCCCACTTCCATTCCAAGTGAAGGACATGTAAAGCGCTTTGATATTAAATCTATGGCCTTGTTTGTTCCTACGATGTAGCCACCTGTTGGAGCAAGCCCACCACCAGCATTTTTAATGAGAGAACCAACAATTACATCAGCACCATGCTGAGTTGGTTCAGTTTTTTCTACAAATTCGCCGTAGCAATTATCCACAACAACAAAGCAATTTGGACAATTTTTTTTCACAAACTGGCATGCTTTGCCAATTTGTTCAACTGACAACGCTTTTCTGGCTGAATACCCCCTTGAACGCTGTATGAATACAACTTTTGGTTTTAATTTTTTAACACGCTTTTGAATTTTATCAAAATCAAACTCATTCTCATCAAGTTCAACTTTTTCATATTTAACACCGAAATCTTGCAAACTTCCATTGCCTTTACCAAGCAAAGTTTCTTCTAATGTGTCATACAAATCGCCAGTTATTGATAGAAGATAGTCGCCCGGCCTAAGCAACCCAAATAATGCGGTTGAAATTGTATGAGTTCCACAAGTAAGCAACGGGCTAACAATTCCCGCCTCCCCGCCAAAAACATCTGCAAAAAGTTTGCAAAGGGTATCTCTGCCTTTATCATCATAGCCATAGCCCGTAGTGCCTGCAAACATATTTGTGGAAACCCTGTTTTCTCTAAATGCTTCAATAACTTTTTTTTGGTTAAAAAAACTTATTTCATCAATTTGACTGAACTGCTCTTTCAAATCATTTTCAATTTGTTGTATTGTCATACCATTCCCTCACATATTCAATAATTTTATTTTCATCGTTTCTATCAAAAAGCGGAATTTTCATTCCCCTAAGATATGTCAACTGTCGCTTTGCATAGTTTCTAGTGTGTTGTTTAATTAAATCTGTCATTTGCATTTTATCAATTTTGCCATCTAAAAACCACAAAACCTCTTTATAACCAATGGCTTTCATAGATTGGTTTTCTTCTGTCAAACCTTGATTTTTCAAACTTTCAACTTCTTCAATCAAACCTTCTTTTAGCATTTGGTCAACCCTGTTGTTGATTTTGTTATAAAGCGACTGTCTTTCCATATTCAGTGCTAACGCCAAAAAGTTTATATCAGTTCCGTTGCTTTTAGGCTGATTACCAAACTCGGCAATTTCTAGCGCTCTAATAATTTTTTTCTTATCATTAACTTCAATTTGCTCTGCACGGTGCGGAGCAATTTTTTTAAGCATGTCGTAAAGTTGCTGAGCGTCTTTTCCCCAAAGTTCTTTACGATATTCGCTGTTTCTACCACTGCCACCAAAGTCATAGCCTTCCAAAAGTGCTTTCACATAAAGTCCTGTTCCACCAACCACTATTGGCAAACATCCTTCTGCATTTATTTTTTCAATCAACTGGCGTGTAAGCAAAACAAAATCATAAACAGAAAACTCTTCATTAGGCTGTAAAATGTCAATACAAAAGTGTTTTACACCTTGCATTTGCTCGGGTGTAATTTTTGCCGAACCAATATTCAACTCTTTATAAATCTGCACACTGTCGGCGGAAATAATTTGACCATTAAAAAGTTTTGCCAGTTTAATAGCAAACTCACTTTTTCCCACACCTGTTGGCCCTAAAACAAAAACCGCCCTATCCACCTTATACCACTCTTTTAAAGAGTTTTTCAAAGTCTCTTTTTGTCATTTCCAAAACTATTGGTCTGCCATGAGGGCAAAGAAGCACGCCTTTGCGCATTTGGTCAATCAAATAGGCAATTTCGTCCTGCGAAATATGGTCGCCTGCTTTGATTGCGTGTTTGCAGGCATATTGTGCAAGCCTTTCTTTCATAATATCGCTTTTAGATTTTTGAAAAATGCAATCATCTTTGAGCACACTTTCAACAAAAGCATTCAAATCAATGCTACTTAAAATAAGTGGAACAGCGGAAATTGACACTCCACCGTTTGTTTCTTGAACATCAAAACCAAGATCTGAAAAAACCTGTTTTGTTTCCAAGAACTTAATTTTATCTTTACTGTTTAAATCAACCTCAAACGGAACAAGCAAAGGTTGTTTAATTAGCGAACTGTTTTCAACTTGCCCACAAAGTTTATCGTAAAGAGTGCGCTCATGAGCAGCATGTTGGTCGATAAAACATGCTTTTTCATCATACTCAACAACAATGTAAGTAGCGAACAAAGTTCCTAAGATTTTCATCTCATCTCTGACTGATGCAGTTAAAAATTTAGGTGGATTTTTTTCATTTAAAATTTCATTCGCATGTTCGGATTTAGTTTGATCGAAGAAAATTTTTCCACCTATCTTATTGATAGGAATTTCTTCTTCAATTGTTATGTTCATAAAATCAGGCAACTGCTTTTTAACAGTTTTCGTCTGAATTTCAACATCAATTTTTGGATATTCTATTTTTTCATCAGGTCGAACATCTCTGTAACTTCTCCCTTCTTTTATAGGCAATGGTTCAATATCTGCAACAGGCACATGAGTAAAACCTTGATTATTCAAAGGGTCTTTAAGTTCGGTTTCTGAAAATAAATTATCATCTTCATTTTTAACTTCGAAATTTGCAATATGGTTTGAACCCATAAGCGCTTCTTCAACACTTCTTCTAACAAAGCCAAAAACTTTGTTTGGATTTTCAAACTTCACTTCCTTTTTTGTAGGATGAATGTTTACATCAACACTTTGTGGGTCAACACTTAAACCCAAAATATAAATAGGAAATTTTCCTTTCATTAAAAATGGTTCAAAAGCGCCTTGAACAGCGGAAGAAATAAGATAGTTTTCCACAAACCTGCCATTCACAAACAGCGTTTGATTGGTTCTGTTAACCTTTGAAAATTTAGGTGAAACAATAAAACCAGAAAGTTTTAAACCATCTTGCTCACTATCTATTTTGATAAGATTTTGATAAACATCTTTACCATATATAGTATATATTATGTCAGACAACTCAGAAGATATAGTGTTGTATACTTGTTTGCCGTCAACTACATAAAGAAAACTAATTTCAGGATGCGCCAACATAAACTTTTCAACTAAGTGGGTTATTTCCCCTTCTTCTATCTTATCACGCCTTAAAAATTTTGCCCGAACAGGAGCATTATAAAATAGATCTGTTGCCTCAATGGTTGTGCCTTCATTTCTGGCAATATCTTTAACTTCACTAAACAGCCCGCCATCAATTCTAATGCTATGTCCAACTTCATCATCTTTGGTTTTTGATGAAGCGTAAATATGACAAACTGACGCTATGCTTGCAAGCGCTTCCCCTCTAAAACCTAATGTTTTTATCGTGTCAAGGTCTTCAATCTTTTCTATTTTACTTGTAGCATGAGGCATAAAGGCATTGTGCAAATCATCTTTCATAATGCCATGCCCATTATCAGAAACAACTATTTTCTTCTTTCCACCGCATTCGATTTCAATGCTTATAACACTGGCTTTTGCGTCTATGCTGTTTTCAACAAGTTCTTTAACTATTGAGGCTGGTTTTTCAACCACCTCTCCTGCTGCAATCCTGTTAAACACCATGCTGTCAAGAAGTTTTATTTTCATTTTTCCTCCTTAGCCTTGCTTGAAAGGTCTGAAATAAGTTCGAGCGCCGCCATTGGCGAAAGTCTGTTGGGGTCTATATCTTTGATTATAGAATAAATTTGTTTCATGGCTTTGTTTTCATCAACTTTAACGCTGGATTGTTGTTCAAGCAATTTTATATCCAAAGATTGATTAAAACTTTCCAGTTGTTTTAAAATTTGCCTAGCCCTTGAAAGTATGGTGTTTGGCAATCCTGCAAGCCTTGCAACTTCAATACCAAAACTTTTGTTTGCTCCACCTCTTGCAATCTTTCTTAGAAAAACAACTTCATCATTAAGTTCTTTAACAAGAATTTTGTAATTTTTAACACCTGCAAGTTCACCTTCCAAAGCGGTGAGTTCATGATAATGCGTTGCGAACAAAGTTTTAGCGGACAAGTTTTTGGAAAGATGTTCAACAACAGCCCATGCAATACTTAACCCGTCAAAAGTCGCTGTTCCCCTGCCTATTTCGTCTAAAACAATTAAACTCTTATCAGTAGCGTTGGCAAGGATTGTTGCCACCTCACTCATTTCCACCATAAATGTGCTTTGCCCAAAAGCCAAGTCATCGCTTGCACCAACTCGTGTAAAGATACGGTCTGTAATTGCAATTTTTGCTTCTTTGGCAGGCACAAAACTTCCTAGATGTGCCATAAATGTGATTAAAGCAACTTGCCTCATATATGTGCTTTTGCCCGCCATATTTGGACCTGTGATAATCATAATCTTATCATCTGGGGCGCTTAAATAGGTGTCGTTTGAAATGAAAGTGCTATCCTTTAAAAAGTATTCTACAACTGGGTGTCTGCCCCCTATTATAGAAATTTCTTTCACATCATCTGAAATCGTTGGGCGAACAAAATTTAAGTTTCTAGCAACTGTTGCCAGCGAGTTTAATGCATCAATATCGCTGACAGCATCTGCTGTTTGCATAACATCAGCAACAACTGTTTGAAGATGATTTTTTAATTGCTCAAAAATGATTGCTTCAAGTTTGACCGCTTTTTCATCGGCACCCATAATTTTATTTTCAAGCAGTTTTAAGTCATCTGTGATATATCTTTCGTTGTTTGCAACTGTTTGCTTGCGCCTGTAATTTAATGGAATTCTGTCGCTATCCTTTTTGTTTACTTCTATATAATATCCATAAACTTTGTTTGAAACTATTTTTAAATTTTTGATGCCTGTTTTTTCTTTTTCTTCCTCTTCCAGTTGTTTAATCCACTTTTCAGCATCAATTTTTATGTTTCTTAAACTATCAAGTTCAGCATTAAACCCTTTTCTGATATATCCGCCATCTTTCATCAGTCTAGACGCATTTGGGTCGATTGCGCTATCAAGAAGTTGACACAAATTTTCAAAACTATGAATTCTGTCATTTAGTTTTTCAAAAACAGGCAAATCCATTAAAACATTTTTTATTTCTGGCAAAACTTTCAAAGACCTTGAAAGAGTAAGCAGTTCGTTTGGAAGAATATTCCCGTATGCAATCTTTCCTGCCAATCTTTCAATGTCGGAAATGGAAGAAAGCAATTCTGTAAGTTGATCTCTAACCACAATGTTTTTATATAGTTGCTCAACCATATCCAATCTTTGGTTTATCTTTTGAGAAGATTGAAGTGGGTGGTCAAATATATATCTGAATTTTCTTGCACCCATACTTGTTTTTGTTTTATCCAAAAGCCACAAAAGCGAGCCGTGTTTTTTTCGCTCTCTTATAGTTTCAACAAGTTCAAGGTTTCGTCTTGCGGTTGCATCAAGTTGCATAAAATCAGCACTTCGAACAAGTTTAAGTGTTTTTATGCTTTTTATCTGCCTTTTTTGAGTTTCATTTAAGTATTCAATCAGTGCCCCAGAACTTACTACTGCGGCTTTTTTATCTTCCAATTCATAGATTTTTAAATAATTATCCATAAACTGATTTTTTAAATTATTATCGCATCTTTCATACCTGAAAGCCCAATCATAATATCTTTCAACTTTTGGGAACGAGCCAAGTTTGGTTACTGGCAAACTTTCATATAAAAGTGCAGCCTCTTCGTTTGCAATAATTTCACTTGGTGTAATTCTACAAATAACATCTGAAAAAAGTTGAGAAATGTCGCCTTCATCTTTATATTCCACTTCGAATAAACCAGTTGTAATGTCGGCATAACTAAGCCCCAGTGCATCGCCACTTTTATAAGCGCAAAGAATATAGTTGTTTTTTGAATTATCAAGCATTAATTCTTCTGTAACCGTTCCAGGAGTTATAACCCTTACGACTTCCCTTTCCACCATTTTGCCAGACTTTGGCTCTGTCATTTGTTCACAAATTGCGACTTTATAATTTAAAGCCAATAATTTTTGCAAATAGGCATTGCACGCATGGTATGGCACACCGCACATAGGATTGCCCGCACGTTGGGTTAAGGTTAAATCTAAGGCTCTGCTAACTTCAATGGCGTCTTCAAAAAACATTTCATAAAAATCACCCAGCCTAAAAAACAAAATTGCGTCTGGATAATTTGCCTTTATTGCTTTGTATTGTTTGACCATAGGTGTGTCTAAATCTTTCTCTTTTGCACTCATTATTTTTCCTCTTTTTGTATCTGCTTTTCAAGTTTAAGCAGTCTGTTAACCCTGTCATGTTTAACTTCGTCTGGAACTTGTCCTTCCATTTTAGCCGCAACCGTCCCCTCACGAGGCGAATACATAAATGCAAATATAGACGAAAACTTAACTTGTTTCACCAAATCCATAGTGTCCAAAAATTCCTCTTCGGTTTCGGTTGGAAATCCAACAATAAAATCCGAAGTCAAAACTATATTTGGAACAAGTGCTTTAACTTTTTCTATAATCTGCAAATATTTTTCACGCGTGTAATTGCGGTTCATAAGTTTTAAAATTCTGTTGTTTCCACTTTGCGCAGGCAAGTGCAAACTTTTAATCATTTTTGGATTGAAAGCAATTTCTTTAATAAGTTCGTCGGTGATGTCTTTTGGGTGCGATGTCATGAATGTAATTTGAAAATCGCCATCGATTTTGCTTATTTCTTGCAACAACTCAGTAAATGTCATCTGCGGACATAAATCTTTGCCATATGAATTTACATTTTGTCCAAGCAAAGTTATTTTTTTGTATTTCCCTTCTTTTACAATTTGCCTGATTTCATTTAAAATATTTTCTGGTTTTCTAGATTTTTCCCTACCCCTAACATAAGGGACAATGCAATATGTGCAAAAATTGTTGCAACCTTGCATTATGTTCACCCATGCGTTATCTCCACTAGTGCGAAGATATGATTGAGTTTCATCTAGGTCGCCTTCTTGCCACTGTTCAAAAACCCGCTTGTTTTTGGCTTGATCGATGTAATCACCCAGTTTTGCCAAATTAAATGTGCCAATAACAATATCAACAAAAGGAAATGTTTTTTTAATATATTCTGCTGTGTCTGCTTTTTGTGTTGCACACCCACACACCGCTATAATCAAGTTCGGATTTGCTTTTTTAAGCCTTTTAAGAGCGCCCACATTACCAAAAAATCTGTCCTCTGCGCCCTCTCTAATTGCGCACGTGTTAAAAACAATTACGTCCGCATCTTCTCTTTTATCAGTTACCGAATAACCTTTATTTTCAAGAATGAACGCAATTTTTTCTGACTCATGAACATTCATTTGGCAACCAAATGTAACAATGTGATATAGCATAGAAGTATTATACAAGATTTTTAAAACTTTTGCAAATATTTTGCTTTTAAAGAGCCATATTAAGAAATATGAGGAAATTTGTCAAAATTTTTTCTTTTAGTTGTCTAATTTTGTTTGGAGCGGTGTTTTTAACGGCTTCATTATTTGTTGGAAGCACTTATTTAAAATATTCATCACTTTCTTTAAACGAAGAAAAACTCTCATCACCTGCACTGGCTGTTGAACTTTATGATTATGAAAATAGACCCCTAAAAGAAGAAAACACATTTAACGGAGAATATGCAAAACTTTCCACTTTGCCAGAAAATTTAAAAAATGCTTTTATCTCAATTGAAGATAAAAGTTTTTATTCTCATCATGGACTAAATTATAAACGCATAATTAAAGCAGGCATAAACAATGTGCTAAGCCATAGTTTAAAAGAAGGCGCATCAACAATAAGCCAACAACTTATTAAGAACACTCACCTTTCATCTGAAAAAACATTTGAGCGAAAAATTAAAGAAATAGTGCTTACAAAAAAACTTGAAAAAGCACACACGAAAGATGAAATTTTGGAATGTTACCTAAATGTAATCTACTATGGCAACAACTGTTACGGCATAGAAAGCGCCTCTCAGTATTATTTTTCAAAGCCGGCTTCAAAACTTGAACTTGAAGAATGTGCACTTTTGGCAGGAATGGTTAAATCTCCAAACAAATATTCACCAATATTGAAGCAAGCAACCACACTAGAAAGGCGAAATCTTGTTCTATGCGAAATGCAAAAAGATGGCTATATTTCCCAAGAGCAATTTTTAAGAGCAAGCCAGCAACCAATAAATTTAAATTTGCAGTCGGAAGAACAAAATGCTTTAAACTCTTATTCGCAAGCGGCGTTAGATGAAGCATGTGAAATTCTTAAAGTCCCAGCAAAAACCATAGCCATAAACGGATACAAAATTCACACATATTTGGATAAAGACAAACAACTTGCATTGAAAGAATCATTGCTAAAAGAAGATTTTAATTGTGCCGACCATGCAGCCATAGTTTTAGACTGCAAGCGTCATGCCATTACAGCCTACCAAGCAAACAGCGCATACAAAGTTTTGGACGCAAAACGACAACCGGGCTCGCTAATAAAGCCGATAATTGCCTATGCCCCTGCACTGAACGAAGATATCATTTCGCCATCAACTCAAATTCTAGATGAACAACTTGCGCTTGGAGAATATAATCCAAAAAATGTTGACGGCAAATTCAGAGGCTATGTTTCAGCAACCGAAGCGCTTTCAAAATCAATCAATATCCCAGCAATAAAAGTGCTTTCTTATGTGGGAATAGATAAAGCCAAAGCCTACGCTGAAAGCATGGGGTTGGAATTTGATGAGGGCGACAACTCTTACGCTCTTGCGCTTGGAGGCATGAGATACGGCACAAATATAAAGCAGATTGCACAAAGTTACTCCACTTTTGCCAACATGGGTAAATATGCTGACGCTAAATTTGTGGAATATATAACCGATGCCTCAGGCAAAATACTTTATCACCATAAACCAACCGAACAGCAAGTTTTAAGAGAAGATGCATCTTACTTATTAACCACAATGTTGCAAGACGCTGCAACAAACGGAACTGCAAAAGTGCTGAAAGAATTAAACATTCCTATTGCTGCAAAAACAGGAACTGTTGGCAAAGGCAAAGATAACATTGACGCATGGTGCGTTGCATATACACCAGAAGAAGTTTGTGCCACCTGGGTGGGCAATTTAGATAACACACCAATAACAGTTGCAGGCGGAAATCAGCCTGCTAGATGTGTTAAAAATTATTTTAGCGCTTCAACCACCACTTCATCACCGTTTGTTCAGCCAGGAAGCGTTGTTGAGCGAGAAATAGATTTAATAAGACTTGAAAACTCACACAAACTTGAACTAGCCTCACCTAACACTCCCGCAAGATTTAAACAAAGCGCATTATTTTCAATATTTAATCTTCCAAAAGATATATCGCAAAACTTTGTAGAAATTGGTGAAACTAAGTTTGAGGTCAAAAACAATGGTTCAACCGTTGACATCACTTTTGCACCACTTAGGCATTTAACTTATAAGTTTTATGACGGAAAAACTTTGATTAAAGAAATCTCCGATCAAACACAGCCACAACAGTTACAATTAAAAGTTAAAGGTAAAGATTTAAAAATAATTGTTGGATTTGATAATAAAAATCAAAAAACATACGATTTTAAATTAAAAAAAGAGGCTGACTCTCAGCCTCAAAATGACAAATGGTTCATTTAATTATTCTTCATCTGCCCCAACATCAAGAGGCAACCCTTCTTTATTAACTTCGTCAATAATAAGTTTTTCAATTTGAGCAAGAACCTCTGGATTAGATTCAAGATAAGCCTTTGTATTTTCTTTACCTTGACCAATTTTTTCATCTTGATAAGCAAACCAAGAACCAGACTTTTTAATTATACCAAATTGCAAAGCAAGGTCTACAATGCAACCAATTTTTGAAATACCTTTGCCGTAAACAATATCAAATTCAGCAACTTTAAATGGTGGAGCAAGTTTGTTTTTAACAACCTTAACTTTTGTTTTATTTCCAATCACATTCGCCCCATCTTTTATTGCCTCGCCTTTTCTTACATCAAGTCTTACGCTGGCATAAAATTTCAACGCTTTACCACCTGCAGTTGTTTCTGGCGAACCATAAATCACACCGATTTTATCTCTTAATTGGTTAATAAAAATAACTGTTGTATTACTTTTGTTGATTGCACCTGTAAGTTTTCTAAGCGCTTGCGACATCATTCTTGCTTGAAGTCCCACATGATTTTCACCCATTTCGCCATCGATTTCAGCCTTTGGAGTAAGCGCTGCAACACTATCCACAACCACAACATCTACACCACCAGAACGAACAAGCATATCACAAATGTTAAGCGCTTGTTCACCATTGTCAGGCTGAGAAACATACAAATCCTTCAAAACTACGCCTAATTTTTCAGCATAACTTGGGTCAAGCGCGTGCTCTGCATCAATAAATGCAGCCGTTCCACCCATTTTTTGCGCCTCAGCAATGATGTGCAGAGATACTGTTGTTTTTCCAGAAGATTCTGGGCCATAAATTTCAACAACTCTTCCCCTTGGAACTCCACCTATTCCTAGTGCTAAGTCAAGTGTTAGACAACCAGTTGGAATAACATCAACCTTTTGATTAACATTATCGCCCAATTTCATAATTGAGCCTTTACCATATTGTTTTTCAATTTGGCTTAAAGCCTCGGCAAGTGCGTCTTCTTTTGCTAATTTCTTTTCCATAATCTCATCTCCTAATTTCTAAATATTTGTTTAAATTCTTTTTCACTAATCAATATTTCACGCTCGTCGCCTTCGTCAGATATATAACCAAGGTCGGTCATATCCTGAATTATTTTTTCTGCACGCTGGTTTTCTATGTTAAATCTAGTTGCAATTTTATTTGCGCTAACAACACCTTCGTCAATAAATTCTGCCATAACATCAGGAATAATAAGGTCAAATTGCACATCTTCCGCTGGCTGAGGTTTATCAGATTTCAAAACATGTGCATTTTTTACTACATATCCTATGCCGGAAGTGATTGTAAGAATTGTGGTTATTGCAAGCATTATAATCAAAATTACATTAAAAACTGTGTTGGCTGTTCCCTTAATTGACGGATTAAATTCAACAACAAGAAAAGCATAAATCATATACAAGAAAATTGTAACATCTTGGAATGCTGCCTTGATTTTTCCTGATTTGTCAGCCGCAAGCACAAGTTTTTTTGTTGCAGCGATTTGACGAAAAGCACTTATAATAAGTTCTCTGCCTAAAATTACGATTGTGCATAATATTCCAAGCCAAACAGGTGTAACTGCTGGAAGCGCACTTTTCAAACTTTCACCTGTTATTGGCCATGCAACGATTAAAAGCAATCCGCTCATAACCAAAATTTTGTCAGCAATAGGGTCTAAAAATTTACCCAAGTCTGTGACGAGGTTTCTTTTTCTTGCAATTCTGCCGTCGATATTGTCAGTAATGGCAGCAATTCCAAATACCAAAGCAGCAACAAGTTTGCCATAAGGAATAAAGTCTGCCATAAAGAAAAATATAACCAACGGAATTAAACAAATTCTTGAAATTGTTATTTTGTTTGGTAAATTCACTGTATTTCTCCTTTAAAACTATTTCCGTCAAAATCGGTGATAACTGCGTTCAGCATCTGCCCGATTTCTATATTTCCATTATCCACAATTTTGATATCAAAGTCAACCGATGGAGAAAGAATTTCGCTGTGACAAGAATAAACTCCATTTGTTTCATCAAAATAGTCGACAAGAACTTTCATTTTACAGCCTATTTGCTTTTTTGCCAATTCAAAAGCCACTTTTTGCTGAACCTTTTGAGCCTTCTTCAATCTCCTATTTTTTGTAAATTTGGAAATTTGATTTTTCATGAAATAACTAACTGTATTTTCCTCTCTAAAATATGGGAAAAATCCAACATAATCTAAGTTTGCTTCCTCCAAAAATTTAAGCAATTTGTTGAATGCTTTTCTATTTTCGCCAGGAAAACCGACAATGAAAGTTGAGCGCAATTTGATTTGTGGATAGTTGGTTTTAATTTTGTTAATCAATTCCCTAACA
The DNA here is from genome assembly GCA_949292985.1 of uncultured Bacillota bacterium. GTDB lineage: Bacteria > Bacillota > Clostridia > Christensenellales > UBA1242 > Caccovivens. Next base: position 117,422 of record CASFBF010000011.1, read on the forward strand.
AATTTTTCATCGCCTCGCCTACGCATATTTTTTAAAATTTCATTATCAATATGTTGAAGCGGTATATCAAGATAGTTACACATTTTTGGCTGGCTTACAATAAAATCTAATAATTCATCGGTTATCATTTCTGGATAAGCATAGTGAATTCTTATCCATTGCAAATCTTTAATTTTAACAAGTTTTTTACAAAGTTCCATCAACATTGGTTTGCCGTATTTATCAATACCGTAACGAGTGGTATCCTGGGCAACCAAAATTAACTCTTTAATGCCACGGCTAACCAACAACTTTGCTTCGTCAACAATTTCATCAATATCTTGGCTTTTATAACTTCCACGAATTCTTGGAATTGTGCAAAATGAGCAAACATTATTACAGCCATCTGCTATTTTCAGGAATGCATAACCACTATATGTAGTAAGAATTCTGTCATAACTCTCAGCACATTTTGATTTTGGCACGCCATACAAGTTTTCTATAATATTAACAATATTTTTATTTTCGCTTAGTTTAACAATGGCATCAGCATTTGGAAAAGCCTGCTTCAATTCATTAAAATGTCTTTGAGGCAAACAACCAGTAACAATCAACTTTTCTATCACTCCTGCCTTTTTTAATGCTTCCATTTCAATTATATTGTCTATGGCTTCCTGCTTAGCTGGTAATATAAAAGCACAGGTGTTGACAATTACAATGTCAGCATCATTAACATCAGCGGTTATTTTAAATCCATATTTTGAAAGCAAAAAAAGCATCTTTTCAAGATCAACTCGGTTTTTATCACAACCGAGTGAAATGGCAGATACTTTTTTTGTTTTTAATTCATCTTTCGTCATACTTTCCTCTTAGTCGTAGTTGTCCCCAAATATTTGATAGAACTCTTCCAAAGTTATATAAATATTTCTTGGCTTAGCCCCATCTGCAACAGAAATATATCCCATTTCTGTCATTTGGTCAACAATCTTACCTGCCCTTGGATAACCAATTGATAAACGGCGTTGAATCATTGAAACCGAGGCCTGTCCAGCATCAATACATATTTTTAAAGCCTCAGGAAGAAGCGGATCCATACCACCCTTATCGCCAAATTCAGAGTTATTATTTTTTGGCATATTATTTATTGCATCTTGTATCTCTTGATCAAATATTGGTTCGTTGTTAAGTGTTACATAGTTTACAATATCGGCAATCTCACGAGTTGTGATAAAGCAACCTTGAACACGCTTAGGTGCAGATGAATATTCTTGTGGTGCATACAGCATATCACCATGGCCTAACAGTTTTTCTGCACCAGTCATTCCCAAAATTACATCTGAATTCACTCTGCTTGCCACTTTGAATGCAATTCTTGATGGGAAGTTTGCTTTTATTCCACCCGTAACATATTCAGTAGTTGGATATTGCGTAGCCAAAATCAAATGTATGCCTGATGCCCTAGCCTTTTGTCCAAGCCTTATAATTTTATCCTCAACTTCCTTTTTGCCCTGCATAATGAAATCTGAGAACTCGTCAATTATAACAACTATAAACGGCAATTTTTTCTTTTTGCCACTCAAAACTTCTGGTGTGAAATTATATTCATCAATATCTTTTACTCTCGCCTCACGAATAAGCCTAAACCTTCGTTCCATTTCGTCTAATGCCCATTGTAATGCATTGGTTGCTTTTGTAATGTCCGAAATAACTTTTGGAACTATTAAATGAGGTATTCCTTCATATGGCATGAATTCTACTTGTTTAGGGTCTATAAGCAAAAGTTTGCAATCGTCTGGTGAAGCCTTATACAAAAGCGAAATTATAATGCTGTTAAGCATAACACTTTTTCCAGAACCAGTTGTTCCAGCAATCAAAAGATGTGGCATTTTGTTTAATGCCCCCACCATTATTCTTCCTGTGATATCCTTACCCACAGCAAAAGACAATGGTGATTTTGCATTGTTAAATTCGTTGGAGATTAAAACATCTTTCAGCGATACCATCGCAACTTTGTCATTTGGCACTTCCACACCAACAACATTTCTGCCCGGAACAGGTGCTTCTATTCTCACATCTCCCCCATTTGCTTCTAAGGCAAGAGCAATATCACTGGATAAGTTTAATATTTTTTTAACAGTAATTCCTGTTGGCATTTCAAGTTCATATCTTGTAACCGCTGGTCCAATCACAACATTTTGCACTTTTGCAGGAACGCCGAAATCTTCAAGCGTATGCTCTAAAAGCCCTGTTTTTTCAGGTATATTATCGTCAAACTCACTCATGTTTGTTGATTGTGTTGTAATCAAATCAATAGGCGGTTTTGTATATGAATATGGTTTAAAATTAGGTTCATCAGCCTGTTCATCGTTGTCGTCTATGTTAACAAAACGCTTTTGACGGTTTTCTTCTCTATTTAAAACATTTCTTTGCTCATTTCTATCTATAATGTTTTCCCTACCAGTTCTGTCAAACTGATTATCGTTTCTATCCAAAGAGCGCTCATTCCTATCAAAAGTTCTGTCTGCTCTGTCAGAGCGAACATCAAAATCTCTATCCCTAACAACATCTCTATCACGCCTTGTCATGTTACGGTCTTCGCTCACAGTATTGTCAATATTAGTCGAAATGTTGTTTTCTTGCATTACCTCTTTGATTATATCGTCTGCCTCTGAAACAAGTTGTTCAGGCTGTGCATTAGTAACTTCACTGATATTAGAATTGTTTGTGATAGGCAACTCTTCTTTTTTTAGGCTTTGGATATTTGCGTCCATCTCTCGCCTAAAAGATTGGCTCGACACACCATTTCTAGCATATGAACGAGCATCTGATGAAAAATAAGTGTTTATATCCACTTCCGGTGGTGTAAGCAAATATTTTTTTAATTCCTCTCCTTGCAGTTGTTTTGGATCAACCTTTTTTGGAGTTTGAGGCTTTTCAACTTGAACAATAGGCTCATTTAGCACTCTTTTGGAAAGCCCAAGTTTTTGTCTTATCTCTTCTGAACGGGTAAGTTTTTGTTCAATATTTCCACTCATAACAACATTAACTTGTTCTTTTTCTGCCTTTTCGCGTTTAACTTCTTTAATATTCAATTTAACAGGCTTTTCTTGATTTTGTTGCTTTTTAAGATAGATGATAGAGTCGATATACAAAGCAAGGCAAACTACAAAAGCAATACTGAAAATAACAAAAGCCCAAACATAAGTTGTTAGGTATAAAATACAAGTTGTGAACAATCCGAAAACAATTCCACCAGCAGTATGTTTTTGAGTGTAATTCTTGGCAAGATATTCGCCAAAGCCACCAACCTTATCACCTACTACTGCAAGTTGAATAATGCAAACTAAAAAGAAAATAGTTAGGTATAATAATATTGCATATTTTTTTGAAAGTTTATATTTTTTGTTATTTAAAAACCCTACCCCAAGTAAGAACAACAAAATAAACAAAACATATGCGAAATAACCAAAAGTACCCAAAAGAAAATCTTGCATAAACCCCACAAGATTTGTAAGTAAAAAGAAAAATGCGAGGCAAGAGAGTGTGATAAGCACAATCCCCGCAATTTTCTTCGCATTTGGATTTATATTGTTTTTATGTTTTTTGTGAACTTTATACTCAGCCATGCCTTAATTATAGCATACAAAAGTCAAGTTTGCAAATCTCTTAGAGAAAAAATAGTTTATTTTTTTGTCAAATTGCTTAATTTGACTGTAATCCAGCCAAATTGTCCGAAACTGTCACAAGTTCAAAACCTTGGGAAGTCAAAGTATCAATTATTTTTGTAAGCGCATCACGAGTGCATTCGGTAGGATGCATCAATATAAAATCTCCACCTTTGGCATTTTCAATCGCTCTGTTATAAATTAAGTCTACATCTTGGTCTCTCCAATCAATGGTGTCGCGCGTCCACATAATGGTTTTGTAACCAAGTTCTTCTGCGCATTCAACGGTTTGACTGTTATAAGCCCCACTTGGTGGTGCAAACAAATTCATCTCTACGCCTGTTATGCTTTTTACAAGGTTGTGAGTTGTTGAAATTTCCTTTTTACTGCTTTCAGCAGTTAATTTGTCGTGGTCTTTATGAGAATAGGCATGGTTCCCTATTTCATGCCCTTTTTCAACCATTGACACAAGAAGTTCTTCATTATCTGCCGCCCAAACACCGCCAACGAAGAAAGTCGCCTTAACACCTTTTTCTTCTAATATATCAAGCATATCCCCCAAATACTCTGTGCCCCAGCAAACATTTATCATCAAACTTATTTTGTTTGAAGATGTATCCCCTTGATAAATGGCTCCTTGTGCCGTGGACGCTTCTTGTGAGTCTTTATTAAGCGTAACGCCAAAAGCGACCGCAACGCCAATGATGGCAATTAAACCTAATATACATAGGTTTACAATATACTTTCTAAAAACAAAAACATTTAACTTTTTCATGCTTCTAATCTATGCACGCAGAAAAAAATCAAGAACAGTTTTGTCCTTGATTTTTTTAAATTTTAAATGTTATTTACATTTTTCGACAAGTTTCATGTCAACTCTGCCTTTATCGTCAATTTTGATAACTTCAACTTTAACCTTGTCGCCAACTTTAACAACATCTTCAACCTTTTCAACACGCTTTGAAGAAAGTTTTGAAATGTGAATCATTCCTTCTTTTCCACCTGCAATTTCAACGAAAGCACCAAAACTCATAATCCTTGCAACAGTTCCTTCATAAACTTTGCCAACTTCAAAATCTTCTACAATGTTTAAAATAATTTGTTTTGCTTTTTCTGCTTTTGCAGTATCTTCACTTGCAATAAACACTTGTCCATCATCTTCAATATCAATCTTCACACCTGTTTCATCAATGATTTTGTTGATGGTTTTTCCGCCACTACCAATAACATCTTTGATTTTATCAGGGTCAATCATGAAAGAAATAATTTTTGGAGCGTATTTTGAAAGTTCTTTTCTTGGCTCAGGAATACATTCAAGAAGTTTATTCATGATAAACATTCTTCCTTCTCTTGCTTGTTTAAGAGCGGTTGTAAGAATATCTTTATCAATACCCTTGATTTTAATATCCATTTGAATTGCAGTTACGCCTTTTTCAGTTCCTGTAACTTTAAAATCCATATCTCCAAGGAAATCTTCAAGACCTTGAATATCAGAAAGAACTGCTACTTTTTTAGAGTTGTCATCTTTAATAAGTCCCATAGCAATTCCTGCAACAGGAGAAGAAATTGGAACGCCACCTTCCATAAGTGCAAGTGTTGAACCACAAACACTCGCCATTGATGAAGAACCGTTTGAAGATGTTACTTCACTTACAAGTCTAAGAGCATATGGAAATTCTTCTTCGCTTGGGATAACAGGCTCCAACGCTCTTTCAGCCAAAGCGCCGTGACCGATTTCTCTTCTTCCAGGGCTTTTTAATGGTCTTGCTTCGCCTGTTGCGTATGGAGGCATGTTGTAATGGTGAACGTATCTGTTAACTTCTTCATCATCAAGCCCTTCAAGTTTTTGCATATCTGAAACAGTGCCAAGTGTAAGAGATGTAAGCACTTGTGTTTGCCCTCTTGTGAACACAGCAGAGCCGTGAACTCTTGGAAGAACACCAACTTCACACCAAATAGGTCTGATTTCGGTAAGTTTTCTTCCGTCAGGACGAATACCCTTGTCAAGAATTTTAGCCCTAACTTTTTCTTTTGTCATTTTATAAAGAACATCGCCGATGGCCTTTTCGCTGTCTGGGAAAATTTCAGCAAAATGTGCTTTAACATCTTCATCAACTTTATCCTGACGCTCTTGTCTTTCCGTTCTATCAAAAGTGTCAAGTGCATGGTCAAGCATTTTGTCTGCGTATTCTCTAACAGCCTTGTCAATTTCTTCTGGCACAACTTCATATTTGATTTTTGTATTAAGAGGTTTGCCAATTTGTTTTTTAACCTTTTTGAAGAATTTAACAATTTTCTTAATTTCATCATGTGCAGTCATGATTGCGTCAAGCATAACTTCTTCTGGAACTTCTTTTGCACCCGCTTCAACCATTAACACTGCCTCTTCTGTTCCACTTACAGTAAGAGCAAGTCTTGATTTTTCTCTTTCATCTTGATTTGGGTTAATGATGAATTTTCCGTCAATTAAACCAACTTGAACAGAACCTGTTGGTCCTTGGAAAGGAATATCAGAAATTGAAAGCGCAAAACTTGAACCAAGCATAGCCAAAACTTCTGGTGCATGGTCTGGGTCAACAGAAAGAACTGTGGCAACCACAGAAACATCGTTGTAAAATCCTTTTGGGAAAAGAGGACGAAGAGGTCTGTCAATCAATCTTGAAGTAAGAATTGCTTTATCAGAAGGTCTGCCCTCTCTCTTTTTAAATCCGCCTGGGATTTTACCAACTGCATACATTTTTTCTTCGTAGTCCACTCCAAGCGGGAAGAAATCAATGCCAGGCCTAGCCTCTTTTGCCATTGTGGCGTTAACCATAACCACTGTTTCTCCACATCTTACAAGGCAAGAACCGTTGGCTTGTTCACAAAGTGCGCCTGTTTCAAAAATCACTTTATCTCTGCCTATTTTAATTTCAAATTGTTTTGCATGTGTCATTTTTAATTATTCTCCTTTACTTAAATAAAAAGGGGCAAAAAAACTTTTGCACCCTCCCCTTATTAAATTTTACTTAACATCTCTTATGCCCAAAGATTTGATAAGCGCTCTGTATGCTTCGATATCTTTATTTTTAAGATAAAGAAGGAAGCCTTTTCTCTTACCAACCATTTGCAAAAGTCCGCGTCTTGAATGATTATCTTTATGGTTTGATTTAAGATGCTCTGTAAGGTGGTTAATTCTCTCAGTTAAAAGAGCCACTTGCACTTGAACCGAACCAGTATCACTATCAGACTGTTTATATTGGTCGATAATAGATTTTTTCTTATCTGCGTCCATTTTAAACCTCCATTTTATTTTATCTCCTTATGACGAAGCCAAGCGTCAGAGGTTATCTCGTCATGACTGCGCACATAGGTTTTCTCGACTTTGTTAAATATATCACACAAAACTAAAAAAGTAAAGCATTTTTACACATTCTCAAAAAGTTTTTTCTTGCGTTCTATCATTTCATCAATTCGCTGTATATAATCATTTAAAAACTTAACATTTGGCTGTCTTTCAATGCGTTTTTCAATAGAAAATATGCGCTTTGAAATTGCATTTGCACCAACTGCAATAATAGATGATGTTTCTTCCATACTGTCAATATTAAATTGACAAATATCGTCATCTCTATAAAATCCAACATTTTCAAGTCCACCAAGTTGATGTTTTTGCCTGTAAAGATAGTAAGGCTTATACCCCCACTCCATAAGTTGATTTTCTGTAAAGGATAAAATTTTTGAAAGATTTTTAAAACCAAGTTCTGGTGTTTGGTCTTTAAAAACCGAACCGTTTTTAACAGATAAAGTGTGCACTGTTATATTATTTGGACAAAGTTCCAAAAGTGTGTTAAGTGTTTTTTTGATTGTTGCACTTTTCTCACCCGGCAGGCCAATTATGATGTCCATATTAACCTTAAATCCTTTTTCTAGCGCAAGAGCATACGCTTCAAAGGTCTGTGCTTTTGTGTGGTGCCTGCCTATTCTTTTTAAAGTTGCATCAGAAAAGGTTTGGGGATTTATACAAATTCTTGTTACGCCATGCTTTTCTAAAACATCAAGTTTTTCACGAGTAATCGTGTCAGGTCTGCCACATTCAACAGTAAATTCACTTACTGGAAAACTAAGTTCTGTTAAAAGCATGTCAAGTTCGCTTGCTTCTAAAACCGTTGGAGTGCCTCCGCCTATATAAATGTTTCTTACAATTAAGGCTCTATCAAAAATCAGTTTTTTCATTTCTCTAATTTCTTTGATTAAAGCCTGTAAATATGTTGGCATCAATGATTTAACCGCTTTAAGTTCACTTGAAATAAAACTGCAATAAGCACACCTTGTTGGGCAAACAGGAATGTTGACATAAAAGTCAACCAAATGGTCATTTCTAATAATACCTTTTTGGTTTTTTACAATCTTATTGGCAAGCACTGCTTTTTCATGGCTGATTGAAAATTCTTTTTCCAAAAATTCGGTTATTGCATACTCTTTAATTTCTCCGCTTTCCACTGCTTCTCTTGCCAACGCTGTTGGGCGAATACCAGTAAAACTTCCCCAAGGCAAAGTTCTGCCCTCTTTTTTAGAAATTGCCTTATAAAGTGATAACAAAGCGTATCGCTTTCTTAAACTTTTTTGTTTAAGTTCACTGCCCGTTGGCATATCATATTCAAATTCGCTAACTTGTCCATCTATTGTAATGATGTTAAAAAGTTTCCCCGCCAGCATTTGCTCGTGAGAAATATTGGGCATTGTTTGTTCATGCTCATAAAATGCCTCGTATAAATCTATAAGTTCTTTTTCAAATTCTTTTGCATTTGTTGTAAACATCAGTTTGCCCTAAACACCTTTCTAATTTCTTTAATTGAAGAAAGCAAGTTTATTGCTTTGTCAATCTCTTCTTTGTTTTTAACAAAAATAACTATGCTAAATTCCAAGCCACCAGCATTTTCCTTAACTTCAAATGCTCTGATAGAGATTTTTGCAAGAGTTAATGCATTTGTAATCTTGTTAATTATGCCATTGCTTTTTTCAGTTTGAGCCTTAATCTCTGCCACAAAGTCAGTTTTAACTTTATCTTCCCATTCGGCATCAATAAGTCGCTCCTGCTCCAAATATCTGATGTTTGGGCAATCCCGTCTATGAACAGTTACACCATTGCCGTGTGAAATATATCCTACAATTTCATCACCCACAACTGGATGACAGCAACCTGCATATCTAATCAACAATCCTGTTGCGCCATCAACAATAACGCCCTCAGAGTTTGTTGAAATTTTAACGACTTCTTGTTTTGGTTTAAGTAATTCATGCTCTTTCAAATATAATGCAATAAATCTGCCAACAACTTGCGTAGCAAGCAAACTTCCACTTCCTATTGCGGCGTATAATTCATCAACGGAAGACATGGAATATTTAAACAACATTTCGTCAATATATTTTTCTTCCAAAAGTTGTGAAACAGAATAATTTCTGGCTTTTGCTGCCTCTTCAAACATGGTTTTACCGCTTTTAATATTTTCATCTTTAAGTTCATTTTTAAAGAAGTTTTTAATTTTAGAGCGGGCTGTTGAAGACTTAACATGGTTCAGCCAATCACGAGATGGGCCTTTGCTTGTTGATGAAGTTATAATTTCAACAACATCACCATTTTTAAGTTCTGTGTATAATGGCTTCATAACATTGTTAATTTTCCCGCCAACGCAGTGATTTCCAACATCTGAATGAATTGCATATGCAAAGTCAATAATAGTTGAACCGTTTGGAAAATCTAAAACCTTACCTTTTGGTGTTTGAACAAAAATTTCCCCACTATACAAATTTGTTTTTAGCGATTCAACAAAATCTTCGGATGAAAGAGTTTGGGCACTTTCCATAATCTCTCTAAACCACGAAAGTTTTTTATCAAGTTTAGTTGTTCCGCTTCGTTTTTCTTTGTAGATCCAATGCGCAGCAATGCCATATTCGCAATTCTTATGCATATCAAAAGTTCTGATTTGAATTTCAAGCGGGCGCATATTTTCAACAATAACTGTTGTATGCAAAGTTCGATAGCCATTAGGTTTTGGATTGGAAATATAGTCTTTAACTCTTCCCGGCACAGGTTTATATATTGCGTGAATTTTACCGAAAACTGCATAACAATCTTCCACGGTATTCACAAGCACACGCATAGCAATCAAATCGTAGATTTGCGCCATTGTTACATTTTGTGCTTTGATTTTTCTAAATATTGAAGAAACATGCTTTTGCCTAGCCTGAATTTCACCTTCAATTCCTAGTTCATTTAATATATTAGTTAAACGCACTTTGGTGATTTCAATTTGTTTTTCATTGCTGTCTTTTTGTTTTTCAAGTTCACTAATAAGTGCATTATACATGGCAGGGTCTTGCAACTTAAAGCAATAATCTTCCATGTATGATTTCATAGAAGACAGTCCCAACCTTTCCGCAAGCGGAGCAAACACTTCTTTTACGTTGCTTACAAAGTCTTTGTCGGCATCGTTAAGTGGCAAAGAAAGATGTTTAACATCATATAAAATGCCAGCCAATTTGATAATAACAACCCTAACATCGTTGCCCATTCCCAAAAACATTTTTCTAATGTCCTCCGCCTCTTCGGTTTTGGAAACATATCTTATATCTTTTAAGTTTTTAAAGCCATTGTAAATGGAAAGTTCATCTTTTGTAAAACTTTGACTTACTTCATCGGCTTTTTCTGGCTTAACTTTAAAAAGTTGATAACCTAAAAATCCTACCACCGAACTTTTATCAAGTTTAAGTTCAATGATAAAATCAAGAATTTCTTCACACCGTGAAACATCCATCTCATTGTCAGCAAGCCTAACAATAAGTGCTTTATCCTTTTCTTGAAGTTTATAATTTTTAAAAACTTTTTTAATTAGGTTGGTTTTCATATTTATCCTTAAAAATATTTTTTAAAAGCAGAAGTTTAGAATATATTTTTGAATTTGATAGTTCTGTTTTATGGCTTTTGTTTGCAACAAAATTTATTGTTCCTTCGCCTTCAATGTTTAAAAGTTCTAACTCTTCGAAAACTTTAATAGCAACAAAAACATCAAGAAATTTATATCCCCGTCCAGCAAATATTTTATCATATAAATCAAAAATGTTAGCAAATTTTTCACGCTGTTTAGAACAAATAATTGAATATATTCTAGCAAAATGTTCCCTAGATAAATTAAGTTGATTGTATTTTGCAATTTTAGCATTTTTATCCATAGGAACAAATATTTGGGCTTTTGAAACTTTGTTTATTGCACTAATATATCCCTCTTCTAAAACAGGCGAAAGAAAAATAATCTTATCAAAATTCTTTGCCCATTCCACTCCCTCTGGTGAAAGCAACAAAGAATTATAACCTAAACATAATTTGTCGCAAATGCCGTAATGAAATATACCCTGATTTGAATAAGTTTTTGCAAATTCAACATATTCATATCCCGAAAATGAAACAAACGCAGTCCCAAAAACAGTTGAACCCACTTGCGCAACAAAATTCAAAACATCTTGTTGCGAATATAAATTATAGTTTGCTGGCGAAGTTTTATCAAATTTAAGTTGCTCCACTTCAAACGGATATACAAAATTGTTGGTGTCTTGATTTATAAATGATCCACCATCAAAACAATCTACAATTCCTTTGCGCCCCCCATCTTGAAACTCAAATATAAAACTTTTTTGCCTAGAAAACCTTAGTGCATTGGCGTAAGGCGTGTAATTAAACATCAACAAAGGAAAATCCCCAATTTTTATTTCTGCGTGTTCGGGATATTTTTTCATAGGTGTAAACTGGGCATCACTTGCCGTAATTTTAAATTTTGGCGTAGAGTTAGAACAACCACAAGGTTGTAAAAGGTTTAATTCTTCTAAAAGTTTATCATCAATCATATCAAGCGAAATTTCTTTGTCATAATATTTGATTGGTATAAACACTTCTTGATTAACATGGCTGAAAACAAAAGCATTTATGCGTTTTGAAAACTCTTCATAGTTTTCTCTTTTAATGCTTACGCCTGCCGCCATAGAATGCCCGCCATAAGTTTCCAAAATGTCTGACATAGAAGAAAGCAATGCATGAATATTGATGTCATCAATACTTCTGCCAGAGCCCTTTAAAATGTCCCCTTCCTGTGAAAACAAGAAAACTGGTCTGTGAAATTTTTCCACAAGCCGTGAACAAACAATGCCCAGCACACCTTGGTCCCAGCGTTTTGAAGCAAGCACAATAACCCTAATGTTTTTTAAATCCACTTTTGCCAAGGCTTTAATGGCCTGTTCATAAATTTGATTGCATATATATTGACGCTTTTGATTATGCTCGTTTATTTTAACAAGAAGTTTTTTAACTTTAACAGGGTTAGTTTCAAGATACAATTTTAGTGAATCTGCTGCATCGCCCATTCTGCCAGAAGCGTTAAGTTTTGGGGCAATTTTAAATGAAATAGCGTTTGAAGATGGTGATGTAATTGAAACTTTGTTTTCCTTAAACAGTGCCTTAATCCCAACAGGCAAATGTCTTTCAAAAAGTTTAAGCCCCCTTGCAACAATTCTTCTGTTTTCACTAAGAAGAGGAACTATGTCGGCAATTGTTGCAATGGCGGCAATAGGCAGAAGTTCTTCAACTGTCCTTTCTCCCAAAAGTGCTTCGCAAAGTTTATAAGCAAGCCCCGCCCCGCACAAACCATTAAATTCAAATTTTTGGTTTGGAATTTTTGCATTTATAACAAGTGTATCAGGCAATTTTTCAGGCAACTCATGGTGGTCTGTTACAATTATTTCAACACCCTTTTGTTTGGCATATTCTACTTCTTCGTAGCATGAAATACCACAATCAACTGTTATGATAAGATTGGGCGAAAACTTATCAATAACTTTATCAAGCACATCTTTTGTAAGTCCGTAGCCGTCAACATACCTGTTTGGAAGATAGTAGTATGCATCAATACCATATCTTTTTAACCCTTTAATCATTATTGCAGTTGCGCTTACTCCATCAACATCGTAATCACCAAAAATCAAAACCCTGTCGCCCATTCGCTTGGCAAGTTCAACCCTATCACAAAACTCTTTCACACCATTCAAATCAAATGGCGATAATGTGGTTGATGGTTTTAAAAACTCTTTAATTTTTTGTTCGTTAGCGCCAACACGCGACAAAATTATCTCCATCACAAATGGAGAGATATTAAATTTTTCAGCAAAAAACTCCGCTTTATTTGCGTCCTTATTAAAATACTGTTTAAAAATCATAACATCTTATGCCCCAAGTATAACAAATCAACAGGTTTTAACAAAATGATATTGACAATTTATAAAAATAAATTATAATTTATGTTAAGGAGCACCAATGAAAACATTATCAAAAATTAAAGACGAAAAAATCATAAAAAGGGCAACAATTAACACGGATATAATAAATGACCAAATTTTACAATATGACAAAATAATAAAATTTGTTAACAAAGAATTTGAAGAAAGTATTTTATACGATTCTTTTGATACAAAATTATTAAACTACATGGAAAACTGCGCAAGAGAAGCAAAAAATTTAATGAAAAAAATCCACAATAGTCTTAAATTTGACATAGAAAATTATGCTACTTCAAAAACAAAAAATGATGATTTTAAATTTTTGGCAACTGATTCAAGTTTATGCGTGCAACTAAATGAAACGACATTGGCAAAAATAAGATTGTTAAAAATCATATATGCACGAAGAACTGGTATAGACGATATAAATAAAGAAGCGATAGAAAGAAAAATTTTGCCTATCATAAAAGAAGAAAGTAAAATTCAACTAATGTTTGGAAATGACAGTTTTGAAGAACGCCAAAAAACGATGATTGCTCAACTTTTTGATAGTAAAGCCCGACATGTAACGCCATTTATGATTTTTGCACGAGAACGAGAAAAATAAATAAATAATTAGGAGCACAAATGAAATACAAAAAGAAAACAACAAGCGAGCGTCTAACCGAGCAAATAACCGACGGAATGAAATTGCTTATTGCCGAAGACAGAAAAAAATTAGGCTGGTTTTTGATGTATGATGAAAAATTAAACTCACCTGAACATTTTCAGTTACAAACTTTTTTTAGGCGCTGTAGCAGGATTCTATCATCTCAAATGCACTCATTTAATAATTTAGATGAAGACATTCAAAATGATGCTTGGAGATATGTTGCTTTGATTTATGAAAATTTAGTTAAAAAGATACAACCCACAAACGAATATTTTGAAGACAAAGACAAAGTAAAGTTAATTCAAAGTTATAAAGAAATAGACTTGAATTTGGATAAAACAGCAAAATTATTTCCTGAAAAATTACAAGAATATAGAGACTTACTAAACGAAGAATACCAACTTATTTTATTTGGAAAATTATTAAAAGAAAAAGCATTTATTATTTAAAAAAAATCCGTATTTTGCGGATTTTTTTATTTTTTTAATTATTTTTATAAATTTCTTTTATTATTTTATTTATTAAAATTTATTTTTCGTCAATATTTTCTAAATTGCTTTTTTCTTCGATTTTTTCTGGCAAAGAATTATTTTTATTTATTTTTTTATTATTTTTTTCAAATAATTTATATTTATTTGAAAACTCTTTTTCAAAAGTTTCTATAAATAAATTTTTCTTTGTCAATTTTGCAATAATATAATGCAAGAAAAATACAATTGCACCAGACAAATTACAAACAATATCAATCATTGTGTCTGTTACAAGTGGCGCATCATAGCCTTCCACCGGAACACCTTGTGCAGTTTGCCCTGCAACATTATCAACAAACCATTCACATACTTCCCACACACATTCCACAAACAAAGAAAAACATAAGCAAAAAAACGCAACCGTTAAGAAATTCATTGTTTTATTTTGTTTTGTTCTGCAAAGGATAAAAAGCCCAAGCATTGCCACTACATATCCCATTATTATATGCACAACAATATCAAGCCAAGCAAAAGTGTTGTAACCGTTAAATGCAGCACCCCACAGTCCCGCAATAGCCAAATAAATGTTAAAAACTAAAAACACAGAGTTTGGAATTTTGCCTCTTGAAATTATTTCGTAGATAAAAGGTATTAATCCAAAAAACAACATACTAAGACTTGCCAAAAATCTGTTATTTGGGTCGCCTTGGGTTTTATAGTAAATAGCCATTGCAACACCAGTAAGCATAATTGCAAGGTCTAAGGCAATCATGCACCATCTAAAAATCTTCTGCTTTTTTGTCATGGTTAACAAAACTTTTTCCATACTTAATCCTTTAACAAACTTTCAAGCAAAGCCTTATTTTTTTGCAATTTGTTTCGTTCCTCTTCAACAAGTGATTTCGGAGCCTTTTCAACAAAGCGCGGATTTTCAAGCATCTTTGTGCTTCTTTGAATTTCAAATTGCAACTGCTCAATTTCTTTTTGTTTTCGTTCGCGCTCTTTATCTTCGTCAACAAGTTGACCAATAGGAAGATAAGCATTCAATTCGTCGGCATTTACTTTAACATACTTTTCAGAAATTTGACTTTCGTTTTGGATAACTTCTATCTCATTTCCAAAGCCAAGTTTATTTATTCCTGCCAACAAACCATCATTAAGTTTAATTTTAGAATTAACATAAATTTTAGTTCGTTTATTGTCTGGAACTTTATATTCTGCCCTAACAGTTCTTATCGCTTTTATAAGTTTCACAATTTCCTCAAACTGCTTTGAATTTGTGCTTCTTTCTCCCTCAGGGAATTTGCAAAGCATAATAGTTTTTTCGTGAATTGGTAAAGACAGATAAATATATTCCGTAACAAATGGAATGAAAATATGGAACAATTTAAGGCTGTCGCCAAGCACCTTCAAAAGAACACTTTGCGTTGTTTGTTTTGCCTTTTCATTCTCTCCATATAAATCTAATTTTGCAAGTTCAATATACCAGTCACAGAACTTACCAACAAAAAACTCCATAAGAAGCCCTAATGCCCCAGAAAGATTATACCTATCTATGCTTTTGTTAAACGCTTTAATTGTTTTATTAAGGTGATATAAAATCCATTTATCTTTTTCAGACAGGTTTTCAAGTTTAATTTCCTTAACGCCTTCGGTTGCAGAAATTACAAACTTGCTGGCATTATAAATTTTGTTAATAAAAATTTTAGCCTCTTTAATTCTATCTTCGCTATATTTCAGGTCTGTCCCCATGCTCATACCGTTAATTAACGAAAGTCTAAGAGCGTCTGCCCCATATTTTGCAATCATTTCCATTGGGTCGATGCCATTGCCAAGATGTTTTGACATTTTAATGCCCTTGGCATCTCTTACAATACCATTTATGACAACATCTTTAAAAGGAATTTGCTTCATAAATTCCAAACTAGAAAACACCATTTTTGAAACCCAGAATGTTATTATATCATAACCAGTTACGAGCACATCTGTTGGGTAGTAATATTTTAACTCTGGTGTTTGATTTGGATAGCCAAGTGTTGAAAATGGCCAAAGCGCAGAAGAAAACCATGTGTCAAGCACATCAGTATCTTGATGTAATTTTTTGCTACCACATTTTGGACAAATTACTGGGTCCTGTTCTTCAACAATCTGTTCGCCACAATCTTCACAATAGAAAACAGGAATTCTGTGCCCCAGCCAAATTTGCCTTGAAATGCACCAATCTTTAATATTTCCAAGCCAATTTAAATAGGTTTTTTCAAAACGCTTAGGAACAAACCTAACCTTGCCCGACTTAACAACTTCAATGGCAGGTTTTGCAAGTTCTTGCATTTTTACAAACCACTGAGTTGAAATTTTTGGTTCTGTCATGCTACCGCAACGCTCGCAAGTTCCAACTTTATTTTTATATTTTTCAACTTTAACAAGATAGCCCTGTTTTTTAAGTTCTTCTTCGATAGGTTTTCTTGCTTCAATTCTATCCATGCCCTTAAACTTGCCTGCCACCTCAGTAAGTTTTCCTTCGTCATCAATGCAGACAATATTTTCAAGGTTATGTCTAAGCCCAATTTCATAGTCGTTAGGGTCGTGAGCAGGTGTAATTTTAACGGCGCCTGTTCCAAACTCCATTTCACTGTATTCATCAGCAATAAGTTTAATTGTTCTGCCTGTAAGTGGCAAAATTAAATCCTTGCCTATAAAATCTTTGTAGCGTGGGTCTTTTGGGTTGACAGCAACAGCGGTGTCACCAAACAATGTTTCAGGTCGTGTTGTTGCAATAACAACTTCTCCACTTCCATCAGCAAAAGGATAGCGTATATGCCAAAGGAATGTGTTTTGTTCAATATACACATTTTCATTATCAGAAATTGTGGTTTTACATGATGGGCAATAATTTACAGAGCGCTTACCACGATAAATGTATCCTTTCTTATAATATTCAACAAAAGCATGCCTTACTGCGGCACAAAGGTTTTCGTCCATTGTGAATGCGGTTCTATCCCAATCAGGAGAAATGCCAAGTTTTTCAAGTTGAAGTTTAATTAAATCACCATATTCGGCATACCATTTTTCGCCCCTGCGAATAAAATCTTCACGACCAACCTGTTCTTTTGTAAGCCCCTCTTTTTTTAGCGCTTTGCATAAAACTTCTTCTGTTGCAATGGCTGCATGGTCAGTTCCAGGCGTCCACAAAGTTTCGTAGCCCTGCATACGCTTTCTACGAACTAAAATATCTTGAATAGTGTTATTTAAAGCATGCCCAACATGCGCCTTACCAGTTACATTTGGTGGTGGCATAACAATTGAAAACTTAGGTTTGTTTGGGTTTGGAAATGACGCAAAATACTTATTTTTAAGCCATTCATTATAAATTTTCTCTTCAAAATTGCTTGGCTGATATGTTTTATCCATTTTGTCTCCTTAACATAAGTAAATATTGAAATTTAATCTATAAAATTATATAAAATAAAGTAAAAAAAAACAAGCAAAATTGCTTGTTATTCTATAATAATCACTATTAACGAAATCAAAATCACCAAAAGCGCAAATGCTTTTAAAGTAAGCATAACTTTGTCGTTTGGTTCTATCTTATCCGACTTACGAACAAGTTTGGTGATTTTTTTAGCAAATATAGCAACAAGCACACCTATAACCAACAAAATAATGCCGACTATGACGTTTGGCTGAGCAAATCTATCTAAAATGTTGTTTTCTAAAAGTAATGCCATGGCTATCCTCCAAATATGCTTTATTTTACCATTTATTCATGCAATTGTCAACCCCTGTTTTTCACCATTATGTTATTTTTTTCATAAAATGGCTTTTGTAAAAGGAGGAATAATGAAAAAACTTAAACTTGTTTTGGCTTTCATTTTATGTTGCACCTTTGCACTTACATCAAGTTTTCTTGTAGTAGGCTGTGGTGGGAAAGATTATAACAAAATCGCATTGAATGAAGTCACACACTCAATTTTCTATGCCCCACTCTATGCAGCCATGAATTTAGGTTATTTTGAAGATGAAGGTTTAGAAATTACTTTAACAAACGGTGGTGGATCAAATGTTTCTATGACAGCACTTATTTCAGGTTCAGCCGATATTATTCTTGCTGGGCCAGAAACAGTTGTTTACACAAACCAAGAAGGAATAACCGATCAACCACAGGTTTTTGGTCAACTTACTCAAACAGACGGTTCTTTCATCGTATCCAAAGTTGGCGGTGAATTTGACATAACCGATTTAGTTGGCGAAGAAATTATTGGTGGCAGAGCGGGCGGGCTTCCTGCAATGACACTTCAATACGCAATAGAGAGCGCTGGACTTGAAATAGGCACAGGCGACAATCAGGTAAATCTTAACACAAATGTAGATTTTAACTCAATTGCAAGTGCTTTTGAAAACTCTAACGCAAAATATTGCACATTGTTTGAACCTAACGCTTCAAATCTTGTTGCTGCCCACCCTGAATACTCCATTGTGGCATCTGTTGCAGACCTTGTAGACACAAACATACCTTACACCTGCTTTATAGCAAAAGAAAGTTATCTTAACGACCACAGTGATGTTGCAGAAAAGTTTTTAAGAGCGGTTAAAAATGGTTATAACTACTTGAAAGCATGTTATGAAGAAAACAGGTTAGAAGATGCGGCAAAAGCATTGATTGCTTCATTTGACGGTATGACACTTGCTGATCTTGAAATTGCTGTTGAAGCATATTACAGAATTGAAGCATTTTCTCCAAGTATGATTATGAGTGAAGAATCATTTAACATTTTACTTGAAATCACCCAAAATGCGGGCATGCTTAACGGAAACACAAACTATTCGGAAGTTGTGAATACTGAAATTGCAACTAAACTTGCTGTTTAATAATAACAAAAAAACTCAGGATTTCCTGAGTTTTTTTTATTGTGCAATAACTACGGCCGTCGCAACCGTTTTGGTGTGTGTAATTGAAATTTCAATAACTTTAAATTTAAGTTGATTAAATTTTTCTTTTGCTTTACCCAAAAGATTAAGGCTTGGCGCACCGTTTTCATCATGCAAAATTTCTATATCTAGAAAACTTATTCCTTTTTCACCAAGCACTTTAATCACCGCCTCTTTCCCCGTCCATAGTGATGCAATGTGCGGTTTTTTGTTTTTGAATTGATTAACATAATCTCTTTCTTTTTCAGTTGAAATTTTGTTAAGCAATCTTTCACTCATTCGGCTTATGTTTTCGCTGTCAATCCCAATCTTCATCATCCACCTCACTTAAAACATTGTTCAATGCGCCAGTAATTATCTCCCCCGAAAAACCTTTTGAAAATAAATGTGCGTAGGCTTTGCTTTTTAGTTTAGGGTCTGCTTTTTTGTTTTTTATATATTTTTTTAATAAACTTTCACATGCCTGTTGTTGCTCATCATCTTCAACAAATTCTTCAAGTGCTTCTTCAATAATTTGGTTAGACACTCCCTTAGAAAGTAAATCAAATTTTAACTTAATTTTACCTTTTTTATTTTTATAAGTTTTAATATAATTTTCCGCATAAACAACATCATCAACATAACCATATTCTTTAAGTTTGCCAATTGCATCATCTATGCTTTCCTGTAAAAACCCTTTTTCTTTTAAATAGGTTCTCATTTGTTTTTCAGTTTTTAAACACTTTTCAACATATCCAACCGCTCTTTCAAAAGCAGAAAGTTTGCCATTTTCAAGTTTAATTTGTTTTAAATTTTCTTCGTCAATTTCATCGCCAGTTTTTAGTTTATACTTAACCAAAATCTCCGCTTCCAAAGTGCCATTAAAAACATAATCGATATAAATCGAATACCTGTCGCCTTTACCAATTTTTTTAATTTCGGTTATTTGCATTTAATCCCCTTTCAGTGCTTCGCTGGCAGATTTGGTGTATGCTCGCACCAAACCTCCTGCGCCCAATTTAATTCCACCAAAATATCTAACCACAATCACAGCCACATTTTGCAGTTTTTTCTTTTTTATAACCGAAAGAATTGGTTGCCCAGCAGTTCCTTTTGGTTCGCCGTCATCAAAACATTTTTCTTCGAAAGGTTGCGAAAAACTGTAAGCATAACAAACATGCGTGGCTTTTTTGTGTTGTTTTTTAAGTTCTTCAAGTTCACTTAAAAAATCGTTTACAGTGCCATCAAACCTATAAAAACAAAATCTGGATTTTTTAATTTCTATTTCGCCCTGTAAGTTAATCATTATTTAATTTCCACTTTAATAAATGCTTTCTTGCCTTTTTTGAGCAAAACATCTTTATCAATCATAAGGTCGATTGAAGAAATTTTTTCGCCGTCAACGCTTATACCACCACCTTCAATAAGCCTTCTTGCCTCGCTTTTTGAAGATGTGAGTGAAGTTTTAACCAACAAATCGCAAATATTTATTGGACATTCCGACTTGCTTACTTCAAACTTAGGTGCGTCATCACCGCCATGAGTGAACAAATTTTCGCTCATTTTTTGCGCTTCAATTGCATCTGCCTCTCCACGAACGAATTTAGTAATCAAATATGACAATTTCTTTTTAGCGCTAACAATATCATTTTTAATCATTTCCCTAACTTCGTTCATAGGAATATCTGTAAACAAAGCAAACATCATTTCAACACAAGCGTCTGGTGTTTGATAAATTCCTTGGTAAAAATGATAGGCTGAAATTTTATCTTTATCAAGCCAAATTGCACCACGCTCGGTCTTACCCATTTTCACACCAGCAGGCGTTACTAAAAGCGGATTGGTTGCACCAATTAAAGAAACATCTGTGCCGTTTGCAAAGTTGAGTTTGCGTTGAAGTTCAACGCCCGCAACGATATTCCCCCATTGGTCTGCCCCACCATATTGAAGAGTGCAACCATACTTACGGTTAAGTTCAATAAAGTCGTATGCTTGCATGAGCATATAACCCATTTCAAAAAAGGTTAACCCCCCTTCTTCCATTCTTTTTGAATAAAGTTCGTTGGCAAGCATTTTGTTCACATTAAAATGAACACCTATTTCACGCATAAAATCGATATAAGAATAATTTTTAAACCAATCTGCATTGTTAACTATGATTGCAGGGTTTTCGCCGTCAAAATCCAAAAATATTTTAAGAGAATTTTTAATCTTTTCTATGTTATTTTCAATTTGTTTTTTTGACATTATATTGCGCATTTCACTTTTGCCACTTGGGTCACCAATACACGCAGTTGCTCCGCCCATAAGCAACAAAACCTTGTGTCCTGCCTTTTGAAATCTTCTTAAAATGCAATAAGGAATGCAATGCCCTAAATGCAAACTATCCATTGTAGGGTCTGTACCTTCATACAATGTAATTGGCACACCAGATGTTAGGCGTTTTTTAAGTTCTTCCTCATCTGTGCATTGATATAGAAGCCCTCTTTCTTTTAAAGTATCATATAATTTTGTGTCAATTTTGCTCATATTTCCTCCTAAAAAACGCACGCCTCCCTGTTTTTAGGACGAAGCGTGCGTTCGTGGTACCACCTAAATTCGTGTTTTAAACACCTTATTAACTTTTTCGCAAAGTAAAGCGCAAAACTTGAAATAATTGTATTTTAGTTTTTTCTTCGACCAAGGCTTACACCAACCGCCTAGGCTCTCTGATTTGCCCAAAAAAACCTACTTGTTTTATTCCGCCATTTTGATTTTAACATAAACATTCTATCTTCTTACAAAAATTTTGTCAAGCATTTAGTGTGCTTTTACACCGTAGCATGCTTTTGCTCCCAATTTTTCTTCAATTCTGAGTAATTGGTTGTATTTTGCAACTCGTTCACTTCTGCATGGTGCCCCTGTTTTAATTTGCCCACACCCAAGCCCGACTGCAAGGTCGGCAATAAAAGTGTCTTCCGTCTCGCCACTGCGATGAGATACTATAACCCCATAACCATTTTTTTGAGCAAGTTTTATTGCCTCAATTGTTTCAGTAAGCGAACCAATTTGATTAACTTTAATTAAAATTGCATTGGCGCACTTTTGCTTTATACCTTTTTTAAGCCTTTCAACATTTGTTACAAACAAATCGTCGCCAACAAGTTGAATTTTGTTGCCAAGAATTTTTGTAAGTTTTGCCCAACCTTCCCAATCTTCCTCAGCAAGCCCATCTTCAATAGAAATTATGTTATATTTTTTAACAAGTTTTTGATAATACTCTATAAGTTTTTCTGTTGTGAAAAGTTTTTTAGTTTTCCAAAAATAATATTTACCTTCTTCGCTAATTTTTTGTGCTTCGTTAAACATCTCGCTTGCTGCAACATCTAGTGCGATTCCAACATCGCCACCCAATTTTAGCCCTGCTTTTTTAATGGCTCGAACAATAAAGTCCAAAGCCTCTTCATCATCTTTTAAGTTAGGCGCAAACCCGCCTTCATCTCCCACACCAGTTGAAAGATTTTTATTTTTTAACAATTCTTTCAACGCATGATAAATGTTTGAAGACCACTCTAACGCCTGCGAAAAAGTTTTTGCACCAGTAGGAACAATCATAAATTCTTGAATATTTAAGTTGTTGTCAGCATGTTTGCCACCATTTAAAATATTCAGCATAGGCACTGGCAATATGCTTTCTTTGCCTAAATAGCGGTATAATGGAACGCCTTTTGCATTTGCGGCTGCCACTGCTGTTGCAAGGCTTACGCCTAATATTGCATTAGCACCTAAATTTGCTTTATTAACTGAGCCGTCAAGTTCAATAAGTTTTTTATCTAAATTTTTTTGGTCAAAACAATTTAGTCCAACAACAGTTTTAGAAATTATTTTATTTACATTATTTACAGCATTAAGCACTGATTTACCATTATAATAATTTTTGTTCCCGTCTCTAAGTTCCACTGCTTCGTATGCACCAGTTGAAGCCCCTGACGGAACTGCTGCCCTACCCATAGCACCATTTGAAAGCGTTACATCTACTTCCAAAGTTGGGTTGCTTCTTGAATCCAAAATTTGTCTTGCGTGAACCGATTTAATTTTTACTACTTCCATTTTTCACCTTCTTGTTCAATTATATCAACAATCGCCTTTTTTTCAAAACATTAAACGTAATTATTGGCAAATTAGCAAAAATGTGATAAAATTTTAATGGAGAAAAACATGAAAATAAGAAAAAGTTGGCTTGAACTTTTAAAAGACGAAACTGAAAAAGATTATTTTAAATCTCTTCAACAATTTTTAAAATCAGAGCGCGCTAAGTATGATGTTTATCCCGAAGACGACTTGGTTTTTAACGCATTAAATTTTGTTCCATATGATAAAGTCAAAGTTGTGATATTGGGACAAGACCCATATCACGAACCAGGCCAAGCGCACGGGCTAAGTTTTTCGGTGTTAGACCCAACTCCACTTCCGCCATCACTTATAAACATATATCAGGAAATAAAATTCGACCTTGGAATTGAGCCTGAAAAAAGTGGGGATTTATCCCGTTGGGCAAAACAAGGGGTTTTACTTTTAAACACAACCCTAACTGTTAGAAAACATGTTGCAATGAGCCATAAAGGAAAAGGTTGGGAAGAATTTACTGGCAAAATAATTTCTCTTCTTGCGCAAAGAAAAGAGCCTATGGTGTTCATGCTTTGGGGCTCACATGCCCAACAATTTGCAAGTCAAATTCCTGCAAGGCATTTGGTTTTAAAAGCGCCACATCCAAGCCCTCTGTCTGCATATAGAGGCTTCTTTGGTTGCAAACATTTTTCTAAATGCAACGATTTTTTAAAAGCAAACGGCTACCAGCCAATAGACTGGCATTAAAAAACGGAGCATCGCTCCGTTTTTTTTAATAATTAACTTCAATCAAGCCAAACTTTTCATCTTTTCTTCTGTAAAGAACATTTACTTTGCCTGTTTCAGCGTTTAAGAAAACAAAGAATTCATGGCCAAGTCTGTCAATATAATCTTTTGCATCTTCAACAGTGATTGGTTCAAGTTCAAAGGTTTTTTTCTTAAAAACTTCTGGAAGTTTTTCTTCTGGTGCTTCTTTGATAAATTCAAAAGCGCCAATTTCTTTAACTCTGTTTTTTGCGATTTTCTTATCTTTATGTCTAACAATTTGTCTTTCAATTTTTGGAAGAGCAAGGTCAATGTTGTTATACATCTCATCGCTTTCAACTTCACTTCTGTAAAGCATGCCTTTATTAACGATTGTTAATTCAAGTTTTTGAATTTTATTTTGTTCACTGCAAAGCACTTTAACTTTTGCGTCATCTCCAAAATACTTTGAAAGTCTGTTTACTTTATCTGTAATAACTTCTTTCAATCTGCTTGGTATTTTGTAGTTTCTTTCAATAAATTCAATTTTCATAGTCATCTCCTTCAAGATTATTCTAACAAATTTTATGTTTTTTTCAAACTAATTTCATGCGTTTTTAGAAGTGAATTCAAGATCTTTGCCGTTAAAGTCAATTTCAATAACGCCTTTATCATTAAGTTCACCTAACAGAATTTTTTCCGCAATTCTATCTTCAACTTCCTGTTGCAAAAATCTTTTAAGCGGTCTTGCCCCATATTCCGAACTTGACCCTTTACTTACAACATAATCAAGCGCATCTTCGGTAATTCTGAGCGATAAATTTTTCTCTTGCAAACGCTTGTTAATGTTAGAAATCATTATTTTTGCAATTTTAACAAGTTGTTCTTGACTTAATGGTTCAAAAACGCAAACTACATCAATTCTGTTAATAAATTCAGGTTTGAATTTTTGTTTTAATGCGTGAAGATAAATTTCTTTATCAGAAACATTTTCTTCGTCGTCACCAAAGCCCAGTTTTTTATTATGGCTTACTTCACTTGCGCCTACATTCGATGTCATGATGATTACAGTGTTTTTAAAACTAACCGTTCTGCCTTGCCCATCAGTAAGTCTGCCGTCATCAAGAATTTGAAGCAACGCATTAAAAATATCAGGATGCGCCTTTTCAATTTCATCAAACAACACAACAGAATAAGGTCTTCTTCTAACCTGTTCAGTCAGTTGACCACCTTCGTCATATCCCACATATCCAGGAGGTGCACCAATAAGTTTTGAAACTGAATGCGACTCCATGTATTCTGACATATCAATTCTGATTATATTGTTTTCATCATCAAAAAGTGCCTCTGCGATTGCTTTTGAAAGTTCGGTTTTGCCCACGCCTGTCTGCCCTAAGAAAAGGAATGAACCAATAGGTCGTTTAGAATCTTGCAATCCAACTCTTGAACGCCTGATTGCTTTTGCAACGGCATTTACAGCCTCGTCCTGACCAACAACACGCTTATGCAAAATCTCTTCTAAATGCAAAAGTTTTTGTTTTTCGCTTTCTGTAATTCTAGTAACTGGAATTCCCGTCCATTTTGAAACTACGCTTGCAATTTCGTTTGCGCCAATTTGCCCAGTGGACTTGTTTTTAGGCTTAAATTTATCCTGTTTTTTCTTCAACTCATCTTCCAGTTTGATAATTTCTGACTGTAATGTTGCCGCTTTTTCATAATTTCTTTGCAAAGATGCATCATCTCTTGAAGAAGAAAGTTGAGCAATTTTATCTTCAATTTCTTTAATAGCCTGAGGTTTTACAGAAAAATTAACTTTGGCTTTACTGCATGCTTCATCAATCAGGTCAATTGCTTTATCTGGCAGGCTTCTATCCATAATATATCTGTCAGAAAGCACAGCGGCGGCTTCTATTGCCTCGTCGCTAATTTTAATTTTATGGAAAGCCTCATAACTATCTTTAAGCCCTTTTAAAATTTCAATAGTATCTGAAACAGATGGCGGAGCAACCATAATAGGCTGGAATCTTCGTTCTAGCGCTTTATCTTTTTCAATAAATTTTCTATACTCATCAGTTGTTGTTGCGCCTATGGTTTGCATTTCGCCACGAGCAAGATATGGTTTCAACATATCAGCAGGGCTTGTCTCGCCTTTTTCTGAGCCTGCCTGAGCAAGAGTGTGGATTTCATCAATAAAGACAATGATGTTTTTGTTTTGAATGATTGTTTCAATGGCATCTTTAAGTTTTTCTTCCATAGAGCCACGATATTTTGTTCCAGCCATAAGTCCGCCTATTTCAAGCGAGAAAATTACTTTATCCTTCAAAATTTCAGGAACATTGCCACTTACAATAGCCTGTGCAAGTCCTTCCACAATGGCGGTTTTACCAACGCCTGCCTCACCTATTAAAACTGGGTTATTTTTTGTTTTACGGCAAAGAATTTCAATCACTCTTTCAATTTCTTCTTCTCTGCCTATAACAGGGTCCAGTTTATGTTCCTTTGCTTTCAAAGTTATATCACTGCCCATTTCAAGCAATTTTTCTGGTAATGTGCTTTTTGATTGAGGGTCTTTTGCTTTTCCAGCAGTTTGTCCACTTGAAAGCGAAGCAGAAATTTTGTTGAACAACGATTGAACATCAACTCCGTAATGGTTAGTTAAAAGTTTTAAAGCCACAGAGCCAGAAGATGACAAAATGGCAAGCAACAAATGCTCTGTTCCCAAAAATGAATTGTCATATTCCAGCGCAATTTGCTGGGCAATTCTAAACAAATCTTTCACACGAGGCGAAAGTTCTACTGAGCCATAAACAGGCTCTTCAAAAGAAT
This sequence comes from uncultured Bacillota bacterium, assembly GCA_949292985.1. Lineage (GTDB taxonomy): Bacteria > Bacillota > Clostridia > Christensenellales > UBA1242 > Caccovivens. The sequence continues at coordinate 144,076 of CASFBF010000011.1, forward strand.
TTTCACTGAAAAGTTCAAAAAGGTCTTCCTCTGTAACGCCGTATTCGGCAAGGGCTTTGGAGGCAAGGCACTCTTTCACAGAAGTAATTCCGTATAAAATATGTTCTGTGCCAACAACATCACTTCCAAATCTTAAAGCAATGCGACTGGCATTTTTGATAACTTTTTCAATGGTATCTGAAAAATAATTTGCACCTATGTTCATCTATCTCCTCCTTTTTTAACCAGATTTTTTACCCTCTTTGAGATATACTCGGCACGGATATGATTTTCCTTTTCATTTTGCGAAAAACCGCGAATTTCTTTCATTGACGCACTTCCAGCATGATAATAAAGTTTCATAAACATTTCGGTATCGCTTATTTTTAAAATACCAAGTTCATGACCAAATCTAATCCAGCCAAGCAATGAAAACATCTCTTTTTCTTCAAGCATGTAGGCATTTAAAATTGTGCCATATGCCCTTAAAATTTGGTCGCAAATTTTATCATGATTTTGCTCAAAAAGTGAGTTTCTTAAACTTATTTCTTCTTCATAAATGTTATAGAAGAAATCATTGACTCTGTCTATAATTTCCTCTTCTGTTAGCCACAACAACCCTTGATTGGAAATTTGATATAAAAACCCCATACCCTCACTGCCTTCGCCATAAACTCCCCTAAAAGTCAAACCAAACTTGCGTGCTTGTGAAATTATGTCGTCAATTCTTCCGCTTATTTCTAGCGCAGGGATAAACACCATGATAGAGGCCCTCATGCCTGTTCCTAAATTTGATGGAGAAGATGTTAAATAGCCAAACTCTTCATCAAAAGCAATTTGAAAACTAGAAGAAATTTTTTCATCAAGAGGTAACAACTTTTTGTAAGCATTAAAAAGATTAAACCCCGGCAAAACGCTTTGCAGGCGCAAATGATCCTCTTCCAAAATCATCACATTTATGCTTTCGTCCTCGTTGGTTGAAACCAGAGCGATATCTTTATTTTCAATAAGTTCTTTACTAATTACATGTCTTTCCAAAAGCGCTGTGCAACGAGAAAGAGGCATAGAAGCCAGTTCAAGAGTTGTGAAATCTCCCGAAGCAGTAAGCAAAGCACGCATTGAAGAAGTGATGTAATAAATTTTGTTGGTATCAATAAGTTTTGGCATAAATTCCACATCTGCTATGTTTCTGGCAAGCCTAATACGCGAAGAGATTGCCACGCTATCAAAATTCTTCATGACGCCTCCTCACAGGCTTTCTGCCCGAAAAAGACTTGCCGTCAAAAAGTTCTTTGACAATATTTTCCAAATCTTTAATTTCACGATAGCAATGTTCACAGCCCACAAATCCGCTTTCTTTTATGCTTTTAAGTGTGCTTGAACAATATGGACAAGTTTTATTATCCAAATTTTACTCCTTTTCAATGCCTTTCATGGTTAACGAAATGCGTTTTTTGTTAAGGTCAACACTAAGCACTTTAACTTTCACCTGTTGTCCAACTTTCAGCACCTCAGATGGATGTTTAATGTATGCATCACAAATTTGAGAGATATGCACAAGTCCGTCTTGATGCACCCCTATGTCAACGAATGCTCCAAAATCAATAACATTCCTTACAGTTCCTGTAAAAATCATACCTTCTTTAAGGTCTTCCATTGTGATTACATCGCTTCTCAGCACAGGTTTAGGCATGCTTTCACGAATATCTCTGCCCGGTTTAGAAAGTTCGGAAATAATATCATGCAAAGTTGGCACTCCCACATTTAACTGAGATGCCACTTTTTCTTCTCCTTTAAGTTTTACAAGGCTTTCAAGATTTGTTTCGCCTTTTTTGATGTCGTCAACTGTGAGAGAAAACATTTTTAAAAGACCGTCTGCCACAGCATAACTTTCTGGATGCACACCAGTATTATCGTAAATATTATCGCCGTCTGTTATTCTTAAAAATCCTGCGCACTGTTCAAATGCTTTTGGTCCAAGTTTTGGAACAGAAAGAAGTTGTTCCCTGTTTTTAAATCCTTTAATTTTAGCCCTATAATTTGTGATATTTTTCGCAATAGACATGTTCAACCCTGAAACATATGATAGAAGAGATGGCGAAGCAGTGTTAAGGTCAACTCCCACACTATTAACGCAATCTTCAACCACGCCAGTAAGCACTTCGGTGAGTCGGTTTTGAGGCATATCGTGTTGATACTGTCCAACGCCAATGCTTTTAACATCAATTTTTATAAGTTCGGCAAGCGGGTCTTGCAGTCTTCTTGCAATAGACACTGCGCTTCTTAATGAAACATCATAGTCAGGGAACTCTTCCGCACCTAATTTAGATGCAGAATAAACAGATGCGCCTGCCTCGCTAACAACGGCATAAGAAACTGGTCTTGAAACATGTTTAATAAGTTCTGCAACAAAAATCTCTGCTTCCTTAGAGGCAGTGCCATTCCCGATTGAAACTATATCTACATCATATTTTTCAATCAAGGCTTTAAGTTTTTCGATGCTCTCCTCAGTTTTAGATTGAGGTGGAGTTGGATATATAACAGTTGTTGCAAGTACATCGCCTTTTTTATCAATCACGGCAATTTTGCAACCTGTTCTATATGCTGGGTCAAGCCCTAAAATAATGTTGTTTTTAAGTGGTGCTTCCATTAAAAGTGGTTTTAAATTCACTTCAAACATTTTAATTGCTTGCTCGCAAGCATTATCTGTAAGTGTTGAACGCAACTCTCTTTCAAGCGCTGGGAAAAGCAACCTGTCAAGACTGTCGGCTATGGTTTGCTCCATAATTTCGTCAGTGTCAGGATTATCTTTTTTATAAGCAAACCTTATCTCTTTCAGCAAAAACTCAGGGTTAATTTCCACAGAAACTTTAAGGCATTTTTCCTTTTCCCCTCTGTTTAAGGCTAAAATTCTATGGCTTGGCAGTTTTTTAACTTCTTGCTTAAATCCGTCATAACCTTCGTAAGTAAGTTTGTTTTCTCCGTCAAGTAAAACGCTGGAAATTTGGGCTTTATCCCATAAAATTTCACGCAAGGTTTTTCTAAGTTCGGCATCATCACTAATTCTTTCCGCAATAATATCTTTTGCGCCTTGCAATGCCGTTTCTTCATCAGGAACATTTTCGTTTATAAATTTACCCGCCTCTGCTTTAACATCAATCTTACCTTGTTTTTGAATTAAATCAGCCAGAGGTTCTAAACCATTTGCAATTGCCACTGATGCCCTTGTTTTTCGTTTTGGCTTGTATGGTCTGTAAATATCTTCCACCTCAGTCAGCGTGCGCGCCTCTGCAAGCGCCTTTTCTAATTCAGGTGTCCATTTGCCTTGTTCGGTTATAGTTCTTTGAACTTTTTCCTTTTCCTCATTCAAATTTCTAAGATATTTAAGCCTATCAGCAAATGCCCTAAGCACTTGGTCATCACAAGAGCCATGCATTTCTTTTCTATATCTTGCAATAAATGGGATGGTTGCACCCTCATCTAAAAGTGAGATAATGTTTTCAACATAAACTGGTTTAAGAGCAAATTCACTTGCTAAAATTTCATTGATTGTCATTTTTCTTCTCCTGTTGCTAATTTAATAATTTGTTTTCTTTGCACTGCGTTTGAATTTTGCAAAAGTGCAAGTTGAGTTAGGTATAAAAATTCTACTTCTTTCTCAAAATCGATGTTTTCTTCATCGCCAGAGCCTAACAAAATTTTTAAACCATATTTTTGCATAAGCGGTATATTTGCAAAAGTTGCGCCGTGCTTAGCCAAACTTATCGGGCAAACCACAATTTTTGCACCATAATCTCCCAAAATTTGTAAATCGTCTTTATCAGCATATACGCCACCTAAAATTGTGCAATCTCTATCTAAAAATCCCATATCTTCAATAAACTTTGCAGGCGAAACATCATATTTTGATGAAATTTGACCGGTTCTATATAAATCTTCAAAAAGCGGAATAACCACCGGTAAATTTAGGAAAGAGATTTTTTCAATGTCGCCCTCGTCAAGTTGCAATATGTCAACATAAACTGCTATTGGAAATTTCTGCTCTAAAATTGATTTTAAATTTTTTTGATTTAGTGCCTGTGTGCTATCAATAACCACCCTGCCACTTATATTCGCATTTTTCATATCTTGAATTGTTTGCAATGGATTATGTGAAAAAATCTGTAAATATTTTACCCCAGCATCTAAATTTTTTTGAACTGCCTGCCCATTTAATTCACAAAAACCATTAACATATAATTGTTGCATATAAAATCCTTTAAAAGTGGTATAATTAGTTTAGCAAAACACACTGCTACTTTAAATTATATCATTTTTAAAAGGGTGTGGCAAATGAATGAAAGAACAATTTTGCATTCAGATGTAAACAATTTTTTTGCCTCAGTTGAATGCGTGAGCAAACCTGAACTAAAAAATAAGCCAGTCGCTGTAACAGGGAATCCTGAAAAAAGAACTGGCATAATTTTGGCAAAAAATGAAATTGCAAAATCATTTGGAGTTAAAACCGGACAAACAATTTATGAGGCACAAAAACTTTGTCCGGAACTAGTTTGTCTGCCACCCCATTATTCCCTATACGAAAAAATCTCAAAAAAATTACATGCTGTATATTTAGAATACACCGACCTTGTTGAACCAATAGGCTTAGATGAGTGTTGGCTTGATGTTACTAGTTCTAAAAATGTATTAAAAAAAACTGGGGAACAAATAGCTTACGAAATAAAAGAGCGCATTAAAAAAGAATTTGGATTTACAGTTTCAGTTGGTGTAAGTTTTTCAAAAATTTATGCAAAACTTGGTTCTGATTTAAAAAAACCTGACGCAGTAACAGTAATTCCAAAATCAAAATTTAAAGAAATAGTCTATCCTTTGCCACTGAACTCGATAGTTGGCATAGGTCATAGACTTGAAAAAAAATTTAAACTTATAAACATTAACACAATTGGAGAATTTTGCAATCTAACAAAATCGTATATCAAATCGCTTATGGGCATAACTGGTGTTAAATTGCTTGAAAATTTGCAAGGAAGTGAAGAAGATAAGGTCGCAAATTATTATCATCTCACTCCGCCAAAAAGCATAGGAAACGGAACAACAACCATAAAAGATATAGAAAAACGGGAAGATATTGAAAAAGTGCTTTCCTTTTTGGCCGAAAAAGTAAGCAAACGATTGATTTCGCAAAACTTTCAAGCCAAAACGCTATCAGTAACATTAAAATCAAACACGCTGGAAAAATTTAGAAAATCGGTAACTTTCCCCCCAACTTTTGCCAGCAATGTTCTTCTAAGAGAAGCCATGACAATAGTGGATAGTTTTTTTAAGTATAACCAACCAATCAGGGCAATTCGTCTTCGCGCATCAAACTTAGAAAGTATTTCACACCATCAACAACTGTCGCTTTTCGATGAAAAAGCCCAAAAGTCTTCAATTGGAATAAAAAACATCACCTCCAAATATGGAAGTGATGCAATATATCTTGCCAGCGAAACCGAAAGTTTTATAAATCGCAAAAATCACACCGAAGAATAAATTTTAGTAATAATATTTTTTGTAGTCGTCGCTCTTAACCTTTTTAGAACCGCTTCCGCCACCACGATTTCTTAAAACAAGCCATATTACAATTCCGATGCCTGCAAGAACAACAACTCCACCAACAACGCCAACTATAATCCAAACCGTGTTATTATCTCCACCATTCTCAGCAACCGAAGCATTGATTGTTAAAGAAAATGTGGAGGTGTTTGTGTAATTTATTGAAGCAGTTGAAAAACTAAATTCATAAACTGTTAGATTAGAATCATTAGCATCAGGATAGGAAGTTGTATTTATTGAAGAATTTTCAATTACAAACAATTTGCGCAAAGATTGTTCAAAAGCAGAAGTGTCAACTTTAGCATCATTGTTTGCAACAATTCGTAATGTAATAGATTGATTTTTATCAAGCATAACAGACCCCGTTGACTCTGACACAACTTGATTATCAACTTCAACTCTATTTATAAAGTTAGAGTCAAAAGTGAAACTTAAAGTGCAAGGGTCATTAACAAAATTAGCCATAAGCAAAAATGATTGATTAAAATCACCAGTTGCGAAAGTAATTGAAAGTGGGTTTTGTTTTGATTGTTCAGCGTCAGTCCAATTTGCAAGAACCCAAGTTTTTCCGTCAACATTTATTTGATTTTCTGCTAAATCTTCATCTGCGACCGTATCTGTTAAATAATAAAGGCTCCAATTTGTGAATGCATGCATACTTCCTGCGACTGCTTCAACATTTACGGCACTGCTTGCACTTGTAATCTGTCTTGAAAGAACAGAAGAAATACTTGACACACCAGTATATCTAACTCCACCATTACTGTCTTTTGAGACAACATACATATTATAGGTTATTGGCTGTAATGCAAATGAATAAGCGCCCTCTGTTGTGCTAGTGGCGGTCACCAACAAAACAAAATTAATCGCATCTTCACTTTCATTTACAACTAAAACTACATCACCATCTGGCGAAACCATTTCACCCTGTTCAGTTTCTGTAAATTGTGAGTAATGAAGTTCAGCCCCATTACAATAGATTTCTGATATTTGTTGATATGCTTTTTGATTTTGATCCTTAAAAGTAAAAGTTAACGTGGCTTTATCTCCATAAGGCACATTTTCAACTTTGCTTTCACCCTCAATCTGCAACAAATTACCAGAATCAAGCGCCGCAGCAAAAGATATTGTAAAATTCTGGAAAATTTGAAGTCTAAGTTCTGTACTACTTCCATTTGAAACCATAACATATGTATTTACAAAATCCCAATTAGCCGTATCTTCATTCCACACGAAATTATAACTTGTCCCTGAAATTTCAAAAGCATATGATGGTGAAGCATAAAAATCTTGTGCATAAAGTACTGCCCTAGTAACGCGCATGACATAATCTTTTATGCCAACATTTACATACGTATAATTTCCCTGATTAGCGAAAGCATCATGATTATTGTCATAATAAGCAACAGAAGATATATTTCCTGAAGTAGGCGCTGTTGCTATATTAGCAACAACACTGCCAACTAGATAATTTTCTTGATTAGTGTTATTTGCAGTTATTCTAGCACCAGAAACACAGTCTTTAATTTTTGATAAGTTGCCTTGAATTTCACCAACAACACCACCTATATAAATGGTTGACGAATTATTTTTTTCGCTGGTAGTCATTTCTCCAAAATTTGCAACTTTCGTTAAAACAGTGTTTTCAATAACACCTGCAATTCCACCTAGTTTAATTGTATATATGTTGAGCAAACTGAATTGCAAATTTATATGCATATAATTTAAAACGTTTGTAACGTTTCCACCATCTAATTTCCCTGCAACAGATCCAAAAATAGTTGTTTTAGATATAGTCAAAGCATCATTGATAGTTGCATTTATCTCACAATTTGTAATTTGAGTATTTTCGGCTTTACCAACTAAAACCCCTGCATAAACTACATCGCTTGAAGAAAATGAAGATTTATATTCTCCTTCAATATTCAAATCGGTAATAGTTGCGCCGTCTGTATAACCAAACAAACCTTGATATGTAAAATCGCCATCAATAACAATATTTGAAATAGTGTGGCCGTTGCCATTAAATGTGCCTTTAAACGGTCTATCAAGCATACCAATCGGCATCCATGATTTAGAAAGGGTTATATCATTCTGTAAAATAATTGTTATACCTGCAAAGTCGTTTCTCTCATCTTCTTTTTCAGCATTGACAGCGTTGGCAATGTTTTTTAATTCAGTTTCAGATGAAACAGGAACAATTTCATTTTCAGCATTTGCGACTTGACTAACATCTCCGCCAATAAATGCGAGCGGAGTTAAAGCCAAAATAGCAAATGAACATGTGAGCAAAAATGCAAATAATTTTTTCATAACAACCCTAATAATAATCTAACATATTTAATTTATTTTTCCAAACAATTACAAAAAATATTTCAAAATCTACGATTTTGGTTTTTAAGTTTTCTAATCATCTTCTCTTTTGCAATTAAAACTTCGGATTTTTGTTGTTTTATGGGCGATGCTTGTGGTTTATTCATCAAATAATAACGCAATTCATCTAACGCATGATCATCATTTTTTATAGGTAAATCTTCATTTCCCCACCAATATGATTTAAATTCCCTAATTAAGTTTGTGCAATTTTTAAAAATAAATAAATGCGGTTTGCCTTCGCCATCTTTCAAATATCTTTTTACTGTTGAAATTCCGCTGAACATATCTTTATTAACCTTTGGATTTGTTAATATTCCGTTCTCATAAAACAAATCTACAACACTTTTATTTGAAGCCAATGTTCGTTGTGAAGCGGCGCTGTCTATAAGCGCAGTGATCATGCCGTTGGAAGCGGTGTACCAATTAAGTCTTTGCGAAATTTGTTTAATGCGCTGTGAGTGATACTGGACATCTTTTTTTGGCTCAAAATGCTCGGCTATGACATAAATATTGTTGTCAAAATCAACGGCATACCAATGTGCTGATAAAGGATTGTTTAAGCCAGGATCGATAGAAATATTATCTTGCCATTCAAACGGAACTTCAAACGGTTCAATAACATGAACATTTTCATCAAATTCGGGATAAACTAAACCACCAAGCGCAGTAAATTTTCCATATCGTCTGCTTTCCAATTCTTCGGCGGAAAGGGAACTTGTCAAAAAATCTATCTCTTTTTTTGACAAAAAAGGATTATCCGACCATTCTATAAACTCATACCAAACCTCAGGTGAACTGTTTTGATTAAGATAAATTTCGTTATAAACCCAGGTCAAACCTTTTAAAGGTGTCATGGTTCCAAAAATTTCTCCCTGCCTGTCTAGCACACGCATTTGACACTCTCGGTATATGTCAAATGGTGGTTCTTCATCAAACCAAACAAAATCCAATGAAGTCCCCTGAAATTTTTCTCTGCCTTGGTCGCAACTTTTAAAGCCAATTTTACTTATTCCGCCAAACACATTTTTTACTAGAATAAAGTCAATAACACCACTTTCTGGGCTGTCGGCTCTACCCTGTGACATAACAATTTTTTCAATCCAATTTGGAGAAAGATAATGCAAAATTTTTTGTTGTGCCACATCTCTTTGAACTTGTTTTGAAAGCGAAACCACCCACCCCTCAACTCCTTCGGGTTTGTTCTGCTTATAAGGATGGGCACCCCTTGCCAAATAAACCACTTCAACCGCACCGCACTCACTTTTGCCACTTCTATTTCCGCCAAAAACCCAACGATTGCGCTTTTTGCATTTATGAAACGCCACTTGCTTTTTATGAACTTTTTCACCTGTGTTGTACTTACTAAGATTGTTTTTTGCTTTGCGCTTTAATTGCTCGGCTTCAATGAGTTTAAGTTTTTCTATAATTTGCGACATCACTCCCCCCTTTGCGACAGTTTTTTTCTTTTAGATTAAATTTACAAAAAGTTAAAATAAGAACATGAAAAAAATAGGTTTGATTTTAGCAATTTTTACAGTATTTTTATCATTTTCGCCCGCAACAACAACGGTTCGTGCAGACGAAACAAAAACTTATTATGCCAAGATATTAAACAGCAACGCTTATTTTTACTCGTCTCCCACCAGTTATGATGATGCCAAACTTTTCGTAATTCCTTCTTCATATTTTGTTTTACTTTTAGACAATGCTGGCGAGGATTTTTACTATGCCAAATATCTAGATTTGTATGGATATGTTAAAAAAAATGAAGTAACGCCAATGGACGGCACTCCTACAAATCCATATGCGAACTCCACATTTCGTAATTTTTCACCTAACGGACTTTCTGTATATTCACGACCAAAATCAGATGCTGAAATTTTAGGTTCGCTAAATTTTTTACAAACAGACATAACCCTATATGGAGAAATAATAGGTGAAGAATTGTTTGAAAATTCCACTAACACTTGGTTTTATTGTTGCACCACACAAAATGGCAACAAAATAAACGGATACGCATTTTCATATTATTGCGATATTGTAACTCGGCCATCTGAAAATACTGAATATTATCCAGAAATAACTGGTGATCTTGTGTTTTCAAATTCTCTTTCTGATGGTGGATTAAGTGATACGGCGATTGCAATTATAATACTAGCGGTTTCTCTGCCATGTTTGGTAGTTTTATATCTTTTATTAAGTCCAAATAAAAGAAAAGTTGGCAAAAAAACTGAAAAAGTAAAAACGATAAAACGAGGCAAAGACTACTATGAATTCAACGAAGACGACTTAACCTGAAAATCATTTCCCAATCCCTTTTCAAAGGATTGTTTAATATCCATTATCCAACCTTCATGTTTTAAATAATCGTTAAGTCGTTTGTTGTCAAATTTAAGCAATGCGCATTGCGCTTCAAAAGCAGATTCTGCCTCACTAATTTTTCTAAAATATGTTCTTCTTGGAAGAGAAAATTGTTGCATAATATTTTCAACTGGTTGCTTTTCAAAATACTTTTTAATTAAAAGCAAAGCGCAATCTTTATTCATATTTTTAAGTGATTTTTCCACGAGAACTTTTAAATTGATAAGTTTCACTTTACGCTCTGACAGTTCGATAATTTTATCAGTTAAAGCCAATGTATTATTAGTTAAAATATCACTTCCAAGCATATAAGACGATGAAAGTGCTTTTTTCTCTATAATTTTATCAATAGCCCCTGCTATACGCTCCAAAAACCTGTAAGATGTTAAAATTGTTTTAGCCCAAATATGATTTTGCATAAACTTCTCCCCTTTTTTTATGATAAAAAAATTATAAAATTCGCATTGTTAATAGTCAAACTTTAATGCCAAAAATTTAAGCCTAAATTCGATTTTTTTACAAAATTGTCGAAATTTGACGACATTCTGACATAATTTTGACGCAATTTTGACGGCAAAAACACCTTAAAAAGCCAATAATTTTTGAAAATGAAAAAATAAATTAAAAAACATAAAATGTTGTAAAAAAAGTTGAAAAATTTTTTTAGGTATGCTAAACTAAAAAAGCCTTGATTAAATGCCGCTGTGCTGGAATTGGCAGACGGGACGGACTCAAAATCCGTTGCCAGCAATGGCGTGTGGGTTCAAGTCCCACCAGCGGCACCAAAAATAAACACCAACGGTATTTGTTGGTGTTTATTTATGTTAAAAAATACTTTAGAAATTAAACTTGACAACATTAGCAAATGATAGTAATATTTAGTTATGTATAAAATAAAGGTAAGTAAAAAGAACAGAAACAAATTGATATTAGTAAGCGATGATTTAGTGTTTTTAAATGTTAAAGAATTAAAAAAGAGAATCGCAAGATATTTATTTGAGTTATCAATCAATGACAGTGAGGATAAATTCAGCCAAAAAATCAAAAAGTTAAATTCAAAATTAAAGTCATATAATTTTTTTGAATTAAGGCATGCATATATTTGTGTAAAAGAAAGCATACCAAAAAACAAATTGTTATCTTTTAAAAATTCATTAAAAGTTTGTGTTGAAGAAAATAATTTAAAAAAAGACTTTATATATGATTGTTATGATAGTGAAAATTATTTTAACAGAATTCTTGCTAAATACCATAAAAAAACAGAATTAAAATCTATATTAGCCCTACCAACTGTGCAACCTAACATTCAACAATACACACCAACAATCAACAACAATGAATGCGAAAATTTTGAAGAAAGTAATAATTTTAATCTTGGCAAATTCAATAGCAAAGATAATGAAATAAAATTAAAATAGAGAGCGGTGAACGCTCTCTATTTTAATTTAACATTTAAACCTTCTTTTTCAATTCTAAAATTCAATAAAAGATGACAAAATGCTTCCTGCATAAAGCCTAACCATAAAATCATTTGGGTGGTTTGTATAATTGGCAGAAATATCCATATATTGATATCTGGTATCCCCTACATTGTTATTCGCTTGCTTTTTATTTAAAATTGCCATCGAAACTTCATATAAACTAATGTAAGTACATCCTGATTTATATCCTTCCACTGAAATGTTATTTAGACTGTTCGCCAATTCCTGCATTTCACTTATATACGAACTATGGTTGCCCGCAAAAATAGATAGAGGATTAGGTGTAAAACTGCCAAGAATAATATAATCAGCGTATGGCGAATATGCCCTAATTTCAGTAATTATTTGAGCAATGTTGCTTTTAAATAATGTTGGATTATTTTGTGCTGTGCCATCATTCATACCAAACCCAACAAAAACTAAATCATAATTAGATTTATCATATGCGGATTGTAAAGTTTGTTTTACTCCCCAAGCACTTGTTGTACCACCTACGCTAGGATTAACAATAGTAACTTTAGATGAATCACCGCCATAATATTTTGCTACTAAAAAATTTTTAATTTGGTCAAACCATGTAGGCGTGTATGGTTCAAAGCCTGAAAACGCAGATGCACTTGCTCCTACACTAATGGAATCCCCGAAAACTAGAATTTTAACAGGTTGACCAGCATTTAATTTTTTAAGTAAATTTGGATAATTTTCAGGCTGAAAAGATTGCGGTGTGAAACCTAAGTCCTGTGTTGAATTATCAAACTTATATGTAACATTTAAATAATTAGTTCTAGTTAAGGCATTTTCTGCAACTACATGCACGCCATTATTAGTTCCACCACCATCGTTATAGTTAGCGCTAATTAAAGAACCATCGTTGTATTGAGCTGGCACATTTTTATTATCCAACCATTCTTCTTGCAAATAAGGCATACCGTTATTATAAGCAAATGAAATTTGATTTCCTGAAACTGTGTACATAGAAGCATCATAGGTTGTGTTTAAATCATAACTTTGCACAGATATAATTTCGGTTGGAGTATAAGTTAAATATCCCACAGCATTTGCATTACTTCCATATCTTATAGGCGTTACAATTTCATTATAAATTGTTGTTTCATTACCGTTGGTGTTGAACCAATATGGAATACTAATTTGCTCAACTGTGTATTTAGAAGTAATATTACCTCTTGCATTGAACCAATAACTTGAAAAACCCAGCAAAACACCCATCGTTGCTGCAAGTAATGATGCCACTATTATAATGATTAAATTGCGTGTTTTGCTCATTATGCCACTCCTTTTATGCAACAAGAATCCAATTTACTGTTGACGTACCTGTTGGCTCATAAACAGGCTCTACAACAGTTGTTCCTGTCATATTGTTGAAATTTGCACCAACATCATTTGAAACTGTTATTTCTCTGTAAAGATTTTGTGTTGCTCCTGACAATCCTTCAAGCGCTCCATAAAGTTGTCCTACATTGCCTGCTGAATTTGGAGACAAGATTAAATTCGCCACTTTGTTGTAAGAGATGTTGGTCATATTTACAGCATAACCAATAATTCCCCCTACATTTGCGGAAGAAATAGTTCCTGCGACTGACCAATTTGAATTTACATTGGTGTTTTTGATTTGAGAGTTTTCACCTCTACCAACAATACCGCCAATGGCAGAAGTAGAAGAAATAGAGTTAGAAATATAAACGTTTGCACCATTTACCAATGCATTTTGCATTAACTGACCTGCAACGCCACCTGCATATATGGCATTTTGTAATGTAAGATTGTATGTAGTAACACTTAAAATGCTTGCGCCAATAGCATTACCGACATGGCCACCAGCATAACTACCTGAAATTGTGTTTAAAGTTGAAATGCAAGAATTTATTGAACCATCTTGCATTTGACCAATGAAACCTCCTGCATTTGTTGATGCAACTACACTTGAATTTGTTACAGTTGATGCAGAAACTTGCATTTGTGAAGATGCGCCAACGACACCGCCTGCTGAATCCGCTCCGTATATTTGGCAACCGGAAACATAAACATTTTCAATTTGTCCGCCATTGCTCTCACCTACAATACTGCCTGCCTTACCTTGAGAATTTATATTCACCTGTGTAAGTTCTATATTATTAAATGTTGTATTATAAGCATTACCAACAATAGAACCCACGTTTTGTTGAGTGGAAACAGTTAAATTAAAGTCGTTGATTTTTAAATCTTGAATGACAGCGCCGTCTGTATAAGCAAATAAACCGTAAGCTGAATCTGGGCTGGAATTAAAGGATAAGCCACTTATAGTTTTATTATTGCCAAGTAAAACGCCTGTAAAAGGATTTTCCTGTATACCCAACGCTGTCCAATCAAATTCACTTAAATCGATATCTTTTTGTAATTTAAAATAAACTTGTCCGTCACCCGAATAATTATCTTGATACTGCATAATTTCACTGAAAGTATTTGCATCAAAGATTATGTAAGGATTAAATTGAGTTCCTCCGCCTAAAATTTCTTCGTTTATTTTAAAAGCGTTTACGACATTTCTCAATATTGGTGAACCTGAAACCTGTGAATCATCACTTGGCATACCCCAAATATCAATAAAATCAAAATCGCTGAAACTTGATGCCTGATTGAATTCTACGGTGGACAAACTTTGCACAGAAACCGATGTTGTATTTTGGTAAATATCAGGGAAATTATTAACTTCCCAATAATAGCAATTTAAAATGTTACTTGAATTATTTTCACCAATAAAAGCACCTAACAAAACTTCTCGAACTTTGTTTTGAACGATGCCATACATGAAACAGTTTTGAATTGTAGAAGCAAAACCAACATAGCCAGCAAAACCACCCACTTCTGATTCACCAACACCTGAATAATTAGTAAGAGTATGAACTGTAGTATACGAATTAGATATTGACACATTCTCTGCATATGCAATAAAACCGCCTAATCTTTTAGTGCCTGTAACATTACCATCGCTATAACATTGTTCAATAATGCTTGCATTCTCGGCTTGTCCGACAAACCCACCTAAATTAGCCATATAATTATCTTCTTCGGTGATTAAAGAAGTAACATTGTTTGTTGCATAACAATATTTAATTGTAGAACCACTAATGTAACCTACTAAACTTCCAGCATTTGCGTTTACATTTAAATTCCCGTTATGTGAATACGACGAAATAACTTGGCTTGAAATTGCTTTACCAACCAACCCTCCAGTAAATCCACTGAATTGATCATAATTAGTAATGGTAAAACCAGAAACACCTAAATTTTGTATTGACGCATTGTTTAACTGTTCAAACAATCCAGCCGTTCCGTTATTTTTGGAAATAACAAAATTGGAAATTTCATAACCATTACCATCAAAATGTCCCATAAAATTAGTTATTGTTTGAGTAAGAATTTGTCCATTAGCATCAATATTAGAATGGAGTTTATAGTAAGTACTTGTTCCTTGCCCAGAAAGTTTATCGATATTCAAAAATTGTTCAAAAGTTTGAATTATATAAGGATTGCTTTCTGTGCCTAACCCAGAAGCAAAATATTTTGTAGAAGATGCTGATGTATTAAGAGAACCATCATTTATAGATAAGTTAATTACTTCTAAACCTCTATTTTCTGCCGAAGTATAATTAGAAGCATCACTTAAAGTTTGTCCGTTTCTATGTAGCACGATAACATAATCACCCATTGCTAGATTATAAAATTGCAGATTACCACTTGAAGTAGACGTTGAAGAAGCAACAAGAGCGCCATCTTTGTAGGCTTGTGCCACAACATTGCCATCAGTATTTATTGTGATAGTGCCAGTTTGAACATAATTATTTGTTGTTGCCTGTGGAATTGGCATACCATAAGGCAAAGAGCCAGAATCTGACATCTTCCAAACAGAATTAAAATCCCAACCACTGAAAGATGATTGAGTACGCATCTGGTCAGCACTTAATTCGGTTGCACCTGGGTTAGACAAATCATTACTTCCGCTATAACAGTAATCATTAGAAAAATTACCATTTGCTTTATTATGTCCAAAGCCACGTGTAATATGATAGTTGTCCTTAGTAATATCTAGGCTATACCTGTAGCCATGTCCTCCTAAAACAACATAGGCATAACAGTTTACAATGCTTACACTAGAAGATTTATTTATTCCAACAAAACCACCTACTGAATCTCTGTCATCACTAGCTGAAGTTGTTTGTCTATCACTGTAAACAGAACCATATGCAAAGCAGTTTGAAATATTTGTGTTACCGTCAGTTACTCCGACAAATCCACCCACCATCCAAACACCTATAACTGATGCGCTATTTTCCCCAGATGATGTATCATCATGTGCATAATAACATGAACTTATTTGTCCCCCATTACTCCAACCTACAAAGCCACCCGTTGGATGATTTGGTTCTGTGCCTGCTCTAACCCAACTTACACTTGTATTGACCACTGAACAACCATTAACATATCCACCGCTTGCTGAATCTAAATTAGTGATAGAGCCAATACACCCTCCAGTGTTATTATTACTTTGAGCATAACCGCCTTGAATTTTAATATTTTCTACAACAACGCCCAAACCCATTCTACCTGCTAAAATACCCGCGCTAGCATCAGCAGATTTTGAATTATTAGTAACGCCACAATTTAAAAAAGTTAAATTGTTAACTTTTGTGTTACCTGAAATGGTAGTAAAAGTCCCCAACTGCAAATAAGAGCCACTGCTTATATACAAATTAGAGATTGTATGACCTTCACCTAACAACTCTCCTGAAAAGTCTTCCTTTGGATTGAAAGTAACTCCGTTGAAATCTAAGTCTGATGTTACTTTATATTTCCCAGTACCACCATAATAAATATTGTTGTAACGAGAAGAAATACCATTAAATTTAGAAGTATTATCTACAATATGATAACCATCTACAGAAATTTGCATAGCGTATGAATATGTTAATTCACACTTATTATCTATAAGATGAGCAAATTGATAAGGTTGCCCATCAGAACCAGTGTACATTCTGTCATATTCCCAGAAAGTTCCGCCAGCATTAAAAATATCCATAAAGTATGAATTTCCAGAAAGTGGAGCCATTCCTGCAAGTTGGTTTGCTGTGATTAAGTTGTCTGTTGAATTACCGTTAAAATAGTTCAAATCAGCAACCCTGTCAAGATAATAAACATAACTCTGGGACTCAGGAGTATATAAACTAATACCATAATCAGCATGCCCTAAATTATAACAATAGGAAATGGTTACTCCAGTACCATTACAAATAATTCCTGCCGACCAAGGTGATAACATACAATCCAAATCGCCAATATTAAAAGAATGTGTAATACTTGCGCCAGTGCCACCTACAACAGCAATTCCACCTGTTTGTCCGCCCATAATGTATCCTGCGTTGTAACATCTTTCAATATCACCGCTGTTAGATGCTGCAATCCCTGAAACAAAACTGCTTGCGCCAGTTGAATTATTTGGATTATACACACTTATAGAGCCCAGGTTTGCACACAACAAAATTCTACCTGAATTAGATGCAGCAATCCCCGCTGCATTTGTGCCATTATCATGAGTAGAAGACATAATAAAATCCATACTCATTCTATTTACACAGTTTGAAATTGTGCCATTATTTGTTGCAGCAAATGCAGCCATATTAAAAGGTAAAGTAGTGGAAGTGGTTATAGTGCTTTCAGCTATTTCTAATCCATTTAATACGCCACCTGAGCCAACTGTGGCAAACAATGCGATGTTATTGTGTGCAGATTGAATATCAAGCCCAGTTACTTTAACGGTTTTGCTTGTTGCTGAACAACCGTTATAATTTCCTGTAAACTCAGAAATTTCGCCTGAACTTTCATCAAGTCCAATTGGAGTGAAAGTACCAGGATTATTAAAATTAGTATCAATGCCTGCAAAATACAAATTTGCTGACTGAACATAATCATTATTTAAATTCAAACTGAATTGAGTTAACTCACTAACCTCATAAGTTTTTCCAATCAACGCCATAGCCTGTGGCGAACCTATATTAAATGGATTATCAGAAGAGCCATCACCAGTTAAACTCAAAGTGTTGTCGTAAGTATTCACCCATAATTGTGGATATGCATAAAAATCTTTATAACTATAAAAGTAATCAGGCATTTCACCAGTTGAAGCCCTATTTAAAAGTTCAATAGCATAACTTGAAGCACCATTTATCGTCATTTTTTCATAACATGCAAGTTGGTTTTGAGTTGCAGGTAAAACATATGTTTGATCAATACTCTCTCCGCCTGAATAAATTGCTGTGGAGGAAACAGAACTTAAATATAAAGCGTTGTTAATTGTTCCTGCAGTATATGTGTGAACAACTCCTCCTTGTGCTCCTGCGCCTGAATTATACACGCCGTTAACTATACCACCATTATAACCCGCAATGCCACCAGTTTGGCCACCAGACAAAGAGCCATTGTTAAAACACGACAAAATTTGACCACTATTTTGCCCAGCAATTCCACCAACAAAATCATTGCCTGCCACAGATGCATCATTAAATGAATATTTAATTAAACCTTGGTTATTTCCAACTAATCCACCCACAACGCCTGAACCTGTCGATTTTATTGAAGAATTTTTTAAACCAATATTATAAATTTTGGCATCAGCAGTTGTGGCACCAAACAATCCAACATAGTCGGCACTTGAAGAAATTTGTGCATTTTCAATAACATAGTTGCCGCCATCATAAACGCCTGGAAAGGCAGATGAACTGTCACCGATAGGATTGATATTCCCTTCATCATCTCCATTGAAATCATAAAGTAAAAAATTTAAATCAGCAATTTGCAAGAAATAATTTGGTGATGACATGTCAAACTCACCCGCCTCATCTCTGTGGTACATAAAATATCTTATATTATTAAATTGCTCAGGTGTAGCAATCAAATAAGGGTTTTCTGCTGAGCCATCTCCACCTGCAAAAGGTTTGCTTGATGTAGAAAAGGTTGTGTTAGTTTCGCCTTTTTGTGTTAATGCCGATGAAACACTCGTTATAAGCACAAGGCCTACAACGCACATTACAATTGATATTGCTAAAATTAGCCACAGCAATTTAATGCATTTAGAATATTTCAAACATTAACCTCCACTGCTAAACTAAAATTTTGAGAACTTATAGAAGGTAAATCCCAAAGATTGTAACCATCCACCACATAAATTCCTAAATATACGGTTACATTCCCTTCTACTGCGATTTGACCACTTGAAGAAGTTTGGGATAAATTAAAGCCTTCCTGTGAAATGTTTTCATAATAGTTTGTTTCAATTGGATATGAAAACACAAAATTTTCTTTATTTTGATCTAAAATCGATAGCGAATAATATATTGGAACAGTTGAAAAGTTAGTAATTTGTATCTTCACCAAGAAATATCTGTAATAATTTGTATAACTGAACTCAACATTTTCGTTAAATGACCCTAACGCATAATCTTCATCAACAGATTTGTGTAATGCCTGTGTAAAAACTGGCTCCTGTGCTAGCGAAGAAAGTGTTGAATTATTTGATGGTGCTATGTAATCAGAAACCAAAACTTCGCATTTGGCCTGTCCATCATCTTTTACAGTAATATAAGTATTTAAGTCAACTTTTTGCGAAATAATAGCCCACACACTTACTCCGAAAAGTGTAAGTGTGCACAAAATGGCCACAACCAATAAAGTAATTTTTATTTTAACATTCTGCAAAAAGTACTCCTTAAAAATAATATTACACATAAAGATTTTATTATTCTAGTAAAAAAAAGTCAAATAAATTATAAAAAAACAGAAAATTTGTGAAAATTAAGCCTTATTTTCGATTTTTTTTGTATCTAAGAAAATTTTTAATTTTTTTTTATTTTTTTAATTTTTTTGACTAATTTATTTGGAAAAATGCAAAATAAATGATAATATAAGTTTCGAAAAGGAGGATTTATGGAAAAAGAAGAAAAACTTCAATCCAAAATTAAAAGAAAAATTATTGTAATTGTGATGAGTATGCTTTTATGTATGCTTTTAATTGGCGTTTCCGTATGGGCGGCTGTTTCACAAACACTAACCTCACCTAGTACAATTTTAATAACATCAGATGGACAAGCAAAAATTGGTATTACTGCAAGTTATGCCTTTGGTGCAAAAGACGAAACTCTTTTCTCTGCTATTGGTGATCAATCTACAACGGTAACCGGCCTATCCTATACTGAGATAATCGAAAAAACTGCTGAACAAAATTCACAAACAGCAGACGGACCAGACATCGTTTTCTCAGCAACAGATAGTTATACATACACAGCTTACAAGGTTGAATTTGTAAATACTGATGCATCTGCAGTAACTTATGAAATTAAATTCACAGATAACGACGGCGATTACACCTTTAATAATCAGATAACACTTTATTCAGCAGCAGGAACAGATTCATTCACTTTTGCTGATGACCAAACTGCGATGAGTGGAAGAATTGAAGAAAGAGCATCTCTTACAGTTTATGTAATCGTTGCATTAAACACAGAAATAACCGAACTTGAACCTGCAACACTTGAAAACTTTAATTTAGTTGTAACTGCAACAGTTGCAGCCTAAATAAAAAAGGAGAAAAATTATGGAAAAAACAAAAACTTCTCTCAAAAGAAAACTTTTAATCACACTTTTTAGTGCGCTTATTTGTGTGTTGGTTATTGGCGTTTCAGTTTATGCTGCACTGACACAAACAGTAACTTTAAATAACAACATTACAATCACAACTTCTGGACAAACAAAAGTTCAAGTTGTAGTATCCGAAGGATCTAACACTGCAAGCACAGGGATCACCGAAAAACCTGCTTCTGAACCATTATGGAGCGAAGTAACAACAAAGGCTGCAAATGAAGATACTGGTTCAGGTTCATTAACACCAATCGATTTCTCTGTAAGTGATGGGATAAATTACTATGCTTACAAAATTGAATTTACAAACGAAGGAACTGAAACTTCATATGCCCATATTACAGCTGATGCAATTGATAACACACAACTTACAATTTACACAGGCGAAACTTGGGATTCCCTTTCTGCAATCGGCAATAAGACAGCAATAGATGCAGATGTAACCCTTGCAGCAACAGATGGCACTGGCTCTTATTATATTGTAGTTGCATCAAATGTTGATTTGGCAGAATTAGACAAGATGGACCAAACTCCATTCAATGTTACAATAACAATCGATCAATCAAATTCTTAAAATAATTAAAATAAAAAATGGCTTAACGCCATTTTTTTATTTGTAAAAAATAAAAAAAAATGCTAAAATAAAATCATGGAAAATCAACCAAAAGACAATGAAATAATTTTGCAAAACGAAGCCCCAAAAAAAGAAAAGAAAAAAATGACGCCAAAACAAATTGTTTATCTAGTTTTGGATGTTATTTTGTTTCCTATTCTAATTTTTGCAACATTTTTTTCATTATCTTTAATTATAACACGAGCAACCAAAGGTGTTCCTTCCGTTTTTGGATACTCTATGGTTATAATCTCTTCTGGCAGTATGAAAGATGCTGGTTTTGAAGTTGGGACAAAAACTTTTATTAAATCGCAACCTATTGACAATTACGAAGTTGGAGATTATATTGCTTTTTATGATTATGTCGACCCTAACTGTCAAACGCCTCCAACTATTGCCAATGGCATAACCCCAACTTATAACCCAAGCCATAACCGAATCGTGTTCCACGAAATAATTGAAATCATCACAGATGCTAATGGAAATCTTTGGTTTAGAACAAAAGGAACCAACAACGATGCCGCTGACAGAAATCTTATTTATCAAAACTATGTCATCGGCGAATATGTAGAAGATGGCAATATCATAACGGGGTTGTTTGGTTTTCTCACTTCAACAGTTGGCATTCTTGTTCTTATAGCCCTTCCGTGCACAATAATCTTATTTAGAGATTGCTACGAACTCATCAATTTGGCTTTCATTTATAATGACAAGCGTAAGTTTGAAAAACAACAAGCAAAAATGGAGAATAAATTGCTTAAAGAAGCAGAAGAAATGCAAACCCAATTAAACACTAACCAAGATAATGCTTCTAATAACATTTTAAACAATAAAAAAATCACAAAAAAAGATAAAACAAACAATAAGGAGAAACAATGAACAACAAAAAATTTTATATAACCACCCCTATTTACTACCCTAGCAACAAATTAACACTTGGCAACTGCTACACAACAGTATTATGTGATAGTATAGCAAGATATCATAGAGCATTGGGCTATGATGTATTCTTTTTAACTGGAACAGATGAACATGGGCAAAAAATTGCAAAAATAGCAAACGCAAAAAACATGAAAGAAATTGATTACTTAAATGAAATAGTTGCTGACACAAAGAATTTGTGGAATTTATTAAATATTTCATATGATAAATTTATTAGAACAACTGATGAAGAACATGCTTCAATTGTTACAAAAATTTTTAACAAACTTTATGAAAACGGCGATATTTATAAATCAACTTATAAAGGCAAATATTGCGTGCCTTGTGAATCTTTTTGGAGTGAAGAACAACTTGTGAACGGCAAATGCCCTGATTGCGGAAGAGATGTTATTGACGCTGACGAAGAATGTTATTTCTTCAAACTTTCAAAATATGAAGATAGGTTAAAAAAACTTTATGAAGACGGCAGAAATTTTCTTCTTCCAGAAAGTCGTGCAAATGAAATGATAAACAACTTTTTTAGCAAAGGCTTAAAAGATTTGTGCGTTTCAAGAAAAACTGTTAAATGGGGAATTCCTGTGGAATTTGATAAAGAACAAACCATTTATGTTTGGGTTGACGCACTTTCCAACTATATCTCCGCATTGGGTTATCTTTCAGATGACGACAGTTTATTCAAAAAGTTTTGGCCAGCCGATGTTCATGTTGTAGGTAAAGAAATTGTTCGTTTCCATTCAATAATTTGGCCAGCAATATTGATGTCGCTTGGTCTTCCCCTTCCAAAACTTATTTTTGGTCATGGATGGTTAATTTTTAATGGTGGCAAATTAAGTAAAAGTAAAGAAAATGAAAAGAAGGAAGTAATCGACCCAAGAATTTTAAGCGCAAGATATACTTCTGATGCAGTTAGAAATTTCCTTATTGGTGAAATTTCGTTTGGACAAGATGGGCCATATTCACAAGAGTTATTTTTAAACTCATTTAATGGAATTTTGGCGAACAAAGTTGGAAACATTTCTTCAAGACTTATTGGCATGATTTCTAAGTATAGCGATGGTGTTATAAGTTCCGATATAAAAACACTGCCAGAAGATGAAATATTCATAAACAAGATTAAAGAACTAAAACAAGATAGTATTGAAAAAATTAAGCAATTAAAGCCAACATTAAGTTATAAATCCGCTTTAAAAATTATTGATGAATGCAATCTTTACATCGACAGCAATAAACCTTGGGAAATAGTTAAACAAGAAAATGGCAATATAAGAGTAAACACAATTTTATATTTTGCTTGCCAAGCAATGTTGGAAGCATACTCAATACTTGATGCTTTCTTACCTGAAAATATTTGCAAAGTTTTGAAAATCTTTAACATTGAAAATGTTAAAATAGATGAAAACGCTTGCTGTAATTTTAATATAGGCGGAATTAAAGTTGAAAAAATTCAACCACTTTTTGCAAGACTTGATATTAACAAAGAAATTCAAGAACTTGATGAAATTGCAAACAATTAAAAAAACTCGGGTTATCCCGAGTTTTATTTTTAAACACCAATTGCTTTTCGCACTTTGCTTAAAGTCTTTTTCGCAATCATTCTGGCCTTTATTGCACCGTCTGCAAGAATTTTATCAACCTCATCTCTATGTGTTTGGTAATAGAAATATTTTTCACGCATAGGTTTTAAAAATTCATTGGCAACTTCAAATAATTGTTTTTTCGCCTCGCCCCAACCAAGGCCTTCTTGCAGTTTTTTTGCAAATTCTTTTGATTTTTCTTCACCAGCAAAAAGTGAATATAACTTAAATAATGCACAATCTGTGTCTTTTGGTTCGCCTGGCATGCGACTATCTGTAACTATCTTGTTTATCGATTTTCTAAGTTGCTCCTCAGTTGTAAACAGCCCAATGATATTGCCATAACTTTTACTCATTTTTCTTCCGTCCAATCCAACAAGTGTTGCAGTTTCTTTTTGAATAATGTCCTCTGGCTCTTTCAGTGTTTCTCCATATTTTTTATTAAAATAATTGGCAATATCTCTTGCAATTTCAACATGTTGCTTTTGATCCAACCCCACTGGAACATAATCAGTGTCAAACAAAAGTATATCTGCCGCCATTAAAATTGGATAGTTATAAAGCCCCATGTTCACGCCCGCATCTCTATCAACATTTGCCATTTCGTTTTTTTCAACACAGGCTTTATAAGCATGCGCCCTATTCATCAAGCCTTTTGGCGTAACATTACACAAAATCCAATTCAATTCAAAAGTTTCTGGAATATCAGATTGTTTATAAAAAACAACTTTGTTTGGGTCAACACCACACGCAAGCCATGTGCAAGCAATATCATATGTATAGTCTTGCATCTCTTGTTTATTGTTTAATGTCGTTAAGGCATGATAATCTGCTATAAAATAAAAACATTCAGTATCCTGCTGTTTAGTCAACTCTATTGCTGGTTTTATAGCACCAAAATAATTGCCCACATGGGCATATCCTGTTGGTTTTACTCCTGTTAAAATTCTTTTCATAACTACCTTCTTGATAGAAGATTGTATCATTATTTTAAAGAAAATGCAAATATTTTATATAATTCTAAGCTAATTATTAAAACACATTATGATTTTTTTTAATAAAAAATAAGAATTTTATAAAAACATCTTAATATTTAATGCCTAAATTGGTATATTTATCTTCTTGATCGAAAGCCATTTCAACTTGAACGCCAAACTTTTTTATATAACTTTGTTTTGGCGGTAAATAATTTAAAAAATCATTATAATAAAGGCATTCATAATTTGGATAAGTTATAATGCCTTTTATTGTCATAAGTTGATGGGCTGAGCCCTCTGCAACAATATAATGATATAAATTAAATTCTCTATCTGGCTCCACATTTACCAAACCTTTAAAAACCTTATCTTCATGCGTAAATATAATCATGGGCTTACCTTCATTTTCTAGCAACCTGCATACATCATCAGTTACCCATTTTGATTGTGCGATTTGTTTTTCAAAAGCCTGTTTTTTTATACTTTGCATTTGAAGATAAAATTTTTCGCAAAACCCTGAAAATTTTTTAATTTGATTGTTAGGCAAAAATTCAAAAACTGACGCACCTATATCTTCTGCAAATTTTTTATAAGAAATAAGTTTACCGGTTAAATAAAAATCATAATCTTTTTGAGCATACAAATATTTAAAAAACAGCAACAGTTTGTCAAGGTCAGACTCAGAAACAAATTGTGAATTATTTGACAAAAAACATTTAAACTTGTTTGCTCCCGCTTTATCCAAAAATGCACAAATTTTTTCAAGAGTTTTTTCTTGCAAAATCACTCCCCTCCAACAATTTAGATTTAAACACAAAACTTTCTATTGAAATTTATATGCTTAAATAAAATTTAATGCTAATCTAAAATTGTTACAAAAATATTTTGTATTTGATAAACTTTTAGTTATAATATTGTTATGGATTGGAACGCAATTTGGCAAGACATTAAAGATTTTTTTACAGGTAATGGTTGGGCAATATTAGGGTTTTTTGTAACGCTGATTGTTGGTTTTATTATAGTAAAACTTCTTATCAAACTTTGTCGTAAACTTTTATCTAAAACAAAACTTGAACGCATAGCACAAAAATTTATAATAAGTATAATTAAAGTTGCACTTTATTTAATATGGATTTTAATACTTCTTTCGGAACTTGGTATTTCAATTACAGGCATTGTCGCCGCACTATCTGCTGCTATTTTGGCAATAGGTTTAGCACTTCAAGATAGTTTATCAAATTTGGCAAATGGGATTATTATTGTTTCTGGTAAATTTTTTAAAGAAGGCGATTACATAAACATCAATGGCGTTGAAGGAACTGTGCGAAATATAAATTTGCTTTCTACCACTATTTTAACAGTTGACAATAAAGCAATAACTATTCCAAATTCTCAGATTGTTAATAACCCAATGACAAATTACAACAGAGAAAAATTAAGACGAGTAGATTTAAGTTTTGATGTTGCATACGAAACTGATATTGAAAAAGCAAAGTCAATAATTTTGAAAGTTGTAGAAAGTGATGGCAGAATTTATTTAGAACCGAAACCTTTTGTTGCATTGAAAGCTTTAAACGAAAGTTCTATAAAAATTGTTGTTCAAGTGTGGGCAGATGGTGAAGATTACTGGGATGTTTATTACTATTTGGTTGATAAAATATTTAATGAATTGAAGAAAAATAAAATATCAATTCCGTTTAACCAAGTGGAAGTTAGACTAAGAAACGACAAAGTAAAAATTCCATTTAATACTGCTCCTTTACCAAAAAGAGTTGAAAAAGTTAGAGAGCCTGAGAAGAAACCTAATCTGTTTGAAAAAAGTATTGAAAGTTTAAAACATCACAAAAAAAATGAAAAAAAAGCAGAAAAACAATTAAAAAAACTTGAAAAAGAAAACAAAAAATTAGAAAAAGAAAAATTAAACAAAACAAAAAAAGTTGATAAAATCACAGACGAAAATAATAAAGAAAAAGAAAAACCTACTTCAAAACAATCGAAGAAGCCAAAGGAGAACAAAAAATGAAATATAAAATCATAGCAGATGCATCATGTGATATTCCACAAGAATTTGTGGATAAATACGGAATAATATTAGCGCCTATTGAAGTTAGGTTTGGTGAAGAAACATACCCACAAGGCTTGGAAACCGAAACATTTTATAAAAAAATTTATGAAACGGGTCTAATCCCTAAAACATCTATGCCAAATCAATTTTTATTCGAAGAGTTGCTCTCCCCTTATGTAAACAAGCCAGACTATCATGTTATTGCAATAACAATTTCAAGCGAAATGACTGCCACAATCCACCAAGTTGAAGGTGCTGTTCAAGCGCTTAAAATGCAAAACATCACCTATCGTCAATCAGGCGTTACAACTTGGGCACAAGGAGCAATAATTATTGAACTTTGCAAATTTATTGAACAAGACCAAAACCTTGAACATGTGGTTAAAAAACTTGACGAACTTATAAGCAAAGTAAAACTTGCGGCAGTTATTGGAGATTTAAAATATCTTAGAGCAAGTGGCAGGTTGTCGGCAACAAGCCAAGTTATGGGAAGTATGTTAAACATAAAACCGATTGTAACACTTAACGGCGGAAAAGTTAACAACGAAGCAAAAATTATGGGCGAAAACAAAGCCAATATGTACTTAATAAACAAAGCAAAAAATCGTGATACCAACTACCCTGTTTATTTTGGTCATTCAGACTGTAAAGATATAATCAATAAATTTGTTGAAAAATACTCTCCAATTTTAGGAATTGAACCAACAAATCAAATTATTTGTGATATTGGTTGTGTTGTTGGTTCGCATGTCGGACCAAAATGCTATGGACTTGTTTGGTTTGAAAAATAAAGGACTTTTGAAAGTCCTTTTTTTATGCCATTTCTCTTTAATTTAATTAAAATTAAACTTTAATAGTTTTTCATCGTCTGTTTGGTATAAATCCAAGTGGTCTAACACGGTCGCTGTAAAATTCAACCATAAATTTAAGTTGCCCATCCTCTTTCCTGTATCTAACTTTTACAGGCGAAGTCAACATTACAAAGTTTTTAACAGCATTTTGTATTTCATTTTGCAAAAGTTTTAACATTTCTTCCCCAACATATTGCACATCATTCATAATCAAATTTTCAAGTCTTTGCATTCTCACACCTTCCTTTTTATGTTACGGCGAATATATCCCATAAACCCACGATATTTCATTTCACAATCGTAAATTTTCTTTGTGCCGTTATGAATGTTTTCACATAGCAATGTAAAAGCACGTGTGGATTCCTGTGAATTTAAGTAACCACCCACCGAACAAGCACTGCTAATTGCATCATCTTCTGGAATAACACCATACAAAGGTATGTGCAATGCTCTTACCACATCTTCTACTCTAAGCATTTCACCGTTTGCAAGCAAATCTCCACGCATCCTATTTATAACCAATCCTTTACTAGAAAGATTATATTCATTTAAAAGACTTAAAACTTTGTTAGCGTCTCGAATACTCGAAAGATGCGGTGTTACTACAACGATGGCCTCATTGGCTGAAAATACTGCACGATGAAATCCTGCATCAACTCCTGCTGGACAATCTATTAAAATGTAGTCGAAAGAAGAATCAAGCATATTTAAAACACTTTTAACATGCTCACCTAAAATATGTGTTTTCCCACTATAATGCGACGATGGTAATAAAAATAAATTAGGAAACCTAATGTCTTCAACAAGTGCCTGTTTTGCCCTACATCTGCCCATAATAACATCAGTAATGTCAAAAACAACCTGCTTTTCAAGCCCCATAACAACATCTAAATTATTTAAACCAATGTCCACATCAACAAGCACGGTTCTAAAACCTAGCGATGCCAAATTAACGCCCAAATTAGCGCAAACTGTGGTTTTACCAACGCCACCTTTACCACTTGTTAACACAATTTTTCTTGCCATAAATCTCCTTACAACAATAAAATTTTAACAATGGGCAATAAAAAAAGAAAGAAAAATTTTGTTGAAGATTTTTCTTTCTTGTCAAATAAATTGTTAACTTTTAAGACAAAACTTTTTTAAGCAGTGCTTCATCGCTAATAAGTTTTCCAGCCCCCAAAATTGCCACATTTTCAGCATCTTCACTAATCGTAAAATTATAAGTTAAATTGCGTTTTAAAAAGTCATCTAAACCCGTAATTTTGCTTACACCACCAGTGAAAATCACACCATTTTTGATTATATCTGCTGAAATTTCAGGTGGAAGAGTGTTGATTGTTACATTTACCGTTCTAACAATTTCTTCTAAAAATGCTTCAAAAACATGTCTTATATCTTTGCAAGAGATTATTTTAGTTTTAGGCATATTACTTACCCCATCTAACCCCATAACTTCCATGTTTAAAGTATCGTTTTTATAAAGCGAACCTATTTCGCTTTTAACTCTTTCAGCAGTTGGCAATCCAATTAAAATGCCGTCTTTTGCCATTGCCAAGGAATTTGCAAGTGCTATATCCATGGCTCTGCCACCAATTCCAAGTGTTACGCCTTTTAATATAGAGCCCAAATTTACAACTGCTATGTCTGTTGTTGCGCCACCAATATCAACAATCATGCTTGCTTTTGGTGAAAGAATGTTTACATTACACCCTAAAAGCGAACACAAAACCGCAGGAATAAGGCTTATTTCGTTAAAACCAAGTTTATCAAAAAGAGAATAATATTTTTTCTTTTCCTCTGCGCTTAATCCGCAAGGAATTAAAACCAAAATGTTGGAAGATTTTTTATACTTAATTTTCTTGAAAAATGTTGAAAGCATTATAAAAGTATATTCAAAGTTTTCAATAACGCCATTTGCAATAGGATTAAACACTTCAACTTCATCCAAAGTTTTCCAAACAAGTTTTTTTGCTTCCTCACCAACTGCTTTAACTTTGTAGCCTTCTGTGCTGGTTTCAACCGCAACCAAAGTAGGCTCTTTTAAAACAAAGCCTTGCTCTCTTGCAAAAATCGTAGTGTTTGCTCCACCTAATTCAATGGCATAGTTGTAACGCATAAAACCTCCTTAAATAAGTTGAAGATTTTTCTTGAAAAACTTTCTATAATCCTGAGCAACCTTCATCCCCTGCATAATTTCGTAAGTAGGGTCTGAATTAACAATAAGTTTCATGATTATAGAATCACCCAAAATATCGCAAACAATATCAGTTACAACAAGTTTTTTAGAACTATTAAGTGCAACTGCAAGTTTAACAATAACGCCAAGTTTTCTTACTGCATTTAAGTCTTCATCTGTCAACAAATCTTTGTATTTCATCCATTGTGAAAGATTAAAGTTGTCAGATGTTTGACAAGCGCAGATAAATGCGCCTAATAACAAGTCTTTTTGGCTTACTCCACACAATCCTGAATTTAAAATAACATAAAATCCGTGCTTTTCATAATCTTCAAAGTTTATTTGTTTGCCACAATCAAACATATATGCCGCAACTCTTAAAGGTTTAACATATGCCCTAGGCAATTTATGCATAACTTTAAGTTGCTTAAACAATATGCCCGCCATATTTGCAACACGCAAATTGATGGAACTTTCGTCTTTAATAAATTCGTGGATGTTATCAAAAGAAGAGCCCAATAAATCTGAGAAACGCTCTTGAACATCATTAGAAATGCTTGAAATTATAACGCCTTCTCTAACATTTGCAGTTGAAACGCACGCCTCTTGGATTTTTAATTTATCATAAATTGCACTTATGATAGCGAAGCCAGACAAAAGCACATCGCTTCTATCCTCCACCAATCCTTTAACTTTGGTTATTTTATCAAGGTCTAAGCCTTTCACAAAACTTATAACTTTATTTTCAAGTGTTTTGTTTACTGGATAGTTATTGTCAATTTCAAGTGGATAATGGTCTATTTTTTTTGCAACTCTACCTAAATTTATAAATGGATTACCTACGCCAACGATAGCCTCATCTTCATCAACATTAAGATTTTTAAAATTCATATTACTTGTAAATTCCGCTTTCATTTGGTCAAAATCCAAACTGGCATTATTTATGTTTTCGTATCCAAAAGGAACAACTTCATATCCCAATGTCGTCCTTCTGTTGTATTTAATAAAATATGTGCTGTTTGTTGCAATATAAACAATCACTCCCTTTGAATTATCAATCTTGTTTACAACGGAAGTGTAAATATTTTTTACAACATCTTCTTCATTAAGAAAACTAAAACCAAGCCCAGTGTTATTATATATCTCTTCAAAAAAACCACGCTGATTTCTTGCTTGCAAGATAATATTGTTTGCAACAGCGATAATTTTTTTAACCCCATTTTCTTCAACAATATTTCTGTAAAGTTTAAGAACTGCAACTATGTCTGAAATGGTTTTTGGTTTTAAAAGTTTTTCATCATTTATGTCTTTTGAAATATTAGCAGAGTCGCTTTCCTGCCTTACCAATCTACTTCTTCCATTTTGTGTCTCATAAATTGAAAGAACCGTGCTTGCGCCTGCTAATTCTATTATTGCAACTTTTTCCATATAAACCTCATTTTAATTGTCGTTTATAGCACTTACTGGACAACTAGCCTTACATGCTCCACATTTAATGCATTTAGATTTATCAATAGATGCTTTCCCATTTTTATCAAATGAAATGGCTTCTACTGGGCAAATAGCAATGCATGTGCCACAACTTATACATTTTTTTGAATTTACAATCATTTTTAACCTCTTACAAGGTGTATTATATCATAACAAACTTGGTTTTGTCCACCTTTTTTTGATAAAACTTTTAAACAAAAATTCTTGAATTTGCCTAGTTTTTTAGGCTTTTTGTTTTTTTAATGCTTTAAAAAATTCACCTATTGCAAGCACAACTAAAAACCCACCAAAGCAACGCCTTAAAACCATGCTTGGCAAAACAGTAGCCATGAATGCGCCAATAATGGCAAAAATTACTCCGCCTAGAATTATCCAAAATATATCTTTTGTAACAATCAGACCATTTTTCGAATGAATGTATATAGAAAATATAGCCATAAACAAAAATGTAAGCAAATTTATGCCTTGACTTAGTTGTTGATCAAAATTTAAAAAAATAGTAAGCAACGGTATAAGCAATGTGCCACCACCCATACCTAGTCCACCAAAAAATCCACCAAGAATACCAAATAAAATTTGTAAAAAAATTATCATATCAACAATCTAATTCCTCCTATCAACATAATTACAGCGAAAATGATTCTTAAAGTTTTTGACGGAATAAATTTAAGCGCAAATGATCCCGCAATTCCACCTACAAGAACTCCCAAACCCACTGTTAAAAGAGGAAGAGATTCAATACTTCCCTTAAATATGTAAATCACGCAACTTACAAGTGATAAAGGAAAGATTACTGCTATTGCCGTGGCATGAGCCTGCTTATTATTTAACCCCAATCCTTTTTCAAGAGTTGGAACGCAAATCATGCCTCCTCCGCCACCAAAAAAACCGTTTAAAAAACCCACTATGCTACCCAGCATAATCAAGATAATCTTTTTTTTCAAAGGCGCTTTACCTTTAATCAACGATTTATTATTTTCATTTTTCATTTTCACTAAATTATTATAAATATTTAATTAAAAAATATTTGATTATTAGATAAATTTGTTGTATACTAAATCGTAACGTTAACTCAAAAGGTGTGCTATATGACAAAGAAAAAATCAATACTTACAACATTATCATTACTTATTTTTGCGCTATTATTGCCCTTTGCAATGATTGTGCTGTTGCCAATCAAAATGCCAGTTAAAGCAAGCACTATTGAAGAATATAGTGAAAGTGTTTCTATTACAAATTCAAGTTTTAACTCTATATCGTCTACATACTATGATGGCGATGTTTCTGGCTGGACAAGATATTGGGGAAACACCGGCGCAAAAACTATGATTATTGATATTCAAAACAAATTCGACCAGTATTCTTCATCAACATACTACCTTCAAAGCAACCCTGAAAAAGTGGGTACGGATAATAAAATATTGATGATCAATTCTGCAAATACTTCCCCTACTTCTTCAAATTTTAGTTCAAGAGAAATATCCGAAGGTTATATTTCTGATGCAATATCACTTTCAGCAAATTCCTATTATGAATTTCAAGTTTCAATGAAAACTCAATCATTCAATGAAGCAAATGCATTTGGGTCAGTTTATATTTCAGGTTTAGTTGATGAAAATGATGAAGCGATTAACGCTAATGTTGAATATCAAACTTGCAATAACTGGACAACTTATTATTTTTATATAGCAACAGGCAATCAGGATCAATCTATCACAATTGACTTATGGTTAGGCACAAACGAACGCCCATCAACAGGAGTTGTTTTCTTTGATGAAGTAAGGGGTGTTCAACTTTCAGAAAATGCATTTTACAAAAACATGGAACTTAACGACAAATACGGCATTGACTATGTTTTAGCAGACGGAATAGAAGATAGAAACATAATAAACACAGACAACCTTAATTTTAATTTTGAAAAAAGTTTAGAAGGTTCAATAAACAACCTTGTTGATTGGAATGTTACATCATCATCAATCGGCGGTCATGCAAGAATTTTGAATTTGAATAAAGGTGCATTTGAAGATGCAACCACATTTGAATATCCTGGCAGTGACCTTTCAGTAAACAATACCCAAGCGTTGGCACTTTGGGCATTTGATTCAAATGTTTCTGTAAAATCACAGCCATTTGAAATCAAATCTTTGGGATTATACAAAATAACACTTAATGTAAAAACTTCTGAATTAACAGCAGGCAATTTCACAGTTTCAATAAATGAAACAAACTCAATTAAAGATGAATTTGGTTATCTTTCTTCATATGTACTTGGCAGTGCAACTTCTTCTGCCCTTTCAGCAAATGGTTCAAACAATCTTATAAACGGTTATTCACAGGTAACTTTCTATGTTCAAGGTCATGATAGATACGATTCAGAAGTAGAGTTGAGTTTAAACCTTGGCTCAACCGACTCCCATGCAACAGGAGCAGTTATCGTTGACAATATAACCGTTGAACTTGTAAGCAGTGAAGACTTTGTTACAGATGGCAATATTTTGCAATTAGCGACAGCACAAGCAGGCTCAACAACATTTACTAATGGATATTTCAACAAA
The DNA here is from genome assembly GCA_949292985.1 of uncultured Bacillota bacterium. Lineage (GTDB taxonomy): Bacteria > Bacillota > Clostridia > Christensenellales > UBA1242 > Caccovivens. The sequence goes on from CASFBF010000011.1 coordinate 177,800, forward strand.
GCATCAAACGCAACAAACACTTTAACATACCCTATTGCACCTGCTGACTGGACAATTACTAAGTCAGAAAACAACTCAAATCAAGAAGCAGGTATAATAAATGTTTATTCACCATATTTTGAATCTTATGATTTCTATTGGAAAGAATCACTTGCAAACCCAGGTTCACCTGATGAGTATTCTTCAACGAATGATGTAAACAACATTTTGATGTTATACAACCAAACAAGTAACTATCAGTCAATCACATCGTCAACATTTAATTTAGATGCAAACACTTACTATACATTAACTTTCAAATACAAAACATTAGGCAATGCATCATTTAACATTAAAATAACTGATGAAGATGGAATTAAACTTTTAACACAAACATCACTATCAAACAACAGTTGGACAACTTATAAATGCGAAATATATACTGGTGAGGTTGCATCAACATCACAATTAACCATTGAACTTGGCACAGAAGAAGAAATGGTTTCAGGTTATGCATTTTTTGATAATTTTGAAATAAACACTTCAACCGCAGAAAAATTTGAGACTGCAAGCGTACAGATTGACCTTTCGGGGTTTATGCTTAACTTGGACCCTAATAACGAAATAACAAACAACATCACTTCATCAAACGCTTACACAGGAAAAATAGTTTCTGGCGACAGCAATTCTGCAAAAGGTGGAATTATTAAAGGTGAAGGTAACGATGCCTTTGAATATGTAAACGATAATGGCGAAATCTTACCTATTGATGATGGAAGCCTAACAAAAAATGTGCTTGTAATTCAAACTGACAAACCTTCAACTTTCTCATTAACTTCAAACTTTACAATATCAGCAAGTTCAAGCAAATCATATTATGAACTTTCGTTCAGACTTCTCACTTCCTTCCCTTCATACTCAGGAACACATATACATGATGGCGAAGAAGTAGATACTAAATTTGGTGTTTCAATTGGTTTGAACGATTTTGATAAAATTGAAGGCTTAACATCAAATAACGGTTGGACTGAATATAAAATTTTGTTTAACACATCAGAAGATAAAGATGTTGCGTTTGTGTTCAGCCTTATTTCTGATTGCAGAGATACAACAGGATACGCTTTCCTGACTGATATAAGTTGGAAAGAAAGCGATGCCGAAACATATAACACAGCAAGCAGACAAGCAGAATTCAACAAAACTCTATTTACAACATCAACCACAGTATCAACAGATACAGATGGAGATGACGGTGATGACAACACAACTGACACAACAACTGACAATAACCTAAATGAAACATTGTGGGTGCTCATACCTTCCCTTATCCTTGCTGTGGTTTTAATAATTGCTGTTGTAGCATTTGCTCTTAAACATGTAAAATTTAAAAAATCAGTTAAAATTGACAAGAAAAATTACGACAGAGAAGAATCATTACATGCAGATATTTTAACAAATCAAGCAAAAGAAATACAAAAAGCGGAAATAGAAAAAGTTAATGGCCACATTGAAACCATTAAAGCACAAATTGCAGATCTTGAAGAGAATAACAAACAAACCATTGCTCAATCAAGACAGCAAGGAAAAGTTACAAAATCAGTTGAAAAGCAATTTAAATCTTTCGCTCAAAAGCGTGCCACTTTACAAAAAACAATGGATGAACTCAATGAACATAAATCATTCATTGAAACAAAAGACTATTTGATTACTATTGAAAAACGCATCATTTCAAATAGAAAAAAACAGTCAAAACAGAATAAGAAACAAAAATAAAAGAACCTTTTGAAAGGTTCTTTTTTTAAATAAAAATAAGTTAATTATTATTACTCGTCATCATCATCGTCATCATCATCGTCATCATCATCTTCGTCATCATCGTCATCATCATCGAAATCTAAATCGTCGTCTAAATCTTCATCAATGTCTAAGTCGTCGTCATCAAAGTCCATATCATCATCAAAATCACCGTCTAAAATATTATCGTCATCAAGATCTGTAACCGATGCCATTTCGCCTGTTTCTTCATCAGGTGAAACATAATCGTCTTCTTCATCACGGTCAATATATTTAGTCCAATCAGCATTAACTTCACCATCTTCGGTTTGATGTTCCTTTAAACAACTAGAACACATAATTTCGTCTGGTTGGATATAATTTGTTTTGCATATTGGGCAAAGTTCCAAATCTAAATCGTCCATATACTCATCTTTGTTTGATAACTCTGCTTGGCAAACAGAACAAAGTTTTTCGCTTTTTTTAATAAAGTTAAGTTCGCATCTTGGGCAACGCTTATATTCAGGTTTTTTCATAAAAATCTCCTTTGAAAATCTAATGCAATTATACCTATTACTATTAGTTATGTCTAGCAAAATGAATATGTTTTTAAAAAATTTTTATTACAATTTTTTAATTATTTTCTTCCGCAGCCGAGCGCCTTATGTATTTAATAGAAATATCCTTTGCAGAAATCAAATTACCCTCTTTTTCACCCTTATTTGCAACCTCTAACAAAATTTCTGGCTTAATTGTTATAATATATGGTAAAAATCCTTCTTCTGCCAAACAATACTTGTTTTCTCCACCTTTAAGAACTTCTACGCCCGATAAAAGATGTTCGTCAACAATTTTTTTGCCAGACTTATCATATGTCGCACCATAGAATAATCCGCTTTGCGCTTTCATGTAACATGTGAATTTATTTTTTGTTTTATAATCTTTCAAAACCTGTGCAGCCATAAGGTCTAGTGTTGGAATTGGAACAACCTTTTTTTCAGGCATGCCCGCGCAAAATCCTTTAATTAGTGCAGCACCAATTCTAAGGCCAGTGAAAGAACCAGGGCCTATAACCAGTCCAAAATTGCCAACATCTGCAAGCGAAATATTGTTTTTAGTTAAAATCTCATGTATTTCCTGCATCATTTTTTCAGACTGTTTGCAATCGGCTTCTATTTCACAAAATCTGGTTGTTTCTCCTGCCTGAATAGCAATAATTGCAGTTTTTGTTGCCGTTGAAATTACAAGCATTTTTATCCCCTTTTAATAATTTGTATTTGCCTTTGATTATCATCAACTTTATCAATAACTATTTTAAAATCCCAATCTCTAACCAACTCTTCTGCCTGCTGTGGCCATTCCACAATGCTAACACCTTTTAATTGGTCGTGGTCGAAATACTCTTCTAACCCCAACATTTCAGCCTCTTGCGGATCTGTTATTCTATACAAATCAAAATGATAAATAGGCATTCTACCACCGTCGTATATATTCATAATGGTAAAAGTTGGGCTTGTAACAAGCATCTTGCATTTTAAACCTTTTACAAAGCCTTTAACAAAGTGAGTTTTGCCTGCGCCAAGGTCGCCCTGCAATAAGATGATGCAAGGATTTTTAATGCTTTTAGCAAATTTTGAAGCAATGTCCATGGTTTGTTTTTCACTTTTGCTCAGCATGTTTTTCCCTCCTTTTTTCAAGCCACAGAATACCAATAAAAGCAATTACTGCGCCTATTATAGCCCCAACAAAAATATCTGTCAAATAATGTAAGCCTAAATACAATCTTGAAATAAAAGTTAGTATTGTTAAAATTGACATACCTACAACAACTAAAACCCTATACAATGGCTTTTGGGTTGATTTAAACACAAAGTAACATAAAAATATACTCAAAATAATAACGCACAAAGCATGTGAAGAAGGCATACTTTCCCCAACAGTGTGCGTAAGGTTTACAATTTCTGGGTGAGAAATGTAAGGTCTATCCCTGCCTATAATCATTTTAAGAATATAATTAAAACCAACGCCACCTAAAAAACATATCCCAAAAACATACGACAGTTTGCGGTTTAAAACAAAAAACATAAGTAGCAAAATTATAAACCCTAAATAACTACCTAAAAGTGAAATAAGTTCAAAAAACGCAGTCAAGCCTTCGCTTGACACACTTTGCAAAGCAACAATAAAATCTACTTCAAATTCCATACAAGTATTTTATCAAAAAAATTAAAAAAAAACAAATAAAGCAATATTTATTTGATTTTCTTAGCAATTAAAAGCCCATCTTCTATGTCAAGCAACTTGCTTTCGAATTCAGGTGAATTTTCAATTTCCTGCATAAACTTTTTTAAATTATTAACAATGGTTCGATGTTTATGCCCCACATTTTCTTGGGCAACATAACCGTGAAAACTAACATCATCTGCAACCAAAACTCCGCCATTGTTTAAAAGCATTTTTAAATGCGGTAAATATTTTATATACTGCCCTTTTGCACCATCTAAAAATATAAAATCAAATTTTTCACCGCACTCTTCAAGGTTTAAAATTGCATTCATAGCATCATCAACAATCAAATTTGCCCTTTCTGACACCCCTTCATCAATAAAGGTTTGTTTTGCAACCAAAGCATTTTCTTGGTTTTTTTCAATAGTGCAAAGTTTGGCTTCTGGACAGCACAAAAGCATAACTGTCCCAGAATATCCATAAAATGTGCCTATCTCCAATATTTTTTGTGGATTGTTTTGACGCAAAAGAGAGCAAAGCACCTCTTCGCTCTCTGGCCTGATAATAGGCAAATATTCTGTTTTTGATAAATTTTTAATTTGATTTAGTTTCATTAGTCCAAAGTCACAATTGTAATAATCATAGGTCTGCGCTTTGTGCGCTTAAATATGAAATTTGAAATATTTCTTCTAATTGTGTTTTTAATAACCGCAGGTTCCATTCCACGCAAATCTTGCTCTTTTAATGATGCTATAATTGCGGCTTTTGCATCTTGAACAAATGCGTCCATTTCATCTTGATACACCACTCCCCTAGTAATAATAAATGGCTCACTAGAAACGCAACCGCTTACATTATTGATGTTTACCACAACAACACAAATGCCTTCCTCAGAAAGTTGTTTTCTTTCTTTAAGCACATTGCTGTCCATATCGCCTATACCTATTCCATCAACAAGTCGTTGCCCTGCTGTAACAAAATCCGACTGTTTTATTGAGTTTGCGCCTAATTCCACTTGCATACCAAGAGATGGAAGCAAAATGTTTCTTTGCTCCATACCAAGTTGCTGTGCAAGTTGAGAATGCATTTTAAGATGCCTAAACTCACCGTGAATTGGAATGAAGAATTCCGGCCTAGTAAGCGCATGCATAGTTTTTAATTCCTCTTGGCAGGCATGTCCCGAAACATGCACATCTGCAAGTTCATCATAAATAACATCAGCGCCAAGTTTATAAAGAGCATTGATAACATTATAAACAGACTTTTCGTTTCCAGGAATTGGCGAAGCCGAAAACACAATTAAATCGTTTTCACGAAGTTGAATTTTCTTGAACTCACCTGCTGCCATTCTTGTGAGTGCACTCATTGGCTCTCCTTGACTTCCAGTTGTAATAATTAAAAGTTCATTATCAGCATACTTATCAACTTTGTCTATATCAACAATGTTATCTTTGTTATATTTCAATTCTCCTATCTTCATGGCAACTTCACTGATGTTAATCATGCTTCTGCCTGTGAATGCCACCTTTCTTTTATATTTTTCAGCCAACTCCAAAATTTGTTGTAAACGATGTATGTTGGAAGCAAATGTTGCAATAAAAAGGCGTTTGGTTTGATTTTTTTCAAATATAGTATTTAATGTTCTCCCAACAGAGCGCTCGCTCATAGAATATCCTTTTCTTACAACATTTGTGCTTTCACAAAGCAAAAGTTTTACACCTCTTTTGCCCAATTCACCAAAGCGTGCAAGGTCGGTCATAGTTCCGTCAATAGGCTCAAAATCAATTTTAAAATCGCCTGTGTGAATAATATTCCCAACTGGCGTAGTTATACATAAAGCCAGTGCGCCAGCAATAGAGTGACTCACCTTTATAAACTCAATTGTAAACGAACCAAGTTTTAACACATTCTTAGGCTTAACAGAAATGGCTTTATATTTAATTTTATCAAACTCTTTCATCTTGTTTTCAACGAGCGCAAGTGTAAGTCTTGAACCATAAATTGGAACATTCAGTTCATTTAACACAAAAGGCAAAGCACCAATGTGGTCTTCGTGTCCGTGTGTTAAAATTATGGCTTTAACTTTATCTCGATTAGCCAAAAGATAACTGATGTCTGGGATAACAATGTCGACACCTGGCAATTCTTCACCCGGGAATGTTAAGCCTGCATCAATTACGATAATTTCATCGTTATATTCAATGGCGGTCATATTTTTTCCAATCTCACCCACACCACCAAGGAAGGTGATTTTTACTTTGTTATTCATTTTTCTCCTTTTAAATAATAAAATTTTCACGGCAAAAGCCGATAAAGCCGAAATAAAAACTATTAAAAAATAATGTTATAACAAAAATTTTGCTTTTGTAATAGTGTCTTGTTCTTCAAGTTTTTTGGAAGATAGCACTGTATCTTTATCCACATAATAACGCATGCCTTGACAAGAAAAGAAATTCATAATTTCAAACATAGAACTTACTACATTGAAAATAGGAACAAGAATTATTAAACTTGCCACACCAAGCCCTAGCGCCAATAAAATAATTGCAAAATATGTTGCTATGCAAAACAAAAGTGACCTTGCGGCTCCTCTTGCAGACGCTTTTATTCCAATGCCAAAAGCATTACAAACATTTTCTCCACTTACAACCATTGCTGGCGCCCACCCCATAGTAAGGAAGTGTTTGATAGACAAAACAATCGTTGCTATAATAAGGAAAACAAAAGGCATAGCAAGTTCAAATTCGGTGCCGTTAACTGTTAAGAGCATATAGAAAATTCCTGCTGTAAGAACATTGAAAGGCAAACAGAAAAGTGTTCTGAAAAATGCATACAAGGCGGACTTTTTCATGGTCCTAACCCATGTTGAGGCAAAGCCATGTTTTGCATGGGAAGACATATATCCATACATCATTTCGTTTACAACATATCTGCCAATGTTCATTAAAAATGGTCTGACAATAAACAGAATAACACTAATATAAATGCCAACTGCCAAATATTCAGTGAACAAGGTTGTAAGCGCTGAAATCAAAACATCAATTACAGCAAGAAAAGTAACAGCAATATTATTTCCATAAAAAAGACCAGCCATAACAAAATCTTGCATTAAAGAAGCATTCCAATTTTGCGTTACAATATCTTTTAAAACATTGTAAAAAGGCATGATTAAGCCAATCACAATTGCCCAAACGATAATGCGATAAAAAATCAGTTTCCACGTTTTATCAAAATTTGCAAACGAGATTTTTAAATAGTTTTTAAACGTCATATATTTTCCTTGTTTAAATTATACCAAATAGAAAATTTTAAATCAAGAAAATTTAAACAAACAAAGCAAATATTTTGTGACAAAAAAGCATTTAAACTGTTATTGACAAAATTTTATATCTAACTTCACCATTTGGAGTGCTTACAACAACCATTTCGCCTACTTTATGCCCTAAAAGAGCCGCACCAACAGGTGATTCATTGGAAATAAGCCCGCTTTTAGGGTCGCTTTCATCAGAACCAACAATTTTGTATTCAACATCTTCATCAAACTCTTCATCATAAAGTTTAACCTTAGTGCCAAGGCTAACTTTTGAAGTATCAATATCAGATTTTTTAATTATGACGGCGTTAAGCAAAGTGTCTTCAATTTCAGCAATTTGCCCTTCAATCAAAGCCTGTTCGTCTTTTGCTGCATCATATTCAGAGTTTTCAGACAAATCTCCGAACTCACGAGCCGTTCCAATTTTCTTAACAACTTCTGGTCTTTTAACTGTTTTAAGATATTGGAGTTTTTCCTCTAATTGTTTCTTACCTTCTGGTGTCAAATATTTTACTGCCATAGTAACCCCTCCAAGACATAATACCGTTATTATATGCATGAGCAGAAAAAAAGTCAACCAAAATTAAAATATTTTTTAAGAATTTTTTGTCTATCAATTTCGCATACTAAACCTATCAAGGAGGAAAATTATGTTCACATTTATCGCTTTTGTTTTAACCATTGCTGGCTGTGTAAATTGGCTTCTTATAGGCTTATTACAATATGATTTTGTGGCTGGAATATTTGGCTATCAAGGCAGTGTTTTTTCAAGATTGATTTACATTATTATAGGCGCTGCTGCCGTATTTTTAGTTGTAAAATTATTTGTTGACAAAGGCTCAATACATGTTTGGGGCGCTAAAAAGAAAAGGCTTGCAAAAGCCAAAGAAGAATATGCTGCCATGAATGTGGAAGCTTCAAAAGAACAAAGACGCAGAAAAGAAAGCGGATATCATGAAAATTCCGACTATTCAAGAGATGATTACGAAGAAAGAAGAGATAACCACGATGACAGGCAATTAAGTTTATTTGATGAACACTTTGATGACAAATAATTTGACATTTACCATTGCATTTGCTAAACTTTTTTTGTGAGGTTAAAATGGTAACTTTGGTTATTTTAGATGGTTTTGGAATAAACAAAACTCGCTTTGGCAATGCAATAAAAGCCAGCGGAACGCCATATTTAAACAAATTAAAAAAGCAGTACCCACACGGCACACTTAAAGCAAGTGGCGAGGCTGTGGGCTTGCCTGACGGACAAATGGGAAATTCAGAAGTTGGACATTTAACTTTGGGTGCTGGCAGAGTGATTTTGCAAAATCTCAAACAGATTGATAAGTCTATTGAAGACGAAAGTTTTTTCTCTAATCCTGCCCTTTTAAAAGCAATAGCACATGCAGAAAAAAATAATTCTGCATTGCATCTTTTGGGTCTGGTTTCAGATGGCGGAGTGCATTCGCATATAAGACATTTACAGGCACTTTTGCAACTTGCAAACAGCCACGGGCTTGAAAAAGTGTTTGTGCATGTTATAACCGACGGTCGTGATACTGGTGTTACGCACGGGCAATTTTTTGTGCAAGATTTGCAAGAAATGATAGAAGGCACAAATGCAAAAATTGCAACCATTTGTGGCAGAGTTTATGCCATGGATAGAGAGCAAAGATATGACAGACTAAAAAAAGCATACGACCTTTTGACTGCTGGCAAGGGCGCAAAGTATGATGACCCATTAACCGCTTTGCAAATGAGTTATGCAAACGGCATAACTGATGAATTTGTTGAACCTGTTTTACTTAACAAAGATGGAATAATTAAGGACGGCGACAGCGTGATATTTTACAATTTCCGCTCCGACCGTGCCCGTGAACTAACCTCTGCTTTCACCGACCCAGACTTTAATCATTTCAAAACCAAAAAGTTTAAAAATTTGCTTTTTACATGCATGGAACTTTATGACGAAAAATTTAAAAATTTAAACATTATATTCCCTCCTGAAAAAGTGGAAGACAATTTAAGTGCGCTGATATCAAAAGCAGGAAAAAAGCAATTCCACATTGCCGAAACAACAAAATATGCGCATGTAACATTTTTCTTCAATGGAACAATAGAAACCCCATATCCAGGTGAAGATAGAAAACTTATCGAAAGCATTGAAACAACCGATTTTTCACCATATCCAAAAATGCGAGCATTGGAAATTACCAACGACGCCTTAGAAGCAATCGCTAGCCAAAAATATGACTTTGTTTTAATAAACTATTCCAACACCGATATGCTTGGCCACACCGGAAACTTTAATTCAGCAAAAGAAGCGGCGGCATGCGTTGACAAACAAGCCTACGCCATAGCACTTGCCACACTTATGGCTGGCGGAACATGCATCATCACAGCCGACCATGGCAACGCAGAACTTATGTATGATAAATTTGGCAACCCTATCACATCTCATACAAATTTTGATGTTCCGTTTATAATTGTTTCAAAAAATAAAATTAAATTAAAAATAAAAAAAGGCACGCTTGCAAATATAGCACCAACGGTACTAAAATTATTAAATATTGATATTCCAAAAAATATGCAAAATTCGCTAATTAAATAAATAAAAATAAATTATTCGCCTTATTTTATAAGGCGAATAATTATTTATAATCTCATTTCTTTTTCTTCAAAACTTATATGCGCATCTATTTTTTCTTCATATTTAGTTATTTCTTGAATACTTACTTCATACGCTGTTTTTTCATAAGAAATTTCATCAATAATTTTAGTAAAATTACGAGATTGAATTCTGCCCTGTATGCTTATCTTATCCCCAACCATAAAGTTTTTTGCAAACAACGCATTTCTGCCCCAAGCAATCAGCGGAATATAATCTGATTTTTTAAAAAACGGTCTGTTGACTGCAAGTAATATATCGCAAATTTGTCTTTTAAAAGGCGTCTCTCTATAAATAGGCGGTTTGCAAATATAACCTGTAAGTTCGATATTATTGGCGTCAACTTCATCTGATTTTTGTGCCACATCTTTGCACAAAACACTTAGCAAAAGTTTGCTTTTGCCATTTTTTTCATCTTGATTATGCGATCTGTACTCTCCATAAATATCAAGTTTTTCGCCAACATCAAACTTGAATTTGCCAAGCGAAATCAGTCTTTCCGAAACCGTTACAGGAATGCTGTCAACAGTTCCCGAAAGTCTTTGCACATCAAGAGTTATAACATAAAACTTTTCTCCACCATAAAGTTCATGACTTAATTTTGGTGGTTGACTTACAGTGCCTGAAAGAAACACTGAATTTGTCTTTTCGTATTCCATAAATTTTCTCCTTTTATTTTTGGTGTTGCACGCCATTTCTATCAATCTCGTATCCATCATGATAAACTAATTCCCCAACAGAGGTGATTTCATACCCTTGCATTGTAAGTCTATCCAAAATCATGGTAAGTCCATCTAAAATATTATCCGAGTTGTTATGCATTAAAATAATCGAACCATTTTTAACATTTTTCATCACTCTGTCACACATTTCAGAGGCAGACAAACCCTTCCAATCAAGCGTATCAACATCCCACTGAATAGTGATTAAATCTTGATTGGATGCTTCTTCTAACAGAGTGTTGTTATAAGAGCCAAACGGTGCTCTAAACAACTCAACTTTTTTATTTGTAATTGCTTCAATTTTTTGAATTGAAGTTGTAAGTTCGGTTTTGATTTCTTCTGCGCTCAGTTTTGCCATGTCTGGATGCTTATCAGAATGCGTTCCAATTTCAATACCCGCCTCATCAATTTTCTTGACAATGTCTGGATATTCGTCCACCCAAAAGCCCACCAAGAAAAATGTTGCTGAAACATCGTATTCTTTTAAAATCTCCAAAATGCCCTCGGTTTTATCCGCACCCCAAGCGGCATCAAACGAAATGGCAACTTGTTTTTTATCAGTTTCTACATTATAAACAGGAACAAGCCTTGTGGAGTATCCGAAAAAAACTTCGGCAAGCCTAGCCCCGCTAAAACTGATTGCAAGCAAAACACAAACGATAATCATGATGATTGCAATTTTAATTGTTCTTGATTTAACAACTGCAAAATGCATGTGCAAACCTCGCTTTTAATAATATTAAATTTGTTTTTCTACTCCAAGAATAACCTTGGGTCAAACTTGTCTAGTTAGGTCGATGACTGTCGAAGAAAAACTGTTAGTTTAATTTATTATTAAATTTGGCAAAATATGTCAAAAAAAGCATGCATAAATTTTGCATGCTTAATTTGGATATGTTTTATTATTGAAAATTTAATTAGCAGTAAATATAAGCGCCTAAAAATTTCTTTTTTATTATTAGTTCGCCTGATGAAAGCCTGTCTGAAAGTTTTAATTTTTTAGTTTCAAGTGGCAAAATTTTAAGACCAAAATCCACTGCGATAACAGTCGACACAACATTCAAACTAGCGAAACCAACTTTTGCATCACCTGACAAGTTAAAATATTTTAATCCCTTCCTATATCTTGATGACAAAGCAAAGTTTTTGGTTTCAATTCGTTTGATATGTCCGTCTGTTGAACAAGCCACAACTATGTCATTCGGGCTGAATTGTCCAGCAAACACTACACTGTCGCCCTCATCTAAATTGATGCCTTTAACGCCTATTGAAATTCTTCCTTGCTGAGGGGCTTCCGCACTTTCAAATGCCAAACTCATACCCTGTTCAGACAGCATAAGCACTTTTTTGGCTGGGTCAAGGTATTCAACATTCAAAAGCGTGTCATTATCTTGCACTTTAACCGCTTGATAATAGGATTTTTGTGTTATTGTATCTTCCGCTGATGATCGCTTAATCATGCCAGTTTGAGTAAAGAATAAAACTTCACCCTGTTTAGACGCTGTAAGAATTTTTACTGCGCGTTCAGTTGGCAATGCATTTGCATCAATTTCAACCATAGAAAAGCCCTTATCACGCCATTTGCACTCTTTAAGTTTATCAGCAGTTGCTTTAATCACATTTCCCCTATCAGAGAAAATCAGAATTGTGTCAGCGCTTGTGCAATTTATAACCTGCGTATGAACATCTGTTAATGTGGAGGTTTCGCCCAATGACTTGTTTGACATTGAATAGTTTTTTGCACTAACCTTCTTAACAGTTCCACCTGCTGTTAACGCAAGTACGAAATTTTGTGCTGATGTTACTTCACTCACAGCCTCTTTAACTTTTATTTCAGCATTTTTGAGAGCGTGGCTTTTTCTTGGAGATGAATACGCTTTTTTAATTTCTAAAATTTCTTTTTTAACAACATCAAATTGAAGTGTTTTGCTGTTTAAAATTTTAGTAAGCCTGTCAATTGTTTCGTTAAGTTCTTTTAATTCGGCTTTAAGTTTGTCTTCTTCCAAATTAACAAGCCTTGCAAGACGCATATCCAAAATAGCCTGAGTTTGTTTTTCAGAAAAGCCAAATTTTGCTTTTAGCCTTGTTTTAGCCTCAGTAACTGTTGGGCTGGATTTAATTATTTTGATAACAGCATCTATGTTAGCAATGGCTTTAAGCAAACCTTCTACAATATGCGCACGATCTTTTGCAGCATTTAGGTCAAATCTGGTTCTTCTGACAATAACTTCTCGTTGATAGTTGGCATAATAGGATATTATGTCCATAAGTCCCATAAGCCTTGGTTTGCCACCAGCAATTGCAACCATATTGATTGCATAGGAAATTTGCATGCTGGTTGATTTAAATAAAATTTCCAATATTTTATTAGGGTCAGCATCTTTCTTTAACCTGATAATTGCACGCATACCATTTTTATCACTTTCGTCCCTAATTTCACTGATTGCCGAAAGTTTATCTTTATTTGCTTCTTTTAGTTCAACAATTTTTTGAAGAAGAGCGGCTTTATTCACCTGATAAGGAAGTTCAGTAATAACAAGACTGCACTTATCACCATTGTTTTCCACGCTAACTTTGGCACGAATTGTAATTTTGCCTTTACCAGTTTGATAGGCATTTTTTAAACCGTCTTCAAATATTAGTTCGCCACCAGTTGGGAAATCAGGACCTTTTATTATTCGCATCATTTGGTCAAGCGAAATTCTTGGGTTATCAATATAAGCCACAACCCCATCAATAACTTCCCCAAGGTTGTGAGGTGGAATGTTGGTGGCAACGCCAACCGCAATACCAGATGCTCCGTTAACAAGCAAGTTTGGAAATCTTCCCGGCAACATATCCGGTTCTTTTAACGAATCGTCAAAGTTTAAACTCCATTTTACTGTATCTTTATCAAGGTCACGCAAAAGTTCCATTGCAAGCGGTGCAAGTCTGGCCTCGGTATAACGCATAGCCGCTGCACTGTCGCCGTCAATGGAGCCGAAGTTTCCATGTCCGTCTACAAGTGGAGCACGCAAAACAAAATCTTGGCTTAATCTAACCATTGCATCGTAAACAGAACTATCACCGTGTGGGTGGTATTTACCCATACATTCACCCACAATTCTTGCAGATTTTTTATAAGGTTTTTCTGGCTGCAAGCCAAGTTCAAGCATAGAATATAAAATTCTTCTTTGAACAGGTTTAAGCCCGTCTTCAACCCTTGGCAATGCCCTATCAAGCACAACATGTTCGGTATAGGGAATCATAGAATCATGCAAAACTTCATCTAGCGATTTGTAAATAATCTCTTCCATTTCTAGCCTCCCTTATACTCATTCATAAACTTGTCAACTTTATCAAAATTGGCATGTTCAGAAATATACTCTTTTCTTGCTTCTATATCATCGCCCATAAGCGTTACAACCATTTTTTCGGCTTCGGCTGCATCGTCAATGGTAACTTGAATAAGTGAACGCTTTTCAGGGTCCATAGTTGTTTCATAAAGTTGGTCTGGGTTCATCTCACCTAAGCCTTTATACCTTTGAATTAAATAACCTTTCCCACACCTTGCAACAGCGGCAGGAAGTTCGGCATCTGAATAAACATATTCTTCAAAACCTTTCTTATAAACTTTGTATAAAGGTGGCAAACCAATAAACACATGCCCGTCGTTTATAAGTTCGCGCATATACCTGAAAAAGAAAGTTAACAAAATTGCCCTAATGTGTGCACCGTCTTGGTCGGCATCGGAGAGAATGATAACTTTGTTATATCTTAAACTTGACAAGTCAAAATCTTCACCTATCCCTGTTTCAAGAGCACTTATAATGGTTCTAATTTCCTCATTACCAAGCACTTGGTCAATTCGCTTTTTCTCAGCATTAAGTGGTTTTCCCCTAAGTGGCAAAATTGCTTGGAAAGAGCGGTCTCTGCCCTGTTTAGCACTGCCACCTGCGGAATCTCCTTCCACAATAAACAGTTCGGCTTTTTCACGATTTTTTGAAGATGATGCAGCAAGTTTACCAACCAAATTAAAATTATCCGCCGAATTTTTTGCTCTTGTAAGTTCCTTGGCACGCCTTGCAGCCTCTCTTGTTTTGGCGGCAGCCTTTGCTTTACCAAGAATTGCGTCTGCAACAGCGCCCGATTTTTTGCCACTTAAAAATTCATTTAAACCTTTTATGGTAAGCGCTTCAACCTTAACCCTTGCCTCAGGGTTTCCAAGTTTTGTTTTTGTTTGCCCTTCGAATTGAACATTGTTCATTTTAACCGACAAAACAATGGTTAAACCTTCTCTAAAATCTTCGCCTAAAAAGTTAGGTTCTTTTTCCTTTAAAATGTTGTTTGCACGAGCATAATCGTTAAAAACCTTTGTGATTGCCGATTTAGCACCTGTTTCATGAGTTCCACCTTCGGTGGTAGGAATGTTATTTACATAAGAAAAACAGTTTTCGGTGTAACCGTCAGTATAAATTAAGGCAAGTTCCATTTGAAAATCTTTGTCTTCTTCTTCAATGTAAATAGGCTTTGGGTATAATTTTGTTTTGCCTTCAACTAAATATTCAGCAAAATCACTTATTCCACCTTCGTAGTGGAAAGAGGCTTGTCCGCCTTCAATTTTATCTACTACATTTATCTTTAAATTTTTGTTCAAAAACGCAAGTTCTCTTGCTCGCCTTGCAATAACTTCAAAATTAAATGATTGTTTGCCAAAAATTCTTTCATCTGGCATAAATGTAACTTTTGTGCCAGTTTTATTTGTTTTACCAACAACTGTAAGTGGTTTATCAACCACACCACCATGCACTTTACCATCTGCGCCTTCTATTGAAGCAAAACGCATATTGTGTTCTAAGCCATCTCTGCACACAGTTACATCGCACCATAAAGACAGAGCATTTGTAACCGATGCCCCTACGCCGTGCAAACCGCCAGAGAATTTATAGTTTTGTGTATTAAACTTTCCGCCTGCATGCAAAGTTGTATAAACAACTTCTACACCAGATTTTTTCATAGTTGGATGAATATCAACAGGAATTCCACGGCCATTATCTTCAACCGTCGCACTTCCGTCTTGATTTATTGTTATGTTGATTGTGTCGCCATAACCGCTTGAAATTTCATCTATTGCATTGTCAACAATTTCCCATAAAATATGGTGAAAACCTTTTGGTCCTGTTGTGCCGATATACATACCCGGTCTAAGCCTAACAGCATCTAAGCCTTCAAGCACAACGATATCTTTTGATTTATATTCAGCCATAAAGTCTCCTAGTTAATAAATATATAATTATTATAACACAATAAAAATTTTAAACCAAGAAATTTTCAATTTTAGGAATGTGTATTTTTATACATTTTTTTGCATAAATACAATTAAATAAATTGGATTAACTTTGCGTATTATATATGTATGAAAAAAATAGTATTCACGGGTGGCGGTACTGCTGGGCACATATATCCCAACATCGCAATAATAGAAGAACTTAAAAATTATGAAGTGCACTATATAGGCTCGAATGGAATGGAAAAGCAAATTTTAAAAAATTTTCCAAATGTGATTTATCATGAAATCCCAACTGTGAAATTTGATAGAACAAGCATTTTTAAAAACTTTGCATTGCCATTTAAATTATATAAAAGCATTAAAGCAGCAAGAAAAATATTGCGTCAAATAAATCCGTGCGTAATATTTTCAAAAGGCGGATATGTTTCACTTCCTGTTGCCATCGCTTCTAAAAAGTTAAAAATAAATTTAATCACTCATGAAAGCGACCTTTCTCTTGGACTTGCAAACAAAATCATATCACGATATGCAAAAATAGTTTGCACCACATTTGAGCAAACAAGCATATCACACAAAAACTTTATATGGACCGGTCAACCTATACGCAAGCAAATTTTTGAAGGAGACAAAAACAAGGTATTAAAAAAAATAGGCTATCAAAACAAGCCAATAATTTTATTTGTTGGTGGAAGTTTAGGATCAACAAAAATAAATTCACTTTTAAAAGAGCCATCATATTTAACAGATAAATACACAATCATTCATGCTGTTGGCAAAAATAATATTGGAAGTATTTCCCACTCGCAAAACTACTATCCGTTTGCATATCTAGACCCTATTTCAGATTTTTATTCCGCAGCGGATATAGTTGTATCTCGTGCTGGTTCTGGTGTTATCAACGAACTTTTGGCATTAAAAAAAACAATGCTTTTATTACCATTATCAAAGAACGCTTCCCGTGGTGATCAAATTGAAAATGCCAAACTTTTTAAAGAAAAAGGATATGCTGAAATAATATTAGATGAAAATTTAAATCAAAGATCTTTGCAACAAAATATAGAAAAAATGTTTAAAAATATAGATTTTTATAAAAAAAATATGCAAAAAACTGCAAAAAACAATGCAAATGAACAAATTATTGAGTTAATTAAAAAGTTTAGTTAGGTCAGGATAACCAAAACCTTCCAAGTTTTTATTCAAACAAATTGGCTTGCAACAATTCAATAATTTTCGTTTAGCCTCATCAGGCGTAATGTTAGGAAATTTTTCTACAAGCAAACACATCGCCCCAGCAATCATCGGAGTAGCAACTGATGTTCCACTTAATTTTATGTAATCTGCGTTTGTTCCACAAGAAATTATGTCCACCGCTGGGGCTACAACATCAGGTTTGAAACTTCTGAACGAAGGCCCCCTTGAAGAAAAAGAAGCAATCTCAAAAAGAGAAGACGAAAAAGTGTTATCGTCCATGCGATTATCGTCCATGCCACCAACTGTAATCAGTCTCCTGCTTACTCCGGGGCTTTTTATAGACTGAAATTCAGGTCCACTATTCCCCGCCGCAGCAACCACTATTACTCCGCTTTTCCACAGCTCTTCCGCACCGTTCATAATGGGGTCGTTAAACCCCAACGGCTCACTTCCAAAACTCATGCACACAACTTTTATGTTGTGTTTTTTATGGTTGTCATAAATCCATTCCATAGCAGTTAATATGTTATTAGAATATGCCTCACCATTTCTATCCAGCGCTTTTAAAGCAAATATGTTTGCCCGTGGTGCAATACCCATATATTTGCCACCACTTGCCGCACCAGAGCCTGCACAAACCCCGCTCACAAAAGTTCCATGTCCATTATCATCATACGGACGGGACCCATTCCCTACAAGGTCGACAAACTTTTTTATACGATTTTCACCCAAACAAAAATCATAATGTTCGGTTATACCTGTATCAATAAACGCCACGCCCACGCCCTTGCCTGTAAGCGAAGTTTGTGGCAATTTAAGCACCCTTCTTGCAACATGCATAAGTGCCAAAGCGGTGGAGTTTGCAGATATGTATTTAACCGCCCCCAATCGAGAGAGCAAAGATATTTGTTGTTTGTTTGCTCGAACATAAAAAGAATTGATGAATAAATATTCATCTAGTATTTCTATATTATGTTTAATCAGCATCTTTTTAAGTTCTTCAAAATGCCTTGCACTAATAAGACAGTTTATTTTTTTATCTTCCTGCGCAAGAGTTGCCACATAGGCAAGATTTAAATCAATTTTTTTAAAATTCATCGCAAGTTCTCTAACAATTTTTTCAAGTTTTGATATGTTTCAGTCGGCAGAAAAGCACGCATAGATTCCACGCTTTGACTTAACAGGTTGTAGTCAAATGAGCCCTCAGACTTTTGCCTACCCACTTCCTCAGCAAGTTTTTTAGCAAGTTCAGATGAATCTAAACCTTTTAATGAATCATAAGCCAGTTTTATTTTTTCCTGCTGATCAGAAGTTTCATTAACATTAACTTTTGACTCTTCTTTTGGCGCACTTTTAGTTTTTTCAAAGGTAAAATCTGAAAAATTTTTACTCATGCCACTTTTCTCCCTGTTGCATTATATGCTTGCAAATACTTTTCTTCCACAATTTTTGTTACATATTTTATTTTTAAAGCATATAAATTTAGCATGAGCAATAATTTTCCGCCACTTTATCCACAAGAGGCATATTCCGAACAAAACAACTTAAATGCGTTTTCTAATAATAAAAACAACGCATATTATGAAAACGCATATTCACAAAACGCCTCATCACAACAAAATCAACAAAACCAACAAAACCCGCTCGCCAATATTTTAGGGGGACTGAGTAATTCAAACTTTAATTCTGCCCTGCTTCCACTTTTAATGAAAGCGCTTTCAGGTGGCGGAGTTTCTGCATTATCAGATGACGGCTCAAAAGCGTCATCAAATTCTGATAATCCACTTTTAGGAATACTATCTTCTTTTACAAATAATAAAAAAACCCCGCCAAAAAATGTCGGGGAAAAGCAATTTCCAGATTAGTCTTCGCTGTTATATTCATTTGCTGAAACAACAGAACCGCTTTTAAAATAAATTTTTCTTTTGCAAAACCTATCTGCAATTTTTTCATCTGTGGTTGCAACTATAAGCGTTGTTGATGGTTGAACAAGTTTTTCTAAGATTTCCTCAATAACCTCAATATAAAAATCTGAAAGGTTTTCAAATATGTTGTCAATCATCAAAAAATCAAGTTTTCTAAACGATAATCTTATAAGTGAAAGAATATATTTTTCTTCAACTGTAAGATTGGATATTTTCTCATCTTTAATTTTTTCAAGTGAAAACTCTATCACCGCCTCGTTGATTTTGCTTTCAATTTCAGCAGGGCTGATTTTACGTTCGTTCAAGATGTATTTAAAATTTTCATAAACGGTTTTATTTTCTAAAAACACAGGCGAAGCAGGCACATATCCAGCACTTATATCAGAGCGGTAGTTAACTTTTTTAAGTGGCCTGTCTTTGATATAAACCTCACCCTTTGTTGGCTTTTCTAGTTTAGAAATAATTCTAAGCAAACTGGTTTTGCCACTGTTATCCGCACCAACAAAAGCGACTTTTTCGCCGTCTGCAACTTCTAAATTTATGTCATAAAGAGCATAAAATTCTCGTGTGTATTTTAAAAACAAATGTTTAATTGAAAGCATAACAACTCCTTAACAATATTCTACTATAAACTAATAAAAAATAAAAGCGATTTAACTCGCTTTTACTTTATGTGCGTTGAATTTATTGGCAGTTTAAAACAAAATCTGCGCTTACTGGTTGAGTGTTTGCCAAAATTTCACCCGTTCCATCAGCATTATCCTCAACTTCACCCGCAACAACTCTAAAAAATAACTTTGCAGGCTTTTCAACATTAAAAACATAAATCACATCAACAGCATTTTTAAGTTGTTCAAAACTTTCTTTGCCCGCTTGACCCATACTTGAATAAATTATGCTTGTCAATGAATTCCACCTATTGCTTTGCGAGATTGTTGCGCTCATCTTCCCTTCTCCTTCTTGAAAGAAAGTGAACTGTAAGTCATCAACATCACTCATAATTTGAATATCATAATATTTGTTTTCAACCCTATCATCTTGCTGAAAGTTTATTTTTACCGCATAATCTTCACTTCCTGCACTTGTTGCGTTGGAAAGATATGCAACAGTTATTTCGTTAGAACTTTCACAGCCTGCAAAAATACAAGCGCAAATAATTAGTAAAGCCAAAAACTTTATTTTTTTCATGTTTCACCTCTTTTTACTTATTCCCAGTAAAAAGAGATTTAAACTTTTTTAATAAACTTCTGGGTTATTTTTTTCGCTTTTATCTTCAACCTCAACCACAAGCACCTCGGTTGTAAGCAATGTGCCCGCAACACTTGCCGCATTTTGAAGTGCGCTTCTAGTTACTTTGGTTGGGTCAATTATTCCGCTTTCAATCATATCAACATATTTGTTTTTAAGTGCGTCATACCCAAAAGCATTTTTATCAATATTTTCCAAAACTTCGTTAACAACAACACCACCATCAACGCCAGAATTTTTGGCAATTTGTCTGATTGGCGCTTCAAGTGCTTTCAAAATTATGTTAGCACCCGTTTTTTCATCTCCGTTTAGTTTTGCCACCAATTTTTCAACACGAGGTTTCACCTTTAAAAGTGCAACACCACCACCTGGCACAACGCCTTCTTCACTTGCAGCCTTTGTTGCAGAGAGTGCATCTTCAATACGCAACTTTTTTTCCTTCATTTCAACTTCTGTTGGTGCACCAACTTTTATAACAGCAACGCCACCTGCTAAGCGTGCTAATCTATCAGAAAGTTTTTGCTTTTCATACTCGCTTGTTTGCTGTGAAAGTTGATTTTTAATAAATTTAATTCTTTCACTTATTGCCCCGCTACTGCCTGCGCCCTCAACAATAGTGGTGTTTTCTTTATCCACCCTTACTGTTCTCGCTCTGCCAAGCATATCCAAACTTACTTCTCTTAAATCGGTGCCAACTTCCTCCGAAATAACCCTGCCACCAGTTAAAATAGCGATATCTTCAAGCATAGCCTTACGCTTGTCACCAAAACTTGGTGCTTTAACAGCAACACAAGTGAAAGTTCCGCGCAATTTGTTTAAAATAAGTGTTGTAAGCGCTTCGCCTTCTACATCGTCGGCTATGATTAAAAGTTTTCCTGCAACTTTAACAACAGCCTCTAAAATTGGCAAAATTTCAGCAATCTGTGAAATTTTCTTATCTGTTATCAGAATATATGGATTATCTAATTCTGCCACCATTTTTTCGGCGTTAGTTGACATATATGGTGATAAATATCCCCTGTCAAACTGCATTCCTTCAACCACGCTAAGTTCGGTGTGCATGGTTTGTGATTCTTCTACGGCAATCACACCATCAGCGCCAACTTTTTCCATAGCATCAGCAATAAGTTTTCCAACCTCATCATCGCCTGCGGAAATGCTTGCAACCTTAGCAATATCGTTTTTGCCATCAACCGGCTTTGAAAGTTCTTTTAAACCAGCAACCGCTTCTTCTACTGCTTTAAAAATGCCTTTTTTAAGAATAATTGGATTTGCTCCTGCTGCAAAGTTACGCATTCCTTCGTTAACAATAGCCTGAGCAAGCACAGCGGCAGTGGTTGTTCCATCTCCCGCCACATCATTTGTTTTAACTGAAACTTCTTTAACCAGTTCTGCACCCATATTTTCAAAAGGGTCACAAAGTTCAATCTCTTTTGCGATGGTAACACCATCATTTGTAATTAGCGGTGAAGCAAATTTTTTGCCGAGCACAACATTTCTTCCCTTAGGCCCAAGGGTGATTTTAACCGTGTCCGCCAAAATATTTACGCCTTTTTCAAGACTGTTTCTTGCCTCCTGTCCCTGTTTAATAAGTTTAGCCATCTTAGCCCTCCTACTACTTTATAATTGCAAGGATATCGCTTTGCCTTACAACTACATATTTTTTTTCTCCATCTTCAATTTCAACGCCTGCATACTTGGAATAAATAACTTCATCGCCCACTTTAACAAGCATTTTAACTTCTTTGCCGTCGGCTGTTCCGCCTTCTCCCACAGCAATAACTTTTGCAATTTGAGATTTGTCCTGAGCCACAGACGGCAACAAAATTCCACCTTTGCTTTCTTCCGCCTTTTTAGGTTCCAGCAAAACTCTATCAAAAAGTGGTTGTAATTTCATAATTTCCTCCTTGAATAACCATGATTTAAGTTTACAACTAAGCGCAGTTTTTGTAAAGCAAAAGTGCCAGTTTTAACTGAATACTTTGTCTAAATAAGTCATAAAAATATTATGATGAAAAAAATAAAAAGCAGAAAAATGATTTACATTTTTATAGTAATTTTTGTGGTTATGCTTATATGTGCAAGTGTTGTGGCCAATTATTTTTGCTCATCACTTTATATAGGCAGTGCACAAAATTATTCTGGACAATTCACATTTCTTTCAAACGAGTGCTATCTTTTAAGCGTAACTAAATCGCAAAGCGAACTTGAAGCACAGGCCCTTGCAACAGACTACACACAATTTGGCGCTTCGGGATATATCTGGAAACAAGATGATTATTACCATGTAATTTACAGCGCACATGAAAAGCAAAATGATGCTTCACTTTTACAAAATTCATTAAAAGACAAACTTATAAATTGCGAAATTGTTAAAATTACTTTCCCATCGTTTGTTTTTGAAGATGATTTCACAGCCACTCAACATGCAGTTTTGCAACAGGCATCAAACAGTTTTTTACAAACTTTTAGAACACTATCAGATTTAGCGGTTGGGATTGAAACAGATGTTTACACAAACGCCGTAGTGGGAGAAAAACTTCAAAAATTGCAAACATCATTACAGCAAATTTGCGAAAACTACAATGATGAATTTTCAAAGAACACCCAAAATAAAATTATTTCACTTGGTGAATATCTATCTGATGAACTAGAAAGCGTAATGCTTTCAACTATAAACAATGTAAGTTTAAAATATCATGCGGTTGAAATTTTAGATATCTACAAAAATATGTGTCATGAATTTAACAATTAAATAAATAATGAAAAAACTTTGGCAAACTTTCTCCGTCTCCTGTCGTCATAAAAAAGCAATCGTTCCCGCCAGAACTTGGGCAAAAAGTGTTCAACCGTTTGGCTATACCTTGACTGCTTGCAAACAGTTCAGCATCACAGAAACTTGAAATCTGCTGTTTAATGGCTTCAAAATGTGTGCAACCAAGCACAATAGCTTTGGGCGAAAGTGGCATTATGTTTTCTTGCAAATATTCGGTTAACACATCTAAATCAAATAAATTTTCATCTATTAAAGATGGCAAATTGTCAATAGCAAGTTTCTGCATATCGTTATACTTTTTTGCAAGAGCGCTGTATTTTATGGTTGCGGGAGTAGCCAGCAAAAGTACATCTGACTGAGCATATTTTTCACATGCTGGTTTAATGGCAGGTTCACAGCCAATAAAAGTTATCTGCGGAAAAAGATTACGCATACTTTTTATTGACGCAGCAGTAAGAGTGTTGCACGCAAATATTATTATATCTGGCTTAAAAAAAGAATTAAGAAAATCAACCAAACTTTTGGCAATTTTTATTAAATTTTGTTTGCTTTTTTCACCATATGGTGCATTTTTCTCATCTGCAAGATACAAAAATTGGCAGTCGTGAACTGAATTTAATAAACTTTTCAGCACATTCAGTCCACCACTGCCACTATCAATTACCGCAACTTTTTTCACATATTTATATATGCTAAAACGATAAAGTAATTGCCTGAGAAATTAGTTTTGAAAGATTATTTATCTCGCTATGAATATCTTTTGGCGTTAAAATAAGTTTTTCTGGAAATTCGGGACTCACTTTACCTGCAAGCAACATTGTAGGAACGCCTATTGAAATACATGGCACTCCAAGCGATGCTTTGCAAAGTTTATTTCCCAAATTATTCACAGCGCTTGCTGGGGTCATGCCCACATCATTTATTTGAATAGAGGTTGTAAGCCGTGACGGCGAATCAGTTCCCAAAGCGTCGATTATACACACTCCGTCCACATCAAGCCAAATCGAAAGCATATGCACCACTTCAAAAGAATTGATGCCCGTGTTAACAAAAATGTTTGGCGCAAATTTAAAAATCCTAAGCGGTTTTCTAAAAACATCTAAATCCATTCTGTCCAAAACTTTTGGGCCAATACTGTCTGCTAAAATTGCTGGATTGCCCAAACCAACAACAAGCAAGCGTGATTTTTTATTTAAATTATTTTTACGCATCAACAACCTTAACCCTTTGCAAATTTGCTCACTAATATAATCAAAGCAATCTTCGCCATATCCGTGCATCAAAGGGCAATTGTAGATTATATAAGTTCCTTTATCAAATCCTGTATGTTTGGCTTTTTCAGAACTGTTTACTTCAATTTTACCAATGCGCAAAGAATACTTGCCATGTTGCGTTTCCTCATAGCCTAAACTTTTTAAATCTTCCCCACATTCGTCTATTAAGTCATACATACAAATATTTTGTAGCAAACAAAAAAAATTATTTATTTTACTTGCAAAATTACACTTGTTATGATATAATCACCTTAGACTTGAAAAGGAGAATAACATGGCAAACATCAAATCGGCTAAAAAAAGAATTTTGGTTGCAGAAAAAAATCGTGAAAAAAACAGAGCCATCAAATCAAAAATAAACACATATACCAAAAAGTTTAAAGTTGCTTTGGCTTCTGGTGATGTTGCACTCAGTGAAAAAGCGTATAGTGAAGTTACATCTGTTCTTGATTCAGCAGTGGCAGATGGGGTTATTCATGCAAACTGTGCAGCAAGAAGAAAATCAAAATTCGCAGTTGCACTTGATAAAATCAGAGCAAAACAAAACTAATTTAGAAATAAATAAAACCGAACAAAATGTTCGGTTTTTTTAATCTAAGTCAATTCCATGATCGTTTAAAATCTCTTTTCCCTTTTTATCCCATTTTCTTAAAGTTGACAAATTATAATCTTCTGGTCGAGCAGCCAGTGAACTATTCTGTTTTTTTACAACCATGTTTTTTAACAAAACAGACTCATCAAGCGCCCTAGTAACAACTTTCAGTTCTTCGAGAGTGAATTCACCTTCCAAGTTTTTAAGTCCATCAGCACCGTTAACATAAAATTCAGCAAGAGCAACTGTAAAAAGTAATTTGTCTTCTGTATTTATTATCATTTTATAAAGTCTATCTGATAATTCGGCGTCTGGTAATATAGGAAGCCTATCATCACGCAAAGCATGTTGTTTAAAATCGTATACAGCCAAAACATTACGAGTCTTTCCATAATTTTTTAATAATACATATGATAAACCTTCGTTGTCTGGAAATGTAAGTTTTTTAATTTTACTAATAAAAGGCTTATCTAACTTTTGCTCTTCCATCTTACCCTCCATACTTGATTATTATAACATATTATAACAAAAAAGTCAAGTTTTAAAAAAAGAGAGCAATTTTGCTCTCTTTTTTATAAATTTTCGTCTTTTTGCTCATCGCTTTGGCTGTCTGCGGTTTGCTCGGATTCGTCCTGAGAGACAGTGCTATCCTTTTTAGGCATGGTAACAACCCCCACTGCCACTAAAACCCCTGCCACACTCATAACTATATCTGATATAAGTTCGCCTTCAACATTAACGCTGAATGCTTTGCCTATTGCACTTCCCAGCATTGCTAATGCTCCTGCCAAAGCCGTCCAAAAACTATATGAGCATATCAAGTTTTTTATCTTCATTTTTTCTTCTCCTTTTTGGAGTGACGATTTGTTTTAAATACTCAACATCCTCTTTAATCTTTTCTACAACCCCAATATGTGCAGAAAGTTCATCGATGGTTTGTTGATACTTTTCCTCTCTTTTTTTGCTGTCTTTAAGTTGATAAACAAACAAAAAGACGAACAGCACTGCGAATATGCCATTGCTGACAATAACGCTGATTATTTCCTGCCACATTTGCATTATTTAATCTCATCAATAAGTTTGTCATAAAAAATGCCAAGTTCGCCTCGCAGTTGCGCATTTGTTTGCACAAAACTCATTGCCACGGTTTTATCAAAATGCTTTAAAAATTCAACGGTTGCTTCATAAGCCTGTTTTTGTTTTTCAACCAAATCGGAAGCAACCAAATTTTCACCACTTTCATCTTTAACAATGTCGTTTAATAAACTTTTCATTTCCTGTTTTTCTCCTTTGATAAAAAGCCTTTTCAAAAATTTTGAAGAACATTTGTCAAACAATTTCACGAGATAACCTCAACTGTTATTTGCGGGCATGAGATATGCGAAGAGCCTTGTTGGCAGTCAAGAGATAAGGAAAAGACTTTACCAAACACTCTCACTCTAAATCGTTGCGATTTGTCGCTATCTTCAATCTGTAATTCTTGGCTTTCTTTTTCTGAAAAAATGGTCAATTTTGCTTGTGTGTGTGGTCGAACAATAACTTCTGTTATGCACTTGTCTTTTTCTGCGTAACCGAAATCTGTTTCAGGCGAATTCCATTGTTTAGCAAGAGGACTGCCAAAAAACAAACCGTCATGGGTAATTTGTCCGATATAACCCTTTTTCTCGCCTCGGAAAAGCGCGCATAGTTTGTTAACCTGTGGCGTTTGAATTGTGAACAATTGTTTAATATCAATGCCTCGCACAACTTCAAACTCACCAGTTGACATATCATAAACCACCATTGCGTTATTGATGTATTCTCCGCTCTCGCACCCCACTTGTTTACCATCATTAAAATCATAGTTGCAAGCGAGAAAATATTTTCCATCATGACAAACCCCACTGCACTGATTGTTTGAATTGGAAATCATATTAGAAATAATTGGCAAATCAATCTTATCAACTCCACTGCCTTTAAGTCTGTAAAGTCCATCGTCAGTGAAAAACATAATTTCTTCACCACTTTTAGAAATCGACTCTGGGTAAATATAAGAAGTTGAATGATAAATATGAGTTTCAGCCACATCAACATTAGTGCTGTATAAAGACAACCTTGTTATTCCAAAATTAGTGAATAAATATAGATAATCTTTTAAAGCCACCAATTTAGTTAATCCGCCACGCAAATCAGGTAGTTCTGCTGTGGTAACATTATCAAAATTCCAAGCATCTATTCGTTTTCTGCTATATTGAAGTTCATTATTGTCACCAATAGTTATTAAAAATAAATATGGGCCATACCAACACCCAGAAACAAATTTAGGAATATTTTCATATGTTTGAATTCCCATACCATTTAACCCCACAGTTTGATCGGCGCTTGAAGCAAAAAACATTGTGTCGTTATCCGTGTTTATTCTAAATGCAGCGCCATTAGGAATTTCTGTGAAAGTTGCATCACTTGGATACATCATTTTGTCATCAATAACATTGAAAAAATAAATTCTCATGTCCTGCGCTAAATAAAAAACATAGTATTTATCTGAATTAGAATAACTTTCATACATTGGGAAAAACCATGCTTTTAAAATTTCTGTGGCATTTATAGTAAATGTTTGGTCGGATGAACTTTGAGAATTAGGCAAAGCGAGTTGTTCAAATCCATAACTAGAAGTTAATGCGCCTGATGAAAAACTAAAATTGTAACAATTTTTTGTTTGGGTTATTTCAAGTTTAGCATCATCAACATTTTTCCATTCATCAAATTTATTTAGTCTAATTTTGGTTGATTTATTGGTTTTGGTGGCAAAATTTTTTCTATAAAACATATTGCCTCCTTAATTTTTCCATTGTCTTTTAGGTAATGTAAGCAAAGATTTTTTTCTTACGAAAGATATGAGTGCATCTTTAAATCTTTTTTCATATAAAAGTGCTTCTTCTGATAATCCTTGCATAAACAAATATTCTCTTGCCGTTCCGTAAGCAAGCAATCTTTCAGGAAAAATAACTTTCTCTTCATCGCCAAAATTAAACTTTTCAGGAACAATTTGATATGTGATTTGCACTTTGGTGCTATTTACTTCAATATGATCGGCAGATTGAGAATAAGTAAGATCTTTACCTGCTTCATCTTTTACTGAGATTATGCCACTTATTGGCTTGCTTAAAGACGAAAAATTTAAAACACCATCGTCAGTTGCAACAGTCTCAGTAAACAGAATTGGAAGATATTCAGTAACAATTTCCTCATAAGCAAGATTTAAACAAGTAAGCATAGCGTCAAGTTTGGCTTTTTGCACATCATCGCCCGAAGATGTCCCTATAAGCAACTTTAAATCTTTTTCACCCAAAAAATCGCAACAAAGTTGAATTGTATCGTTAATTTTCATGTAATCACCTCTTTTATTTGCTCTACCGCGTCTTTTATTTTACTGTTTTGCAGTTTTTGATTATCTTCATCCATCTCTTTTATAAGTTTATCAAAGTTTTCTTTGCGTGTTTTTCGTGCTAAAAAAATTGTTCTTTCGTCTAACGTATCATAAGGAATAGTAAGGGCGTAAGAGTTATCTTTTTGTGAAGAGTTGTGAAGTTCAAAAGTATTTCGATTGCGGTTATAAACTATAAAATAATTTTCATCCACTTCTTTAATTCGACTGGCGATATAATAAGGGTCGCAGTCAAGCAAAATTTGATTTTTCATTTTTTCTCCTTAAAAATCAAAGGGGCGAATATTCACCCCTTTAATTTATTAAACACCAGTATCATCTTCTTCGGTTGTTGTGCTGGTTGCTGGTATGAATGGATTTGTAACTGTTGATTTAATTTTGCTGATTTTTGCTTGTCCATTTGGCTTGTCGCAAATAAGTTCTGCATATTTAACAAGCGTAGCAGTATAAACAGGCAAATTTGGAGTTTGTTTTAAAACTCTTCCGTCATCACCTTCAATCCATGTCCAATCGCAAAGTTCATGTAAAGTGAAATCATCAGTATTAAGAAGATAAAGTGTGTCATCATCAACAAATCTATCAGCAACAAGTGGAATACCATTATGAGATATTGCCTTAAATCCACCTTCAAGATTCATAATATCGATGTTAGTTCTATAAGCAGTTAAGTATTGTTGATATGCCCTTCTAACAGCACTTGAACATGCAATAAAGTTAATTTTTGAATCTGCGTTTTCTTCCAAAAAGTCGATGGCAGTTTGAATCAAGTTGTCAGAAATTTCAGTTTCAACACTTGATGAATATGGGCTAAGCCAAGGGTAGTCTGCTCTTGTAACACCATAAAGGGTTGTAGAATCAGAGAAAATTGCACCAAGCCCTGTTATGTCATTATTTTTAGAAGATTGAACATACATACCAACAGGTGTACTATCAGATATAGTTAAATTTTTATCAATAGTGATTTTTTTGTTGACTCTATCAACATACAAAATTCTTGCTTTTGTAAGTTGTAATGCGGTGCTTTTATAAAAATCAATAACCATTCCTTCAACTAAATTGTTTACTTTATCGCAAGTGATAACACTTCCTGTTGATGAAAGAGCATTTCCTAACAAACCAGTTCCATCACCATACAGCATTCTTCCAAGGTTGAAGGCGCTTGCTTTAATCAGTCCTTCCATTTCATCTGTTAAAAGATTAACAAATGCGCCAATATTGTTGGCAGATGAACGAACGGCTTTATCAGATATTTCAATTTTACCATAAAGGTTTTTTAATGTTGCTTTAAACTGAACATATTGATTTTCATATGCAGTTGGTAAAGATCCTGTTTCAGAACCAGCGCCTACGCCACCATTAAGACCATATGGAGCAAGTTTTACGATTTCTTTTCCCCAAATATCTTTATTAGATCTTTTAATTTTAGCGTAAAGTGGGTTTGCTGAAACATTAAGTTGGTTGGCAATAACGCCCAAATAAACGGTTTTAAGCGCATTGTCAGCAGTTTGTAATGTAACCATAATTTTCCTCCTTAAAAATTTGAAGGCTAACTAAACATTTGCTCCACCAATTTTTTAGCATCTTTAAGCGACGATGGAGTAACCGGTTTTTGTCCGGTTACTTTTTCTCCACTGTCGCCACTGATGATAAGTGGTGGATTTTTTGAAGTTAGTTGCCTCATGTAATTTTGAATAACATAATTTTTTAGTTCTTCGTCGTTAATAACATAGTTTTTAACTATTGGATTTTCAAGTTTTGATTCGTTGGTGTTAAGTTTATCAATCAAAAACTTAGCCCAAATTTCATCAAAATTTGATTTCCCTCCGCCCGCCAAACTTAATTGTTTAAGTTGGTCAGCATACTTTTCGGCTTCGCTGTGTTTCGAAAGGAACGATGCAAGTTCACTGTCGATGGTTTGTTCGTCAGGAATTACTTGCTGAGTTTTTTCTTTTTCAAGTTCGCTAAGCCTTTGGCTTTTTCTAGTAAACTCGGCTTCCAGCGCCTTATATGCATCTAAGAGTGCCTCTGCTGATTTAAATTTTCCAAAGCCATTTTCTATTGAGGAGCCTTCTTCACTATCAGCACTCTTAACCTCTGTTGCATTTGCAACCTCTGCCTGTTCCGAAGATGGTTGTTCCTCAAAAAGTTCTTCTTGCATTATCTTTCCTCCTCTTTCTGCGCTTTAAGCAATTTTTTATGTTGGTTTATATGGTTTAAAAATCTTTGCTCCAAACTCTCGTCAATCAAAAATTGTTCTTCATAGTCGCCACCAAGCATGAAAGCAATATGTCTGTCGATGTGAAGTTCGTGTTCGTCAATTTCACACACTTTAACATTTTGATTTTTATATAACTTCAAATTTTCATTATCCGCTTTTTTTATGTGCAGTTCATTTGTGTCCTGAGCATTTTCCCAAACTCCAAGTCCAAGAAGTTGAAGTGCTTTAACTTTCATTTTATTGCTCATTTGCCCATCTTCATCATTCATTAAGCCTGCTTCAATTAAATCGAACACCATTTGTCTGCGTTGAGTAACGCTTTCGCCTAAATCGTTTTGAGTTTCAAGTTCAATGTCATCGCTTGAAATATCACTTGAATTAAAATAGAAAAGTTCAACTTCACCATTATCACCAACAATTCTTGCAAGCCTTGGAACAATGGCAAATTGTTTGTATAAATTCAAAATCATCTGCGACATATTTTTTACACAATCTTTCATATTATCGGCGGTGTTATTAAGTCTGAGTTCATCTTGTTCAAGCATAAGTTCAAGCGCCGTTCCTGAAAGATTTGAAGATGCCATACTACTATCAAAAACTTGATTAACGCCACTTATATCTTTAAACTCTGTTAAGAGTTTATCTTCTTCCTCGGCAAAATCATTAGAAAGATTTTCTCCGTTCAAAAATTCTGGCGCACTTGCACCCTGCCTGTAAACCAATATTTTACCTGGGCATAAACCTTCATCTTCAAGATTTTCAATATCGATCGAGCCATCTTCAACTGTTAAAACACCCATTGTAAGACGGTTCATAAATTCATGCTTTCTGTTTTTGACTGAATTATAAGCACGCTGAACTGGTATAAGTCTGTCAATAACGCTAACGCCCCAAAAAGAACTTACTTGATTAAGAGAAACTTGTTTTACAAATGGGAATGTGCGTCGCCCATCAGCGCCATTTTCATATGGCAAATCACCGTCAAAGAACAAATAATCACCAACAACAATGGTAAGTCTGCCGTTTGGAAGTTCTTTTGATGGTTTTTCGTATCTTTCTAAAACAAGTGCGCTGTTGGTTTTTGTGCCTTGGCTGATTTTTGGAGCAGCAGATGAATATCCAAGTCCTCCCACGCCAACGCTTGTAGAAGAAAGTGAAAAGATGTTTATATCCTCGCCTTGCAAATCAATACCATACAAATTTTTTATTTCCCCAACATCCATCGCACGCGCATGAATTATGCTCTGACAATTTTCTAAATTTTCACAAGTAAAACTATCTGGATAAATTTCAAAAGGCGAGCAAACAGTAACTTCTACTTCTCCACTTCTAATTTGATTTCCATTTTCGTCTTCAGCC
This sequence comes from uncultured Bacillota bacterium, assembly GCA_949292985.1. GTDB lineage: Bacteria > Bacillota > Clostridia > Christensenellales > UBA1242 > Caccovivens. The sequence continues at coordinate 209,754 of CASFBF010000011.1, forward strand.
ACAACTTGCCCATGTTGCGGGTTCCATGTTACTTTGTAGAAACTTGTGCCACAAATTTCGCTCCATTGCATTGCCTGAATAATTTTTTTATTTAATTCAAGTTTAGAAGAAGTGCTGTCTAATATTTTTTTAGAAACTTTTGCAGCAAACACATCTTTTTCATCGTTAGATGCTGGCAAAACTGTGGTTGTAGGCTTAATTTTTCCAAGTTTTGCAAGTCTAACATCTACAACAGGCGCAATATGATTGAAAATTTCTCTCTCTTGCCAAAAATATTGTTTTTCTAAATCTTCAATTTCTCCGCCGTAACCAACATTGCAAAATTGATTACCCATGTAGAAGTTCATATTCATAAGCCATTGGGTTTCAAACGGCTTGCGAGCATATTGCCTTGTGGCAAAATCATCTTGAACAAATTTAACAATCTGTTCTTCTTGTTTGGTCATTTTTTTCATGATTTCTCCTTTTTAAGTCTTTGTTTTAGTTTGAATGGCGAATTTGTGCCTTTTGGAACTTGAAGTTTCCCTATCTCTTCATACATTCCTTTTAAGCAATCATTACAAAAGGATAATTCACGCCTAATCAGTCCCTTTGTGCTGAACGAATAGTCCGCAAGATTGCTACAACCGATGAAATCACATTTGGTCGGTTTCTTGCATTTTTCTATTTGCATTTTCCTCCTCCTCTTTTAACAGTTGCAAAAGTCGGGATTTTTCTTTCTCCAATTCTTCATCGCTCATCTTTTCCACCGAAAAATCGCCATAAAATTTTTCTAACAGAATTTTCAAAGCAGATAAATCAGGCGAAAGTTGTTTTTTTGTAACTTTCTTTTTAGAAAGCACTTCATCGCCATTTTCGTCAATGCTGTATTCGCAAACTTGCTCTTTGGCTATGTAACCCAGCGCTTTTTTAAGTAATGCTTTTTTAAGTTTTTCTTCGCTTAGGTCGCTCAAATTTTTTCCCTCCTTGCAGTAGTTAGCCAATTTTAAACCCCGCCAACTGAAAAATTCAATTTTCAGTGCCAACAAATATTCACACATTTGAAATTGCAGAGTAAAATGATTATGTAGAGGTTTTTATGAGCGCACTGCTTGAATTTAATGATGTTAATTTTTTTTATCAAACCAAAGATGCGGAAATTCACGCACTTAAAGATTTAAACTTTACAGTAGATAAAGAAAGTTTTGCGTCTATTGTAGGTCCAAGTGGTTGTGGCAAAACCACAATTTTATCGCTCATTGCAGGACTTTTACAAAAAAGTTCGGGTCAAATATTGCTAAACGGAAAAGAAATCGAAGAAAATGATTCCCGAATAGGCTATATGTTTCAACGCGATCATCTTTTTGAATGGCGAACAATTTGGCAAAATGTTATACTCGGCATAGAACTCACTAAGCCAAAAGATGCCGATAAAAAAAAGGAGTTTGCAAAAGAACTCCTAAAAAAATACGACCTCTACGATTTTATTTCTTCAAAGCCTCGCGCACTTAGTGGCGGAATGCGACAGAGGGTTGCACTTATTAGAACATTGGTTATGGAGCCAACATTGTTACTGCTTGACGAACCTTTTTCTGCACTTGACTTTCAAACCAGACTTAAAGTTTGCGATGATGTGTATGCGATAATCAAGAGCGAGAAAAAAACCGCTGTATTGGTTACGCATGACATTTCAGAAGCAATTTCGATGTCAGATAAAGTGATTGTTCTCTCTGCCCGACCCGCAACAGTCAAACATGTACAAATGCTAAATCTTAATGGAGAAACACCTTTGTCAAGACGAGAAGACCCAACTTTTGGTGCGCTTTTTGACTTGATTTGGAAAAAACTTACGAATGAAAAACAAACAACTTAAAATTAAACCCTCTAAGGTTGCACCATACTCCAAAGCCCATGAAAGGTATTTGAAAAGGCTTAGAAATGATAAAATATTTATAATTTCTTTCCAAATTTTAATACTTGTGTTAGTAATAGGCTTGTGGGAACTTTTGGCAGCAACAAAAGTCATAGACCCATTCTTCGTTAGTAGCCCATCAAGAGTATTTAACATGTTTATAAGTATGGTGGAGAATGGAACTATATGGCGACACATTGGCATAACCTTGCTAGAAACTTTGGTTGGGTTTGCCATAGCGACTTTGGGCGGAACGCTGATTGCCATTCTGCTTTGGTGGAACCAGCGATTAAGGCGTATATTAGAGCCCTACATTGTGGTGTTAAATTCACTACCAAAAATTGCACTTGGCCCCATCATAATCCTTTGGGTGGGTTCCGGAATGAGTGCAATAATAACGATGTGTGTGCTTATCTGCATAGTTTTAACCACCATATCCATGCTAAATGCATTTAATTCTTGTGATGCTGATAAAATTCAACTGATGAAATCTATGCACGCAAACAAGTTCCAAATATTTTGGAAACTTATTCTCCCCAATGCAACAAACGAATTTATTTCGGTATTAAAGATAAATGTTGGCATGAGTTGGGTTGGAACTATCATGGGTGAATATCTTTCATCAAGTGCAGGGCTAGGCTATTTAATCGTCTATGGCAGTCAAATATTCAATATCGATCTTGTTATGACAAGCACTGTTCTGCTTTGCATACTTGCCGCAGTAATGTATTTGGCAATATGCTTAATAGAAAAGTGGCATTCACGCTAAGAAGAATTTTTCTGTGGCGTAAAAAATAAAACAATCAAAAGAAGAACCCCCAGCACACTTGCAAAGGGATAAAGAAAACTCACAATAGCGCCAAACCCGAAAAGTGAAAATATTGCAGGAAAAACTATTGAAATAAAATAAACAGGTTTTTGTGAAATATTAAACTTTTTCAAGGTTTCAGATGTTGTGAACACCAAAGAAAAAAGTGTGGTGATGCACCCTGAAAACACAACAAATCTAATCAATATTCCAATCACCCCACTCGATAAAAACACAAGAGGCATGCCCTCTTCCATGCTTGCGGGCTTTGAAAGAAGCACAAAATTAGTGAGAAGCAAAAAGACAGAAAGAATAAGGCTTGAAACAAAACTTGCCCAAACTTTCTGTCTTTTTGTCATTTCTAAACCAGTTTTTGCAATAACAACACCACTGGTAGAAAAATTTAAAACCCAGTAAAGCACAGCAAAAAACAGTCCTGCAAAAGCGTTTTGTCCTTGCAACGAAGAAAAGTTTGGCAAACCAAAATTAGAAATCAGCACAATGATCATACAAATAAGAGTTATTGGAATGATGAAATTATTTAATTTTGCCAGCATAGGCACGCCTTTTTTAGAAACCCTGCAACAAATAACAAATAAAATTAAAGCAAAGCCAATCTTAACAAAAAGGTTATTAGGCAAAACATTTATTGTGCCAGCAAACATAGATGCCGTAAATATAAGCGAAATTGTAATGCAAACAATAGAAAACAATTTTGAAGAACTAAGTTTATTAAGTGCTTTTTCACCCAAACTAAAAAAAGCATAAATAATACCAAAAAAAGCAAAAAAAGTTAGCGATATAAAAAAATATGAAACCGCACCAAATCTAGAAAAAAACACAGCGATTTCTTTTCCGCTTGCAAAGCCTGAGCCGATGACGGTACCTATTACAATCATCACCGCAGAAAAAATTTTTTTCATTAAAATAAATATATTTTTTTATTTTTTAAAAAATTACGCAAAATAAAGAGCATGAGAAAACTTTTCCCATTATACGCAATAGTTGTTTTAATAACATGTGGACTTGTCACATGTATTCTTCCATATCCTATATTTTCTAAATACACCAATTTAACAACAAAAGATGTTTATAATATAAACAATTACAATGAAAACGAAGATTACATATATTCCCCTTCAAGCCCAGTAAGTGTTTCAAATTTAAATTGGTTTGATACAGTGAACACCATGTTCAAAACTTACCAAAAAACACGGGTAATAGATATAAAAAGCGGTTTAACTTATTATGTTTATAGAAACGGTGGGCATAACCACGCTGATGTAGAGCCAATAAACCAAGAAAACACGGCCATATTTAAACAAATTTACGGCGGAGTTTGGAGTTGGGCAAGGCGACCTGTTTGGGTTGAACTTGGCGAAGGAAATTTTGTTGCTGCAAGCATAAACGGATATCCACATGGCCAAAGTTATATTGAAGACACAGGAATGGATGGGCACACTTGCATACATTTTCTACTCAGTAAAACACACGGAACAAAAAGAGTTGACGAAGCACACCAAGAAGCAGTGGCATATGCTTATGAACATAGAGATGAAATATCAAAATATTTATAATAACATGCTGATTATTTTGAAACCAAAAAAGAACTCTACAATATTGTAAAGTTCAAATATAAGTTTTAGAAGTAATATAATAATTTTTATAGATAAAAATTGTCACATACAAAGATTGTTTTCAATTATATTACTAATCCTATTATTCCTTGGTAAACTATTTTCCAAATAAGAATTTAATTCTTGTAAATAGAATCTTTTGTAAGTATTGTTTTTTTGATTCAAAATACTATTATCTATTCTTTTTTGTAGACTTAGAGACATAGCCTCTCTCAATACTTTGCCTTCTTCATTTAAAAGTGTATTAAAACCATTTTTATCTTTTTTAAAATAGCCAATATTATGCTCTTCGCTTTGCATAGCAAAAGAATCTTTATCAAGATCCTCTTTTAATATAGAATTGGCAATAATAGTAATTGAACCATAAGGCTTAGCCTCTGGACGAGGCCAATCTTTTTTACAAAATTGTCCTGGTTTATCACAGACCATTGCATAATGTCCATTAAATTTATTTTCATAATCATCATTACCAAAATACCAGTAACCAAACATTGAGCCAATCGAATCCTGTGCAGATGCAATGTTAATTTGTGGGCATGACACCAAATCTGTTTCTTTAGCATAATTTACTTCAAACAAAGATTGAGTCAAAGTTTTTCTGTCTTCTACATGTAAACCCATAGTTTCAAGTTTTTCGTTAAAATTTTTCAAAATCTTGGAAACTTCAGAATTACCGTGACAAAAAGTGAAAAAAGTTATTAATGAAAGGTTTTTACAACAGTCTTCTAAAGACAATAATTGTTTTGTTTGTTTATCCTTGCATAAAGGTAACAAAATATTATCTACCAATGATTCAATCTCGCTATTTGAAAGTTCTCCTACACTTGCCTCACTTGAATTTTTATCACCATATACAACTCCCATTAAATCAACTTCCTTCGATTTATCACCTAAAAGATTTTCTGCTAATTTGCAAAAACCATTTGCTTCTGTTTCAGTTTTTGTTCCATTACCTGACAAACAAATAACTAAAGGCCTTGATATACTTAAATTCTCAATAGAACAGGGTTGCCAGTGATTTTCACTCGCTTTATTTCTAAATCCAAACTTACTTTTCATATATTTTTCTCCATGTGAAAGATTATATCACATGTTAACAAAAATAACAAGTATTTTAAAAATTGACAAAAAATATATAATTACTTTAATAACACCAACTTTACAATTAAAATCTTTTTAATTTACTTAAAGTTCAGTATTATTTACTAATTTATCAAATTATCGCTTTTAAATTGTATTTTTTTATTTATGATAACTTGTTCCACTAGATATATTAAAAGCCCTGTAAATTTGCTCAACTGCCACAATTCTTGCCAAATTATGTGGCAAAGTTATTTTGCCAAAACTTAATTTTTTTGTTGCCAGATTTTTAACATTTTCTCCCACACCATACGAACCGCCAATAACAAATGTTAAAACATTACTTAAAAGGCTTTGCTTTTCAATAAGTTGACTAAGCCCCTCACTTGAAATCTCCTCGCCTTTAACATCAAACAAAAATATGCTTCCTTTACATTTTTCCAAAATCAGTTTTTCTTCTTTTTGCAAAACCTCTTTTGGAGTATTTGACACATTTTTTTCTTCAACTTCAATTAAATTGAATTTGCAGAATTTTTGCAATCTTTTTATGTATTCATTTTGAGCATCAACCCAAAACTTTTCTTTCAAACTTCCAACGCAAACAAGGTTTATAGTAATCATAGCACCCCCCACACAAAAGTAAAAATGGTTATTATTGCGCCTAGGCACATCGTTACTGCCAAAAGCAATTTCCCATACTTAGGCATAACAAACTTTTGTTCTTTGGCTTCGTTCTCTATAACAATAAATTGTTTAAGTCTGTCAAGGGCCTCCATGCCAAATTCTTGTGGCTGATCGGTTGCGTTATTTTTAGCGTTTTGAAGGTCCATAAAATACGCTTCCCTAAGAAGTTGTTTGCCAAACTCTTGTTGCATAAGCGCAATGTCATCTTTTAAACTAAGTGATGCAATTTTTCTTGAAAGCAAAAACAGTAAGTAAAACAAAATAACTACAATTGCCAATGTCATTATTATTGCAATAAAAATGTTAGAACTTAAAACCGCTTCCACCCATGTTACAACTTTTCCAAAAGGCAAGCCATTAACCTGCGAGAAAGTAAGATAAGTGCTTAAAAAGTTGTTCATAAAATGCACTATCATAGCAGGAATGATTGAATTGGAAATTAAAGTTAAAAAGCCTAAAAACAATCCTATAATTGTTGCATAGAAAAATTGTTCAATATTTAAATGAAGAAGACCAAAAAACAGCGCAGAAATCCAAATGGCTTTGCTTGCACCAAGCGGTGTCAGCGATTTAAGCAACATTCCTCTATGCGCAACTTCTTCACAAATGCCAGGCAAAATTGCAGTGAAAATAACATTTACGATAAGTGTGCTAAATGAATAAGAAGTAATGGCCGAACCTGATGAATGTTCATAACCAAACAGTTCAATCAGTCCGTTAAAAGTGCTTGACACAAACATATTTAAAAAGAATACAACCACACCAAGCAAAACACTAAAACCAACAATTTTCCAAGAAACTTTTTTAATGCCAAATTCACCAAAAGTGCGCTTAACTTTTTGTTTTTTTAACGCCGAATAAAGAAAAACACTTCCGCAAAACAGAAGCCCAATTTGAACAATAATTGTAAAAACATAGTCGCCAGCACTTCCCATGAAAGAAAGAAGTCCGAACGAAGAAAGAAGTCTAAGAGTTACAAAAAGAATGACGATAATAAAATATGTCAACATTGCACTATTGAAAGATTTAGTTTTTTCAGTCATAGTTTTATTATATTCCCTTTATCCTTTTGTAATTCATACATTAACGGTTTCGCTTGGCATAAATCCGATAGCCGTTCCAATTATAAAAATAATCACAGCGATGCCAATGCTCACCCAAAAAGAAATCGGTAAATTTTTGAAACCTTTTTTCTCTTGTTTTACTTGATTTTGCTCCGCTTCCAATGTTTCATCTTGATTTTTTCCTTTAAAGTAAAATCTTTCAATCAAGTAAATTAAAACTCCTGCAACAATGGCAACAACAATGGCAACAACCCACTGCCATGCGTTATATTCAATGGCCATGTTCAATTCGTGCCTAGCGGTAAAATAATTTACAATCAAAACAATTGCATTGTTTAAAAAGTGCACAAGCATACTTGTAAAAGTCGAGCCAGTTCTCATCGCCAGCCAACCAAGCACAAGCCCCAGCGCAAATGGATAAACAAGTTGCTGAATTGAACCATGAATCAATGCAAACATAAGCGCCGACATAAACAAGGCTGCGATATCACTTAACCCCTGCCTTAGTCCATTTAAAAGAATTCCCCTGAAAATCAACTCTTCAAAAATAGCAGGAAGCAAAGCCAATAAAATAAGCGAAAGCACCAACCAACCAAAATTCTCCGTTGGAAGTGAAACTGATTGCAAGTTATATCCACCAAGTTCTAAAAGGTGGTCTATTCCACCGATAAAATACTGCATTCCAAACACACAAATAAGTGCAACCGCAAAGCAAATTATGGTGTTAATTGTTCCTATTTTAAACTTAACTTTTGAAGCAGAAAAACTTACTTTTTTAACTTTGTTAAAACCAAAAAACACAATTGCAAATGCTATCGGGCTACATAGACACGAAAATATGGTATAAACAACAGAATTTTCAATTGAATCGGCTGGAACACCTGATGAGATAACTATTTGACAAACCAAAATTAACAGCAAAGAAATGACATATGGCATAACCAATGCACATATGTAAGCGATACCCATATCTTGAACGCTATAAAATTTGGATTTTTCGAATGTTTGACGTGTTATTTTTTGCTTTGTCATGACAAAAGTATACACCATTTTGCTGGACTTTTCAAAACAAATAAGTTAATATTTTAGTATGAGTAATAAATTTATGAAAATGGCAATTAAAGAGGCGCAAAAGGCTTTTTCAGCAGACGAAATCCCTGTTGGTGCTGTTATTGTTAAAGACGGAAAAATTATTGCACGAGGATATAACTGCCGTGAAAAAAGCCAAATTGCAACAAAGCATGCTGAAATAATAGCAATAGAAAAAGCATGCAAAAAACTCGGAAGTTGGAGATTAGAAGATTGTGAAATGTATGTAAGTTTAGAGCCCTGCCCTATGTGTTTAGGGGCATGTGTAAATGCACGATTAAAAACCGTTTATTATGGTGCAAAGCAAACTTCATCTGACGATAATCTTTCACAAGCAATAGCCAGTTCAAACCGATTAAATCACAAAGTTAACCTTATACTATTGGAAGATGAGCAAGCCTCAAAACTGCTTACCCAATTTTTCTCGCAAAAAAGAAGAGCAAACTAATCTTGCTCTTCTTTTCTTTTAATCAAATCCATAAGCATATCCCTAAACTCTTGATCGTTAATTTCACCCTTATTTTTTAATTCTCGCAATAGACTCACCTTATTCTTAATAGAATCATCAACTTGCTCGGATTTATCATCGCCATAATCATAATAAATTGCTTTGCTATTGAATTCACCGCTTCTCAGTTCGTTTGACGGCTGATTTTTATAGAAAAACGAAATATACAAAAGAATGCAAGCAATAGACATAAATCCACCACCTATAATAGTAAAAGCGCATCCTGTTTTATACTTTGTAGAAGTTTGGAAAACTTTATTTGAATTAGTAACATTGATTAAAAGCGAACCACCTATTATTGAAAAAATTCCAAGTATAATTAAAACTATTCCAATGGCAATATATGCTTCACGAGAGATATTGACATTAGGAATTACCATACCATAACCTGTTAAAGTTTCACCAAAGTAGCCCATCGAAGTTGCTAAAAACAAACCAGCAAAAATACTTCCTATGGCATCAATCATAGCAAAAATACCGCTAACTTTTACTAATGTTGCTTTTGTTTGATTCATAACACTATAATATTATACCAAATTAGAAAAAAAATCAATATTTTTTAAAAAACAAATAATTATCAAATAAAAATGAAAACTAATTTAATTTATAATAAATATCAATATTTGTAAGAAAATTTTCAAAATTTACTAAACTTTATGATATACTAAAAATTAAGGAGTAAACATGAACAGAAATATTTTAATAACTGGTGCAACAAGCGGAATTGGAAAAGGCTTGAAAGAATATTTTGAAAGCAAGGGCGATAAAGTTTTTAACATTTCAAAATCAGCACCAGAATATCCTTGCGATATAACTGATAAAGAACAACTTAATGAAGTTTTTGAAAAACTTCAAAACCAAACTTTTGATATTTTAATAAACTGTGCTGGGCGTGGACTTTCGGGCGCTGTTGAACTTGTTAGCGAAAAAGAAATTCGTGCGCAATTCGAACTCAATTTTTTTGCGCTTATAAATGTTACAAAAAAAGCACTTCCTTTAATGAAAGAAAAAAGCAAAATCATAAACATAAGTTCGACCTGTGCAATATTTCCACTGCCATTTAGGTCATATTATTGCGCAAGCAAGTCTGCCGTAAATATGATAACTGACGGGCTTAGAATGGAACTTAAAAACACAAACATTCAAGTTGCATCAATCTGTCCAGGCGAAGTAAAAACAAATTTCACAAAAAATCGTGTTAAAGATTTTGAAACAAATTCTCGCTATGGCGACAGTATAAAAAAATCAACAGAGCATGTAGACAGCCACGAAGATAAACGCATGAGCGTTGAAAAAGCAGTCAAAAAAATGGCAAAATTTATTGAACGCAAAAAATTAAAACCAATGACAATAATTGGCAAGCAAAAATATCTCTACTTCATCTCACGCTTTGTTCCGAAATCGCTTTTTATAAAAGTTATAGGAAAAATGTTTGTAAAATAAATTATCATAAAAAAATAATTTAGCATATGATGGAAATGGAGGTGCTTACAAATGAAAAATTGTTATACACCGGGCTGTTATTATAACATGCCTTGCCATTGCCCTCCTCCATCTTTCCCGCAACAATGTTGCAACTCACCATGCTGTAACAACAATATGATGGGCGGTTGCGGTTATTTAAACATTGCAATCCCAATAGGATTACTTATATTTGCGGGAGGATTCCTGCTCGGGCAAAAATGCAATTAAAAAATGCTTAAATTTTTAAGCATTTTTTTACATCTGTTTTAATAAATCTTCCAAAAATTTGAAAACTTCATCAAATGTTATTTGTTTTTCTAAATCAACACCTGCATCTTGCAAAAGTTCAACAGGTCCTTTTTTGCAACCACTTTTCAAAAAGTTTATATACTTTTCTTTTGCCCCTTCTTCGCCTTTTAAAATTCTACTAACAATATTTAAAGCGCTGATTAGGCCAGTGGCATATTTATAAACATAAAAGGCTCTATAAAAATGTGGGATCCTTGCCCATTCAAATTGGGTTTCTTTTGTAAGCACAACACCTTTTCCAAAGTATAATTTGTTAAGTTCTAAATACTTTTGGCACAACTTACTTTTTGAAAGAGGCTGATTTTGTTCATATTGTTCATGCACCCATTGCTCAAATTCAGCAAACATTGTCTGTCTAAAAATTGTGCTTTTCACATCTGAAAACAGTTCGTCAATAATCTCACTTGCTTGGCTGTGATTTTTGCACCCTTTTAAAAGCATCAATCTTACCAGCATTTCATTAACTGTGCTTGCCACTTCGGCTACAAAAATCACATAATCGCTTTCTTCAAAAATATTGTTTGAATTTGAGTAATAAGAATGAATGGCGTGTCCAAGTTCATGCGCCAAAGTGGTAACTGACAAAAAGTCACCAGTAAAATTTGTAAGCACAACTGGGTGTGCCCCATATGCGCCTGCCGAGTATTCCCCGTTTGCTTTCCCTTCGCTTGGTAAAACATCAATCCATTTTTCTTCCACCGCTTTATCTATAAGTGAAACATATTCTTCACCAAGTGGTTGAACTGCTTTTTTTATTATTGAAATTGCTTGTTCAAAAGTATAATTCTTTTTAACAGTTTTTTTAATTGGTGCATACTGGTCATAGATGTAAAATTTATCATATCCCAATAATTTTTTCTTTTTTTCAAAATATCTGTAAAGCAATTTTAAATTTTTATGAACACTTTGTATAAGCGTGTTATACACGCCAATCTTTGCATCTTCACTTTCAATAGCATGCGACAATGCACTTTGATATTTTCTAATTTTTGCAAAATAGCAATTTGCTTTTACTTCTGAAATATAGTTGTTTGCTAAAAAATTCATGTATCTTCCGTATGCACCATTTTGCTCAGCAAAAACATTTTTTCTCAATTCCCTATCGTTGCTACGCATAAATTTGTTGAATAATGCTTGTGAATACTCATGTTTTTTACCATTGCCGTCAAGCACATCATTAAATTTTAAATCTGCGTCGCTAAATGCATTATGGTTATCAAAAAAACCACTCAAAAAATCACCCATACCAGATAAAAGTTTTTCTTCGCTTTTTGGCAATACATGGGGTTTTTCTTTAATAATATCCTTGAAAAACAATTTAAATTTGAAAAATTCAGGATTTTTCATTAAATTATTTAATTTTTGATTTGAAAACTTGCTTACTTCGGGAGTTATAAATGACATTGCAACCGAAACTTTATTTTCAATTTGCGAGATGTAATTTAAGTTTTCCATAGATTTGCTATCATTCAAGTTTTCATCTAATTTGCGTTGTGCATAATTAAATAATAAAATCATTTCTTTGGCATATTCACTTGAATATTCTAAAACTTTCAAGAGATTTTTTTCATCTGAAAGTTTGCCTTCAAAACTTTTAAAAATTTCTATATATTTTAAAAGATTTGTTGTTCTATTTTTAAAATCTTCATCATCTTTGGCAAATTCGCTTAAATCCCATTTATATTTTTGTGGCACAGCGCTTCTTTTCATATTTACCTCACAAAATATTTTGAAATATTAAATTCACTCCAAGGTTTTTTGCTTTCATCTGGTGAAGCAATAAACACCATTTTCTCTTTTGTGGTTGGATGAGTAAATTCCAATTTGCCTGCCCATAATGCAAGATTTCCTTTCGTGGCGTTTTTGTTATATTTCATATCACCATAAATAGGATAGCCTATGCTTGCAAGTTGCACCCTGATTTGATGAGACCTTCCAGTTAAAATTTTAACACTTAAAAGCGAATGCTTTTCGTTTCTCTCCAAGGTTTCAAACATAAGTTCTGCTTTTTTTGCACCTTCTTCAAGTGCTGGACAAATTTTTACCAAATTGTTTTTTTCGTCTTTTTTAAGATAATGCACAAGACTTTGTGATTGATATTTTATTTTGCCCTCAACCACAGCAAAATAAACCTTTTGCATTTGATGAGATTGCAGTTGTTTAGAAAGTCGTTCTGCTGACTTGGAATTTCTTGCAAAAACCATAAGTCCGCCAGTAGGTCTGTCAAGCCTATGCACAAGACCAATAAATGCTTCGCCAGGTTTGTTGTATTTTTGTTTTACATATTCTTTAACTTCTGTCAATAAATCCAAATCACCCGATTCATCTTTTTGAGATGGTTGATTGTGTGGCTTGATTACAACCAATATTTGATTATCTTCATAAACAACTTGCATATTTGCTCCTATTCCCAAATTTTAAATCCACTGTTCCCACATGGTAAAACCAAGCCTTCTTTTGTTTTAAGCCCAATTTCATCTGCTTCAATATTATCATTGCCAAAAATCAAACTTAAAACGTTGGCAATCACCCCTGCTTGAAGCCCAGTGGTGTAAGAGTTAATCAGCACAAAAAGAGGTTTATCCGAAAGCACTTTTGCGCAAAGTTTAACAAACTCAAACAAATTTTCTTCTATTTTCCACATCTCGCCATTTGGGCCTCTGCCGTAACTTGGAGGATCCATTATAATGGCATCATATCTATTTCCACGCCTAATTTCACGCTCAATAAATTTTTTGCAGTCATCAACAATAAATCGGATGTTTGAAATGTTATTTAGCGTTGCATTTTGCTTAGCCCTTTCAACCATGCCCTTGCTGGCATCTACATGAGTAACTTCCGCACCTGCCTCACTGCACGCAACAGAAGCACATCCCGTGTAAGCAAAAAGATTTAAAATTTTAATTTTTCTTTTTGAATTTTTTATCAAATCTTGCATTTTTTGCCAATTAACCGCTTGCTCGGGAAATATTCCTGTATGCTTAAAACCCATAGGCTTAACTATAAATTTTAAATTTTTCCAAGTGCAAGTCCACTGCTCAGGCAACTTTTTAAATTCCTGCCATTGCCCTCCGCCAGAAGATGAGCGCTCATAACTGGCTGATAATTGGTTTAAAAAAGGTTTGGCTCTTTGTTCAAAATCGCCCCAAACAATTTGTGGGTCAGGTCTTAATAAAACAAAGCCATTCCAATTTTCTATTTTTTTGCCCTCGCCAGTAGCAAGCACTTCAAAATCTTTCCAACCACTTGCAATCTTCATGTGCTCTCCTTAAACTTTTTTAATCCCAAAGTTGAGGTTTGCGGCATTAAATTTAAATGCTCCCTCACCAAAATCAAGTTCATCACAAAGTGTGCCCGATTTAATCAAATCAGCATGTTTTTTCATAATTTTCTTCACATCTTCATCACCGTTTATGGTAATTACAATGTGATCGGTAACTTCCAGTCCTATATCTTTTCTTGTTTGTTGAACCTGTGAAATAAAATCTCTTACAAGTCCTTTTTCTTTAAGTTCTTCGGTTAAAGCGACATCTAAAACAACCGTAACATCGCCATTGCTTTCACTAACAAATCCTTCTTTATTTCTAACTGAAATAAGCACATCTTCCAAGGTTAATATCATGTCGCCAATGTAAAGATTATCACCTTTTCTAAGTTTGGCAACATCGCTGTTTGCATCACATTCAGCAAAATATTGCCTTATTTCATTCAATCTTTTGCCATATTTTGGTCCAAGGGTTTTAAGTTGAGGTTTCAACTCAAAATTCACATAAGTGTTTGCATCATGGCTGAAAGAAACTTCTTCAACATTCAACTCGTCTTGAATTAAATTTTGAAGTTCTTTGTCCAAACTAATTTTCTCTGCGGAACAAACAATAACTTTGGCAAGAGGTTGGCGATTCTTAATTAAACTCGCCGCCCTGCACGCTCTACCCAAAATGACAATATCAAGCACTTTTTCCATGCCACGATTAAGTTTTTTATCAATAAGCGCCTCGTCTTTTTGAGGATATGCACAGAAGTGCACACTTTCAGGTGCGTTTTTATCAACACTTCTCACCAAATTTTGATAAATGCTTTCAGAGATGAATGGAACAAAAGGCGCAATAAGTTTGCAAAGAGAAGCAAGCACTTCATACAAAGTTTTGAATGCTGCGTTTTTATCGTCTGCCATACCATTCTGCCAGAATCTTTCACGACTGCGTCTTATATACCAATTTGAAAGTTCGTCAACAAAATTGGTGATTGCCCTGGTTGCAGATTGTAATTCATATTTTTCAAGTTTTTCGTTTACTTCTTCAACCAAAGCATTATATTTTGAAAGCAACCATCTATCAAGCAAACTAAGTTTGCAATCAGCAAGGTTAATTTTTGTTGGGTCAAAATTGTCTATATCTGCATAAAGCACATAAAAAGCATAAACATTCCAAAGAGTGCCCATAAATTTGCGTTGAAGTTCTATTAAATTATCTTCATTAAACGACAAACCTTGTCCTGGTGAGCAAGAATAGAAGAAATACCATCTAAGTCCGTCTGCGCCCTCTTTGTCTAAAATAGACCAAGGGTCAATTCCGTTTCCAAGATGTTTTGACATTTTTATTCCAAACCTATCATTAACAAGCCCAATTGCCTCGCATGTTTTGTAAGGGCTTTTGCCGAGCACGGCACTATTTACCGCCTGCAAAGTATAGAACCAACCCCTTGTTTGATCAATGCCCTCCGCAATAAAATCGGCTGGGAAGGTTTTTTCAAACAACTGTTTGTTTTCAAAAGGATAATGATATTGCGCAAAAGGCATAGAACCAGAATCAAACCAACAATCCATAACTTCTGGTGTTCTGGTCATAGTTTTTCCACATTCTGGGCATGGGAATGTAATTTTATCAAGAGTAGGTTTATGCAGGTCAAGTTCTCCTGTTACTCCTGAAAGTTTTCTTAATTCTTCAACGCTTCCAACAACATGCTTGTGGCCATTTTCACATGTCCAGAAAGGAAGCGGAGTTCCCCAATATCTTGTTCTTGAAATTCCCCAATCAATATTGTTTTCAAGGAAATTACCCATTCTGCCTTGTTTAATTGTTTCTGGCAACCAATTTACAGAATTGTTGTTTTTAACAAGCAAATCTTTAATTGCTGTTGTTTTTACAAACCACGCATTTTTTGCGTAATACAAAAGCGGAGTTCCACATCTCCAACAATGTGGATAAGCGTGTTCGATAAGTTTAACTTTGAAAAGTTTTCCTTCGCTTTTAAGTTTATCTATAATTGGTTTGTCGGCATCTTTTACAAACATGCCTGCAAAATCAGTTTCTTTACTCATTTTGCCGTCTTCATCAACAAGTTGAACAAAGTCGATATTATATTTTTTACCTACTTGATAGTCTTCCTCACCAAAAGCAGGAGCAATATGAACAATTCCTGTTCCGTCTTCTGTTGTAACATAATTATCAACTGTTACAAAATAAGCGTTTTTAACTTGCTTTTCAACATAGTCAAACAGCGGGATATATTTATGTCCTTCAAACTCACTGCCCTTTTTCTCGTAAACAATTTTATATGTTCCCTCTTCAAAAAGAGTTGAAATCAGGCTTTTAAGCATTATATAATTTTCTTCGCCAACATTGATTTTTGCGTATGTTTCATTTGGATTCATGCAGAGCGCAACATTTGATGGCAATGTCCATGGAGTTGTTGTCCAAACAAGGAAGTAAGTTTTGTCTTCCTGTTTACTTTGCATTTTAACAAAAACAGAGTTTTCTTTTAAAATCTTGTAATTATCCCCATTTTCAACTTCCATTTTAGAAAGGCTTGTTCCACACCTTGGGCAGAAAGGAACAATTTTATGACCTAAATATATTAAGCCTTTTTTATCCATTTCTTTAAGTGCCCAAAAAACAGACTCGATATATTTATTGTCATATGTGATATAAGGGTCAGACATATCAATCCAATAACCAAGCCTATCTGTAATTTTTTCCCACAATCCTTTATATTTCCAAACAGATTGTTTGCAAAGTTCTATAAACTTTTCAACCCCAAATTTTTCAATATCCTGTTTACCGTTAAGCCCAAGATTTTTTTCTACTTCAACCTCAACAGGCAATCCGTGTGTATCCCAGCCCGCCTTTCTAGGCACAAAAAAGCCTTTCATGCTTTTAAAGCGTGGAAAAACATCCTTAATTGCTCTTGTAAGTGGGTGCCCCATGTGTGGCATACCATTTGCAGTTGGTGGTCCTTCATAAAAAGAAAAAACTTTGCCTGAATTTTCATTCAAGTGAAGTCCTTTTTCGATAATCCCATTCTTCTTCCAAAAATCTAAAATTTCGGTTTCATTTTTAACAAAATCAAGTTTTGTATCAACTTTTTTATACATTTTTCTCCTCCAAAAGTTAAATTTTAGCGAATAGAGATTTTTAACAAAAAACCTCGGCACTTGCAAGACCCCGCCGAGGTTAAACCACTTGTAAATGCCTGTATGCTATCACATACTCCTTCTATAACGGGAAGTCCCGGCAAAACTTACATAATTTCAGTCCGCAACTCCGAAAGTGATAATTCATCTGTTCTTTTATTGCCTCGCACCATACGGCAACTCTCTGAAAAAGATTACAAATAAATGTTGTCTTTCATCATCGTTTTTATATAACCATATTAAGTTTATCATTATGTTAAAATTTTGTCAACTAAAAGTTATCAAGAACCTTATTCATTTCGATAGCATCTGCACCAGTAACTATGCCAAGAGGCAATTCATTAGGTTCTCCGTTTTTAGTAAGCAAGATTGCAAGAAGTTTTGGGTTGGAATGAAATTTATTCAGAGCATCTTCCACTGTTAAATCAACTTTGCAAACTTCATAATAATTGGAGTCTTTAATTTTAGTTAACATGTCTTCAATTTGGGCATTCTCTAAAAATGTTTTTGCTTTTCCACCTGACAATAAAAACAAACCAAAAGAATTTAATATTTTTTGACCATTTGCTATTCCAATTAATTGTTTTTCCTTATAAACTGGAATATTTGAATAATTTGACGAAGCAATCAATTTAATAACTTCTTCCATTGAAGCGTGCGCCTCTGTTGAAAGCACATCTCTTCTGCAAACATCAATAGCCTTTGGTGGTGTGTTAATCAATCTTTCAATTTTTTCTATATGCTCCACTACTTGCTCATGTGGCTCTGCGATAATATAAGGCTTATTCCCTTGATGAACGATTGCATTTCTAAGCCTTCCATAATCAATTAAATCATCTTCATATTTTCTTACTACATAGTTTAAACTTACGCATCTTCTAATCAAATCTGAAAAGCCCATACTTCTGTTAAGCCCATACCTTGCGCGCAATGAATAATCAATATTATTAAACGCATCTAAAAATCTTTCTGCTTTTGTTTTTTCAGCCATTTTATTCTCCTGTTTTAAAGTCAATTATAGTATAAAACAAATTACGCAAAATAAAAAATGATTTTCCTTGATTTTTTTAACCTTTTAGTTTATAATAATTGAACCGGGCTAGATGGGGAGTTAGCGGTGCCCTGTAACCTGCAACCCGCTATAGCAGGATTGAACATTTGCCTCGGCATTGATAGGTCAAATATGTGCAGGCTTATTTTGGCGATGAAATCAAGGTCTTATGCAACGGTTGCTCCTGAACCATGTCAGGCCCTGACGGGAGCATCATTAAGGGAATACAACTGTGTGCCATAAGGAAGCTTTGGTGGAGTTAAAATAGTTTGAGGCAGTTGGTCTAACAATGACAAAGCATTCGCCCGGTTATCTTAAAAGCAAGTTAAAAGACTTGCTTTTTTGTTATTATTCTGTTTTTTTTATCTAGGGTCAAGAAGCCATGCCCTTTCGGGCATGATTTTTATTTGCATGAATGCAAATAAAAAGGCAAGACTTTATTAAGTCTTGCGCTTCTTGACCGGAGAGTTTTATTTAAGCTTTTTTCTGTGCTTTTTTAACTTTGTTTGTGGCCTTTTCAACTTCTTTCATAACTGCCTTTTCACTTTTATCAACCATCTGTTTAGCAGAAGTTGAATATTTATATAAAAGTGCGCCAGTTACAAGCCCCATACTAAAACCTAAAAGCATCATAACATCTTTCATATTTCCCTCCTCGGAAAATATTTTGTGAAGAGTGCGAAAAATTATACTTTAACAATGTTAAAGAATATAAAAAATCACCTAAAAGGTGATTTAATTTTATTGTTCATCTAATTTTGCTTTTTTCTCTAATTTTTCAAGGCGTTTGTAATAATCTTGAATTGCGTCTTTAATTCCATCAACAGCCAAGGAAGCACAATAAACTTTGTTTGTAGGAAGGTCTTCTAAAACTTCCATAATATCAGCACTGGTCAAATTTTGCGCCTCTTGCAAATTCATATCTTTAACTAAATCGCAAGCAACATCGGCAGCAGCGATTGCAGCACAACAACCAAAAACTTTAAATCTAGCATCTGTAATTACTTCATCTTCAATAAGAAGATAAAATTTCATTATATCTCCACAGCCAACTTCGCCAACTTTTCCAGTACCATTTGCGCCTTTCATTCCGCCAGCATTGCTTGGATTTTGAAAAATGGAAAGAACTTTTTTGTTATACATTTTTATCTCCTCCCTGCCTTAGTAATTGGTGAAATAGCCCTTAATTTTTTAACAGCATTTGTCAAAACTTCAAGTGCATAATCAATGTCTGCCTTAGAAGTATTTTTACCGAATGAAAATCTGATTGTGCCTTGTGCAAGTTCGTCTTCAATGCCCATAGCCTTTAAAACATGTGAAGGCAAAAGTGAGTTTGATGTGCATGCAGATGCAGTTGACACAGCAACACCGTCAAGGTCTAAAAGCATTAAAAGGCTTTCTCCCTCAATCATTTCAAACGAAACACTAACCGTTCCTTGAATTTTTTGATGTGGATGTCCATTTATATGAATATATTCAACATTTTCTCTAAGTTTAGAAAGGAAATATTCTCTTATTGAACGCAATTTTTGTTGATTGATAACCAAATCTCTAACAGCAATTTCTGCTGCTTTACCAAATCCGGCAATGCCTGGAACATTTAATGTTCCCCCACGCTTACCTCTTTCTTGGCTTCCGCCATCAAAAAGGTTTTCAATTCTAACGCCGTTTTTAACATATAAAGCACCCACGCCTTTTGGTCCATAAATTTTATGCGCTGAAATGCTGAGTGCATCAATTTCCATATCTTGAACATCTAGTCTAAGTGCGCCAAGTGCTTGAACTGCATCGGTATGGAAAAGAATACCATTTTCGTGTGCAGTTTTTGCAATTGTTTTTATATTTTGAATTGTTCCAACTTCATTGTTTACGGCCATAATTGAAATTAGGATTGTATCTTTTCTAATTGCACGCAACAATTCTGTTATGCTTACAACTCCAGTGCTGTCTACTGGAAGATAAGTAACTGTAAAACCTTCTTTTTCAAGAGCAGCACACGCATCTAAAACTGCATGATGTTCAATAGCAGATGTAATTATATGTTTGCCCTTGTTTGCGTTTGCATGAGCCAAACCTTTAATAGCCCAGTTATCGGCCTCTGTTCCACCTGATGTAAAATAAATTTCGTTTGCGCTTTTTGCATTTATTGCGGCGGCAATTCTATCTCTTGCCCTATCAACAATTGCAGCGGCATCTCTACCAAAGCCATGAATGGAATTTGCATTGCCATAAATAGCATTAAAGCATGGCATCATTTCATTTAAAACTTCACTGGAAACATATGTTGTTGCTGCATTATCCAAATAAACTTTTCTGCTCACAATTTTTCTCCTTTTATGCAATAATTTTAGCACTTTATTGCCTTTAAGTCAATATTAAAACTAAAAATAAAAGAAAAAAAGGGCTTTTGCCCTTAATTATTCGTATGATTTAACAAATTCAACAAAGTCGTCTGCCTGCATAAGCCCAACATGTTTGCCAGCCATCTCTCCATCTTTCATAACAACGATTGTTGGAATAGACATTATCCCGAATTTTCTTGCAAGGTTTGGATTTTCATCTACATCAATTTTAACTATTTTTATTTCAGGGTTAGTTTCTTCAACTTCTTCAAGTATTTGTCCCATCATTCTGCAAGGGCCGCACCATGTAGCAAAAAAGTCTACAACCGTAAGGCCTTTTTTAGTTTCATCTTCAAATTGTGCTTCGTTAATATGTTTCATATTTTCCCTCCTATAACACATATTTTTTCAAATCATATTTCTTTTTGGTGTCTTTAAATGCGTTTTGAACATAATTTTTGTCAATCACCACATCAAGCATTGGATGCTCACCACTAGCATTGAAGGAAATGTCTTCCAACAACAGTTCCATAATAGTATGCAATCTTCTTGCACCAATATTCTCGCTGGACTCATTTTCAGCAGCAGCCATAACAGAAATTTCGTCTAGCGCATCATCGGTGAAAGTAAGATTGATGTTATCAACTTTTAAAAGTGAAGCATATTGAAGCGTAACAGCATTTTTAGGTTGAGAAAGAATACGCTTAAAATCTTTTTCAGTAAGGCTATCCAAATCAACTCTGATTGGGAATCTTCCTTGAAGTTCAGGAATCATATCTTCAATTTTTGAAACATGGAAAGCACCCGAAGCAATAAATAATATAAAGTCGGTTTTTATATTTCCATATTTTGTTGCAACTGTGCAACCTTCCACAATAGGAAGAATATCCCTTTGCACACCTTCTCTTGAAACATCTTGTGAATTATTATTTTTAACGCCGATAATTTTATCAATTTCATCAATAAAAATAATTCCCTCTTCTTCCGCACGCCTAATCGCTTCTGAGTTAACATTATCAAGGTCAATAAGTTTATCGCATTCGTCATTCATAAGTGCTTCTCTTGCGTTTTTAACAGGCATGCGCTTGTTTTTTCTTCTCTGAGGCAATAATCCATCAAACATAGAGCCGAGTGAAATTTCTGGTCCGCCTATTGCCATAATTGGTTTAGGTGCATCAACAACAGCGACTTCAATAATTTCATCTTCAAGTTTACCTTCTTGCAATTCTTTTTTAATTTCAGCCTTATCCTGAGAAAGCGTGCCGTCTCTTCTAGCAAGAGCAATGGCATCGATAAGTTTGTTTTCAACTATTGGTGCAACTTTGCTTTCCACTTCATGTTGTTTTTCGTCTTTAACCATTCTAACAGAAACTTCCACAAGGTCTCTCACCATGCTTTCAACATCTCTGCCAACATATCCTACTTCGGTATATTTTGTGGCTTCAATTTTAATGAATGGCGCTTTAACAAGTTTGGCAAGTCTTCTTGCAATTTCGGTTTTACCCACCCCAGTAGGTCCACGCATAATGATGTTTTTAGGAGTGATTTCCTCCCTAAGTTCTTTTGGAAGTTTGCTTCTTCTATATCTGTTTCTCAGGGCAATAGCCACAGCACGCTTGGCTTTGTTTTGACCAATAATGTATTTATCAAGTTCTTTAACAATTTGTTTTGGTGAATATTCCATAATTACACTCCTAATTCTTCAACAATAATATTATCGTTGGTATAAACACAAATTTCACTTGCAATTTTTAAAGCACGATATGCAATTTCCTTAGCAGAAAGATTGGTGTTTTGTTTTAAGGCTTTTGCCGCAGCAAGAGCATAGTTTCCACCCGAACCTATTGCACAAACATTATCTTCTGGCTCGATGACATCACCTGTTCCGTCCAAAATTAACAAAGTGTTTTTATCGGCAACAATCATCATAGCGTCAAGTTTTCTTGCTATTTTGTCATCTCTCCAAAGTTCTGCCAGCGCAACTGAACTTCTCATAAGATTCCCCGAATATTTGTTAAGCATTTCTTCAAATCTTTCAGTAAGCGAAAAAGCATCTGCCACGCTTCCAGCAAACCCAACAATTACTTTGTCGTCAAAAATACGCCTAACTTTTTTTGCGTTACCTTTAAAAATAACCGAATTTTGCATGGTTACTTGTCCATCACCAGCGATTGCAATTTTACCATCTTTTTTGACTGCACAAATGGTTGTGCCACGAAACTCTTGCATCAAAGTCCTCCTTAAATTTTTTTAATTTTTTAATTGCGTCAATTTCATTTACATCTTTGATTATATCACAATTTAAATCAATTTGTTCTTGTTTAAAGCCCTGTAATGTAAATAAATTGTCAATAATATTTCCACATATGGTGTTGGTTGGATATTTAACAAGCACCCTGCCTTCAATCAAATTTAAAACATTAAGCGCTGCCAGATGCCCAGTTACTAAGGCTTCAAGTTCCCCGCCAACTAAAATCAATCTTCCTGCGAAAAACAAATTTTGATTATTTTGAGATTGAAGATGAACATTTACACATGATGCTGGTGCAATAAATGTACATTTTTTCATATCACCATATTTAACAACTTTTGCATCTTTTAGCCCGCTAAATATTTCAAATAATCTTTTTTGATTTTCCTGCGACAATTTTGTTTGAAAATTTTGAAGAACAAACCCTTCTTCTGTTTTTTTAAACTTCAAACACGCATGCAAAATTTTACCATCAATGAAAACCGGCTTAAACACTTTCGCCTTTAATAATTCGCTTCCACAGTAAGCCCACTTTTCAATACAGTCTTCATCGCTGTCAAAATGCTTTAAAAATTGTTGTGCCTGTTTTATCTCTTCATCTTTTACTGGCAAATAATATAAATCATTTTGTTTAATCAAATCCAAGTTCTCAAAAATTGGAAAAATTGGTTGCCACCTGTATGCTCTGCCTTTGCCCACAATACTTTCTATTTGCTGAAAAAATGCATCACTAGTGTTGCTTCCTGTTGCAATTATCGTCGGCTCAGAAAGTGAAATTTCACCTATTTTTCCATCAAAAAGCATAATATTAGGGTCATTTTCAAGTTTTTCACGCATTTTTTGCCTTAAATCGATTAAATTATCATCAACTAATGCGCAACTTGCTGAGTTTAAAGCCTGCAATTCTTTAAACAATCTTTTGGTGTTCTCATCAACTTTTATTTGGCTTTCAAATGGTGAAAAAATGTCAAAAAGATGCACCTCCACTCCATAACCACTGAGTGTGAGTGCTGCTTCGCCTCCTGCATATCCTCCGCCAATTATGTTTACAACTTTGTTTTTCATTGCTCTTTATAATCGCATTTTGAGCATACGATTTTTTTATTTTTAATTATAAGTGGTTCGTTACAATTTGGGCATCTTTGTCCCGTTGTAGGATACCAACTCATAAAGTTGCAAGTTGGATAATTTGAACATGAGAAAAATGTTTTACCTTTTTTAGATTTTCTTGGAACAACATCACCACCGCACTCTGGGCATTTCCCTACAACTTTTTGCTGTTGTTCGTAAGGCATTATGTTTCTGCATTTTGGAAAGTTTGAGCAACCCAAAAATTTGCCATAGCGCCCATCTCTTAAAAGCATTTTGTGCCCACACTTATCACAAATAATGTCCGTTTCCTGTGGCTCTGCTTTAAGCGAAAAACCTGAGGCATCAGATGCTGACAAAAGTTTGGAAAACCCCGACCAAAAACTCTCAACCACATCATGCCAATCGTCGTTTTGGGTTGCTATGTCGTCAAGTCTGTTTTCCATATTAGCAGTAAATTTAACATTGATTACAGAACTGAAAAACTTTTCTAAATATTCGGTAACTTTTCTTCCAAGTTCGGTTGGAACAAGGCTTTTGCCGTCTTTGGTAACATATTCCCTCGCCGACAAAACCATTATTGTTGCCGCATAGGTGGCTGGTCTGCCGATACCCTTTTCTTCCATTGCTTTAACCAAACTTGCTTCGGTGTATCTTGCTGGTGGCTTTGTGAATTTTTGTTCGGTTTTAATTTCCTTGGCTTTAAGTGATTCACCTTCATCAAGTGGTGGAAGTTTGGAAATCTCCTGTTTTTCATCACCTTCAAATTCTTTATACGCTGCGGTATAACCAGCAAACTCCATTGTTTTGCCAACTGCTTTAAATTCATAGTCCCCTGAACTGATATTAGCGGTAACATTTGAATAAATCGCATCACTCATTTGGCTGGCAAGGAATCTTTCATAGATAAGTTTATAAAGTTTGTAGTTATCTGGCGATAAAGACGCTTTAACCTTTTCAGGAGTCATATTCATATTGATAGGTCTAATTGCTTCGTGTGCGTCTTGGGCATTTGCTTTTTTTGCATAAATGTTAGGTTTATCTGGGACAAATTTATCACCATACATTTTCTTAGCAAACTCACGGCAGGCATTTTGCGCATCTACTGAAACACGAGTTGAGTCAGTTCTGATGTAAGTAATAAGCGCTAATTTGCCTTCACCTGCAATCTCAACGCCTTCATAAAGTTGTTGAGCGGCAGATGTCGTACGCTTAACGCTAAGCCCTGCTTTGTTTAAAGCATCTTGTTGCATTGTTGAAGTTGTAAAAGGTGCAGGGGTATGAGATTTTGTTGTAGAGCGTTTAACTTTATCAACAATAAAATTATTATCTTTAACGGCATCTACAACTTTTTTCGCTTGCTCTTCGTTTGCTGGCAAAAACTTTTTGCCATTCTTTTTTTCAAGGTTAGCCTTAAAAACATCACTTTTTTTAATTAAAAATGCAGTTACTGGCCAATATTCTTCTGGCTTAAATGCTTCAATTTCTTTTTCCCTATCAACAACAAGTTTAAGTGCAACCGATTGCACTCTGCCTGCGCTAAGTCTAGGTTTGATTTTTTTGCAAAGAATTGGAGAAAGTTTATATCCCACAATTCTATCCAACGCACGCCTAGCCTGTTGAGCGTTAACCAAATTTTCGTCTATTGTGCGTGGCTGAGTAAGTGCATTTTGCACTGCTTTTTGTGAAATTTCATTAAATTGAATTCTACATTTTTGATTTTTATCTATTCCCAGCACATTTGCAATATGCCATGCAATTGCCTCACCCTCTCTATCTGGGTCGGTTGCGATTAAAACATGTTCGGCTTTATCTGCTTTCGCTTTCAGGTCGCTAATCAGTTGTTTTTTGTCTGGCATAATTTCATACTTAGGTTCAAAATGATTGTTTGCGTCTAGCCCAAAACTTTTTTGTGGCAAATCACGAATATGCCCTTTTGTTGCAACAACATCATAGCCATTACCCAAATATTTTTTTAATGTGTCCCTTTTTGCAGGGGCTTCAATAACGACAAGGTTCAAAATTTCCTCCTAACCAAGCGAATAAACTCCGCCTGGCATTCTTTTAATTATACTTTTTATTTCAAGAGATGTCAAAAGACTGTTAAGTTTTGCAATATTTATTTTTGTAATTTCTTCTATTTCATCAATAGTTTTTTCACCATTCGACAAACACTGCACTATTAAATTTTCATTTGTTGATAACTTGCAATTTTTTTGAGCATGTTTTTTCAGACCAAGTTCGTTAATAATATTTTCGGCATCAAGCGCACAAATTCCTTGCATAGAACAAATCAAATTGTTGGTGCCACTGCTTTGCGAAGAAGTAATATTGCCCGGCACTGCATAAATAGGCACACCGTAATCGAGCGCAAAATCTTTGGTGATTGTGGTTCCGCTTTTTGCTCCCGCTTCGGTAATAAGAAGTGCATCACTCAACCCAGCAACAATGCGGTTGCGCTGTGGAAAATTATATTTTAATGCATTTACATCTGGTCTATGCTCAGAAATCACCAATCCTTTTTTGGCAATTTCCTCAAACAGTGAAGTATGTTCTGGTGGGTATATTTTATCAAAACCACCTGCAAGAACTGCAATAGTTTTACCACCAACCGCTAATACTTTGCGATGTGCGATGCTGTCAACACCATAAGCCAACCCACTTACAATAACCGCCCCACTTTTAGCAAGGTCGCCAGCAAAACGCTCTGTAATAACAACGCCATAATTTGTTGGTTTTCTTGTTCCTACAATTGCAACTGATGGTTGCGAAAAAAGACTGAGGTCGCCTTTATAATATAAATAATATGGTGGGTCGTCGATCTTCCTTAATTTTTGTGGGTAAAATTCGCTTTCAATTGTAAAAATTCCAATTCCTTTTTCTTTTAATCTGTTTAAATAAGCATCAAAATATTTTTGGTTAGATTTCTTTGCGACAGTAGAATAATCTTCGCCCAAAATGTTTTCTACCTCGTCGTTGAAATAGAATTTTTCAAAACTAAAATCGTCTTTTAAAACATCTAGAATTTTTCTTATCTTAGAATTTGACAATTCAAAAGCGGATAAAAATTTGATAAAATCGTCTTTATTCATTCATCTTCCTTATAAATATTTTCTATCAAGTGAGCGGTATGCTATCGCCTCAGCAATATGCTCTGGCAGAATTTCTTCTTCGCCATCTAAATCAGCAATGGTTCTGGCAACTTTTAAAATTCTGTCATGAGCGCGGGCCGATAGTTTTAAATTTTCAAACGCCGTGCGCAACAACTGTTCGCTTTCACTACTTAACTTGCAAAATCGTTTTGTAGCAGGCACACTCATTTTAGCATTTGAAAAATTTTTCATTCCTTTAAACCTTTCAAGTTGCACCTTTCTTGCTCTGTCAACTCTTTGTTTAATCTCCTGAGAAGTTTCTTCTTCACGTTCTGCCCTAAGGTCGTCAAAATCAACATCATCAACTTCAACATGCAAGTCAATTCTATCCAAAATAGGTCCAGAAATTTTTGATAAATATTTATGAATTTGTGATGGCGAACATTTGCATTCTTTATTTTTAGAACCATAGTTGCCACATGGGCATGGGTTCATGCTTGCAATTAAAGTAAAATTTGCTGGGTATGTAACAGTTAAAGCACTTCTCGCCACAGTTATAACGCCGTCTTCAAGCGGTTGCCTTAACATTTCCAAACATTGTCTTGGATATTCAGGCAACTCGTCAAGATAAAGCACACCGTTATGCGCCAGAGAAATTTCGCCTGGTTTGCTATGTGAACCACCGCCTGTTAAACTAACTGAGGAAGCAGAGTGATGTGGAGTTCTAAAAGGCCTCGTTGCGACAATTCCCTTTTTGAAATCAAGTTCACCCGCAACAGAATGAATTTTGGTAACTTCCAAGGCTTCTTCAAATGTCATATCAGGCAAAATAGACGGAAAGCACTTCGCAAGCATACTTTTCCCACTGCCCGGTGGACCAATCATAAGCACATTATGTCCCCCAGCGGCAGCAATCTCTAAGGCTCGTTTTGCCCTTGCTTGACCTTTAACAAATTTAAAATCCAGTGTTTCATTTAGTGATAAATCTCTTGGAGCAAATTGCATAGGCTCAACAGGCTGAATATGTAGATGCCCAGCAATGAATTCCACAGCCTCACTTAAAGAATTGACAGCATAAACTTCAAGCCCATTAATATAACTAGCTTCAAGAGCATTCGCCGACGGAATAATAAATTTTTTAAACCCTTCTTTTCTAGCCGAAATTAAAATCGGAAGCAATCCTTTAACAGGCTTTACTTCACCATTTAAAGAAAGTTCACCAATAATAACAAATTCCCCGGCTTTACAACTTGTAAAATTTGGGAGATTATTATCACTGTCGGCAGCCAAAATGCCAACTGCAATCGCAAGGTCGTAAAGTGGTCCTTCTTTTTTTAAATCTGCAGGAGCAAGATTAACAGTAATCCTTTTGAGCGGATAGTTATAACCTGTATTTTTAATTGCTGAACGCACCCTTTCTTTTGCTTCTTTAACAGCGGTGTCAGCCAATCCTACAATATCAAAACGGGGCAAACCTCTTGAAATATCAACTTCCACTTCAACGGCAAAACCTTCAATACCTTTAAGACCATAACAATGAATTTTTGAAAGCATTATTTCTCCTTAGTTTGATAGTAGTATATCAAACCCAAATTTTTTTCGCAAACAAAATAAAAGATTAAATTTTTGTTACAAAAAAACCTTTGCGCTTGCAAAGGTTTAGTTATTGTCTGCTGATTTAATCTTAGCGGCTTTTCCAGTAAGATCACGAACATAGTAAAGTTTTGCTCTTCTTGGCTTACCTTTTCTTGTAACTTCAACATAAGCAACAAGAGGTGAATGCAATGGGAATGTTCTTTCAACGCCAACGCCGTTTGAAATTTTTCTAACGGTAAAAGTTTCTCTAATGCCACCGTTTTTTCTTGCAATCACAACACCTTCGAAGCCCTGAATTCTTTCTTTATCACCTTCTTTAATTCGAACACCCACTTTAACAGTGTCTCCGATATTGAAAGAAGGAATTTCTTGCTTCATGTTCTCTTTTTCAATTTGATCGATTATGTTTGCCATTGACTTATCTCCTTTTTTCAGATTTTCGACATAGTGTTCATTGATTTAATCAAGCGGACCACTCGAAGTCTTGTATATATTATCATATTTGAAATAATTTTTCAAGTAATTTTACCATATTTTAAGAAAAAAATCGGCGAATTGCCGATTATCTTCCAAATTCCATTTCAATAGGTTTGTTCGGGTCTGGTCTAGAAGGTCTGTTAGGGTCAAGGTCTGGATCAGGTTTAGAACTATCATTTTCGTTCCCACCATCTTCCGCTGTATTTGCTCCCCCGTTATCTGTTGAAGGGTTTTCATATTTATTTCCGTCATCATAGACAGCATGATTACTATCTTGCATGTTTGCATTTACTTCATCAATGTGGTTATATTTTATACCAAAATAAGTTGCTGTAAAAGCAACCACAAGTGTTAAACAAACAACACTCACGCCTTTTAAAATTGGGTGCTTGATAATTCTTCCTGATTTTGATTTTGTAACGCCATATTTTTTTTCAGCGGATTTATTAGTTTTTATTGACATTTTTAACCTCTTTTACATTATAACATCTTACAGCAGGGTTGTCAATACCGCATTTTAAAAGCAATTTTTTAAATGCTCGATTTTTTCATCCAAAATTTCAATAACATCAAACCTGCAATCACAATCATATTCGTGATTTTGTAATAGATAAACTTGTGCAACTTTTCTAATCTTATTTTGTTTTGTTTTGTTAACCATTTCACGAGGATATCCAAAATCAACATTTGATTTTGCTTTTACTTCAACAAAAACAATGCAATTTTTATCCTTCGCAATAATGTCAATCTCGCCAAGTTTACATGAAAAATTAGTTTGTAATATTTTATAACCGATTTTTTTCAAATAATTTTCAGCAATAATTTCATTTTTACTACCTGTGATTTTATTAAAAAATTTCATGTCAGTCACCTATCATTAAATTCCCAATTCTTCCACTTCTATAATCACTGATAAGTGCTTTTGCTGCTCGGGATATATCAAGTTCCCCACCCGCTAGCAAAAATGAACGAGCCTTGCAAATATCTTGCAGATTGTTTGCGCCCTTATATCTTTCTTCAATCTTGCCAGGATAAAGTTTTTGCATACGCTTTAAAAATTCGTTTGCCAGTTCAACTTCATCAACAACTTCATCTTTAATGCTTCCGATAAACGCCAAACTTTTTGCAACTTCTTGGTTGTCAAGATTTGGATAAAGAGTGCCAGGCGTATCACAAACTTCAACATCGCTTGCAATTTTAAACCATTGTTTACTTTTGGTTACACCCGGCCTATCACCAGTAAACGCTTTTGCTTTTTTGCAAAGGTTGTTAACAAGCGTGCTTTTTCCTGAGTTAGGAACGCCCACAACCATAGCACGCAAAGTAATGTTAATTCCTTTATTTTTGAATTTATCTATTTTATTTTTACACAAAAGCCTAATTTTTGCGCAAACCTGCCCAATAACTCCGCTTTGAGTGGAGTTTAACATTAAATAATCGCTATTTTCGCTTTTAAACTGACTTTTAATTTTTTCAAGTTTGTTTAAATCTGTCAAATCTATTTTGTTGAAAATATAAAGTATTGGTTTTGTTCCCACAAGTTTTTTGATTTCAGGATTTAAGCAACTTTTTGGCGCACGAGAATCAAGCACATATATAACAACATCTGCCTTAACAAGTTCTTTTCTCATTTGGTCAAGTGCTTTTTTCATATGACCCGGGAACCAGTTAATCTTCAACTTTATCTCCTTTAATTAAATCTGGCCTAACTTTTTTTGTTTTTTCTAAGGCCTGATGTTTACGCCATTTTGCAATTTCTTGGTGGTTGCCACTTAATAGCACCTCGGGAACTTTAAGACCCTCAAAAATTTGAGGCCTTGTGTATTGAGGATATTCAAGAAGCCCATTTGAAAAACTTTCCTCTTGCAAACTTTGCTCGCTGAGCACGCCATCAACAAATCTTGATAGGCTGTCAATAATCACCATGGTAGGCAACTCACCGCCTGTCAAAACATAATCGCCAATTGAAACTTCTTCTGCATTAAAAAGTTCAATCAGCCTTTGGTCAATGCCCTCGTAATGTCCGCAAATAAAAATCAAATGCTCTTCCTGAGCATACTCTTTTGCAATTTTATGATTAAAAATCTTTCCGCTTGGTGACGGAAAAATAACTTTGCTGTTTTTTGTTAAAACACTTTTAACTGCGTCGTAAACAGGTTGCACACTCATAAGCATGCCTGCCCCTCCGCCAAAAGGAGTGTCGTCACATTTTTTGTGTTTATCTTTTGTGAAATCACGAATGTTGATTATGTTGATTTCTAAAACGCCTTTTTTCTTTGCACGAGAAATAATGCTTTCTTCGAAAGGCTTAAAACTATCTGGAAAAAGTGTTAAAACATCAATTCTCATAATTTGTTTTCCTCATATGTTTGCCTGTTCACTTTAAGCGTTTTGCCATCAGTAATAAAAATTTCGCTGATGTAAGGAACTTCGTAAATATGATTATTTTCTTCTATGGAAAGTATTGGGGCGGAGCCATAATCTTCATAATCTACGATTTGCCCAATCAGTTTCCCCTGCTCATCATAAAGCACCATGCCAATAAGGTCGTCCACTAAAAAATCGGTTTGCTTATATTTTTCAATTTCCTCTTTTGGCAAATAAATTTCACAATTTCTAAAAATTTCAGCGTTATTGCGGTCATTTATGCCCAAAAGTTTTAAATAAAGCGCACCGCCACGCACAACAGCCTTTTCAACATCGCATTCGTTATTTTCGATAAAAACTTTTTTTGCATTAGTTACAGCCGCAAGAACATCGGTGAATAATTGACATTTTAATTCACCTTTAAGTCCCTGCGGCTTTGAAACCTTAGCAATAAGTAATTTTTGCATTATTCTCCAAACTTAACAAATGTTTTTCTTTTATCTTTTCCAGCAAGTGATTTAACAATGGTTCTGATGCTTGAAGCGACTTTACCATTTTTACCAATCACCCTGCCCATATCTTCGTCAGCAACATTAACACGAACAATTGTTTCGCTTTCGCCTTCTTCAATGTTAACGCTTACGGCATCTTTATTTTCAACAAGATGTTTAACGATATATTCAACAAGTTCTTTCATATAAAGTCCCCTTACTTTTTGTTTTCAATTACGCCTGCTTTAACAAGCACAGATTTTGCTGTTTCAGTTGGTGTAGCGCCGTTTTTAAGCCACTTTGAAGCCTTCTCAGCATCAACTTTAATTTCAGCTGGGTTTTTAAGAGGGTTGTAAGTTCCAATAACTTCAATGAACTTGCCATCTCTTGGGCTTCTTGAATCAGCAACAACAACTCTGTAAAAAGGTGCTTTTTTGTCACCAAGTCTTGTTAATCTAATTTTAACTGCCATGTTTTCCTCCTTATCAATTTTATATATAAAATTGCTTTCGCAACTATATATCAATTAAAACCTTAATCCTTTTTTATTTTTCATCATTTTCATCATCTCTTTTGACTGAGAGAATTGTCTAAGCAGTGTGTTAACCTGTTGCACGCTTGTTCCACTTCCCTTAGCAATTCTTTGGCGTCTAGACGCCTTAATGATGTCTGGATTTCTTCTCTCTTCGGGTGTCATAGATTGAATGATATATTTATTTATTTGAATTTGTTGTTCATCAATCTGCACGCCCTTCAATTTGTTGCCCATGCCTGGTATCATTGAAAGTATATCTTGCAAAGAGCCCATTTTCTTCATGCTTTCAATTTGGGCAAGGTAGTCATCAAAAGTAAATGAATTTTCTCTGAATTTTTTTTCAAGTGCTTTTGCCTGTTCTTCTGTAACTGCTTCCTGCGCTTTTTCAATCAGCGAAAGCACATCGCCCATGCCTAAAATTCTACTTGCAATTCGGTCTGGATAAAATGGTTCAATATCCCCAATTTTTTCACCAACTCCTGTAAATTTAATTGGCTTTCCAGTGATTGCTTTAATTGAAAGCGCTGCCCCGCCCCTTGTATCACCATCAAGTTTGGTCAAGATAAATCCAGTTACATCGAGAGCATTATTAAACGCTTCTGCCACATTAACAGCGTCTTGTCCAGTCATGGCATCAAGTGTAAGCAAAATTTCGGTTGGGCCCACTTCCTTTTTGATGTTTTTTAATTCGTCCATAAGTTCTTCGTTGATATGCAGTCTGCCTGCTGTATCAAGAATAACAACATCATAGCCTTGTTTTTTTGCATGTTCCACTGCTTGTTTTGCGGTTTTGACTGGATTTTGCGTGCCTTTTTCAAACACTTCAACATTCGCTTGTTTACCAACTACTTGCAACTGAGAAATTGCAGCAGGTCTGTAAATATCACAAGCAACAAGCAAAGGTTTTTTACCGCTCTTTTTCAAATGTGCCGCAAGTTTTGCACACATGGTTGTTTTGCCCGCACCCTGTAACCCGCAAAGCATAATGATTGTTGGTGGAGCGGAAGAGATTACAAGTTTTTGTGAATTTGAACTCATAAGATTTGTCAGTTCATCTCTCACAATTTTGATAACTTGTTGAGCGGGAGTTAAACTTTTCATCACCTCATCGCCCACTGCTTTTTCGGAAACATTTTTAACAAAATCTTTAGCAACCATATAGTTAACATCAGCCTCTAAAAGAGCAATCCTTACCTCACGCATTGCCTCTTTAATTTCAAGTTCAGTCAACCTGCCCCTTTTTGTTAACTTTGAAAAGATGTGATTAAATTTTTCGGATAAAGATGAAAAAAGTGCCATTTACCTCTCCCCATTAAGTCTTTTATAAAATCCAAGTTTGGTTTCGTAAGAATTAAGTTTAGCCTCTGCTTTTGAAATAGCGTCTTTAATTGCTTGTCTTGAAACGCTGTGATTTTCTGCAATTTCAGTTATGGTCAAATCTTTTAAGAGATAATCTTCCATAACCTGTCTTTGAGTTTGCGAAAGCAACGGACCATATAAATCTAAAAGACTTGCCAAAAATAAATTTTTCTCTAAACTCATTTCTCTCTCCGTAAAGCATTTTTACTTTACAATGTGATTTTATCACATAATAATATTGTTGTCAAGCATTTAATCGATTAAGTTTAAAATTATTGAGTTAGAAATGCTATAAAATTTTTTATTTAATTTTGCAACGCCGTTACTAATTTTAATAACACCGGTTTTTACATAGTTATCAAACTTTTTGTTTTTCAAAAGATTTGTATGAAGTTTATTCAGTTGCACACCCTCATCGCATCTTAGCCCTAACATTATCATTTCTTCATCTCGCTCGGAAGACGACAATATCTCTTTGTTTTGTTTACCTGCAAAATAATCTTCGAAATTGTCTGCATTACACCATCTAACATTTTGCCCATCAAATGAATGTGCCCCTAGTCCAAAACCTAAGTATGCTAATCCTGTCCAATATGCAAAATTATGTTGGCTTTTAAAACCTTCGTAAGCAAAATTGGAAATTTCATAATGTTTAAATTGATTATTTTCTAAAAATTTTGTTAATTTTTCATATTTTTTTACAACTTTTTCATCATCAGGCAGTTTAACTTCGCCATTTTCAACTTTCATTTTTAATTTTGTATTATCTTCTATTTGTAGCATATAAGCGGATAAGTGCTTAACTCCAAAATTTAATAAAGTTTTTGCATCTTTTGTAACATTGCCTTTTGGAAGACCAAGTAAAAGATCGGCTGAAATATTTTCAAAGCCAGCCTGCTTCGCATTTTTTATGGCTTGAAGCGCTTGATCTTTATTGTGTCTTCTGCCCAAAAATTTAAGCATTTTATTGTTCAGAGATTGCACTCCAAAACTTATTCTGTTAAAACCTGCATCGTGATATGTTTTTAATTTTTCTTGCGTTGCCGAACACGGATTGCATTCAATGGTGATTTCCGCATTTTGCAAAACTTGAAAATTATTTTTTATAATTTGAAGAGTTTTAACTATTTGCTTTTCATTGACGCATGAAGGAGTTCCTCCGCCGAAATATATGGTTGCGACTTCCCTATCGGCAAAACTAAAATTTTTTATTTCATTATTCAAAAAAGTGAAATAACGATTTTTATAATTATCATCACACACAAAAGAAGCAAATGCACAGTAAATGCATTTACTTTCACAAAAGGGAATATGAACATAAATTCCAATCATTTGTCGTCATCCAATTTGAGTATTGATAAAAACGCCTCTGATGGTATTTCCACCGAACCAATTTGTCTCATGCGTTTTTTACCCTCTTTTTGTTTTTCCAAAAGTTTACGCTTACGGGTTATATCACCGCCATAACATTTCGCCAACACATCTTTTCTAAGCGCACTGATTGTTTCTCTTGCTATTATTTTATTTCCTATTGCCGCTTGAATAGGCACTTCAAAAAGTTGGCGTGGAATTATTTTTTTAAGTTTTTCAGTTATTGCCCTTCCCCTTAAATATGCGCTATCTTCATGCACAATCAATGAAAGAGCATCGCATTTTTCACCGTTCAAAAGTATGTCGAGTTTTACAAGTTTACTTGGTGCAAAGTCGTTCATTTCATAGTCGAAACTAGCATAACCTTTTGTCAAAGATTTAAGTTTATCAAAAAAGTCGTAAATAATTTCACCAAGCGGAAGATTGTATTCCAACTTAACACGATTGGCGTCTAAATACACCATATTTTTATATTCGCCACGTTTATCTTGGCAAAGTTGCATAACGGCGCCAACATAAGTTGGTGGTGTAAAAATGCTTGCTTTAACAATTGGCTCAAAAATTTTATCAATTTCAACTGCTGGTGGTAAAGACGCAGGATTTGAAATTTCCAATTCTTCGCCGTTGGTTTTAACAACTTTGTAAGAAACACTTGGAGCGGTTGTGATTATATCCAAATTAAACTCTCGCTCCAATCTTTCTGTTATAATTTCAAGATGCAACAATCCTAAAAACCCACATCTAAATCCAAAGCCAAGCGCCTGCGAAACCTCTGGTGAAAATTGCAAACTTGCATCATTAAGTTTAAGTTTTAAAAGCGCCTCTTTAAGTTCGTTATATTTAGAGCCATCAACAGAAAACACCCCACAATAAACCACTGGCTGAACAACTTTATAACCGGGCAACGGCTTGTCAGTTTGCGCATCAACATGCGTAATAGTATCACCCACATGAACATCTGAAACGCTTTTAATAGACGCGCACACATATCCAACTTCCCCAGCGCTTAACTTTTCAGTTTGTTGCATTTTAGGGTTAAAAATGCCAACCTCAACAACATCATATTTTCTTCCAGTTTGCATAAATAGAATGCTGTCGCCTGCTTTAACAGTGCCATCAAAAACCCTTATAAGACATACAGCGCCTTTAAAATTATCATAATAACTATCAAAAACCAAGCACTTCAATGGCGCTTTTTCATCTCCTTTTGGAGGCGGAAACTCTGTTACAATTTTTTGCAAAACTTGGTCAATATTTATGCCTTCTTTGGCAGAAATACATGGCGAGTCTTCTGCTGGCAAACCAACCACATCTTCAATTTCTTTTTTAACTTCTTGCGTTCTGGCAGAAGGCAAATCAATTTTGTTTATAACAGGCAAAATTTCCAATCCCGCATCTAACGCCAAATATGCATTCGCAAGAGTTTGCGCTTCAACGCCTTGCGAAGCATCAACAATAAGCAATGCCCCCTCGCATGCCGCAAGCGAGCGTGAAACTTCATATGTGAAATCCACATGTCCCGGCGTATCAATTAAGTTTAAAATAAACTCTTCACCCTTAAAATTATATTTCATGCGTGTTGGTGTAAGTTTTATTGTAATGCCCTTTTCTCGTTCAAGTTCCATGCTGTCCAAAAGTTGCGACTGCATATCCCTTGATGCAACAGAACCCGTCTGCTCCATAAGTCTGTCTGCAAGCGTACTTTTCCCATGGTCGATATGTGCAATAATACAAAAGTTGCGAATGTTTTTCATCATGGCAAAATTATAACAAATA
Organism: uncultured Bacillota bacterium; assembly: GCA_949292985.1. Lineage (GTDB taxonomy): Bacteria > Bacillota > Clostridia > Christensenellales > UBA1242 > Caccovivens. Next base: position 246,497 of record CASFBF010000011.1, read on the forward strand.
AAATTTATAAATACAAATTTTTAACATAAATTGTAGATTTTTGCTCAAAACTGTTGGGTTTTTATGTTTTATTATGTATAATAATTGAAACATAAGATTAAATTAGTTAAAGGAAAAGTAATTATGGACCTTTTTAAATCTTGGCTTGTAGAAACACCAATAGCCCATAGAGGCTTTCATGACGACGAGCATCCTGAAAATTCCATATCAGCATTTAAAAATGCGATAGCAAATGGCTATGCAATTGAACTTGATGTTCAAATGCTTTCAGACGGCACAGTCGTTGTTTTTCACGATGAAAGTTTGTCAAGAATGACTGGTAATGATGGATATTTAAAATTTTTAACAAAACAAGACTTGCCTATGCTTAAACTCAAAAACTCCAAAGAAAGCATACCAACTTTGGAAGAAACATTAAAAGCAATAAACGGTGAAAGCCCTGTTATCATTGAAATCAAAAACAATTTGAAAGTAAAAGATTTAGAACAAAAAGTAATCGACATTTTAGCAAACTATAAAGGTGAAGTGGCTGTGGCATCTTTTAATCCTATGGTTCTTGCCTATTTTAAACAACACGCCCCACACATTTTGCGTGGACAGTTGGCTGGTTATTTAAAAAATATTAAAATGAAATTTATAACAAGATGGGGATTGAAAAGAATGGTGCTCGCAAAAAAAGTTGCAGGCGCAGACTTTATTATGTATGAAGCAAAAACGCTCCCAAATAGATTTGTAAGAAAATTCAAAAGACTTCCACTTATTGCTTGGACAGTAAAAAGCCAAGAAGAATATTTAAGAGTAGTAAAATATTGCGATAATGTTGTATTTGAAGGCTTCGAACCAAAAATTTAATCGCCACACCCGCCACAATTTTAATTGCATTAAAATTTAAAAGCCTAGCATAACGCTAGGCTTTTTATCCGCTTTTCAAGCGGATGTGGGCGGGTGTGATAAATAAGTTAAAATTATATTTCCATATTTTTTTTCATCAATTTTAAAAAACGGAGCATAATTAAATTCGTCCTCTTTTGCATGTTCGCAAACTATAACTCCTTCGCTTTCCAATAAATTATCCTCTCCTATTTTTTTAAGCGCATCTTCATAAAGCCCAGATTTGTATGGTGGGTCAATCAAAATTAAATCAAACTGCCCCCAATTTTTATTTAAAATTTTAAGGGCGTCGGCAGTCAAAACTTTTGCTTGCAGACCCATGTTTTTTAAATTTTGTTTGGTTAACCCAACGCTTTTAGGATTTTTATCAATGAAAACAACTTCGTCAGCGCCCCTAGATAAAGCCTCAATTCCAAGCGCACCCGTGCCACAAAACATATCAAGCACTCTTTTCCCTTCTACAAAAAACTGCAACTTTGTAAACAGCGCTTGCTTAACCTTATCTGTTGTAGGTCTGATATGGTCATAATTATTTTCCAAAAGGCGTTTGCCTTTTTTGCTTCCTGCCACTACTCTCATAGCAATATTTTATCATTAAAAATTAAAAATGTAAATTTTTAAAAGCAACTTTTGGAAATTTATTGTATAATTAGAAAAAGTCGAAATTTGTCGAAACTTTTAAGGAGGCATTGCAATGAGAAAAGATTATCCAAGATATACATTAAGAATATCTAATGTTATGTTATCTAAACTTGCAAGTATTGCCGAACGAAATGGGCGAACAAAAAACAAAGAAATTGAATTTTTGTTAAAAAGGCACATTGCCGAATATGAGCGCTTAAATGGAGAAATTAAAATAGAAAAATAAACTGGCAAAATTATTGACATTTTTATTTGATTTTTATATACTTGTTGTTGCAAGTTGATGCGCTTGTGCGAAAAGAAAACAAAAGTTACTTTACACATTAAATTCACGCAAACGCAATAATCAAATGGACTGCTAGCTCAGTTGGTAGAGCAATTGACTCTTAATCAATAGGTCCAGGGTTCGAGCCCCTGGCAGTCCACCAAAAAAATCAGCCAACAGGCTGATTTTTTTATCTTATTAAAAAGTCATCGTTAAATTTTACTTGATTCTTCCCCATTTTTGGTGCATACTGAACCTTTGGCGCTGGGAAATGCAGGAACTTATTACTATAAACCAGGTTTATAAATTCCATAACATGATAAGGTCTTGGTGCAACTTGCTTATTTCTATCACTATAATCTTCATAGAAACAGTTATAAGTTCTATTGATATTTAAAATCTCATGTGCCCTAGTTTTATTTGATTTAATCTTTTTACCAAATGCAACATAATCTTGATCATTAAATGTTACTAAACTAATGCCTAATGTGCTTGCTTCCGCCATTATATACGCATCATTTGAAGGCACATATGCTCCGCCAGCAGCACTATAAACTTGCTTCATAGGCGACAAACTGCCATCTTCCTTTACTTCACTATAACTTGTTGCTAGTTTATCAATTTTCTTGGCATAATTTAATTCGTGCGGAGTGATGACAGGAATGCAACAGAAATTTTTTATAAAATCATCTACCGCAGGATTTTTCATCTGAGGATTATGCACTTCATTGAAAACAACACTTGTAACAACAAATCTAATACTTAGATTGTTATTTTTTATATCATTCAAAAAATTTTGTATCCTATTTACTGTATCAGTCTTCAAATAAACTTTATTTGAACCTGCGTATATTTCTGCAAAATTTATCAAAGCATCAGAATCCAACGCTATATAAAGAGGTTTCATTTGTTTTCCTCCTTATCATCAACAACAATAACGTCTACATTGTTTTCTATTGCAAAATTTTCTGCATTTTTTACCATATCAACCAAATTTTGCAATCTTTCCTTTTCAGTCATATTCGACCTTTGTTTTTCCATTTTTTCACGAACACTTTTTAACTTTTCTAACTCTTCCATGCTCTCGCTTCTCCCCTTTACTTTTTATTTTACATTTTTAAAAAAATTTGTCAATAAAAAAATTCTATAAATGCTTTTATAAAATTCGACAATGTGATAAACTATAATAGAAACGGGAGATAAAAATGATAATAACATTTGTAACTGATTGCTATTATGACGAAAACAACGGAACTGGCATTTCTGCAAGAAGATTTACAGATATGCTTAGAAGGCGTGGGCATGAGGTAAGAATTGTAACAATTGACCAAGAAGGTCGAACAAGTTATGGCGTGCCAAGGCGCTCATTTGGAAAATTGTTTGATAAAATAATTATGGCAGAGGGTTTTAATTTCGCAAATCCTGATGAAGAAATTTTAAAAAAAGCAATAATTGGAAGTGATATTGTTCACATATATATGCCTTTTAAATTAGGTATCACTGCTGCAAAACTATGTAGAGAACTTAATGTTCCATGCACTGCCGCTTTTCATGTAGACCCTTGCAACATCACCTCAACAATTTACATGCATAAAATTAAACCGCTCAACGATGCAATTTATCTTTCTTTTTATAACAATCTTTACAGGTATGTTAAACACATTCATTGCCCAAGCATGATGATTGCAAATCGTCTTGTAAAACAAAAATATAATTCTTACTTACATGTAATTTCAAATGGTTATTCAGAAAATTTCACAATGACTGAAATTGAAAAACCAACATTTTTGAATGATAAAATAATAGTTTCATTCATTGGAAGATTTTCACAAGAAAAAAGGCACGATTTAATAATAAAGGCAGTTGACAAATCCAAATACAGAGATAAAATACAGTTAATTTTTGGCGGGAAAGGCCCATTAAAGAAAAAAATACAAAAAATGGCAACTAGATTGCCTATCACCCCTATTTTTGGTTTTTATACAAAAGAACAACTTCATTCAATTCACAACTTTACTGACATTTACGTTCACCCAGCCGACACTGAAATTGAAGGAATAAGTTGTATCGAAGCGATCGCTTGCGGAGTAGTGCCAATAGTTTCAAAATCCACTCGTTCGGCAACCCCACAATTTACTATTTGCGAAGAATCTCTTTTTAAACCAGGAGATTACAAAGATTTGGCAGCCAAACTAGATTGGTGGATTGAACACCCAGAAGAAAGGCTTAAATATAAAACCGAATATGTTGAACACTCTAAAAATTTCCAAATTGAAAGAAGTATTGATTTGATAATAAACATGTTTAATCAAGCAATAGCCGATTGGGATCCAAAATATGACGGCAGGAAAAAGAAAAAAGCACTTGCACCAACAATTCTTTCAAATATAAACAATTAAAAATCTAGTGCACAATGCACTAGATTTTTTTAAAACCATTTCCAACATCGTCTACACCTACACTGGCATCTCCAACAACAGCAAAAACAGCAACAACATCTGCAATTAAACCACCAGTAAGGATAATAAACTGGTAAATTTGGAACTACTGGCGGTTGATAAACCAATGTGCTTACTTGATTGCTTGAAATTGTTTCTGGCACAGACAAAGAAAAATCAGTAACAGAAGATTGATTTAAAATTGTTTTCATTTAATTCACCACCACATCAAATTCAACTGTTGCAACTTCACCAGCAACTAAATCAGGTAAACTAAATCCGTTTTGTGGGTTATAAGTTGGTTGTGGCACTGAATTTATTTTAACACTTCCGTCTACAAAAGTCGTACCTGCTGGGATAACATCAGTGAATATAAGATTTGTTTTTGTTAATGTGCCTGTGTTTGTAACTTTGTTGGTGTAATGCAAAGTGTCGCCTTTTACAGCAAATGCCTTATCTACTTCTTTAATAACTCCAAGTTTTGTAGAAACAAGTGGAATGGTTACTAAATTAGTGTTTTCATTATATGGCACGCCATTGACCGCATATGCCAAATTAGCATAGTTTACAACATTATCTTCTGTTTTTGGATTGTTAGAAAGGATTGAATATTTTACAGTTGTAACATCGCTAGGGCTCATATCTGGCAAAGAAAAGCCAACGAAAACATCATGGGCTGGAAAACTTATGCCGTTGATAGTAACCGTGCCAGCGACATTACTTGCACCTGTTGTCATAACATCTTTAAAAAACAAATTTGAAATAGTCGCTTGTGAATTGTTTGTATAAACAACAGTTTGCTCCGCTTGCTCACCTTCCCTTAAAAATGATTTGTTTGTAGATTTAATTTTGGTAAAAGAGTAAGTTAAAATTTCAGTTGAAACCACATTGCTGTCAACGTTTTGAGTTTCAGTAGATCCATCTGGCAAAGAATAACTGAACTGAACATTTGATTGATTTGTTATAATCATATTGATCTCCTTAATTTACTTTAACTTTAAATAAAACTTTTGCGCTTTCTAATGGTGAAAGGTTTGGAATTAAAAATCCAACACTTGGGTCATATGCAGGAAAAGCAACATCATCAATTTCCACCGAACCTGCCACAAATGTTGTTCCTACTGGGATTGCATCAGTAAATGTTAAGTTAAAAATTGGAAGAGTGCCTGTGTTAGTTACGACAGAAACATAAGTTAATTCATCGCCTGCAACTGCATATTGTTTATCTACGGTTTTTTCTACCATAGCATCTATTGAAATAATGAATACACTTGCGATATTAGAATTAGAAGAAGAATTTACTACAAAGCCTGCAAACGGCTCAAAAGAATAGTCAATTTTTGCAACATTTAAAACCGGATTGGAAACAGGAATTTGATTTGCAATAACACTAAATTTAACAGTTTTGCTTGCTCCTGCTGATATAGAACCAAGGTTTATTGGAAAAGTATCTGGCTGAATAACGCCGTCAACTGTTATGCTTCCAGGCACAAGATTTAAACCAAATGGTATAGGGTCATCAAAACTCACATTTGTCGCAGTAAGTGAGCCCGAGTTTTTTGCCAAAACGGTGTATTCTATTTGCTGACCAATTTCAGCAAAACTTCTATCTGCCGATTTTGTTAACTCCAAATTTGCGCCCAAACTATCAATCTGCAACGCCAAAGCATTTGGCACATATAAATCTCCACTTGAAGTGAACCTTACTGCTGCTGTGCTTTGATTGGTGGTTAACTGACTTGAAAGGTCAATTGCAGTAATATCCCAGCCCTGCCTGCAAGCAGAAGTATTAGTGCTTGTAAACGGATTGGCGTTTCTCGTTCCAAAAGTTCCTGTTGTGTCTAATAAACCATTTTCGTTGTTAATTTGAGAGCAGAAAAAGTTTGTCTGAGGGTTGTTTGGCCCGAATAAACTGACAAGGCTTCCAACATTTTGACCAAAGAGCATTTGGTCGCCATTTATTACTGCATCACCTTCCTGCGCACTTACAAACAATTTTCCTGTGATTGGTAAAACTGGTGGGGTTTTAAATCCCGATAAAGTAATGTCAGTTGAGCCTGCATCTGGCGATACGACAACACCGCCCGCCCAGAAAGTTAAGTTTCTAAGTGGCAAAGTATTATTGGAGTAAACAACCGCTAATGTCCATCCTGCATGATTTGTTGAAAATGTATTATTTTCAAGAGGTTCTATAAGCGCAGGAACTCTGCCAACGCTGTAAGAACCATTCATAGCAGATTGAATTAAACTTGTTACATTAGCCGAGCGAACATAGAAACCTAATGTTTGCCCCTGAGTGTTAATCAACAAATTTTGTTTAGTCGCATTTTCAGGCAAAATATTATTACTACTAAGCGGAGTAGTAAAAACAACTGAATTATCAATCAGGTTTGAAATATTGCTGTTAACAGAACGATAAAGTCCGCCCCAGATAAGTTCGGCATAAACAACAGAACTGCCTGCTGGCAAATTTAACATTGCCATAGAACCATTTTGCAAGTAGTTGGCAGTTGTTCCTGTTGGAAAAGTTGAAACCTGCAAAGCATTGTTTAAACTGGTAAAAGCGCCGATTGAGCCTAATGTACCCGAAAGATTTTGGTCTTGCCGTTTACTTAAACCCAAAGTATTGCCAGTAAAAACAATGCCTCCTCTACGAATATCTGTATATCTTAATATTAAAGACATGATTTCTCCTTAAAAAATGCTTACATAACCGCCAAAAAACGATTATGTAAGCACCTCTACTAACATAATATTAAAATAAACATAAAGTGTGAATAAAAATGCGAAACTTTAAGTTTCGCATTTATGCATAAACGAATTCAACCTCACCATTTAGCCAACTGTTAAAAAACTTCTCTAAATTTCTGCCTGATTTTGAAGAAAAATAACTTATAAACTCACTTGTATTTACATTTTTATAGGCAAACTCTTTAAAATATGCTTTTAAAGTTGAATTCAACTTTTTATTTCCAAGTTCACTTCTAAGCGTATCAAACAGCAAAACTCCCCTAGTATAAATGTTGTTAATATACTCTGGTTCAGTGTTAAACTCATCAAGAGCCCTAAGCATAGATGTGTCTACTTCGCCTTGTATTTTGTTATAAATGCTCAGAAAGAATTTATAGTTAGATTCTGCACCGCTGATAACTTTATCGTAAGTTATGTTATATTCACCATAATTTTCAAAAAATAACGCAGTCGAATATTCGGTTAAACTCTCATCTAGCCATGCTTCGTTATACTCATCATTTCCCACAACGCCATACCACCATTGGTGAGCGATTTCATGGGCTATAACATAGTCATAATCCAAGCCTGAAACTGTATCAGAAATCATGACAAGTCGTGGGTATTCCATGCCCCCATGCACAAAATTGGTCTGAACAACGGTAAGTGAGGAATATGGATAATCTCCAAAAGTTTCGCTATAAAACTCCACCGCCTTGACTGCGGTTTCGAGAGAGCCCTGAGGGTCATCATCGTTATAGTAATAATATTCAATCAAGCAATCCCCGCTTTTTGCTGAAATAACACTAAAATTTTCAGAAAGCACGAAACTAACATCTCTTACTTTGGAAGAAGAAAAGGTTGTTGTAAAATACTGTCCATTATCATTGGTTTTAATGTTGTCACCACTGCAAGCAATTTTTAATTTTTTTGGATAACTTACAGTAACAGAATAATTTGCTACATCAGAATAAAACGGGTCACCATTGGCAACATAACCTTCGCTCATAAAACCTTTGCCATTTTCATACACGCATGCAATTGGATAAAAATTTCCAAAATTAACTGCGTTTTCACCATAACCAAATCTATGATTTGCGTTTGGCAACTTTAAATTAAAGTCTATCTCAATTTTAACATTTTCGTCAGGAAACAACTGCTGTTCAAGTTGAACCTTTAACAACATATCTGCTTCGCCTTCAACACTGTACTCCACTTGGCTCCCCGCAATTTTTACATTAACAATTTCGATTCCGCCGAAACTTTTGCCATTTGGATAAGTTTTTGCCTCATTTGAAGTAGAACAAACCAGCCCCTCTCCCTCCTCAGAAAAAGCATTAGGATAAAGATGAAATAAAATATAATCAAACGCATTGTCGGAAGTGTTTACATAATCTACAACACATGCCCCTTGTGCGGTTTTATTCTCATCATCATATGTGATCACAAGTGAATATGAACAAAGTTTTTGTTCTTCTCCGCAACCCGTTAAAAAAACAATGGGAACAATAAAAATCAAACACAATAAAAACGACAATTTTCTCATGCTATAACATATTCGCATTTGATAAATAAAATTCTTTGACAAATTAAATTTTTGTGATAAAATCATTCTAACGGAGTAAATATGAGTTTTTGCAAATTTTCATCAGAATTAGTGGCAAACAACAAAACAGAAATCGACAATATTTTTATCGATAATTTTTTGCCAAATGCGCCTGATTTGTGCGTAAAAGTTTATCTATACGGCTTATACCTTGCCACAAACGATTTGGAGTTTGACAACACCTTTGAAGCCTTTGCAAAAAAACTTGGAATTTCTGAACTAGACCTTGAAACTGCGTTCAGATATTGGGAAGAGCAAGGCCTTGTTCAAGTCCTTTCAACATATCCTATCCAAGTGTTATATAAACCATTAAAAGATGTTATAAATGGCACAAGATTATATAAGCCTGAAAAATACGAAAAATTTAACACTCAGGCTCAGGAACTTTTTCATGGCACAAGAGAAATTACAAAAACCGAATATGGCGAATATTACAATTTTTTAGAAAAAAGTGGTATGGAACAAGAAGCACTTTTAATGATAATAAACTATTGCCTGCAAAGTAAAAAGAAAGCGGTGGGATATAGTTACATACTAACTGTTGCACGCAACTGGGTTAAAGAAGGAATTTTAACTGCAAAACAAGTTGAAGAAAAATTATATGAGGCAGAACAAGCCTCAACTTCCCTTTCGGCTATTTTGAAAGTTTTAGGCATAAAACGCAGCGCAAGCATAGACGAGCGTGAACTATACCAAAAATGGAAAGAAGGCATGGGCTTTGAAGATGACGCCATTTTGTTTGTAGCCGAAAGCATGAAAAAGAAAGGCGGGTTTGAAAAATTAAATTACTTGCTTGAAAAATACTTTTTAAATGGAAAGTTTTCAGTGGCTGAAATCAAACATTTCATTGCTTCGCAAGATGAAATTTATACACTTGCCAAACAAGTTAACCGCAATCTTGGAGTTTACTACGAAAGTCTTGACAGTGAAATAGAAACCTACATCAACCCATGGCTTAATATGGGATTTGAACCAAAAGCGCTTGAAGATATGGCAAGTTATGCTTTTAAATCTTCCATTCGTTCGCTAGACGGACTTAACAACCTTGTTCAAAAACTATATAAACTTGGAATATTAACAAAGTCAGCACTTGATGAATATCTTGAAAATATTGTTAACATTGACAATCAAATCAAAAAACTTTTAGAAGACCTTGGCATTTCACGCCGTGTAAATTCTTTCGATAGAGAAAGTTATAAAACTTGGAAAAATAGTTGGGGATTAAACGACGAAATTATTGAATATGCGGCCTCACTTTCAAAAGACAAACTTTCGCCAATTCAATACATGGCAAGATTACTCGCATCATGGCACGAACAAAACATAACTTCACTTGACGAGGCTAAACGTCTTTCCCCTAAACCAGCCACAGTGCAAACCCCAAAAACCGAAATCAAAGGTCGCTCATACACCAAACAAGATTTTCAAGCAATGGTTCAATCAATAGACGAAATTGAGTTGTAAGGAGAAAAAATGAAACAAAGTTTACTCAACAAGGCTCTTAATATAATCAGACAAAGAAAACAACTTGCCGAAACACAGGCGCAAGAGATTTTATCTAGTGCATTAAAAAATGATGATTTTAAAAAGGCCTATCAAAACTTGCAACAAGCAATTCAAAATCAAGCAAAAGACGAGGCTTATGGAATAAAAAATAATGGTCAAGAAGTTAAAAATTGCCAAAAAGAATATGAAAATATAAAAAATAAACTAAAAATATCCACAATTTCACCTAATTATCATTGTAAAAAATGTAACGATAATGGAATTATAAACGGCGAATATTGCACCTGTTTAAAAAAAGAAATTGCTTTGCTTTTAGTTAAAAACAGCGGATTTGACAGTTTAGAAGATTTTTCTAAATCAAACTTTTCAATTTTTGACGATGAAGAAAAAGCCAAAAAAATATATTCGCTTATGGAAAAATGGTGCTTAACACAAACACAAAAAACTTTAGTTTATATGTTTGGTCAAACAGGCACAGGAAAAACCCACTTGATGAAATGTATGGCTAAAAAACTTATAGATGAAGGCAAAATTTGCCAAATGTTTACTGCCTTTTCTCTTAATCAAAAGTTCTTGCAAATTCACACCAGCACAGAAGAGCAAAAAAACATGCTGTTAGAAGAACTTCTCTCCCCTGAGGTTTTGTTTATAGATGACCTTGGCACTGAACCTGTTTACAAAAATGTTACGAAAGAATATTTATATCTTTTAATAAATGAAAGACAAACACGAAATTTACGAACAGTCATCACTTCAAATCTTGACCCAGAGCAGATAATGTCTAGATACGACGAGCGCATCTTCTCGCGAATAATAAACAAAGAAAAATCAATTGTGCTTGAAATTTCAGGAAAAGATTTAAGAGTTAAAAATAAATAAAAAATCTCACCAATCGGTGAGATTTTATTTTGGCAGGGGTGGAAGGATTTTAAAGAGCGCAAAATAAATACAAAACAACACAACATGTGCTATTATTTATCTTTATTTATCACAAAATGTAGTTATTTAACACCATTTTTTATTTTTTTGTTCCTAAAAATGTGCCTAAATTTTCCATAAAAAAGAGAAGAAATCTCTCTTTGTTTATATATCATAATTTTTTATAAATATGGCATACTCATTTGCATAAGCAGTAACCTTTGGATCATAATATATTTATGATACACATTTTGTTAAGATTTTTATTGTAAATTCTTGACAAAACCCGGGAGATGGTGTATCATAATAATGAAATATAAAACATATTTCATTTGCTCACCTACCTAGATGTAGGATGAGTCCTAAAGTCGCTACAGCGACTTTTTCTATTTCTTAAACTTTTTAAACTCTTCTATTAATCTTTTTTTCTTATTGTTACTTTCAATTATGTAGGCGGAAACGAACTTGTATACATATTTCCTTTTGGCTAAAACAATAAAATATCCTGTATCTGGACAAAAAATTTTTTCCTTTAAATATTTTTCTTGTTTTTCCCAAACATAATAATTATCGCAGTTTTTACATTTCTTACTAGTTAGAATATCTTTTAAAATATAAATTGCTTCAAGTCTTCTTAAATCTGGTATTCTAGACCTTTCCATTTCCCCAATAGTTGTTATGTGTTCATAACATTTTTCCCTTTCGCTTTCAGAACTACCCGCCGTAATTTTCAATCCATTGCGCCAACACTCATTAAAGACAAAATCGTTATAAAATCTCTCTTTAGTTTTCTTATTATACAATTCAAAATCTCCATTGGTAGAAGTTTCTAGATCAACTTTAAGTTTGTTTAATTCACAGATCATCTTCACCTCTCAATCTCATCCTGTCCGCATCGCTAAAAAATACATTTAACTTGGGCTCGCTAAGCAAAGTCGATCTTATTAAAGACTTCTCCGACTTTTCTTTAATATAACTGATTAACTCAGCCTTTGCTTTACTCTCAGAATATCCATTATTTAAATGAACAATAGCCCCCAATATTATATCTGTAAGCTGCAGAATATTAGATTCATAAGACCTAATAGTTTGAATACTTTTTACAACCTCAGAGACATTACAATCTAACTTTGTTTGGTTTAGATACCTTTTTAAAGTTTGTATCTTTTTTGCAGAATTTGTGTCTTTTATATCTAAATATATATTATATCTATTCTCAGGATTAATGCGCTTAATGATTATATAATATAGCATTTTATAATAAAAATCTGATTTCGTATTTTTTTTTGTAAAACGCAATCTACTCTTATTTTTTATAATTGTCCCTCTAAACCTTAGATCATCATCAATAAAAAAATAATTTATAAACCCTTTATACAATTCTAAATTTGAAGGCGAAATCTTCGACCATTTCAATTCCTGATGCTCTGGAATTCCAAAATGTCTTTTTATTTCTTTTAGATTACGACCAACCTCTTTAATCTTTGCCACCGGGCATTCTATCCCACCTAATCCCATAACTTCATTGCTTGAATAATCAAGATGACAACTTTCATCGCAATAGATATTTATTTCTTCCATAACATCCTCCTGTGACATTATATCACAAAATCTAATTTTTCCATAAAAAACAAGGGAATTTCTCCCCCTGTTTATTTCCAAACGACTGAACTTAAATATCTTATATCTCCACTAAACTCCCTAGTATAACCATTCCATCCAACATACTTTGCATAATATGTATTTCCTTCTATTTTTACAAATATTTGTTTAGGTACATGTATAAAATCGTATTCATCATCATATCCCAAGTCTTTCACGTTTTCCCATTCTTCTTCTGACACAACAAAATGCGTAGTGGTAGAACCTCCAACACTGCAAGTAGTATAACTATATGCCTCTCTCCATTGCCCATTATTGCCGTCATCTTTGGTTACAAACAACGTTATACATAAAACAAATAAAATTAAAAACATAAAAATATATACAATATCTTTCACGTGTTTTTTAAAAAAGACTTTCATCTTACACCTCTCATCCATGATTTTACCATATAATACATTTTGTTACAACAAAAAAGACGGGGTTTATTCAGCCCCGTCTTGTTCTTTTTTACGATTTTTAATTCTTTCTTCTATTTTTGTCGAAATTTTTATAACAGCATAAACATCCAATGCGCATACCGATAAGAAAACAAACCAGTCTATTATAGAAAGCTCTTGCCAATTTATAAAATCACTGCCTAAAAAACATGTCGTTGCAACCCCGATAGTGCGGCAAAACAATACAATCAGTAAAAATTCCCACCAACGCATCTTGGTCATCCCTGCAACCATACATAAAGCATCATCTGGGAAGGCAGGGAACAAAAACATTAAGGGCAAATAAATTTTAGACTTAACTGCAACAAGGTCTTGCGCTTTTTTTAATTCTTCTTCGCCTACAAGTTTCTTTGCGAGTTTTTCTCCGCCAAATCTTCCCACAAAAAACATAGACATGGATGAAACCAAAACCCCAGTTGCCGATATAGCAAAGCCTTCCCACGCACCAAACAAAATAACTGATAAAACTATAAATGTCATGCTAGTCGCTGGAACAAAGCATAATAACGTCGTAATGGCAACCTGCAACAACAAAAACACAAGCCAGCCCCATACGCCCGAATTTTCTATTATAGTTCTTAATCCCTCAATTGATGCCACTCCACAAGCATAACAGATCGCCCAAACAGCAACCGAGAAAATGGCTATAATTACGACGAACAATAACCACTTAAACCATTTCTTCTGCATTAGGCTTTTCATTTTCTACCTCTTGATTTTCACTTTTGTAATTGCAATAGGAATTAAACTCTTCGCATAATAGGTATAGTTCGTAATAATAGTTGAATCGATTTGTCAAGACTAACTTTCTGCCGAAACTTGTTGCTGAAAAGATATTCATCCCCATTGTAGTCGCCCATAGAAAAAGTTGCGTCACTTCCGCAATCCCAACACCATCTTTTCCTGTTACAAAAATACTCGCTAAAAAAGTCGCAATTGCCAACGAGGTTATAATCTTGCCTATCATGAATAAAACTTGAGCAATGTTTTCGGTGTTTTTTAATTTTTTTAATTTAACATGTGAATTTGCCGAAACGATATTTTCTGGTTGAATATCTACATAATTAACGCCATGCTCATTTAATTTTATTAACAGTTGTTTTTGTTTTTTTGTTAGGTTTGTGGATAAAATCTCGCCACGAGATTTGTTTTGATAATTTTTTAGATAATCATTATAATCTAAGGCTACGGCCGCCAATTTTGTCATATAGAGCTGTTTTTTTCGTTCTTTGTTTTTTTCTTCGCAAAACGATTTCAATTCTTTAAATTTTTGAGAAGAGATTATTAAATTGGCATCATTGTCATAAGCCGCTTTGAGATTTTTAAATTTTGGAACTTCCGTGGCCTTCGCTTTGGCTGGTGGGAGCCAGATTATGTAAATTAAAAAACTTAATAAAGTGCCTACCGCAGTCGTTGTCCAAAAAGCTCTGTCTAGTTGAATTTCTGCGCTTATAGTTGTAAATAAAATTAAAATTAAGGTTACCGCGATTAAAACAGTTACGATTGGCGCAAGCAAAGACGATATATTAAGTTTTTTCATTTTGCTTGCCCGCCTTTTTATTTAATTTTTCAATTTGCCTTTTCTCCGCCAAAGGTTTCTTTAAAACATTAAATATAGAACCTGCGCCCATCGAAATTAAAATTAGGCCAACCGTCCCCCTTAACGCATCTAGACTATTTATCCCAAGAAGTGTCACAATATAAAGAACCGCAAAAGGCAAAAGCATAACCAATCTTTGATAAATGTTATTTTGTAGTTTGTGGTTTTCAATTTTCTTTTGTATCTCTTTTTTTAACGCCGCATCGTCACATGACGCTAATTGCTCAAGATAACTATTCATTTTTTCTTGATACGTCTTTTCGAAAACTGCTTTTGCCATAAGCAATAAAGCAATTAACAACACTATCGCCGTGAAAGAAAGTTTAAACCCAGCCGTATTTGTTGGCGTAATATAATTGTATAAAATTACAGCGGCGCTGCCTCCCCAGGTTAAACCAAAGTCCAAAATGCTGCACAAAATATATTTAAAATTTGTGCTCATACTCACCTCTCTATATCATCATTTTTCTTTTTCTTTTTAACATTAGTTGCAATTACGATTTCTGAGGAACCAGTTACGACGTTTGGCTTGCCTTCTTCTGCTGCATCTATTGCAGACCTTAATTTTGCCTTCGTCTCCTCCGAGACACCTATGCTGTTATCGAAATAAGCAGATAAAGATTTTAAAATTTCAATTAAGTTTGAGTATCCTTTTTTTATTTCAGTTATTTCGGCTTGCAACATTTGTGTTGCAGCCTCTTTAACTTTAACCATCTCGCTTTCAACAAGCGGTTGAATATCATGTGAAAATACTGCGCCATTGATTTTTTCTATTACTTTTTCTGCCGTCTGATTGGCTTCTTTTTTGCTATCAAATTTATTTAAAGTTTTTGTAACAATCCAACGAATTAATGGAATTAAGACGACGGTCCATAATCCCATTAAAATTGTCATGATAATTGGCTGGTATTGAGCCCAAATTTCAGTTAATGTTTCCATTATTTCCCTCCATATTTTTTAATTTTTCTTTTAACGAAAACACCATGTCTGGTGCTAGCGGCAATTTACTTATAGGGTCTAATAGCGTCAGCGTTTTAGGGTCTAAATCAAAGCAGCAAACGCCGAAACCTTGACAATCGTTTTTGTCTTTTTTAAAAAAAGGGCATGCTTCACATTGCCCTAATCTTAATTCTTGCTCCAACCTTAAGTTATATTTAACAGGAGTGTTTTTATTGCAAATTGCTTTTAAAATATTTGTGAACGTATTTATTTTACCTTTTAAGTTTTTCACCTCATCTTTTAAAAGTTCAATTTCTGGTATAACCTGCAACTCATTATTTAAAGATTTAACAAATATTCTGTCACATGGTATTTTTTTAAGCAATACTCCATCCAGATATAACAGTATTTCTGTGTTTAATTCTCCCTCTTGTAAAGTTGGAACTTCACACGTTTTATTTTTTACTTCTATTGACTTTATATCATCTCCACTTTTAAAACGTAATACATGTTGAAATTTTTTATATGGAGTGTCTAGGTATATTGTTTCAGTTTCATTAATAGTTTTCTTATCAAAAAAACCTCTTCCATTTTTAATTATCAAATTCATAATTCCTCCTTTATGTCTCATAGCAAACAATAAAACTTCCAACTAAATTAGATTGAAATTGCGTTTGAGAAGTAGAGCCTATCGATGCTGATGAAGATGTCGCATTTACAAAGTTACCTATCGCTGTTACAAAAGAGATACTTCCATCGCTCGTGGTCCTACAATTCAACAATAAATTAGCATTGTTATGTCTATGAGCAAACTGATAAACAAATGAATCAAAACCAGCATCTTGTTTTGTTTGAGGATAAAACACTATTGGCGTATTTGTTGTAGTGGCCGCATAAGAATAATTCGAAGTTTGTAATGAAGGTGTTCCATCTATTGGAATGCTTATAATATTACTTGATAAAGTAAACGTACCAGCATTTGTTGGGATAAAAATAAGTTTAATAATTTTTTCCCATGCCTGGCTTTGAATAAATTGAAATGTGCTATTGATGTCTGTAAATGTTTGGCTTGAAGACCCTCCAGATGTAAAAGTAAGCGGTTTCCAATGTGTCGGGTCTGCATCAGGGAATGGTGATGTTTGCATAGAACCATATCCTAAAATGCAAATATATAAAATTGAATTGTAAAGAACAACATCATCTTTGTTCCAAATTAACATTGACATTTGCGAACCGCTGAGTTCAGTTCTCCAATTCATTAAATTAGCACCCAAGCCTAAATCAGTTGAAGTAATTGTGACATTTCCATTGTCGTCAGGTGTTTTAGAGTTTACTGATTTAACTGTTTCCACATCTGCAAGATTCGCCTCTGTTAAAGGTGCGGCATTGTCTAGTTTAATGCCGTCTGATGTCACTTTTAACTCATGGTCACCATATAGCAATAATATTCCTTTTTCAGGGTTTTGAGGCGAGCCACCAATTCGTCCAATTCTAATATGCCCCTCATTGTTCCCATCAAAAGTTATAAGATCAAAACTTCCCTCATTATCTAGCGCTAATTGACTAGAAGCACCAGTTTCTGCATTTATCAGCAATCCAACAATCGATCCATCGCCAACACCAAGCATTTCTTGTGCGCCTGTATTAACATCAATTGTTCCCATCGCGACTTGTTTGCCAGTATTCGGTGTCCACATATCAATTGCGTCTTCCATGTTTTGAAAACTTGAATTTGTAAGTTCAATACCACCTCTGCCTCCGCCAACCGCTTCATATGAATAAGATGTGTTGCCGTCTGCCGTGGTAGATTTCTTATAAACCAACCCATCATCAGTTTGAACAAAATCGGGTGTATCAGATGACGCTGTTGGAACCGCTTCCCTTGAAACGACTTCATTAATTGCGATTTTATTACCTAACGCATTTGAAATCACTTTATTTTGAACAGGATTTTCGCTAGTTGTTGAAAGTTTAGCATCAATCGTAAGGCCAACATCCTCTTTATTTAAAACAACCGCGCCTGTTTTGCCATTTACGCTTGTAACCTGGTCAGTATTGTCAAATTTGGTCCAAGCAGGTTGAATATCGCCATTGCATAAAGCGACATCCCCCTGGTGATATTCTTCATTGGATAAAAGATAACTCTCTCCATTGCATTTAAAATAGTATGAAACATATTTTGAAAGGTCAATTTCACTAATATCCATACCACTTAACTCTGCTGCATAAATGGACGCAGTAATAATTCCATCACCATTAAAGGTTCCGCCATATATTGTAGACCCGAAAACTTCGGCAGGCAACCTGTCTTTAATAACTTTTCCATTCGCATCTAGAACAGGGAACGAGCGAAACTGAAACGTATTCGGAGTGTTGTTGGTTCCTTCCCCAAGTTGAACTGCGCCATCAGCATTTGCTTTTGCATTATTACCTCCGGCAAAACCACTTTTAGAGACGCTGTTTGCCCCTACTGCTCCTCCGCCATCATCTGCCCGTGCATATGCGCCTACTGCACCACCTGTACTTGTATAAGTTCCTGCGCCAACCGCGCCGCCCGAACTCGAACTTGACATGAAACCAACTGTTCCGCCTGTGCTCGTTCTGGCTCCTGCTCCCACTGCGCCACCAGTTGTCGTATACGCGGAATCTCCTACCGCGCCGCCTCCGTCAGCGTCTGTGGCTCCTTTGCCTATTGCCCCTCCATTCATCGCCTGCGCATTGCTTCCAGCAGCGAACCCCCCACTGGAATTGGAAATTTTTACTTGATTACTAGTAATGTTTTCTATCGCGTTTTGCTTAACAAAAGACTGCTTTACCCATTTAGTAGTATCGGTTAATTCATTTCCAATGTTATTATCAACAAGCGACACATAGAAATCTTTTGTGTTAACATCAAAAATTGTTGCGTTTAATGGATAATTATAAGTTAGGTCAAAAGGCAACAGTCCTTTACTTAACAAGTCTCCATTTTCATAAATCGCGTATAACTGCTGCAATATTTGTTTTATAGTCTCCAATGGTTCCAAATCTGGAATGTTAGATGTGTCTGGTAAATTTCCTCTTTCAACTTCAAAACTACATATCCCACTTGCTACAATTACGCCGTCGCTATCTTCCACATTAATTTGGTATTTCACATTCCCGTATTCTTGTGTTACTGCTAAGGGCAAATCGTATGTCCACACAGATATCCCTTCGTTTGTAGGGATATCCGCAGGAATCATGTAATCAAACGATGTGTAGTCGGCTGATTGTGGTAATTTAAATGATATTTGAGGTATCAAATTTTGAGCATAAGCACCAATTAATACAACTTGGTTAGCCTTATTGGAGCCCTGATAAACTCTGTCTGGCTGAGTCTTAACTATTGTTCCGTTGGCTTGAATAATTGTAATCATGTTTCCTCCTGTAATCTTCTTGTAAATGTAAAATATGGCAATTGCTCTGCCATATTTTTCGTTATTTTTTTATTTTTCGCCATCACCACTGTTGCTTTTCCTGCATCGTCTATATTAACGATTACCCATGCCTCGCCGTCAACAGGTGGCGTAAATTCTCCTAAATGAAATTGTTTAGGGTTGCCTTCATCATCTAATGTTATGTTTTGTGAAGAAATAGCATTTGAAACTAACGTCATTGGTTTTAAATCAATTTGGTTTACAAATTTTTTTACTTTATATGGTGATATATATAATTGATAATTTGTTGTAATGTTTGTCACCAACCTGCTGGTAGTAGTTAATGCCGGGCCCAATATTATGTCATTATCGTTGGTTATAAAATGGACAAAAAATCCAACATTTGGAACTTCTCTGCTATCTTTATCAAAGATATAATCGTTAATCGAAAAAACACTGCTTGCATTTTCTGTTGAGTTTATTTCTGGCAACGCATCTCCATATTTTTTCATTTCAGTATAATTTGTCGGCACTGGATAATTTTCTATATAATCCAGGCTTAAATATTTTGCCTCACCATAATCATCTCCTATTTCGACGGCCTGCAAGGTTCTAATATTTTCCGTATCTGGAGTTGGCCCCATCACAATCTTATCCCCTGCTGCATAACTATCTTGAAAGGCTGTTCCAAAAAATAAACTTGTTCCAAATCCCAGGCTTATTAAAGGCAAGGCAACCGTTTTAATTTCATTTTCTTCCTCATCTTTTGTAGTCGCAATAACCATCAATACTTCATTATCGCTCGTCAAGTTATTGCTGAACTGATTTATTATTTTGTTTATTCCGTTAACTTTAATAGCAGACAAACCATCACTAGCATCTTTATCGCCGACAATACAATAATTTTTCAAGCGGCAGTATCTCGTTAAACTTTGTTTCTCCGACACTTCATAGTATCTTAAATTGTTTTTTATACCAACATACTCGTTCCATCTTTGAAAATCTTTACTAAACCCTATTTGCACTTGAATAAAAGTTTGATAGTATTCTATAATCATGTTTGATATATAATAATTGCCACCTTTTATTTTTACAAAGCCGCCAATTTTAGGTATTTCATGAAGATTTCTTACAATATATGTTCTAACTATCTCAACATTCCCAAGCCGCGCCACTACGCCCTTCATATTTTCGCCATATGCTTGGCTGTTGATTAAATTTGAATTTTGATTATATGCCATTTCGCTTGTGTAGCCCAATTCGTTTATATTCTGTTTAGTCTGCTCTACTTGCGCTGAAATGATAGGAATGTATGTTACACGAAACATTAAATTTTGCAATAAATAAAAATTATCATCAGGCGATCCAAAAATTTCATCTATTATTGATTGTTCAATCCCCGTTTTTCTCTCTATTATGTTTTGAATAGCATAATTTTTAAATCGATCTCCAATGTTTGTAATACTGTTGTCCGCTTTAAACTGCAATCCCTGTATATTAGCTTCGCCTTGAACAAAATAAATTGCATAACATTTTGCATATGGGTAGGTTTCATCATATGAACTTAATAAATCGTATTCGGCTTTCTCGTAAACGAATGGCGTAATGTCACCCACTAAAGTATTGTTGTCATCATTTAAATAACCACATTCTAACTTTATGACTTTCTCAATTGGAAATTGCGTCTTGATAATCAAATTGTCTTCTAAAACATAGGCCTGTCCAGATTCCGTTCGTAATGTTTGGTAACCGAAGCCTGGTTCACTGATGGCTCCCTCTTGTTCGAAATTGACTAAATTATCAACGGTCGACACGATGCTTGAACAATATTGTTCTATTCCCCACGATGTCTCGTTGATTGAATATTTACTAGCATCAAAATTTAATTCTTCCGCGCCTCCCAGTTCATCAAAATATAAAATTGAATTTCGAAGTCTTGGTATTGCATGGAGGTATCCACCTATCACGCTTAGCGCTTCCCAAAGCGTCATTTGATTACTTAAAGCAAATTCTGGCGTTGCTATATCAGCAAACTCTTGTAATTGTTTTTCATTTAACTTATATCTTGGCTCTTCTCCCTTATATAAAGCCTCAGCCGTTTCTAAAAGTGTTTCGATAAATTTGTCTAACATTTTAACACTTGGCTTATTTACGAATCTAATTACATCTATTTTTATAACAAGCGTTTGTGGATTTCTATCAAAACTCCCGCTATCTATATGATACTCTAAACTATATGTGCCCACTTTATTAAAATTGAAGTTTTGAGGAAAAGCATTCGCATCAGGATTTTTACTTGAATCTAAATCAATATAATACAACAATGTGTTGTTTTCATCATATAATTTACAATACTTATTGGTTGGCCAACCACTTATGTCCTCCCATAAATCTACAATCTTTAAAGATTCGTTAATATTAAATGGAGAAGAATATTTAGCAATACGCCATTCTTCAGTAATGCCTTCCGTCTGTATATAAAATGGAGGTCCTATAATTTCTGTAAAATCCTGTATTAATGGATTTGTAATCGTCTTTCCGCCTATTAAAAATCGTTCAAGACATTTTGTTTCTTCCATTATGCCAATTTGGTGGTTGTATTTTTTTAATTGGATGTTCTCTGATATGTTGTCACTGGTCACCACCGCATATCTTTTTTCTGTTGTTATGCCATCGGTTATTTCTAAATAGACAGGCGTCAAAGGTCTAAACTCTGTTGCTTCATTAAGGTTTATAAGTTCAAATGACGCATTGTCAAGCGATTCGTCTAAAACCTTTGTTTCTTTATACGGATATGGCAAAAAACTCGAATAATCTTTGCCGTTAATTAAACATTTATTTATCTTCATTTATGCTCCCGTCCTTGACTTGTTAAATGCTGCCCCTGCTCTCGTTCTTGCATAATCAAGGTTAATATTTTCTATTCTCTTACTATTTTCGATTTCATTTGCTCGCTGAACCCATCCAAATACTTTACTAAGGATAGCCGCCCCAAAGCCAAGCAACCCGCCAGTAAATGTTGACATCCCTAAGGCAGCCCCAAAGGCTATACCTCCCATCGTGCTTTTATAAATATTAATACCTTCTTTAACTACGCCCACAACAGCCCGCTGTCTTTCAACAAGTTGAGTAGAGCCTGTCGTCGTCTGCAAATTGTTAAAATAAACATTTTCTGCCAATTCTATAAATGGCATTACTGCTTGGGCCTTAATGTAATTTGTCAAGGCTTTCCCTACTTTTGCTTGCTTGTCCCGCGCTTCTGTTTGTGCATCCTGACCTTCGTTGCCGCCATTAAACTCTACTCTAAGCACATATTGATTTTTTGACATATAAGCCTCCTACACCCATTGTTCAAGTTTTGTTATATGCAACTCTTGGAAATGCCCCTCATCACCATTTGTTGTATAATTTCGATAAGTTAATGCGTTATTGCTTTGAAGCAATATAGTTAATTCAATTTGCGCAGCGGTTTCGCCAGTAGAATTAAATATTTCTTGTGAAAAAACTAAGTTATCGCTTTCATTAGTAGCAAAAATCACATTATTTTTACTTATTTGTTGGTTGTTTGGGATATAACTAGCATAACCAGAGAATCTTAACTTCCGTCCAACCACAAGCCCATCTATTGCGATAGTTCCTTCATAGCCTACAATATCTTCTGCATATGTGAGCGGAAGAATTGTTCTATTGTTCTCTAACAAAATCCATTCGCCCGCGTCAGCAGTGAATAAGACGTTTTCTTCTACTGTATAATTAGAATTGTTCTCGTAAGGAATCTGCGCCCCTGTTTGAGTTGACGTTATTGTTATTTCACTAATTTCTTTGCCTGTATCAGCAACAACATCAAACGTTAAAACATCTCCAGCATAAATTGAATCGCTTGCCGAAATATTTCCTATCCCCGCAGCGAGATAGAGTGAAGACAATCGCTCTATCGTAACAGAGACATTGTTTGTTTGCAATGTAAGTGTCAATGGCTTATAATAAGTAGTTTCGCACGTAATTGTGATATTTCCTGAAACTGTAATTTGTTCACTCGTAAGCTCTTCGCCATTTATAAAGATTTCATCAACTGAGTAATTTATTTCTGCTTCAAAAGATATTTTTAAAATATCTCCTTCAAAAATGTCGGCATTGTTTTGTAGCGGCCCTATGTTAGCCGCACTGTTTAATGAACTTATTCTTTCACAAAGAATAATAGCGTGCTCGGCAGAAATAGTTAATTTGTAAGTTTCTAATGGCTCTGTTTCTAACTCAACAATAATATTTGAATCAACAGTAATTTCATCCCCAAAATTATAAGGTTGTCCATTTATTTTACATGATGAAACTTGATACCCCCCAGCGATACTTTCTACTGTAATTTTAATTATATCTTTAAAATATAAATTTCCGTTTTCAGCGATAATCTCATTTGGTTGGCTAAATGGATTTTGTGAATACAGGCGAACGCATTGTAATTCTACATTCCCGTCTTGAATTATTTGAAGAGAGTAAGGTTTTGCCTCGTATAGCCCGACATTTATCCCAACATTACTCGACCTTACGATAGTTGCCGTTTCGTTTCCATATTTCATTGTGTAAAAATTAGTCGTTTTTTCACCATTTGCATTTGGCACCAACAATTTTACATTATTTATCAGTGCGTTGTTTGACCCGCATAAATCTTTAACAATGGCATCTGTCGGGTCATCTAAAAACTGAGGCATAACAAAATCAATGCCGAAGGTTCCTTGCAAAGACTCGCCTTTTGTATTTCCTTCTTCGCTAAAACTGTATTGATTAACAACCCTTGCCTTAGTTAAGGTTAACTGCTCAAAATTTATTTCTTTATCGTTAATATAAAGTTCATAAGAATTGCCGTTCGCGATGTTTTCTGTTACAACAAAGCGCACGCTAAAACCAACAGGGATGATTTCACCCATATCGCTTGTTTGCATTGAAATCTCTTGATCGTCTGCAAGTTCAAACAATGGGACGACTTGATATTGGACTTCATCTGCCTGCAAATAAAAAGGACTTGCATTTTTTTCTCTTGCAAATCCATTCACAACTTTTAAAATTTCTTTAATGCTGTTATAATTTCCATCAGCATCTATATCCAGCGTATCAATATTAACAGCAAATTCAATGTTCGCTGTTGTCTCAAACATATTTATATTAGGAATAGGCAATAACGTCGCTGGCAAAAAATCGACAATTCCATAAGTTCTACGTTCAACTTCATTTCCAATTCTATATGCATTCTTGTAATCACCCAAAGTTAAAAATAATTTAAATTTTAAATTCTCTTGATAACTATTAAGTCCTGTTTCTAACCATTCAACTATTTTTTCTTGAATTAGTTCCACGTTCCAATTCCCCCTCTAGTATTTTTGCTAACATTGAAATTGCTTGTTCAACGCTTTTATTCCAATAATTTTCATTGGGATTTTGCCTACCATGCCATTTGGTGCTTACCCATTTTTCATTAACAAAAGGCACATATGGCGCCATTCCATATGTATAGTCTTTTAAATATGGATTGCCTCCTGAGTCGACATACAATTCCCAAGTGTTTGGTTTCATTCTTTTTATTTTAGTGCTATAGCAAAGATCCCCTGTGTCAAAAGGGGTTCTTTTTTGAATATATTTTAAAAGTCTACGCATAATCGCTACTTGTGTCATTTGTTAACCTCCATTGGATTAGAAATAGCCACAAGGCTCAATACAAAATCAACAGATGGATTTACACCTATTAAATATACTTGTGGAAAAACCTCAACCGGCATTTTAACTACTTCTTGTATTTTAAATCTATCGCCAAATTGGTCAACCACAATTTGGCGAGGCGCCCAATCCAAATGCCAACTTGTTTTTATAGTTGTTCGCCCTTGCGTTTTAATTAAGTTGTTAATTACTGTTCCATAGGTTTTTCTTTCATCATTCAAAATTTGGTATTCAAAATATTCACCATCTTTTGATGCAGTGTTTGAAAATTTGTAACCACTAAAAAAATCTTGAGGATTTTTTGAAAGTTCATCAATCATCTTCTGCCTCACAATACATGTTTAAAATCGTATATTGCCCAGTGTAAGTTAGAGGAACGCCTAGTTTGTCTATTGTTTTATTTAAAATCATCTTTGCAAGAGGTGCTATTGCTCTGTCGTAAAAATTATCCATTTTTATTCCTTTGCGAATGTCTACGCCACCATACAAATATATAGAGCCGTTTACTAATGTGTAAGCAACCTGTTGCAACATTGCATCTTTTATAACTTTTCTTGCTTGCTCGTCTTTACGAATAACTCTTTCTATAAAATCTTCATAGCGAGTATGGGCATAAATATAATTGTATATTTCATAACTAATTTGATTTAAAATATTTTGAGCAACATTTTCTTCATTGTTTGCTCGCTTCTTATTAAGCCGCATCTCTAAGTTTTCACCTAAGTTATTTAAAACCGCTTTTGGCGTCAAAACGAACCTATGTGATAGTTCGTCATAAAACATTTCTTCATTGTTTATTTTATTATTCATGTTATCCTCCTAACGGTAGCAGAATCGAACTGCTGCTTGTTTCCTATCCCGTCACAAAAGAGCTTGCGCTCTTTTTTTAATCACCAAGACTTGTAACGCTTCCTGGCGCTTCAATTGTGATTGCAGTGCTTGAAATGCTTTTAAGGGTGGTTCCATTTTTAAGAATAGGAACAATTCCTTTATAGAAGAAGCATTCAATGCCCCAACGATATTTGTATTGTGCAGTCTTACCCTGTCCTCTTGGGCAATCAATAATCTTAACTGAGTTATTGAAAGCAAGTGCTCTACCTGTTGCATCAGCAGCAGTAACCAGTCCAAGAACAGAAGCAAGTGAACCAGCAGTAAGTTGGCAATATTCTTCTGCCAAATCCCAAACAGGTTTTGCAACAACACAGAAAGGTGTTCCGTCAATTTCGCCTACATATTGCAGTTTATCTTGCTTGTATGTATTTGGGCTGATAGCACCCCTTGCAAGCATCTCTTGTGCATAATTAGAACCGCCAACAATAATTTGGCCACTTTTCAAAAGGTCAACTCTTGCCGATGCTCTAAGAAAGCCTTGTCTTCTGTTGATATCAAAGGTATCAACGCCGTTATCTACATCGCCATCATCCAAAAGGCCACTCGCTGTAAAAAGTGCATCCTTAATATTTCCAGTAGCATCCACTACAACATTATTTGTAGAATTTGCCGTGGCAATTTCCTGATTAACTACTGCTGCAATTTGATGTGCGATTGTTGAAGCGTTGATGTTGCGCGCAACGAGACCAGCAACCGCTTTGGTTGTTGCTTCTGCCACGCCTAGTTCTACCATCTCGTCCATGACGGTTGGAAAGTCAATTTGGTCGTCAATCATATAAAGAATTTTCAAACCATATTCAGCAGACTGTGGCATTTTTGGTGCGTTAGAATTGAAATATCCTCCGTTTACACTGGCACCAAGTCTACGTGCTTTAATATCTGGCACAACTTGCCTGATAATTCTAATCTCGCTTGCGTCTGTGTCATTACTAAACTGCTCTGTTATCCCTTTTTCAGGAAGAGCAAGTATTTCCTGAAAAATGTTTTCCTTAATGTTTTTAGAAGTATATCTTCTTAGTGCTTGTCCGTCCAATTTTGGAGCAGACATGTTAGTTCCTGTATAAGCCATTTTTATTTCTCCTTTTAAATTTAATTTTAGTATTTAGCATGCTTCATGGCATACTCGTGAGCAGACATTTCGTCTTCATCTTCCGCCGGCTCAACATCTCTTTGTTTTGCTAAGCCTACGGTTTCAACAGGCTGCTCCACCTCTTCGATTCTTTGATAAATTGAATCAACTCGTTCTTTATACGCATTGAACTCTTCAATCAAAGCATCAATTTTTGCCGATAATGCGTCTCTCAAATCATTTTCTTCGTTTTGCTCTGTTTGACCGTCATCAGCGTTTTCTTCAATGTCCCCTTCGTTTTCTGTGTATTCTTGTTTTTCATCCTCAGCGTTTGAAGGCTCTGTTTCTGAGGCATCCTCTGACTCTAATTCCTCGATTTTTGACAACGATTTTAAAAGTTCTTCCTTTTCGTCATCTTTTAACTCTGAAACAAGTTCAAGGATTTTTTCCACTGAAACACTTTGTTTTTTCCCAAACATTTTCTTTTCTCCTTTTTTAAGTTTTTTGGATATCCTTTGCCTTTTTAGATATTAAAAAAGTATTTCATAGTAATCGCGCCAGCGCGCTTTCCAATGAACTCTTAACATCTAATTCTCATAGTTTTACGACTTCAAGATTAGGCCAATTTCGGTCAAAAAATTGTAACCCTGCTCGGGTAATATGCCCTTTTATGATTTGTCGCATATGCGATATATCTTTTGTTTAATTCCGTTGCCCTTGCTCTCGCCTGTTTATAGATTTTGTCATCCACACCTTTAAATAAACTAGCAAGTTCTTTTTGTTTTCTTATTTCTTCTTCAAAAGCACGCATTTTAATATCAACTTTGCGCTCACTTTCAATCAATTTACTTGGGTATCTTGGTATCCGCATTCCTGGCTTATATTCGAGCAGTTTGTGTCTACAATTGAAACCTGTTATGTGCCCATTTTTATAAGTCTTTCCTGCTTTAGTTGTATAATAAATGTCCGTCGCGTTAGAAAGTGGCTGGAAACGTTTGCCATCATAAATTTGATATGTGTTGTCCAACGTATAATACTTTCCCTGCCATTTAGCACATCTCTTCGAACAATTTGCGTGAACTGTTGAAACAACAAAATTTACACCTCTGTCTTTAAGTTTTTCAATATTTTGCAACGCATCTTCATACCTCACTGTCATTTCGGCCAAATTGCGAAGACTAACATGCTCGCCATATTTTGCAGTATCATCCGCCATTTTCATAAGGGTTTTTTTTACCCGTTTCATATATTCTTGACTATACTTGTTCCTAATTTTATATGCTGTTCTTTCAGGAGGGATTTTTCCTTCTTCGATAATAAAGTTATTTATAGTCGACTGTATCCCATGACCGCTTATGATCAACGAAACAGCAAGAGGTAAAGACAGTCTTGGAACCCCCAACTCTTGCATACTTTGCCATAATATCCTGTCGCTAAACTTTAATAAAGAATTCTTTGCCTTTTCTTTTAAATCTTGACTCTCCAACTGTCCTGTTGCTTCTGTGATAATTTTATTGATTTTCTTTTTTACGATTGAATAGTTTTGATAACCAGCCTCTCCTAATATTGCTTGTTTTATCACCATCTTGATTTGACTCTGCGCTTCTTCCAGTATCTTCGCTTGCCAATTCAATTTGCTGTTCTTGATTTTCTCCTGGTTCATCTACATCCTCGTTTTTGCTTATAATATTATCACCAAAATCGCCTGAATCGTCATCAAACTGCATAGCAGATTGAATACGCGAAAACCTTTCTTCATCGCTATTTATTCTTGCTATCTCAGCCTGCAACTCCTCTTCATTCATGTCCGGATTTAAATTCTTAACCGCTTGGTATTGTGAAATTAATCGTGCGTTATAGGCCACCACAGTGTTCTCTGTCACCAAAGTTGTGTTGGTTTGTCCAGATTTTGAAAATTTAACTGTTATCGTGTCTTCATAACCATAAAACATCAACACGTCTTTAATTAAATCGTTAATAGCCGGTGTAAATAATTTTCGCCTGTTTTCAACAAACAGCGCAGTAGAACTTTCCTCAGAAGAAATTTCCCTCGCCGTGCGCGCACTACTATCTTGTAAATAAGATGCAATTGTGCTTGGCGAGATGCCTATCGCAGTCGCGATGCATTCCAGTAAATGATTTCGCGCTGTAAGCCAATCAGTTGAACGCAAATCAAATTGAATTGCCTCTGGTTTCTTATCTTCTGTCGACGCATACTCCACTTTTGTAAAAAGGAAACTGTCCAACCCACTATTATATGCGGTAGGCGTTGACATGCCATTTAAATTAATTTGTTGTGGCGATTGCAATGATTTTGGCACTAGAACACGCCCTCGACCTAAATAGAAATCTGTGTTCATGCAAGAATTCATGAAATCATATTCAAAAAGATACCCTTGAATTCGCGCCACCAAACTTTCGCCAAATGGTAATTGCGGTAGATTAGAAATAAAAGGCGTCCACTTAAATGCATAGACACCTAAACTAACAAATGGCAATCTTTGTGGAATGTTTAAGCGAATAGTCCCGTAACTTTCAATTATTGAAGTTTTAACCGACTTTGGTATTTCTTCCCAACCAAGCGCTCGCCCTCTATCAGCAACTTGATTAAAATCACTCACAGTTCCTTGCATGCGATAAACTTTGTAACTAACATATGGTTTATTGATTTCAAGGCTTAGTGGTAACGCCAATTTTTCTATTTGCTCTTTGAAGTTCTCTTTGTATTTTTTATTGTCGTGAACATTTGCAAAAAATCTTTCCTCAACAACGAAGAAGTTTTCATTCTTTTCAGATTGATTTGGCACCGTTTTAACATACTTTGCAACAATAAATTCCGCACGAGTAATTTTACCCTTAAAATCAAAATCAGCATAACACTGGTCTGCGCGCCATGTGTCAACCCAAGCCTCTTTATTTGAACCTACATTCAATTTCGCATAAGACGTTCCGCCAGCGGCCGCCAAAACAAACGCTTTCAAAGCCTGGTTTGGAAAATCCGCGTCTTCGCTCCATTTTATTGATAGAAATTTTAACGCTGCCCTACTTTTTCTCGTATCATTATTTGCTGAATATAGTAATCCTCCGCCATATACTTGTTCCGCAAGTCTATAACACAACGTGGTTGCAAGCCTTGTTGATATAATTCCACTCTGTCCATCGTGAATGCCAGGAACATATCCATCAAACCATGCGAGCCATTTTCTAAGCCATTGATTTGCAAATGTGTAATAATAACTTGGATAAATGGCATAAAAAGACGAGTGGTTGGTCCACTCGTTCAAAATTGGTTGATTTGCTGTATAAACTTGCTGAATTGGCGGAAAAACATTATCAAGCATCTGTTTCTCTTCCATCCGTTTCTCCTTTTATTTTTTCCAATTCTTTTAATTTGGCTGAGTATTTTTTATTTACAGGATATAATGCGGCCGAACAATCTCCATCGAACCCATTAGGTTTGTAATCTTTGTATTTATCTAATACTTTGCAAACCTCTTCATACCATTCATTATAAGTATCTTTAATTTCCTTTTCTATATCTCTCATAATCAACATACCCCTCTTTTTTTAACACTTCCATAATATAGTGTTCTGGCTGTTCTGTGTCACCTTTACTTTCTTGAATAAGCGTTAAAGCTTTAATATAGAATTCGTTATAAGGTTTATCAATTTTCTTTAATCCTCTTGCCCAATACACATTTTCCGTATCAGTTAAATAAAATTCTGCTCCCAAGTTTTCAGAAATTACCATTAAATCTTCTTTGCTAAACGAATGCGGAACAACGTGATTATGTATTGAAACTGCTCCATCAAGACTTACTCCTTCTGAGAGTGAAACCCTATTCTTATCTCCCTTTAATGCAAACACATTGCCGTTTTTATCTATTATAATGCTGTTTTCTACATCATCGTTGCAAATTTTGTTTAAATTTTCACTAATTTCTAAATCAAGTTCTTGCAAATTTTTACAATTAATAGTTTTTACATAGTCTTTATGAGAAGATGCGTCTGTGTTTCCATTAGTTGTGCCCTTGCCTCGGCTTATGATGTCCCAAGCCTCTTTTTCTGTCATCTCGGCAATTTCATTCCTAGTATACCCCATTGAGACCAAAATCGCAAACTGTTTAGGACTAGCCATTTTTCACCTCTCTAACAGCCTCTGCTTCGGCTCTCTTCTTTTCTGCACTCGCTTTGAGAAATTCAGCAGCCGCTTTCATCGCCTTATCTTCTTCTGTTTCAACAGTTTCAAACTCTACGCCAACTTTTTCAGCAATCGCATATATAACTGGAAGCGCCTCCGCCAATGAGTTAACCGTGCTTAAAATTTGAAAAAGCAAATTCACCACACTACCATAAAAGTTAGATTTCACACGCTCTCTACGTTCTTGTAATGTTGGTTTGTGGCTTTGTTTAACATCATTATTTTTATCATAAGTCCTAGCCACCTCATTTAGCATCATAGCGTATTTTCTATCACTAATATTTACATTGTTAGTCAGAATTGCCCCTAACAAATCTTCAAGTTTAATATTCATTTTCTCCTCCTATCCATAAACTTTTTTTCTTTCTGGGAAAGCCAAATTATCTGGGTTCATAAAATAGTAATTAACCCCATATGTAAGAGCGTCCGTGCAATCATTGGGCACCGCAGGATCCAATTTATAGTTCTTCCAAACAACACTTTCCAACTGTTCAATCAACGGGTCTTCTTTCATCATCTTCCCGTTGTGCCACAAATACTGCCCTCCAAAGTTTTTAATATAAAGAACATTTTTAGCAAACGCGTCGTTCACGATATTGTTGTTTTGGATGATGCGCTTGTCTGTAAACGATTTAATTATGTAACTGCTGTCCAACTCATATCTAAGTTGCATAATTAAATCGGCGGAGGCACAATCAATTGCAAAAATCTTTTCGCAATATTGTCTTGTAAATTGATATTTCTGTTCTAGGGCATTTAGATAGCGTTTAATAAGTTGAACCAACTGCAAGGTAGACAGAACTTGACCGCTTGCTATTGGGTCATAAAAAAAGCGCTCTAAAACGAGTGCTCTGCCACTAGTAAGAATTGCAACCGGGCAAATGCAAGTTGCATCGTGCGTGATGGCACCATCACCACCAAAAATCACATATGCGATTCTTTCTCCTGCAAATAGTTCCTCCGCCTGTTCTTCTGTTATGTAATGTTTCTCTCTTTTAAACTGCCCATAAGCGCCTCCTTGCAATTCGTCCAATGACCCTAAATACATAAATTTATACTGTGCCGGATTGAATTCCCGCTCAATTTCAATCTCTTCCAGAGTATCTTTACTCAAATATTTTTCAATGTCAAGATAAGTGGCATCTATAAACTCATAGTTTGGTGCACTTCGCATTCGCTTGCAATACTGATTCCACCAATGTCCTTTTATTTCATGTGGATTGCCAGCAATTATAATCTTTGAATCAATAGTGTCGTCCATATTTCGCATGAATGTGGAAATTGCATGCTTTAAACTTAATTCATCTTTCAATTGTTGAACTTCATCTAAAACCACAAGCGCAAACTTTTTGACAGATTTTATTCCTCTTGTTCTTGAATAATCTGCTCCACCAATCCCTTTAAAGAGTATTTTATTGCCTAATTTTGTCGTCATCCTTAACGGTGCCTTTTTGGGTTTGAAAAAATTGTTTATTCCTATTTCTTCTTGAACTTCTAAAATTTCTTGAAACAAACTATCTTCCAAAGCATTATAGTTTGCTCGCCCAACTAAAATATCTTTTCCTGGATATTTCATACAAACATACTCTAAGAATTGAGCCATTGCTTTCGATTTCCCCGATAATCGTGGGTTATACATTAAAATTCGTTTCTTTTTGGTTTTGTATAATCTGTCATATGGTTTCGCCACTTCCATCATTTATTCTACCACTCCCTCCGCCTGCATCAACAAACTTAATTTCAACTTTCTTTAATTCGCTTAGCAATTCTTCATTATCTTCATCACTTTCAACATTGTCTTTTTGACCAAGATATTGTTTGCCAAGCCATATAGCCATAGGTGCATTACGCTCCGCTAATCGAAACTGCGCACGGCGAAGACTTATTTTCCCATCCTGTGAATATTTTTTAAAAACTTCGGAAAAAGTTTCACCAAACTCACGCTTGCACCAATCTGTAATCGTATCTACATTACAACGAAAACATCCAGCTATCTCTGTTAAAGTGCACTGAATATTACAAAGTTCTATAAAAAGGTCTTTGTCAAACTCTTTTCGAGGTCTTCCCATTTTAGCCATTATCTTCTCCTTTTCCAATAAAAAAGCCGAGTGCTCGGCTTTAATTAGACGGTAAACAACCAAACCCGCCAACGATCTATTCATTTGCGCAAGTGAAATATCTTTTCACGTCCACTCATGCATGACTTATCAGGTTGTTTAATATGTCTAAAGATTTGTTTTAACTGGCAAAGCCTCAGTCATGCCCGAAGCTCAACCATATACCGCTTTCAACCCCACCAGCGCGCCCAGCGGTATTTCCCTATTCGTTACTAAATTATCATTTACAAAAGGGTAATTATCGGCGCCTTCCTACCTGTTAGAAAACCTGGAATTAACAAATGTGAAGTTTTTATATTTCTTCACATTTACACTATATCATAGAAAAAAGTCTCATTTCGTCCCATCTTTTAAATTTTTAGGAAATTTTTCAAAAATGGCATCATAAAGCCTATAAATATGTGCCCTGCTATAATTAAACTCTTTTATAATGCGATTAAGCGGCTTGCCAGTCATGTAGCGCTCCATAAGTAAATTCTGGCTCAAAGGGTCTAGTTGTTGTATGTTTTTCAAAAATTCATCTTCTGCATCAAGAGCGCTATCAATTGCTTCACTAATTAATTTTTGAAGTTCCTCTATTTTTTTAGCCCGCTTTTCA